>NZ_JBVIRI010000017.1:0-124113 GCF_055576225.1 Streptomyces sp. NPDC033845 | reverse complement strand
GCCACCCGGCCTACTACCCCACCCCGTATGTGATCTGGCTCCTATGGGACGCCTCACCCCCACCACCCCCCGAACTCACCCAGGGTGAGCGCCCCGGCACGGCCCGAACCGGATGAAGGGCACATACAACCATCGGGTTCGGTGGCGGGTCTGGTGGGCGTGAAGAACGTATCCAGTGAGGTCCTGTCCGTGAAGCTGTCCCGAATCGCCGCCGCGGTCGCCACCGCCGCACTCGCCCCGGCAGTACTGATCGCATCCCCGGCGTTCGCCGCCGGCACGGACCCCTCAGCCGCCCCCACTCCCCCGGTCCCGACCGCGCCCGACCAGACGGCGGACCAGGCCGAGCAGGACCGTCAGACCATCCTCGCGATCATCGCCGACCCGATGGCCAGCGAGGACATGAAGGAGGCGGGCCGCAAGGCCATCGCCGACGGGCCCGCGGCCATGCGCACCTTCATCGAGGTCAGGCAGTACGCGATCCGGCGCGAGGACTACCGCGTCGCGATCAGCCGGCTGGCGGCCGATGCCGGGCGGGGGCTCCTGGACGGCATCAAGGCGATCATGCGCGACGACAAGGCCACCCTGGACCAGCTGCGCCACTTCTACGAGGTCACCCAGCACCAGCTGCGCGACGGGGACAACCGCGTCGCGATCGCCCGGCTGACCAACACCGGCGGCCCCACGGTCCGCGAAGCCGCCGTCGAGGCGCTCAAGGGCACCCCGGCCGACCGCATCGCCTTCCTCAAGGAGGGCCGGTACCTCGCCCAGGCCGAGGACGACCGGGTCGAGCTGGCCCGGATCGACGGGTCCTGGGACGGGGAGAACCTGAGCGAAGCCATCCGGAAGCTGCTCAACGGATCCCCGACCCCGGCCGAACTCCGCCACTTCCTGGAGGTCACCCAGCACCAGCTGCGCGACCAGGACAACCGGATCGCCATCGCCAGGATCATCAACGGCGGCGGCCCCGAGCTGGTCAAGGCCGGCCGTGCCGCGCTGGCGGGCACCCCCGCCGACCGGACCCGCTTCCTGGAGACGGGTCAGCACGAGGCCCGGGCCAAGGACGCGCAGGCGCAGCAGGACAAGGACCGGGAGAAGGACCGGAACGAGGGCCAGGACAAGGGCGAGGACGGGGACTCCGGCCAGGGCACCGGCGACGGCACCGGCACCGGCACCGGCAAGGACTCCGGTGCGGACGGCGACGGCGGCTCGGGCTCCGGCTCCGGGTCCGACGCGGGATCCGGGTCCGACGCGGGGAACACCCGGACGAGCCCGCAGGGCGGCAGCGGCGGGCCCCTGGCCTCCACCGGCGCGGGCGACGACACCGCGCTGATCGCGGGCGGCGCCGGTGTCGCGCTCGTCGGCGGCGCCGGACTCCTGGTCGCGGTGCGGATGCGCCGCTCGGCTCGGGACGCCTGATCGGTACCGCTGCCGCCCCGGGCCCGGGGCGGCAGCGGTCTACCGCGGACCGGCCGTCAGGCCCGGCAGCGCAGCATCTCCAGCGGCGGGTTGGCGTGGAAGTCCGCCCAGAACTCCTCGCCGAACTCGCGCAGCCCGGCCTCCGACACGGTCAGCGGCACCCAGGTCAGCTCGCTGAACCCGGCCGCCCGCAGGCTCTTGTCGTAGACCTCGCGGCGCGGCAGGTTCGCCACGAAGGACACCGGCTGCTCCAGCAGGGCGGTGGTGCGGACCTTGGGCCCGATCTCCACCTCCTCGCCGGTGAGTTCGGTGCGGAAGCCGTACCGCTCCGGGGTCGGCCCGTCGAACCGGTAGTCGGGCGACTGGTTGAGCAGGAAGAACTCGGCGCCCGGCTTCAGGTTCCGGTGCACGTTGCGGCACATCCGTTCCGTGGTGGCGTAGTCCTCCGCGTAGTTCAGCAGCTGGACCGCCAGGCCGATGTCGAAGGGCTGCTCCATCGGGCGGAGTTCGGCCGCGTCGCCGACCTCGTAGCGGATGCCCAGCGGGGCGGCCTGCTCCAACTGCCGCGAAACGGCGATCATTTCGCCGGAGATGTCGATGCCGAGCACCTCGGTGGCCCCGCGCCGCCTGAACTCCCGGCTGTAGAATCCGGTGCCGGAGGCCAGGTCCAGTACCGACTTGCCCCGGACCTCGCCGACCAGCGCCAGGAAGCTGGGGACCACCACGTACTGCTCCAGCGTCAGGGCCTTGAAGCCCTCGTACGCCTCACCGATCTCGTCGTACTGCTGTGCGCTCACCGCACTGTCCTCCCCGTTGACGGACGGCCGCTCCGGCGCCCGGGAACCCGCCCCAGGGGCGCACCGCGACCTCTGGCGGGCAGTCTCCACGAATACCGGCAGGCATCCGCATGGTGGGAAAGCATGAAGATCCAGGCCGGGTCCCAGGTGCCCGTACAGCCCCCGGTCCGGTCCCCGTCGCGCGGAACACAGGCCGTGCCTTCGGACGTTGGGATTCGTTGGGACGTTGACCGAGGATCGTTGACCTTTCAACTCAAGGCAGGGTGAGGCACATGACCACCGACATCGACTGGGACCACCCGAAGGACCCCCGGCCAGGCAGCTGGCAACTGGACCACGTCAAGCTGTACGTGGGATCCGGCGGCACCGAGGGCCAGTTCTGGAACGGCACCCAGACCCTGCTGCTCACCACCGTGGGCCGGGTCTCCGGCGACCCGGTGCGGACCCCGCTCATCTACGGGGAGGACGAGGGCCGCTATCTCCTGGTGGCCTCCAAGGGCGGGGACCCGGCCCATCCGCTCTGGTACCGGAACCTGACGGAGAACCCCGAGGTCCGGATCCAGGTCGGCCCGGAGATCGTCCAGGGCCGGGCCCGGACGGCCACCCCCGCGGAGCGCGCCGCGTACTGGCCGCTGATGGTCAAGCACTGGCCCGCCTACGACGAGTACCAGTCGAAGACGGACCGCGAGATCCCGATCGTGGTCATCGAACCCCTGGCGTAAACGGTTCGACAGCGCCCCTCGGCGCCCGGCAGAGTGGCCGCCCGTGACCAGCAGTGAACTGTGGACCCGCGCGACCGCCGACCGCTACGACGCCGAGGAGGCCGCGATGTCCTCCGCCGACGCCCTCGGACCGACCCTCGCCTTCCTCACCGAACTCGCCGGGGACGGCAGGGCCCTGGAGTTCGCCATCGGCACCGGGCGGGTGGGGGTCCCGCTCCGGGAGCTCGGCGTGCCGGTGGTGGGCATCGAACTGTCCGAGCACATGACTGCGGTGCTGCGGCGCAAGGTCGACGAGGACACCCTCCCGGTGACCGTCGGGGACATGGCCACCACCGTCGTCCCCGGCGGGTTCAGCCTGGTCTACCTGGTGTACAACACGATCACGAACCTGCTCACCCAGGACGAGCAGGTGGAGTGCTTCCGGAACGCCGCACGCCATCTGGAGCCGGGCGGCCGGTTCGTCATCGAGCTGGGCGTGCCACCGCTGCGGTTCCTGCCGCCGGGCCAGGTCGCGGTGCCGTTCGACGTCTCCGAGCGGCATCTGGGCTTCGACACCTTCGACCTCGTCGAACAGGTCCTCGTCTCGCACCACTTCACCCGTGAGGACGAGACCGGCGGCTACCGCCGCGCCGCCTCCCGGCACCGCTACGCCTGGCCGGCCGAGCTCGACCTGATGGCACGGCTGGCCGGACTCGAACGGGAGCGCCGGGTCGCGGACTGGGACGGAACCCCGTTCACCCAGGACTCGCCGAAGCACATCTCCGTCTGGCGCAAGCCGGTCTAGCCCGGGCCCGGCGGGCTGGGCAGGTGCCAGGGGGCGGTGGGGGCGTCGGGGTCCGGGTGGAGGCCCAGTTCCCGGAGCTGGTTGGCCGCCATCATGGCGGTGAACAGCGGGTTCGGGTTGGCTCCGGTCACCCCGAGTTCGGTGAGGGCCTGGGCGATCCGGGCGGTGAAGGCCTCCGGGCGGATCCTGCCGTCTTCCGCCGTTTCGGCGGTGAGGCGCAGGGCCAGCGTCTGGAGGGCGGCGGCCTGTTCCAGCAGCCCGTCCAGATAGGGCACCGCTTCCGCGGCCCGGCGGACGGCGAAGGTGTGGCCGTCGGTGAGGAGCTCCGCGGTGCCCTCCTCGAAGAGGCGGGCGACGGCACCGAGCACGGTCTGGATCTTGAGCTGGTCGGCGTCGGCCATCGCCCCGCAGGGGCCGTTGCCCTCGTCCGAGAGGTGCAGCACCGCGCAGTCGCGCAGGTACACGATCACGTGTCCGGCGCAGTGGCCCTGGCTGCGCAGTACCCGGACGGCCCCGTCGGCGAAGGTCCAGCCGCTGAACCGGAGCGAGCCGAGCCGGATCCGTTCCGGCGGCCTCGTCTCGTACGTCCTGGTCGTCGCGCCGAAGGGGCGCATCGGCCGGAACAGCCCCACCACCTTCCGGGCGACCTCGGCGGGCGGCCCGGACTCCGGGGCCGACCAGGCGATCCGGGTCAAGGCCCGGGTCCAGTAGGCGAGCGGGTCGCGCATCTGGTCGAGGTCGGGGGCGGGGACGTAGTGCTCGACGGGCACGCCCAGCTCGTCGGCCAGATCGTTGTTGGCCACATGGTCGAGATGGCCGTGGGTGGTCAGCAGCAGGGCCCGGGACCAGGGCGCCACCCGGTCGGCGGCCGTCCGCAGGGCCGTGCGGAACTCCTCGGTCACCCCCGTGTCGACGATGACCAGGGTGTCGCCGGTCCGGTGGACGAGGGCGTTGGCCACGTCCGGGCGTCCCGCCGCGAGGTCGAGTTCCCGGCCCCGGACCAGTACGGTCCGGTCGGCGATGTCGACGGGTGAGCCGGGCGCTAGGTTGTCGATCATGACTTCCGGTGCAGCGGGTTTCGTGTCCACTCTGGTCTCCCAGGTCCTGGAGGCGGAACCGGCCGCTCGCGCGGGGGTGCTGGCGCCCCGGCTGAACATCACGTACGCGGCGGCCTTCGCCCTGGGGCACTCCATCTCCCGTTCGCTCGGACCGGCGGAGCGGGAGCGGTACCTCGGGGCGTTCACGGCCGGCTGGACCGGGCTGGTGGCCGAGGAGTGCGTCCGGATCGGGCCGGTCTCGGTGGGTGACGTGATCCCGGAGGGGCCGCGCACCCTGGCGGTCGCGGGATTGTCCGGCCGGGCGGGCCGGGTCGTCTACCGCCTGAAGCCGGACTCCGGCGCCGCCGGAGCCGATGTGCCGGACCCGGCGGACCGGATCGCGGTGCGGCTCATCGACATCGTGGTGGACGGGACCTCCCTCCTGAACACCCGGCAGGCGGCCGTCCGGGAAGCCTTCCGGCGCGGCGGGATCGACGCGCTGGTGGCCTCGCTCGCCGCCCACGGATGACCGGGGACGGGCGCCGCGGCACGACGAGCGGCGGGTGCCGGGTGCCGCCGTATCCATCCTCCCGCGTCAGGCGGGGTGGGGCATGTCGCGGAGGCGGTCGGCGACGTCGTAGACGTTCAGCCGGAGGGCCCGGATGTCGTTGATGAGGGCGCGCCAGGGTTCGAAGGTGGTGGGGACGTCCTGGCCGGAGGCGCGGATGTAGGAGACCGCGATGCCGTAGCCGAAGAACTCGTTCCGGGCGGGCAGCGGGCGCAGCAGCACGATCTGTTCCAGCAGGGCGGCGGCCCGCCAGTACGCGTCGGGGGAGCCGGCCGCCAGGGCGGGGGTGTTGACGCGGTGCCGGGCGATGGCGGCGACCAGACCCGAGTAGTCGAGGACCCCGAGGTCGCGTCCGAGGAGTTCCTCCTGGCGGTCCAGGAGCCAGCGGATGTCGATGTGCAGGGCCAAGGTCAGGCCGCCTGGTGCGCGCTCTTGGGCGGGGCGCCGAACTCGCGGTCGAAGGCGTCCGCGATTCCGGGGACGGCGACCGCTTCGCGGAAGGCGGCGGTGGCGCGGCCCAGGGCCAGCTGGTTCTCCTCCTCCACCGCGAGCTCCGCCAGATAGGCGCGCACGCTCTTGCCGTGCGCGGCCGCGAGGGCGGCGAGGCGGTCCCGGGTCTCGGAGTCGATCTTCACGGTGGTGTCTGCCATGTCTCCGAGTATGCACGCGCACCGACCCCCGCGTATACCCCCGTGCATACCTTTTGGAATACCGGCGTGCTCAGTCGGCGAGCTCGGCCGGTTCGGCGAGCTCGGCCGGTTCGGCGAGGAGGGCGTCGGCGCGCTCGGCGACCTGGGCCAGTACGCGGCCGGCGGCGGCCAGGTCCTCGGCGGGGATTCCGCCCCAGACGCGGGCGGCGAGCGGAGCGGTCTCGGCGCCGACCGCGGCGAGCAGCGCGCGGCCGGTGTCGGTGGGGAGCACGTGCCGGCCGTCGGCCGTGAGGAGCTCGCGGTCGAGCAGTTCACCGAGGGTGGCGCGGACGGTTTCCGGATCGGTTTTCAGGGAGGCCCTGACCTGTTCGGCGAGAGTGTCGGCGGTCGGCGGGGTCTGGGCGGTGACGGCGCCCCGCAGGGCCACCTGCTGCGGGAAGGAGAGGCCGTGGCGGGCCAGAACGCGCTCCAGCAGACCGCGGGCGGCGTAGTGGGCGAGGCCCAGCATCCGGGCGTCGGCGGCGGGCGCGGGGATCGCTTCGGTGGTCACGGTGTTGCCTCCTGTGGTCTCGGGTCGTGCGGTGGGGACGGTGCGAGAGGTGCGTCGAGGAGGGCCTTCAGTTCCTCGGTGAACTCCCGGGTCCTGGGCGCGCCGGGGCCGCCGAGCGGGTCCAGCAGCTGTTCGTGGAGCTCCTGGACCCGTTCGACGGCCTGCCCGGTGACGGTCCTGCCCCGCTCGGTGAGCGCGAGCTGGACGGCGCGGGGGTCGCGGGGGTCGCGGGTGCGTTCGATCAGGCCGGCCGCTTCCAGCGCGCGGGCGAGCTTGGAGACGTAGAGCGCCTCCAGACCGGTGTGGTCGGCGAGTCGGCGCTGGCTGGGCCGCTCTCCGGCGCGCTGCATGCCGTGCAGGGAGGCGACCAGCGAGTACTGGGCGTGGGTGAGGCCCAGCGGTGCCACCGCGCGGTCGACGGCGACCCGCCACTTGTTGGCGAGCCGCCACACCAGGAAGCCGGGCGTGGGCCCCGGGGAAGCGTTGCTCATGGAAGATAAAGTACATGGCTACTATCGCCATGGCTACTGTTTCGGAGGGGTGGTCAGGGGTGGACACCGTGGCAGGGCACCGATATCCGGTTGACGGGTGTCGGTCGGCGCTCGGAACATCAGGGGCCGAGATGAGGAGTGGAGCAGAGTGGGATCCCCGATGAAGCCGGAAACCGTTGTGGCGTTGCTCGCCGAGCCGAGCCGGCTGCGGGTGTTCTCCGCGGTCGTCCTCGGCGCGTCCACCGCGGCCGCCGCTGCCCAGGCGGCCGGGGTCTCCGCGAAGGAGACGGCCCTGGCGCTGCGCCGGCTGCGCTCCGGCGGGCTGGTCTCCGGAACGGACGGGCAACTCGCCGCGCACGCGAGCGACTTCAGCCAGATCGTGCGCGAGGACCGGCCCACGGAGGAGCCCGAGCAGCACGGGTACGCCGACGATCAGGTGGAGTCGCTGCTGCGCACCTTCGTGCGGGACGACCGGCTGCGCCGGCTGCCCTCGCAGTGGGGCCGGCGCCGGATCGTCCTCCAGCACCTGACACACCGCTCGTTCAGCACCGGAACCAGCTACGACGAACGGGCCGTCAACGAGAAGCTCAAGCGCTGGTGCGAGGGCGCGGGCACCGACCATGTGACCGTCCGCCGCTACCTCGTCGACCTGTGCCTGCTGGGGCGGGAGAACGGCCGGTACTGGCTCCGGACGGACATCCAGCCGCCGCTCGCGCCGTAGCCTTCGGTGGCGTGACCTTCGTACGGGACGGCCTTCCCGCGCCCGGGGTCCGCCCTCGACCAGGAGCCGCAGCATGTCCTCCGCACCGCTTCCGCCCGCAGGCCCGATGTCCACCGGCTCGACGTCCGCAGCGTCGATACCCGCGGCCCCGGCGCCCGGGCCCCGCTGGACCGCCCGGATCCGGCCCGCCCGCGCCACCCCGCTGGCGCGTGTGCTGGTCCTGGCCCACTCCGGGTCGGGGCCCAACTCCCTGCTGCCGCTGATGCGCCGGGTGCACGCCGACGCGGAGGTGCTCGGCGTGACCCTGCCCGGCCGGGAGCGCCGGTTCGGGGAGGCGCCGGGCGGGCCGGCCGAGGACATCGACGGCACCCTGGCGGCGGTCCTGGCCGAACTCGACGCCGAACCGCCGCTGCCCACCGTCTACTTCGGGCACAGCATGGGGGCGGCGTTCGCGGCGGCCCTCGCGCTCGCCCGGCCGGACGGCTGCCGGAAGCTGGTCCTCAGCGCCCACGGCAGTGTGGAGTCCCGGACCGTCCGCGCCGAGGACTGGACGGAGCGGGAGCTCCTCGACGTGGTCCGGCTCGGCGACGGAACCCCCGGGGACATCCTCTCCGACCCGGACATCCGGCAGCATCTGCTGGACCTGCTGCGCTGCGACCTGACACTCGGTCACCGGCTGACCGAGCGGATCACCGGCCGGGTGCTGCCGGTGCCGCCCACCGTACTGGGCGGGCGGGAGGACGAACTGGTCCCGCCGGCCGAACTCGACGACTGGGAGCAGAACGGCCCGCTGCGCCGCGTCCTGTTCCCCGGCGGGCACTTCTACCTCCTGGACGAGGAGAACCTCGGCGCGGTGGCCGCCGAGATCACGGCCGGGCTGCTGCCGTAGCGGACCCCTCCCCCGCCGCGTCGCCCACCGCCCGCGGACCCGTGCCCGGGTAAGGTGCCGCCGTGTCCGAGCACCCGCGTGATCTCGTCGGCCACGGAGCCGAGCCGCCGCACGCCGCCTGGCCCGGCGGCGCCCGGGTCGCCGTCAGCCCGGATCCGGGCCCTGGACGGGTTCCTGCGGCACATCGCGCGGCGCCGCGGCGCCCGGGTCGCCACCCGGGAGCAGCTCGCCCGCCACTGGCCGGCCACCCACCCGCCGGGAGCCGCGGAAGATCTTCCGGAAAGTTCCGGCGGGGATGTCGAGAACCCGGGGCCCGCTCCGTCCCAGGGTTGAAGGCGGCCGGAACGGGCCGCATCCGCACCGAGGAGGACCATCATGGCCAAGTACCTGCTGCTCAAGCACTACCGGGGTGCTCCGGCCGCGGTCAACGACGTCCCGATGGACCAGTGGACCCCGGAGGAGATCTCGGCCCACATGCGGTACATGCACGAGTTCGCGGCCCGGCTCGAAGGGACCGGCGAGTTCGTGGACGGGCAGGCCCTCGCCCCCGAGGGGACCTTCGTCCGCTACGACGGCGAGGGGCGGCCGCCGGTCACCGACGGGCCGTTCGCCGAGACCAAGGACCTCATCGCCGGCTGGATGGTGATCGACGTGGACAGCTACGAGCGGGCCCTCGAACTGGCCGGCGAGCTGTCGGCCGCGCCCGGGGCGGGCGGCGAGCCCATCCACGAGTGGCTGGAGCTGCGCCCCTTCCTGAGCGCCCCGCCGACCATCACCGAATGAGCGCCGAGGTGGACGAGGCCCTGCTCAGGGGCCTCACCCCGGGCGTGCTGGGGATCCTCGTCCGCCGCGGAGCGGATTTCGCGGCGGCCGAGGACGCCGTCCAGGACGCCCTGCTGGAGGCGGTCCGCGTCTGGCCGGAGGAACCCCCGAGGGACCCCAGGGGCTGGCTGGTGACGGTGGCCTGGCGCCGGTTCCTGGACGCGGCCCGGGCGGACACCGCCCGGCGCCGCCGGGAGGACCGTCTCGACGGCGAGCCGGCTCCCGGGCCCGCCCCGGCGGTGGACGACACCCTCCGGCTGTACTTCCTGTGCGCCCACCCGTCGCTGAGCCCGTCCTCGGCGGTCGCGCTGACCCTGCGCGCCGTCGGCGGGCTCACCACCCGCCAGATCGCCCGCGCCTACCTGGTGCCCGAGGCGACCATGGCGCAGCGCATCAGCCGGGCCAAGCGCACCGTGTCCGCGGTGCGGTTCGACCGCCCCGGTGATGTCTCCACCGTGCTGCGCGTCCTCTACCTGGTCTTCAACGAGGGCTATTCCGGCGATGTCGACCTGGCCACCGAGGCGATCCGGCTCACCCGGCGGCTCGCGGCCTCGATCGACCATCCGGAGGTGGCGGGGCTGCTCGCGCTGATGCTGCTCCACCATGCCCGGCGGGCGGCCCGGACCGCGCCGGACGGCTCCCTGGTGCCGCTGGCCGAGCAGGACCGCGGCCGGTGGGACACGGCCGCGATCGCGGAGGGCATCGGGATCCTGGGGGCGGCCCTGGCCCGCGACCGGCTGGGCGAGTTCCAGGCGCAGGCCGCGATCGCGGCCCTGCACGCGGACGCGCCGCGGGCCGCGGAGACGGACTGGGTGCAGATCGTGGAGTGGTACGACGAGCTGGTGCGGCTGACGGACAGCCCGGTGGTCCGGCTGAACCGGGCGGTGGCCGTCGGCGAGGCGGACGGTCCGCGCGCGGGACTCGCGGCCCTCGCGGAGCTGGACGCCTCGCTGCCCCGCCACACCGCGGTGGCCGCGTACCTGCACGAGCGGGACGGTGACGCGCGGACGGCGGCCCGGCTGTACGCCGAGGCCGCCCTGAAGGCTCCCGACCTGGCCGAGCGGGATCATCTGACCCGGCGGGCCGCCCGGCTCAACGCCCGCCGGGACCGTTGACCGGCCGGGCCCCGGTGGCGGCCGGCAGCACCCGCCAGTCCGGTTCCAGGGGGACGAGGTGGCCGGTGGTGCGGTAGAGGTCCGCCTCCAGGCCCGCCCGGGCGAGGCGGCGCGGGAGGTGCCCGGAGACGTAGCGTTCATGGGCCTCGGGGCCGGACCACAGGGTGGTGACCAGACAGCGCAGCTCGCCGAGGCGGGTCACCGCGCCGGCCAGCATCCCGCCCGCCGAGGCCATGCCGGGCGCCCACAGTTCGCGCTGCACGGCCATGAAGTGGGTCTCCCGGCCGGGCCGCAGCCGGCAGTCGGCGGCTCTGAGCAGGGTGGCGGCTTCGAGGGCTCCCGGCAGGTCGGGGGCGTCCCCGGTCAGCTCCAGGACGGCCTGGCCGGCGGCCGCCTCGACGACGGTGTGGCCGTGCCCCTGGCCGGTCTGGGCGAGCACCCGGTCATGGCGTTCGGCCATGAAGCGTTCGTAGGCGGGCCCGTCGTTCCACAGCCCCAGCACATGGGCGCGCCCGGTGGCCCGGTCCCAGCCGCCGATCTGCCCGATCAGGCCGGGCTGGTCGGAGATCGCCGCCCAGGCCCGCTGCCCGGCGGAGAACCGGGCCCGGGTGCCGGCCGGCACGGTGCATCCGATCCACGTCCCCCACACGCTGGCTCCCCCCGGACGGCACGTTCCGACCCCCCGATCATCACCCGGGCGGCCGCGCGGGCCCAGTCCCCTCGTCCTGCCCGCGGCCGGAACCGGTGCTTGGGTGGGCGGCGGTTCCCGCACCCACCGGCCGGAGGACGCCCCCATGCCGACCCGCTCCCAGACCTGCCCCCAGGCCTGTCCGCAGACCGGTCCGCAGCCACTCGCGCGGCCCGGCCGGCGGCCGCGTTCCGCCGGTGCCCGCAGGCCGCGGAGGGCCCGGGCGGCCGGCCTCGCGGCGGTCCTGCTCGCCGCACTCCTCGCCGCCGTACCCGGTCCGGCGGGGGCGGCATCCGTCGGCGGGGCCCGGCCCGAGCTGTCCTGGAGCCCCTGCCCGGGCGCCCGGGACGGGTTCGAGTGCGCGACCCTGCTGGTGCCGCTGGACCACCGGCGGCCCGCCGGACCCGCGCTCTCCCTCGCCGTCACCCGGCGGCCCGCGGCCGACCCGGCCCGCCGCACCGGTGTCCTGGTGCTGCACCCCGGCGGCCCCGGGAACTCCGGGGTGGACTTCGCCCGCGGCAGCCACCGGGCGCTGCCCGCGAGACTGCGCGAGGCCTTCGACCTCGTCGGCTACGACATGCGCGGTGTGGCGCGAACCGGTCGGGTCGAGTGCTGGGACGACGCCGCGTACACGGCCGCCGTCGACACCGCCCGCGGCACCCCCGGGCCGGACGCGCTGCGGGTGTCCGTCCGGCAGGGCCGGGAGTTCGCCGAGGCCTGCCGGGCGCGTTCCGGCGGCCTCCTGCCGTACGTCGGCACCGACTCCAACGCCCGGGACCTGGACCTGCTGCGCCGGGCCCTCGGCGAGGAGTCCCTGTCCTTCTACGGGCGTTCCTTCGGCAGCTACGTCGGCACCGTCTACGCCGCCCGGTTCCCCCGGCGGGTCCGCGCCATGGTCCTGGACGGGGCCTACGACCCGTACCGCTACGCGGACCGCCCCTACTCCTACGACGCGGCGCAGTTCCGGGCCCTGGACGCGGCGGTCGGCCGGTTCTTCGACTGGTGCGCGCGGAACACCACCGCCTGCGGGTTCGGCGCGGGCCGGCCCCGGGAGGCCTTCGACCGGCTCAAGCGGTCCCTGGACGCCGAACCGTTCACCGGGCCCGGCGGGCGCCCGGCCACCGGCTACACCCTCGCCTACCGGCTGATGTTCGCCATCAACGCGGGCAAGGAGGCCTGGGCCTACCTGGGCGAGGCCCTGGAGGCGGCCCGGACGGGCCGGAGCTCCTTCCTGCTGTCCCCGCCCTCCCCCGCCTCCTTCGACTTCCTGACCGCCAACACGGCCGTGGAGTGCGCCGACCGCGCCTACCCGGCCGACCCGTCCCTCCTGACGGCCTCGGTAGCCGCCGGGGCGGCCGCGAACCCGCTGCTCGGACCGCCGATCGGACTCGGGCCGCCCGCCTACGACCACAACCACGGCCCCGCCTGCGCCCCGTGGCCGGCCGAGCGCCCGAGCCGTTTCGAGGGCTCCTACCGGGCGGCGGGCTCCGCCCCGATCCTGGTCCTGGGGACCACCGAGGACCCGGACACCCCCTACGAGGACGCGGTGGCCCTCGCGGGCACGCTGGAGAACGGCCGGCTGCTGACCTTCGCCGCCGAGGGGCACACGGCGTACAACCGGAGTGCCTGTGCGAGCGCGCTGGCCACCGACTACCTGGCCACGCTGGCGCTGCCCGCCCCGGGCACCGTCTGCGCGGACGAGGCGCCCCCGGAGCCCGTCGGCCTGCGCCGTACCCCGCTCGTGGCGGACGAGACCCGCGAGGTGATCCCCACCCTCCGCCGAGCCGGACTCCGGCTCCTGACATGATCCGGCCATGGAAGAGACGAACTGGCCCGGATTCCACCGGCAACTGGTCCTGGCACTCGCACTGCTCGCCGCGCCCGCCGCCGAGCAGTGGGACTGGACCGGGAGGTACGCGGTCCCGGTGGACGAGATCGCGCTCACCTTCGACGACGCCGCGCGCATGGCCCCGCAGCTCGCGGACGAGGGATTCCTCGGGGACGAGGTGCTGGCCGGGCTGGCCCGGATCGACGAGCTGTTCTGCCGGATGGCCGAGGACGGGGACACGGAGGTGTGGACGGAGGAGGCCCTCCGCTCCGGCCCGGGGTGGGGGGCGGTTCGGCAGGAGGCCGGCCGGGTCCTCGCCCTGACCCCCGACGGGCTGGAGCCCGGACTGCCGGACATCGAGGTGATCCGCTGATCCCTCCCGGCTCCCGAGCGCCACGGCCGCGTTCCCGCGTTCCCGGTCCGGGCGTCGGTTATCGGCCTCAACTCCCCCGCCGCAGGCCGCGGGTGGGCGAAACAGGGGCGGGTTCGCGGCCCGGTCGGCAGGATGGGGTCATGGATCGTGGAGATGCGGGACGCGGCCGGAGGCGACGGATCGTCGTACGGGTGCCGGTGGAGCCGGTGGAGGCCGCGGTGGAGGCCGACGCGGTCGACGCGGCGGCACGGGCGGGTGAACTGGTGGTCCGCGGCCCGGTGTTCGGGGTGGCGGCACGGCGTGCCGGAGACGGGCAGCCGTGGCTGACGGTGATCTCGGTGACCTCGGGCTGTCCGCAGCAGGCCCGGGACACCCTGAACTCGCTGCTGTGGTTCCGTGCGAAGGAGCAGCCCGTGAGCCGCTCCGAGCGGCGCGCCCTGCTGGCGGCGGTCGCCCGGCTGGAGACCGAGCGGGTGGACCGGCTGGACGTGGACGGCACCCACTACCGGGTGGTCCGCGGCGAGGAGTACGCGGGCGTCGGCGCGGGCGGGATGGAGGGCCCGCGCCCGACCGACCCGGAACCGCTGGTCCCGGACTGGTCCCGGACCTCGAAGGGGCCGGACATCGACGACGGGCTGCTGCTCGATCCGGACGCGCCCCTGACCCCGGCACAGGCCCGGGAGCGGCTGGCGATGCGCGATCTGGCGTACTCCGGCGACCGGTTCCCGGACGATGTGCGCGCCGAGGCGCTGCGGGCCCTGGACACCCATCCCGATGTGCTGCTGCTGCCGCCGACGTTCACCGTGGTGGAGCGGACCGGGACCGGCTGGGAGCCGGTCACCGGTCCGCAGGCCACCCCGCACGCGGCCCGCGCGGCCCTGGACTTCGCCCTGACCTGGGCGTGGCCCCGGATGCGCGGGCTGATCCCGCTGGACGCGGGCCCCGAGTCGGACGCCCGGTCCTGGCGGGAGGCGGGCGGGGCGGCGGAGGGCCCGCCGGATCCGGAGCTCGCCCCGTACGCGGCGGCTTCCGACCGGCTGCGGGTGGGCCGGGTGGACCGGCTGGAGTTCGAGGGGGTCGTGTACCAGGTGGCCCGCACCCGGCGGCTGCTGCGCTGGGGGGCGGACGGGCCGGAGTGCCCGCGGCCCTCGGACGTGAACACCCAGGAGCCCACCCGGATCCATCTGCCGCTGGACGAGGACGGCCAGGTGATCCCCCGGAACTGAGCCCGCAAGGAGCCCAGGCTCCCGAGCTTCCTCAGGGGGCGGCGGAGGACCGGCGGGCGAGGTGGACGGTGAGGTCCGCGCTGATCTCGACCGTCTCCGGCAGGGCCGTCCGGATCCGGTCGAAGGCCTCCGCACGGATCCGGTCGGGCAGCGTCAGATAGGCGGAGACGGTGGAGAGCTGGCCGAGGTAGTCGGCGGCGGTGAGCGTGAACCGCCGTTCGATCGGCGTCTGGCGGACGTCGGTGAACCACTCGGAGCGCAGGAGTTCGGTGCCCGGCCACTGCATCGGTTCCTCCGGGGACGTGCCGTCCGGGGAGGGGACCTCGTCGCTCTCCAGGAACGGTGCCCGGGCCTCGCGGACGGCCTCCGCCACGGCCGGGTCGGCCAGATGCAGCGGCCCGCCGAAGGAGGCGAAGACCCCGTCCGGCTCCAGCAGTGCGGCCACCTTCGGCCAGCGGCCGTCCGGGGCCGTCCAGTGGAGCGCGGCCGCCGCGTAGACCAGCCCGTACGTCCGGCCGGGCCGCAGGTCCTCGAAGGCGGCCCGCCGGGTGCGGACGGTCGCCGGCACGTGCTTGCGGAGCTCGGCGAGCATGTCCGCGTCCGGTTCGGTCGCGGTGACCTCGACCCCGCGCCCGGCGAACAGCCGGGTCGCCTTGCCGGTCCCGGCGCCGATCTCCAGGGCGGTCCGCGGCGGACCGCCCGCGTACCGGGCCACCAGGTCGAAGAGTTCCGGGGGATAGCCCGGCCGGAACCGTTCGTAGGTTTCCGCGATCGTTCCGAAGCTGAGTGCGCGACCGGTCATACCGGCCATCCTGGCACGCGCCGGGCCGCCGCCGCCCCGCGCTAGTCGGGGCGGCCGTACTCCGCCGCGTACTCCTCCAGCGGCTGCCGGGGGGCCGCGAACCAGGCGCTGGAGACGGCGGCCGGCATCGGCGCGTGGCCCTGGGCGGACGGGGTGGTGCGCTGCGGGGCGAGCGCGGAGCGGAGGTGTCCGGCGGTGCGTTCGGCGACGGCGCGCAGCGGGCCGTCCTCGGACTGGCAGGCCGTGGCCTCCAGCAGGACGAGCGCGGCCTGGAGGACGGCCGCCTGGACGGGGACCGTGGCCAGTCCCAGCAGGGCGGCCTCGGCCTGCTGGACGGGGTCCGCGGGCCCCTGGGGGATGAGCTGGGCGACACCGCGGCCGAGGCCCCGGTCACGTGGAGGAGCAGTCATCCCCCCAGTCTTCCGGCCTGGTACGGATGGCTCAACGTGCCTCGCCGGGACGTGCGGTGGTCGGCGGGAAGGCGAGGCCGGTGGGGGTGTTGAGGCCGGTGGAGGGCAGGGTGGTCTGGGTGCCGTCGGCGAGACGGATCCGCAGGACGCGGTCGTTGAAGCCGTCGGCCACGTAGAGGTCGCCGTGCCGGTCGAGGGCGAGGCCGAGGGGGCTGCTCAGGCCGGTGGTGGGCACGGTGGTCTGGGTGCCGGTGGCGGCGGAGATCCGCACCACCCGGTTGTTGCCGCTGTCGGAGACGTAGAGGTCGCCGGCCCCGTCCAGGGCCAGTCCGGTGGGCTGGGAGAGTCCGGTGGTGGGGACGGTCGTCTGACCGCCGCCGTCCGCGGGCACCTTCACCACCCGGTCGTTGACGAAGTCGGAGACGTAGAGGTCGCCGTCGGGTTCCAGGGCGAGGCCCCAGGGGTGCAGCAGACCGCTGGTGGGGACGGTGGTCTGGCCGCCGCCGTCGGCGGGCACCTTGACCACCCGGTCGTTGAAGCTGTCGGCGATGAAGAGGTCGCCGGCCCCGTCGACGGCGAGCCCCAGGGGGCGGGAGAGTCCCTCGGTGGGGACGGTGGTCTGTCCGCTGCCGTCGGCGGCGGAACGCAGCACCCGGTTGTTGCCGGTGTCGGAGACGTACAGCCGGCCGGCCCGGTCCCAGGCGAGGCCGGTCGGACGGAGCAGGCCGTCCAGCGGGAGCGTGTGCTGTCCGCCGTCCTCTTCGTCGGGCAGGGTGACCACGCGGTTGTCGCCGTAGTCGGAGACGTAGAGCGGCGGGACGGTGTGCGGGCGTACGTCGTCGGGCTGGGCCGCGCCCACCGGGCCGGCGGGCAGCGCGCAGAGGAGCAGCAGTCCGGCCAGGGCGCCGAGGCGGCGGGAGATCCGGTGCGCGGCCCCGGGCCGGGGCCGGGGCCGGGTGCGGGTGCGGGTATAGGTCCCGGTCCGGGCCGGGGGCTCGGGTGCGGAGGATTCGGACCTGCTGCTGCGTGCCACGACTCACCTGCCTGTTCCGGAAGGGCCGGCCGTGGGGCGTGCCGGGCTGGTCCCGCCGACCCTAGGCCGTCCCCTGCGGATCTCGCCGGACCCACGCCGTCGGCCGGATCAGGCCCGGCGGGCGGCCCAGACGCTCCGCTCGGTGCGGACCGCGAGGTCGCTCCGGCGCAGGATGCTCCGCGGGCCCTCGGTGTCGAGCAGTGCGTCGAGGGCGTGGAGGTCCTCGGCGGTCAGGGTGTCGGCGGCGCCGCCGCGCAGTCGCCGCAAGCTGCTGAGCGCGTACCGGCCGACCGCCGCCGTGCCGTCCGTACCGGCCGGGTCGCCCGTACCGGCAGGACCGCCCGAGCCGTCGATGTCCACGGTCACCGTGCGCTCGGCCTCCACGGTGAAGCCGGCGGCGGTCAGTTTGGTCCCCCAGTCGGCGCCGCGGTGCGGCAGGTGTTCGGCGTGGTGGTGCGCGAGCGCGGCGTGGGCGCGCTCTTCCAGGCCCGGGCGTTCCTCGGGGGCGGTCGGGGGCAGGAAGCGCGGGAAGCCGGCCAGCTCGACGACGGCGAGGAGGCCGCCGGGTGCGAGCAGCTCGTGGACCTGGCGCAGGGTGCGGTCGGGGTCGGCCATGTGGTGCAGGGAGGCGGAGGCCCAGACGAGCTCGGGGCGGCCCGGGGCGGATCCGCCGGACGGGCCCGGCTCGGGCCAGTCAGCGTCGAGATCGGCGGACACGGTGTGGACCCGGTCGGCCAGACCGAGGGCCTCGGCCTTCTCCCGGAGCCGGTCCAGATGGGCGGCCGAGCTGTCCACGGCGGTCACCCGGGCCCCGGGGAAGCGTTCCAGCAGGGCGAAGGTGCCGGCTCCGGTGCCGGATCCGAGGTCCACGATGTGGCGCGGGGGCGTGGCGAGGGGCAGCCATGCGGTGATGGACCGGGTGTGCTCGGCGAGCACCTCCGCGTCCAGGTCGAGGAGCTCGGCCTGATCGTGGCTGTGCGAGGGGTGAGGGGTGTGCGCGGCGTGCGGGGTGTGGGTCATGTCGGCCACGCTAGACAGGCCGTGCCGTTCCGGCATCATGATTCCCTGTCTGCGCAAACAGATGGTCCGCCGGGATGCCGGCGGCGCAATACCGGGGGTCAGTCCTCCTCCTCTCCCCGCTGGTGACCGCGGCGGGCGTCCCGGTCGAAGATCCCGAGGAGCTCGCAGGGCCCGCCCTCGGCCCCGATGGCGTGCGGGAGCATCGTGGGGAACTCCACCGCCTGGTTGGTCTCCACCCGGACGCGCCGGTTCCCCAGGAGCAGCACGGCGGTGCCGGACAGGACGACGAGCCATTCGCGGCCCGGATGGGCGCGCATCCGCGAGGGGCTGTCGGGCGGCGGGTTGGTGAGCCGCTGGCGGACCACGCTCATGCCGGGCTCCGCCTTCATCGTCCACCGCATCCGCCCGTGGGCCGCGTCGATCACCGGATTGGTGACGATGTCGCCGGAGGCGGTCTCGACCAGCTGGTCCAATGAGGTGTCCAGTGCCTTGCCGATGGCGACCAGCTGGTCCAGGGCCAGCCGGCGTCCGCCGTTCTCGATCCGGCTGAGGGTGGACTGGCTGATGTGGGCGCGGGCCGCCAGATCGGCCAGGGACCAGCCCTGGGCCAGCCGCAGGGCCCTGATCCGTTTGCGCACCAGGCTGTCGAGCTCTTCGTCGTCTTGCGTCACGGGCACCATGGTATGCGTCGACCGCAAGTATTGTTCGCCACCGCGAACAGCGGGAAGTACGGCGTTCCCCCCGTGGGGAGCCGGGAGGAACGCCGGCCCGGGATGGTCCGGTGGCGTCACCGTAGACCTGGCACCCGGCCCCGCGATAGGCATATGACAGAGGTAGTTCCGGACATTCCGGCGGGGGCCTCAGTGGGCCGCGGCTCCGAATTCCGCATGCTGGGTGTGGAAGGCGTACTCGGCGTCGTCCGCCGAGTCCGGTGCGGAGAAGGTGATCCGCCGCGCCTCCGCCCGGGCCGCGGCGATGAGCAGCTCGAACTCCTCGTCGGTCATCTCCGCCGTCCCGTCCATCCCGGCCACCTCCTCCCGCACTTCCCCTTCGTGAACGATTCGCGGCCGAGGACCCGCCGGATGGGCCGAGCCCTCGGACCGAACGGTCGGGCCCACCGGACGGGAGCCGCCCGGACCCGGTGCGCCGGGACCTCCTAGGGTGGCCCGGACGGTTCCCGCCGTTCCCGCCGTTCCCACCGGTCCCACTGTTCCCGCGGGGCCGACCGGCCACAGTCCCGGGTCCTGGCGCCGGGCTCCAGGAGGTATCCCCATGGCACGCTCGATCGACGGTCTCGTCCTCGCCCCCGTGGCCGACCAGGCGGCGGGCCAGGTCGGCCTGCAGACCCGGTTCACCTACCACGAGCGGGACGGGCAGGTCTGGGCCGAGTACTCCGGCGGGGACGTGGTCCGGGGGCACCTGGTCGGCACCCGGGCGGACGACACCCTCGACTTCCGCTACGTCCAGCTCCGCACCGACGGGACGACGGCCTCCGGCCACTGCGTCTCCCTGGTGGTCGAACTCCCCGACGGCCGCGTCCGCCTGGAGGAGACCTGGACCTGGGAGTCACGGGAGGGCAGCGGCACCAGCCGGGTGGAGTCCCTGATCTGATCTGACCTGACCCGGCCCGACCTGGCCGGTCAACGGCGCGTTCCGGCAGGCGAGGTGACGGATCCGGGCGGGCGGTCGGCGTGTTCCATCGGGGCGTTGGGCGCGGGCTGCCCCTACGATGCCCGGATGCGCACGCATCGCGGCTCCCGGAAAGTATGATCAAGCAATGTCTGACATGACCGAAACCACGCCCGGCTGGCTGAGCACCGATGAGCTGGAAATGGCCAGGGCCCGGATGCCGATCCTGTACGTCGAGGCCGTGCCCGTACGAGTGGACGACAGCGGCGAAGTCACCAGCGTCGGGCTGCTGCTGCGCATCGGTCCGGACGGAACGGTCAGCCGGACCCTGGTGTCCGGCCGCGTCCTGCACCACGAGCGGGTGCGCGACGCGCTGCTGCGCCACCTGGAGAAGGACCTCGGACCGGTGGCCCTGCCCAGGGTCCCGGCCTCGCTGCAGCCGTTCACCGTCGCCGAGTACTTCCCCACCGCCGGGGTCACCTCGTACCACGATCCGCGCCAGCACGCGGTGTCCCTCGCCTACATCGTCCCGGTGGCCGGCGACTGCCGTCCCCGCCAAGACGCCCTGGACCTGGTCTGGTTCAGCCCCCAGGAGGCGGCCTCCGTCGCCGTGCAGAGCGAGATGGCGGGCGGCCACGGGGTCCTGCTGAGGCAGGCGCTGGCGCACGCCGGCCACGTGTACTGAGATCCCGGACAGCGGGCACCAGCGCAGTGGCGGCCGGAAACGGCCCCGGACCGGACCACGGACGGAGGGCGCAGCACCCATGAGTCAGGGAATCGCACCGGAGGACGAAGCGCCCCACGAGCCGCTCCCCGGCGAGCGGGCCGCGCGCGACCTGGTACGCCGGCGGGCCACCGGCATGGCGCACCACGAGGCCTCCGAGGCGCTGGAGGCCGCCGAAGAGGCCGCGGGCGACCTGGACTCGGCGGACGGGCGGACCCGCGCGGAAGTTGCGGAGTGGCGGCGCATCACCGAGCTCCTCCTCGACCACGGCGGCCCCTACTCACCGGACACCGACGCCTACGCGCAGGGGCAGCTCACCGCCCGGCGGCAGCGGTCCGCCCCCCGCTGACCGAAGCCGGGCGAGGGGCGGGTCCCGCCGGGCTCAGGTGAGGGGCGCCGGGGCGGGCGTCCCGTAGAAGGTGATGGGCGCCCAGCCGCGGGATTCCGCGAGTTCGGTGAGGGCCTCGGCGATGTCGATGGCCGGGACGTCGTTGGTGGCCGGGGCGTCCATCCTGGCCACGCTGAAGGTGACCAGCAGTTCCCCGCCCACACCGGGCACGTGGGTGCGGCCCTTGAACTGGGTCCCCGGCGGGAACGAGACCGACTGGTTCGACTGGGTCGACTGGGTCGACTGCGACGCCTGGGCGGCCGACGCCGCCTGGGCGCTGATGTCCGCCGCGGCGGCCGGGCCGGTGCCGGCGGCGGTGAGTGCCGCTCCGGCCGCGGCCGTCCGCAACCGTCCGTCAGGCCTCCGGCATGACATCCGTCATACGGCACCCACGACGGCCGACACTGCCGCCCGGGACCCCGTGACGGGGAACCTTGAGCCATGAAGACGACCACCGCGGCACACGCCCCGCGGCCCGCCCCCGGTAACGGCACCCACACCCACACCGACCCCTCCCCCACCACCGGCACCACCGGCACCGGCGCGGTGGTGAGCTTCGAGAACGTCACCAAGAGCTACGGGGCGGTCCGGGCGGTCGACGGGCTCTCCCTCTCCCTCTACCCGGGGGAGACCGTCGCGCTCCTCGGCCCCAACGGCGCCGGGAAGTCCTCCACCCTCGACCTCCTGCTGGGCCTGCGCCCCGCCGACAGCGGTTCCGTCCGGCTGTTCGGCACCAGCCCGCGCGAGGCCGTCACGAGCGGCCGGGTGGGCGCGATGCTACAGAGCGGCGGCCTGATGGAGGACGTGACCGTACGCGAACTCGTGGCGCTCGGCTGCGCCCTGCACCCGTGGCCCCGGCCGGTGGAGGAGGTGCTGGACCGGGCCGGGATCGCCGGGATCGCCGGACGCATGGTCAACAAGCTCTCCGGCGGCCAGGAGCAGCGGGTCCGCTTCGCCCTCGCCACCGCAGGCCACTGCGATCTGATCGTGCTCGACGAGCCGACCACCGGCATGGACGTGACCTCCCGCCAGGCCTTCTGGGCCACCATGCGCGAGCAGGCCGCCCAGGGCCGCACCGTGCTGTTCGCCACCCACTACCTGGAGGAGGCGGACGCCATCGCCGACCGGGTGCTGGTCCTCAACCAGGGCAGGCTGCTGGCGGACGGCACCGCCGCCGAGATCAAGGCCCGGGCCGGCGCCCGCAGGATCGCCTTCGACCTCGACGCGGACTCCGACCACCTGGCCTTCGGGGAGCGGGCGCTGCGCGCCCTCCCCCACCTCACGGCCTTCGAGCGGCACGGCACCACCGTCCGTTTGCGGTCCGCCGACGCGGACGAGACCGTCCACGCCCTGTACGCGCTCGGGGTCCGCCCCCGCAACCTGGAGGTCGCGGGCCTCGGCCTGGAACAGGCCTTCATCGCCCTCACCCAGGAGGCCTCCGCATGCTGAACCGTTCCTCCCTGGCCCTCGTGCGGCTGGAGATCACCCGGTCCCTGCGCAACAAGAAGTACCTGTTCTTCACCGTGCTCTATCCGGCCGCCCTCTTCCTGATGCTCGGCGGCACCCTGGACGGCACCACCAAGGTGATGGGCACCGAACTGACCATGCCCGCCTTCTACATGGTCGCGATGGCCTCGTTCGGCGCCCTCACCGCCGTGCTGATGGGCAACGGCGAGCGGATAGCCAAGGAGCGGGAGAAGGGCTGGGTGCGCCAGCTGCGGCTGACCGCGCTGCCGGGGCGCGGCTACGTCCTCGCCAAGACCGCCAGCGCGGGGGTGCTGTCGCTGCCCGCCATCCTGGTGGTGTTCGCGGTGGCCGCGGGAGTGAAGGACGTACGTTTCGAGGCCTGGCAGTGGTTCGCCCTCACCGGTGCGATCTGGTCGGGCAGCCTGGTCTTCGCGGCGCTGGGCGTGGCCATCGGCTATCTGGCGAGCGGGGACACCGCGCGTCCGCTGACGATGCTCGTCTACTTCGGTCTGTCCATCCTCGGCGGCCTGTGGATGCCCACCGCCAACTTCCCGCAGTGGTTGCAGACCGTGGCGGGCTGGCTGCCCACCCACGCCTACGCGGGTCTGGGCCAGGCGATCGAGCTGGGCGGCGCGCCGCACGCCAAGGACGTGGCACTGCTGCTCGGTTACTTCGTACTGTTCACCGGTGCCGCCGCCTGGCTGTACCGCAAGGACTCACTGAAGGCGTGAACCCGTGGCGCTGACGCAGGAAGACCGGGACCGGGGCTTCCCCGGGGTCGGCAGAACGCCCGAGAACCGCCGCCAGAAGGTGGTGAAGGGGCTGTGGATCAGCGTCTGGCTGTTCTATCTGAGTGCCCCCGTCACCGACCTGGTCAGCGGCGGGCACAGCACCGGGGCCCGGGTCCTGGGCGGCCTGGGGCTGCTGGCCTTCGTCGGCTGGTACCTGCTGCTGGTCTTCCGGACCGCCGAGCAGACGGCGGTGCGCCGGGTGCTGTTCTCGGTGGCGGTGCTGGCCGCGCAGGCGACGGTCCTGTC
The DNA here is from genome assembly GCF_055576225.1 of Streptomyces sp. NPDC033845. Lineage (NCBI taxonomy): Bacteria > Bacillati > Actinomycetota > Actinomycetes > Kitasatosporales > Streptomycetaceae > Streptomyces > Streptomyces sp. NPDC033845. Next base: position 100,926 of record NZ_JBVIRI010000017.1, on the reverse strand, counting down.
ACTGTGCCTGGGCCGCGAATGGCTGGTGCTGTTCGTGTACGTGGCGATCGCCTCGGGGGCCGCGCTGCCGCCGCGGATCTCCCGCTGGACCGTCCCCGGCACCACCGCCCTGCTGGCGGTCACGGCCGCCGCGGTCCCGCGCGGGACCGCGTATCTGGCGGGGCTGCTGATCCCGGCGCTGATGGGCGGATTCGCGATGATCGGCATCCGGGCCATGATCCGGACCACGTTGGAGCTGCGGGAGGCGCGGGCCACGGTGGCGCAGCTGGCGGCCAACGAGGAGCGGCTGCGGATGGCCCGGGACCTGCACGACCTGCTCGGGCACTCGCTGTCGCTGATCACCCTGAAGAGCGAGCTGGCCGGACGGATGCTGCCGGCCGACCCGGAGGCCGCCGCCCGGCAGGTGGCGGACATCGAGCAGGTCAGCCGGCAGGCGCTGGTGGACGTGCGGGAGGCCGTCAGCGGATACCGCAGGCCCACCCTGCCCGGCGAACTCGCGGGCGCCCGTACGGCGTTGGCGGCGGCGGGCATCGTCGGCGACCTGGCGGGCACCTCCGACGAGATCTTCGAGGGGCTTGCGGAGGGGCTCACGGAGGAAGCCGAATCGGCCCTGGCCTGGTGTCTGCGCGAGGCCGTCACCAATGTGGTCCGGCACAGCGGCGCCAAACGGTGCACGGTGACCCTGACCGACCGGCAGACACTGGCGGGACGCTACGCGGAACTGACCGTGACGGACGACGGGGGCGGCGGCCGCACCGCCGCCGCCATGGGGGTGGACCTGGGTGTGGACCTGGGTGTGGAGCTGGGCATCGGTACCGGCCCCGGCGCGGGCGGTCCGGCCGAGCGCGGCAACGGGCTCACCGGACTGACGGAACGCCTGGAGGCGGTCGGCGGGAGCCTGTCGGCGGGTCCGGCCCCGGGCCGGACCGGCTTCCGGCTGGTCGCCCGGGTCCCCCTAGGATCTTCCTCATGAGCGCACGCCCGATCCGGGTCCTCCTGGCGGAGGACCAGTCCATGGTCCGCGAAGCCCTGGCCGCGCTGCTCGGCCTGGAGCCGGACATCGAGGTACGGGCGCAGGTGGCGCGCGGCGACGAGGTGGTGGCGGCGGCCCGGGCGCACGAGGTGGACGTGGCCCTGCTGGACATCGAGATGCCCGGTTTGACGGGCATCGAGGCCGCGGCGGAGCTGCGGGCCGAGCTCCCGGCCGTCCGCGTGGTCGTCCTGACCACCTTCGGCCGGCCCGGCTATCTGCGGGGCGCGATGGAGGCGGGCGCCTCGGCGTTCCTGGTGAAGGACGCGCCGGCGGCCCAGCTGGCGGAGGCGGTCCGCAAGGTCCTGGCGGGCGAGCGGGTCATCGACCCGACACTCGCGGCGGCCGCCCTCGCCGAGGGGGCGAACCCGCTGACGGACCGGGAGCGGGAGGTCCTGCGGGCGGCCGAGTTCGGGGCCACCAACGCGGAACTGGCGGCCTCGCTGCACCTCTCCCCCGGCACGGTCCGCAACTACCTGTCGACGGCGATCCAGAAGCTGGCGGCCCGCAACCGCGCGGAGGCGGTGGCCACGGCCCGCGCCAAGGGCTGGCTCTGACCCCGACCGTGCAACGATCCGTACGACCCGAGGAGACACCATGACCACACCCCCGACGGGTTCCCGACGGGCCGTGCTGGCCGCGGGGACCGGGGCCGCCCTGGCCTCGTTACTGCCGGCCGGCACCGCCCGCGCCGCCGCCCCCGACCGCCCCCGGGGCGGCCTCGGCGGGCAACTGACCGCACTGGAGGCGGAGTACGGGGCGCGCCTGGGCGTGTACGCGTACGACACGGGCACCGGCCGCACCATCCGCCACCGTGCCGACGAGGCCTTCCCCCAATGTTCGCTGTTCAAGACCGTGGCGGCCGCGGCCGTCCTGCGCGACCTCGATCACGACGGGAGCTTCCTGGCCCGGCGGATCCACTACACGGCCCAGGACGTGGAGCGGGCGGGCGGCGGCTCGATCACCGGACTCCCGGAGAACATCGCCGGCGGTCTGACGGTGGACCAGCTCTGCTCCGCCGCCATCGCCCAGAGCGACAACACGGCCGGGAACCTGCTGCTCCGCGAGCTGGGCGGGCCCACGGCGATCACGGCCTTCTGCCGTTCCGCCGGCGACCGCCGGACCCGCCTGGACCGGTGGGAACCGGAGCTCAACTCGGCCGAACCCGGCCGGCTGACCGACACCACCAGCCCGCGCGCCATCGGACTGACGTACGCGCGCCTGGTCCTGGGGGACGCGCTGGAACCCGGCGACCGGCGGCGGCTCACCCGATGGCTGCTCGCCAACACCACCAGCGACCGGCGGCTGCGCGCGGGCCTGCCGCGCGACTGGGCGGTCGCGGACAAGACCGGCGCCGGATCGTACGGGACCAACAACAACACGGGCATCGCCTGGCCGCCCGGGCGCCCGCCCCTGGTCCTGTCCGTCCTCAGCACCATGCCGGAGGAGTCGGCCACCCGGGACGACAACCTGATCCGCCGCACGGCCGCCCTCCTGGCGAACGCCCTGACCTGACCTGATCGGATGCGGCCCCGACCCCGCCCCGGCCGGTCCGCCCGGGGCGGGGTCGGGGTCGGGGTCGGGGTCGGGGTCGCCTAGCCTGTTACCGCCGGGCCCGGCGGTTCCGGCGAAGCCGGGACCAAGGACTCCCCGGCGGGGGCCCGACGGCGGCCCGGGAGCGGCCTCCCGGGCACCTAGGGTCGAAGGCATGACCACGCAGCGCATCCTCGACCTCGACCGCGACGCCCTCGCCGCCCTGCGCGGCCGTGAGCTGACCCGTGCGGTGGCCGCCGCCGAAGGCCGCACCATGGTGGCCGAGGTGTTCGCCGAGCGGGCGGCACTGTCCCCGCACCCGGACGGCCGCGGCATCCACAACGCCGAGCTGGTGGCGGCCTTCGGCGCCGACCTGGTGATCCTCAACCTCATCGAACGGGCCTGGGACGGGGAACGCCTGGTCATGCCCGGTCTCGGCACCTTCACCTCCTTCACCGACCTGGCGCGGCTGATCGGCCGCCCGGTGGGTGTGAACCTGGAGCCCGGCGACGTACCGGAGATCCGCCGCGCCACCCCGCTGAACGCCCGGCGGCTGACCGACATGGGGGCCGCCATGCTGTGCATCACGGCCAACCCCGGCACGGGCGGGACGTACGACGGGATGGCGCGGGTCACCGAGGAGCTGCGGGCGGGCCTGGGGGACGACGCGGCCCTGTGGTCGGGCAAGATGCACCACGCCGGCTGCCCCGAGCGGCTCACCCCCGCCCGGCTCACCGCCCTGGTCGACGCCGGGGCGGACGGCGTGGTCGCCCCGCTGCCCGGCACCCTGCCCGGGGTGACCCGGGAGCTGGCCGCCGCCGCGGTCGCCGCCGTCCAGGAGGCGGGCGCGATCGTCATGGGGGCCATCGGCACCAGCCAGGAGGGCTCGCACGCCGACGTGGTCCCGCAACTCGCCCTGAACGCGAAGGAGGCGGGCTTCGACGCCCACCACTTCGGCGACTCCTACATCCCCGGCATGTGCGACCCGGAGCTCATGTACGCCTACTCGGTGGCGATCCGCGGCCGACGGCACACCTGGAACCGCATGTCGTCCACCCCGGGCCGGTCAGCGTACGCACCCGACTGCGGATGATCGAGGGGAAACAAGTGGCCGCAAAAATCTGACAGCAGGACGAATATTCGACGCATGAGTCTTGCCGGATTCCTGCGCGCAGCCCTACTGTCCCGGCCATGCCCCCTAGAAGAACGGCCGCCGTACTGGCGGCGATCACCGCTTCCGCACTCCTCGGGCTGGTACCCCCCTCCTCCGCCCAGCCCGGGCCCGCGCCGGGCGCCGGGCCCGTCGTGACCCGTGCCGCCCTCGACCCCGCGCTGGTGGAGGGCCGCGGGGCCCGGGTCGGGTTCCTGGAGCAGGAGGCCGAGAACGCCGTCACCTCCGGCACCGTGATCGGCCCGGACCGCACCGCCTACACGCTGCCCGCCGAGGCCTCCGGGCGGCGGGCGGTGCGCCTGACGCCCGGCCAGTACGTGGAGTTCACGCTGCCGGCCGCGGCCGACGCCCTCACCGTGCGGTACAGCCTCCCCGACGCACCGGGCGGGGGCGGGATCACGGCCCCCCTCGACGTGACGGTGGGCGGCCGGCAGGGCGAGCGCCGGACCATGACGCTGACCTCGCAGTTCTCCTGGCTGTACAACCAGTACCCGTTCACCAACGATCCGCAGGCCGATCTGCTGCACCCCGACTGGTGGATCACCGAGTGCGCCTGTGTACCGGCCGCCACCACCCCGGCCCCGGTGATCACCAAGCCGTTCCGGCCGCACCACATGTACGACGAACAGCGTCTGCTGCTCGGCAGGAAGCACCGGGCCGGGGAGAAGGTCCGACTCACCGTGCCGGCCGGTTCACCGGCCGCCTGGACCGTGATCGACCTGCTGGACTCGGAGCTGGTCGGAGCCCCGCACGTGGAGCCGGTCGCGGCCAACGCCCTGCTGTTCGGCGCCGACCCGACCGGCCGCCGGGACGCGGCCGGCGCCATCGACCGGGCCATCGCCTTCGCCCGCGCCCACCGGATCCCGGTCTACCTGCCGCCCGGCACCTACCGGGTGGACCGGCACATCGTCGTGGACGACGTGACGATCACCGGAGCCGGCAGCTGGTACACCACCGTGCGGGGCAAGGGGGTCGGCTTCTACGGCAAGGAGGCCGCGGACGGCGGCTCCCGCAACGTCCACCTCTCCCGGTTCGCCATCGAGGGGGACGTCCGGGAGCGGGTGGACACCGACCAGGTCAACGCCATCGGCGGGGCCATGAGCGACTCCACCGTGGACCGCATGTACCTGCACCACACCAAGGTGGGCATCTGGTTCGACGGCCCGATGCGGAACGTCAAGGTCACCCGCAACGTCATCACGGACCAGATCGCCGACGGCCTCAACCTGCACACCGGGGTCACCGACTCCCTGGTCCGCGACAACTTCGTCCGCGGCACCGGTGACGACGGCCTCGCCCTCTGGTCGGAGAAGACCGCCGACGCCCGCAACACCATCGACCACAACACCGTCCAGAGCCCCACCCTGGCCAACGGCATCGCCATATACGGCGGCACCGACACCACCGTCTCCGCCAACCTGGTCGCCGACCCGGTCCGTGAGGGCAGCGCCCTGCACGTCGGCGCCCGGTTCGGCGCCGAACCCTTCACCGGCAGCCTGCGGTTCACGGACAACACCACGGTCCGGTCCGGTACGTACGAACTCAACTGGAACATCGGGCTGGGCGCCATCTGGTTCTACGCCCTGGACCGCAGCATCGACTCGGCCGACATCCAGGTCACCGGCAGCCACTTCCTGGACAGCACCTACAACGCGATCATGCTGGTCACGGACTGGCCGGTGAAGGACAAGTACCGCATCGAGAACGTGCACTTCAAGGACACCCGGGTGGACGGCACCGGAACCTCGGTGGTCAGCGCACGGGCGGCCGGCTCCGCGAGCTTCGAGAACGTCGACGCGCGCAACGTCGGGGCGGTCGGCGTCAACAACTGCGGATCCTTCAACTTCCCCTCCACCGGATCGGAGTTCGCGCTCCACGACCTCGGCGGCAACGACGGGGGCGGCACCACCGGCCCCTGGCTCGCCGCCTGGGAACTGCCCAACACCATCACCTGCGACGACCGCCCGCCGGTGGTTCCCCCGCCGGCACCCGCGCCCTGGTAGGTCCGGTCCCGCCGCCGCCCCGCCCCGCCCCACCGCCCCGCCTCCTGCCGGGTGGGGGCGGGGCGGAGTCCCAGCAGGCTTCGGCTGTGCTCATCCGACCGTGGGGACCTGGACCACGGCATCGTCCTCGTCCACCCGGACCCAGACCCGGCGCTCGTCGAAGTTCAGGATCACCATCGCGTCCTCCGCGACGACGACCGCCTTCAGCTGCGGGTTCTCCCGCTGGATGGCCTCGACCGCCACCGCCGCGGGAACCCCGACCAACTCGGGCCACCGCCGCTTCCCGGCCGCCCGCCCCCCGCCGGCGTTCCGCTCCCCCGTCTCACCCGTCTCACCCGTCGCGTCCATACTCGTACGCACTCCTCTCCTGTCGCGCCCTACGGCGTCCTGGCGCTCCTACCCGCCCGGGCGGTCGACTACCGGCCGCTACCGGTTGAAGGCGGGCAGCGCGAACCGTGCGACCAGCGGGAACCCGTCCTCACGGGCACTCTTGGCGTTCACCGAGTACACCACCGTCCGGGAGAGATCCCGGGTCGCCGCCATCACGGTGTGGTAGCCGGGCCGGGAGCCCGTCTTGCCCCAGATCTCGGTCCCCTGGTGGACGAACCGCTGAAGCGCCATACCGTACTGGGCCCCGTCCACGGCCGGCACCGTCAGCATCTGGTCCAGCAGCGGGCCGGGGACCACCCGGCCCCGGAACAGGCCGACCAGCAGCCGCTCCATGTCGGCGGTGGTGCTGATCATGTCGCCGGCCGCCCACCGGTCCGACATGTTCCACTCGGTGACGTCCTCGGTCCGTCCGCCGATGTCCGCGTAGGCCCGGTGGTGCGGTCCGTGGATCCGCGGGTCGCCGCCGGACGGGAACCCGGTGTGCCGCATTCCCAGGGGGCGGAAGATCCGCTGCTGCGCCTGGTGCGCGTAGCGGTCCCCGGTGACCTTCTCGATCAGCAGGCCGAGGACCGTGTAGTCGATGTTCTGGTACACCTGCCGCTCGCCCGGCGCACGGGCGGGCCCCTTCGCCACCGAGGCGGCGACCACCTGCCGGGGCGTGAGCGTCTCGTACCGGTGGGCGAACATCTCCTCCGTGGTCGCCCCCAGGGCGGCGCCGGGCTGAAGGCCGCTGGTGTAGGTGAGCAACTGCCGTACGGTCGGGGGCTCGACGAAGGAAGCGGGCAGCAGTCCGGGCAGATAGCGGGTGACCGGCGCGTCGAGGGCCACCCGGCCCTCCGCCACCAGCTGGAGCACGATGGACGCGGTGACCACCTTGGTCGTGGAACCGGCCCGGAACCGGGCGTCCTCCAGGGCCGGCGCCGAGGTCCTGAGGTCCCGGACCCCGGCCCGCCCGAGCCACCTGCCGTCGCCGCCGACCCGGACCAGGGCCGCCGAGACGTCCCCGTCGGGGATCCCGACCAGGGCACGCTCCAGGGCGGCGGTATCGGGCCCTACGGAGACGGCGGCCACGGCTGGCACGGCGGCCGGGGCGGCGATACCGGGCGCCGCGATGGCCGTCTGGGCGAGCGGCCCCAGCGCGAGGGCCGCGAGCACGGCGACGGCGACGGCACTACGGGCACGGATACGGGTACGGATACGGCTACGGGACTGGCTCAAGGTGGTGGCTCCTGCTTCTTCCGGTGGAAGGCGATCGGGACAGCCACCATCCTGTTGATCAAGCCCGGCCGGCGAATCCTCTGCACCGACGAGACCACCCCCGAGACTTCCGCCCCCCGCCTGGAGGACAACCCCTAGGGCCCCCGCCCGCCGGCCCTGAGGGTCCGCTCCGGCTAGTCTGGCCCGGTGAAGGCCCCACGGACCGGACAGACCACCCGACTCGATCGCGCCGTCGGGGCGGTGGTCGGCTCCGCAGCCGGGGACGCCCTCGGCGCCCCGTACGAGTTCGGCCTCGCGGGTCAACTGAGCGCCCGGGGAGTGGAGATGGGCGCCGGTGGCGGCTGGGATCCCGGCGAGGCCACCGACGACACCCAGATGGCGGTCCTGGTCGGCGAGTCCCTGCTGGAACACGGCGGGCTCGAACTCGCCGACATCTTCGCCAGGTTCCAGCGGTGGGCCGCGGCCGGCCCGAAGGACATCGGACTCCAGACGGAGGACGTACTCACCAACGGGGAGGGCTGGGAGCTGGCCGCCGCCCTGCACTTCCAGGTCAACGCGCGGGCGGCGGGGAACGGTTCGCTGATGCGGGCGGCCACCTCGGCGGTGTACTTCGCCCCGGCCGGGCGGACGGCGACCATGGATGCCGCCCGGAGGATCGCGGCCCTCACCCACGGCGACCGGGCCGCATGGGAGGGCACCGCCGTCCTGCACGAGCTCGTACGGGTGGCCCTCGACGGGGACGACCCGCTGGCGGCCCTGCCGGGCACGCTGGAGGCCGTGCACCCGGCTCATCGCGCACGGTACGCCCGGATGCTGGCCGCCGACTGGCACCCGGACCTGGCCACCGAGTTCAACGGGGCCGTCTGGCCCTGCCTCGGCTCGGCGGTGTGGGCGCTGCGGACCACCGGCACGTTCGCGGGGGCCGTTCGGGCGGCCGTGGACCTGGGCGGGGACACCGATACCGTCGCGGCGGTGACCGGGGCACTGGCCGGGGCGGTGTACGGGCGTGCGGCCGTGCCCGAGGCGTGGACGGCGCCCCTGCACGTACCGCTGCCGGGGTTCGGCGGCCGGGTCCTGGACGCCGAGGAGCTCGGGCGTCTGGCCGAACGGCTCGCGCGGGGTTCGCAGCTTCCGGGGGCTCAGGGGGATCCGTCGAAGTAGCCCGCCTCCACCTGGAGGGCCAGGGTCCGGAGGACCTCGACGGAGCTGGTGCCGGTGCGTCCGCTGTCGTGTTCCATGGCGAGGCTGGTGAAGGCCAGGCTGAAGCCGGCCACCATGGTCTGCAGGGCGGGTCCCAGCGCGGTGGCGACCACATGCGCCACTTCCTGGGGCGTGGCGTCGGCGGGGACCCTGATCGAGGGCAGCATCTCGTTCAACAGCTGGGTGACCACCCTCGATTCGAGATCGGGGCCGTCGTCCTCCTCCCCGGCCTCCGCCGCCCGGCGGATCTCCTGTGCCTCCGTGAGGATGCCGATGACTCGCTTGAGGACCTCAGCGCGTTCCATTCCGGGAGGGTACGCCGACGGAGGGGCCCGGCGCCGGAACCCGGGAAGAAGCCGTATCTTGTTGCACATAGTTTGCAACTGCTGGATGTATGCGAAAGAGGTCGTGGTGGGGTCTCCCGTGGTGCTGGGCATCGAGTCCTCGTGTGACGAGACCGGGGCCGGGATCGTGTCGGGCGGGCGGCTGCTCGCCCATGTGGTCGCGTCGAGCATGGACGAGCACGCCCGGTTCGGCGGCGTCGTGCCGGAGATCGCGGCCCGCGCCCACCTGCACTCCTTCGACCCCGTGGTCCGCGAGGCCCTGGACCGGGCGGGTCTGCGGATCTCGGACATCGATGCCGTCGCGGTCACCACCGGCCCCGGCCTCTCCGGTGCGCTCCAGGTCGGTCTGGCCGGCGCCAAGACCCTGGCCTACGCCGCCGGAGTACCGCTCTACGGGGTGCACCACCTGGCCGGACACGTGGCCGCCGACACCCTGGAGCACGGGCCGCTGCCCGACCCGTGCGTGGTGCTGATCGTCTCCGGCGGGCACACCTCGCTGCTGCTGGTGCGCGATCTCGTCCGCGATCCGATCCTCCACCTCGGCGACACCGTCGACGACGCCGCCGGGGAGTGCTTCGACAAGGTGGCCCGGGTCTTCGGGCTCCCCTACCCGGGAGGCCCCGCGATCGACCGTGCGGCGCGGGGCGGCGACCGCCGCGCCGTGGCCTTCCCCCGGCCGCTCGCCCGCCCCGGGGACGCCCCGTACGCGTTCTCCTTCTCGGGGCTCAAGACGGCCGCCGCCCGCTGGGCGGAGCAGCACCGGCTCCACGGCGAGGAGATCCCCTTGGCGGACGGCGCCGCCTCCCTCCAGGAGGCCGTCGCCGACGTGCTGACCCGCAAGGCACTGGCCGCCTGCGCCGAGTACGGGGTACGGACCCTGGTCGTCGTCGGCGGGGTGGCCGCGAACTCTCGGGTCCGGGCGCTGGCCGAGGAGCGGTGCGCGGCCGCCGGGGTGGAACTGCGGGTACCGGCGATGACCCTGTGCACCGACAACGGGGCGATGATCGCCGCCGTCGGCGACCTCCTGGTACGGGCCGGCGCCGAGCCCGCCCGCCTCGACGTGTCCATCGACCCCTCGGCCCCCCTGGAGTACGCCGCCCTCCACCCCGTCGCCCGCACCCCGGCCCGGGCCGGCTGACCTCGCGCGACGGACTCAGTCGGTGGGTTCCTGCGGCTCGGGAGTGGCGGTCCCGCCGTCCTGATCACCGGCGGCACGGGCGTCGGTATCGGTATCGGTATCGGCATCGGTCTCATCGGCCCGGGGCGGATCCTCCTCGGCCGGGTCCTCCTCGGCCGGGCCGGCCGTGATGTCGGGAGCGGCCGGGCCGCGCGGCGGCAGGTCCGGGGTGACCGCATGGGGATTCTCCGGTACGGGGGCGGGGAGCTCCGGCTCGGGGGTACTGGGCACGACGGCCTCTCCTTCGACGGGACGGGATCGGGGACGGGGGTCGGGGACGGCGGTCGGGTGGGGGACGGAAGCGGGCGACGGCGGGCGCCGTCGGGGGCGCGTCTGCCCGGTTCCCCCACCCGCAATCACCCGCGTACGGCCTCTCGATCAGGCGGGAAGCGGTCCCGCATAGGGGGCCGGGGCGCGGGCAGGCGGGTGCCATGGACGACTTCACCATGAACCGCCCCGCACAGTTCCGCGCCACCGTCGAAGGAGAACGCTTCACCTGTGAGGAAGCCCAGGGGCTCGGGCCCCAGGGAGACGGCGGCCTGCCCGGCCAGCAGCTCACGGTGACCCTCACCGGATGCGTGCTGACCGATACGCCGAAGGCGGCCGCCTGGGCCCTCGCCGAGGAACCCGACCGTCCGCTCCCCGTGACCATCGAGGAGACGGACGCCACCGGCCGGGAAGTGATCACGACCTGGGAGCTGGCCGAGGCCGGACCGGCGGGCCTGCACGGTGCCAGTACGACCGCGGCGAACCACGAGACGCGCATCGAGCGGCTCACCCTGCACGCCGCCAGGATCACTCCCCTGCTGCCGGACCACGGCACCCACTAGTCGAGTTGGTCGAGCACCAGTCGAGCTGGTCGAGACCGTTTCGCCGAGACCGTTTCGGGGTCCACCCCCGAAACGGTCTCGGTCGATACGGTCAGTGCTCTCAGAGCACTCAGGGCTCTCAGAGCTCTTCGCGCCAGTCCTCACCGGCGGAACCGCCGCCCCCGCCCCGGCTCTCCATGTACTCCTTGAAGCGGTTCAGGTCGGCGGCGATCCTGAGTCGGGCGAAGCCGGACTCCTGGTCCGTCTGCCCGGTGTCGAGTCGGAGGGCCACCCGGGTCCTCGACTCGTCCAAGGGGTGGAAGGTGACGGCGCCGGCATGCCCGACCTCGCCGCCCAGCGCCGTCCAGGCGATCCGTTCGTCGGGGATCTGCTCGGTGATCTCCGCCTCGAACTCCCGCTCCACACCGTCGACATCGGCCACCCAGTGGGTCATCGTCTCGGTGCGCTGGTCGATCCGGGTCACTCCCTCCATGAAGTGCGGGAACGTCTCGAACCGGGTCCACTGCTCGTAGGCGGCGCGCACGGGGACGCCCACCTCGACCGACTCCTCGGCCTGCGTCACGGAGGTCTTCCTTCCTGTTCGCGGCGGCCGGCGGACGTGCGTCGCGCCGGCCGTACCGGGGAGGCTCTCCCCCTGGCGCCCTTGCCCCCGTCCGCCCGCTTCATGACCCGGTGCGCAGGAAGGCCGCGACCACGGCCGTGGTGACGGACCGGTAGCGGTGTTCCGCGGTCGCCTCGTCGAGGTGGCCGCCGAGCTCCAGGCTGATCGCCCCGTGGGCGGCCGCCCAGATGGCGTCGGTCACCTCGTCGGGGTCGGCGCCCTCGCGGAACGCTCCGGCGTCGGCGCAGCCCCGTACGGCCTCCCGCAGTGCGCCGAGGCCGGCGGCGGCGGCCTCGCGGGCCCGGTCGGTGGGGGTGAAACCGGGGATGAGGCGGGCGAACATGACCTGGTACAGGTTGCGTTCGGCCAGGGCGTTCTCGCGGTACGCCCGGCCGAGCGCGGCGAGCCGCTCGGCCGGCGGGCCGTCCGCGGGGACCGCCTCCAGCCGGCGTCGGAGCCGGTCGAAGCCCTCCAGGTAGAGGGCCTCGGCGATGCCGTCCTTGGCCCCGAACTGCCGGTACAGCACGGTGGTCGAGCATCCGGCGGCTGTCGCGATCCGCCGCATGGTCAGCGCGGCCGGCCCTTCGGCGGCCAGCAGCTGGGCCGCCAGGTCCAGCAGTCCGGCCCGGAGCGCCTCCGGGCCGAGCGCCTGGGTACGGCCGAACAGCCCGCTGTCACCCGGTCCTGCCACCACCACGCGCATGCACGGTCCCCTCGTTCACGGCCCGTGAAGACGAGGCCAGGGGACGATAACACCGTTCTCGGCCCCCGCTCGCGCCGACGGCCGGAGGTCCGGCATCGCGTCGAGCAACTGGTTCGTGGCGATCTCCACCTCCGCCTTGGCCAGCAGCGCGCCGACGCAGAAGTGCCGGCCGAGGGCGAACGCCTGGTGGTCGGCGGCGGCGGAGAAGGCGGTGGCCGCCGTCAGGTCCTCGCGGAAGAGGTCGAACCGGTCCGGGTCCTCGTGGCGCCCGGGGTCCCGGTTGGCCGCCCCGATCAGAGAGGTGACCACGGCCCCGGCCGGGACCGTTTCCCCGCTGAGCGGGACGTCGGTGGCGGCCTGACGCATGATCATGTGCACGGGCGGGGTGTGGCGGAGGGTCTCCGCGAACGCCCGGTCGATGAGCGTACGGTCCCGGCGTACGGCCTCCAACCTCGGCGGTGCAGAGCGTGGACAGCAGGTCGACCCCTCGGCCTGCGCCCGTACACCGTCCGCCGCGCACTCCGGGTCGCCGGACAGATTGCCGGTGAAGCCGTGCACCGGCTCCGCCTGCCAGGCGTGGTTGTCGGTCAGGATGTTCGAGTGGTGTCACGGGCGGCGGGGAGTGTCTGTGACCGGCGGGCCCGCTGGCCGGGCAGGGCGCCGCCCCCGTGCGGGCCTTTCGGCGGGCGCGGGGGCGGTGCGGCGTTCGTACGGCCTATGGCCTATGACCTATGGCCTACGGGGCTACTTCGGCATGAGGACGGTGTCCACGATGTACACGTTGGCGTTGGCGGTCTTGACGTTGCCGCAGACCACGTTCGACGAGTCGTTCACCTTGTAGGACTCGCCGGAGCCGGAGGTGGTGACCATGCCCTTCTCCAGGGTCTCGAAGTTGCCCTTCTCCAGCTGCGCGGGGGTGAGCCGCTCGCCGACCACGTGGTAGGTGAGGATCTTGGTCAGCATGGCCTTGTCGGCGAGGACCTTGTCGAGGTCGGCCTTCGGGATCTTCGCGAAGGCGTCGTTGGTCGGCGCGAAGACCGTGATGTCCTTGGCGTTGTTCAGGGTGTCGACGAGGCCGGCCTGCTTGACCGCGGCGACCAGGGTGGACAGCGCCGGGTTGTTGGAAGCGGCCGTGGCGACCGGGTCCTTGGCCATGCCGTCGAAGGAGCCCGCGCCGTCCTTCGGTACGCCGGCACAGGCCGGGCCGAACGGGGCGTCGCCCATGGCCGCGTCACTGCTCGCGGTGGGCGCCTGGTTCATGGAACCACCCGAGGGGTCGGCGGAGGCGGAGGCGGCGGTGTCCTCGGAGCTGCCCGAGTCCGAGGAGCAGGCGGCGAGGGCGAAGGGCAGAACGGCCGCGGCGGCGACGGCAACGGCGGTACGGCGGAACTTCAGGGCGTTGCTCATGACGGGAACTTCTCCTCGATAAAGACCTGGACATGCCGACCAGGTGCCAAATGCGTTGCAGAACAGGACAGTTGGAAGACAGGCGCGGCGAGCACGGCGGTACCGGTGTCGGTGGGACCACCGGTCCGAAGCCCGGCCGTACCGCGCTCGCCGAAACTCCGGAGCACGAACTCGCGCGACCGCGGCCGCGACGGCGTCACGTCGTACGCCACCGCCGCGCCGGCGTCGCCGCGCCCGGACGGCGGTCCGGACACGAGGCCGGCGGTCTCCCGGTCGAGGCGCTCACGGAGGATGCTCACATGGGTCATTCGGCGCTCGCCCCGGCCCGGATGGGTCAGTCACCCGATCAGATGACATCCACCCACCGGTTGACGCCGAGCCCGGGGGTCGGGCGGCACCAGATCCGGGGCCCAGCCGGTCCCCAGAGCACCCGACAGCGACGGCGGCGTCCGAACACCTCGGCCGAACCCCGACCCCGTGCGGGCCGGCGGCAGCCACGAGTCCAGACGCCGGCCGAGCCCGAGCGCCACTGGCCGGGCCCATCGGCAGGGCCGGGGCGCAGGCCCAGCCCCTGGCGGGGCACGGGGCCAGGGGCCAGCGTGGTTGGACCGAAGGGGGGGGTACCGGGGGACACGGGGGTGATGGGCGTGCCCATCCGTACGTGCGTCCGCTACGAACCCCCAGTAGACGCACTCCCCGGATCGTGTCCGGCACCGCCCGGGGCGGCGGGCCTGGTCACCGTGACAGCGAAGGACAGCCATGCGATGGACATCCCCCTCCCGGCCGGCCGCGGCCGACCGCTGCTCCAGGTCGTCGGCCCGGCCGGAGGGCGGCCGATGAGTCACCCCGTGCCCTTCGGCGGGGCTCCCGCGCCCGGGACGGGAGAGGACCTGGCGGCGCTGATGGACCGGGTCGCCCACGGGGACAAGCGGGCCTTCTCCGGGCTCTACGACGCCCTCGCGCCCCTGGTCTACGGGATCGTCCTGAAGGTGGTCCGGGACCGTTCCCAGTCCGAGGAGGTGACCCAGGAGGTGATGATCGACCTGTGGCGGCAGGCGGCCCGCTACCGGTCGGCCGCCGGCAGCGTCCGGACCTGGGCCGCGACCATCGCCCACCGCCGGGCCGTGGACCGGGTGCGTTCCGCGCAGGCCGCCACCGACCGGGAGCACGCCTCCGCGGCCCGCGAGGGCCAGCGGCCCTTCGACGAGGTCACCGAGCAGGTGGAGACCCGGCTGGAGAGCGAGCAGGTGCGCCGCTGTCTGCGCGGTCTGACCGAGCTCCAGCGCCAGGCGGTGACCCTGGCCTACTACGGGGGCCTGAACTACCCCGAGGTCGCCGCGGCCCTGCACGTCCCGCTCCCGACCGTGAAGACCCGTATGCGCGACGGGCTGATCCGGCTGCGCGACTGCATGGGGGTGACCGCATGAAGCAGCAGCACGCCGACGATCCGCACGCCCTCGCCGCCGCCTACGCCCTCAATGCCCTGGACGGGCAGGAGCGCGAGCTGTTCGCCGCGCACCTGGCCGGCTGCGAGGCCTGCCGGGCGGAGACCGCCGAGTTCCAGGCCACGGCCGCCCGACTGGCCGGGGCCACCGCGCTGCAGCCGCCCGCGGCCGTGAAGGGGCAGGTGATGGCCCGGCTGGACGGGGTCCGGCAGCTTCCTCCCCGGCTGGCCACGGTGGCCGGTGCGCCGGTGTCCTGGCGGTCGGCGGGGCGTCGCCGGGCGGCGGGGTTCGCCGTCGCCGCCAGTCTGGCCGCCGCCGTGACCCTGGGCGGTGTCGCCGTATGGCAGCACCAGGAGGGCCAGGAGGCGGTACGCCGTGCCGCGCTGAGCGAGCAGCGGCTGGACGAGCTGAGCGCCGTGCTCGCGGCCCCGGACGCCCGTCCGGTGCACGGGCGGGCCGGGAACGGGGCGACGACCACGGTGGTTGCCTCCAAGCAGTTGGGCAAGGTGGTGTTCATCGCCAGCGGGATGCCCGCGGCGGGCCCGGGCCGCACCTATCAGCTGTGGCTGGACCACGACGGGACCATGCAGCCCGCCGGACTCGTCCGCGGGGACGGTACGGTCATCCTGTCGGGCGACACCGCCGGGGCGAACGGGGTCGGCCTCACCCTGGAGCCGGCCGGCGGCTCCTCCCGACCGACCACCGATCCGCTGCTGGTCCTGCCCCTGCCCCCCATCTGAGGGGTCCGGGCCGCCGGCCTCCCCCTCACCCATCCACCGCGGTCACCGAAGGAGCTCCGGATGAGCGTGGACGCGCAGGACGACGACACCGTCAGCACCGGCATCACCGGACTCCCGCCCGCCCTCGATCCCGTCCGCCGGCACCGGCCGCCGCACACCGCCTCGGCCGCGGTCCTGCTGCTGCACGGGGGCCGGGCCGAGGCGACCGGGCCCCCGACCCGGGCGAACCTGCCCGGCCTGCGGATGCGGCCCTTCGCCCGCGCCATCCTGCGGCACACCGAGGACGACGGGGTCCTGGTCGCGCACGTCCGCTACCGCCACCGCGGCTGGAACGGCGACCATGCCCATCCGGTCGAGGACGCCCGGCGGGCCCTAGCGGAGCTGCGGGAGCTCGCCGGCGGGGTGCCCGTCGTCCTCGTCGGGCATTCGATGGGTGCCCGCGCCGCCCTCCGCGCCGCCGCCGACCCCCAGGTGCGGGGCGTGGTCGCCCTGGCCCCCTGGTGCCCGCCGGGAGAGCCCGTCGCGCACCTCCGCGACCGTACGGTGATCGCGCTGCACGACGAACGGGACCGGGTCACCAGTGCCGCGGCCACCTGGGCGTACCTGGCGCGGGCGCGGCAGGCCGGGGCCCGCGCGACGGGCGTTCCGATGTCCGGCGGCGCCCACGCGATGCTCCGCGACGCCGGCCGCTGGCACCGGCTGACCGCCGAGTTCACCGCCGATCTGCTGGGTCTGACGGACCGTTGAGAGGGAGGTCGGGGCCGCTTCGGCGTTCACCCGATCTGCGGAGGGAGTCGGCGGTTCGGAGCAGGTCGACCGATCGGCCGGAAGGCCCCGCACACCGCCCTGACCTGTGTGGATGGCGGCCTTCGGGGGGATTCGGCGATCCGGCGGGGCGGTGCGGGGCGGCGGCGGCCCGGCCGCCGGAAGTGGATCATCGGCGACGGCGCGTGACAACAACGGAACCCACCCCCGTCGCGGCCGGAAAGGTGCCACCCGATGACGACCAGTGCCCCCCGCCACACCACGGCCGAGGACCTCAACGCACCCGAGGCGTACGAGGCATACGAGGCTTATGAGGCCTACGAGGCCCATGACGACATCTCGGAGCGGGTGCTCGGCCACCCCGCCGCCTTCCGGGCCCTGGGCATCGGCACGCCGGCCGTCCGCAGCGTCCTCGACCACGGCTGCGGTCCCGGCAAGGCCGCCGCCAGGATCGTGGCACTCTGCGAGGAGACCCGTGTGGTGGCGACCGAGCCGTCAGCCGCCGCGCTGGAGATCGCCCGCAGCCGCCGCCCGCACCCCCGCATCGACTACCGGCGGGCCGAGGACCTCGGCGAACTCCCCTTCCTCGAAGCCGATTCGATGGACGCGGCCCTGTCCTGCCACCTCTTCGTGAACGTCCCCGAACTGCCCCTGCTGCACCGGATCGCGGCCGCGGTCCACCGGGTCCTGCGGCCCGGCGCCCGCTACGCCGTACTGGACACCAACCCGATCACCACCGGCATCCGCTTCGCCGGATTCCGCAACGGCGAACCCGGCCGCCTCTACCGTCCGGGCGACCACCGCCGGATCCTGCTGGACCAGCCGGACGGCCGCCCGGCCCTTCAACTCCTCGTCCGCCACTGGCCCCGCCAGACCTACGTCGACGTGCTCGCCGGGGCGGGGTTCACCGACCTGACCGTGCGGGAGCCCGTGCTCGCCAACTCCTCGCTGCTGCCGGGCCCGGCCCCGGCCGAGACCCTCCACCCGCCGTTCCTCATCGTCACGGGCACCAAGGAGTGAACGGGTGAGTCGGCGCCGGACGGGGCGGGTGCTCGGGTCGGCCGTCGTTCCGCGGGTCCTCCCGGGGCTGGTACCCGTCCGTGACGGTGCCGTGGAACGCGGTGACGGCGGGCCCGGAAACCCGGTGACCGGGAGCGGGGACGCGGGTTACGGTGGGGGTATGGGCAGTTTCCATTTCTTCCTCTGATCGCCGGGAGCGGGTGACGCACCGGGTCCGGGTCCTCCCGTGACGCCGCGCGTTCCCACGACGTGTCCCGTGCCCCTCGCGGCCCACGGCCCCACAGTCCGGGCCGGCCGCCGCCTCCTGTCAGGGAAGTCAGAGCCATGCGCGTGCGCGCCCCTCAGCACCCGTCACCCCAATCGTCCCGGTCCCGGTCCCGGTCGCAGCTCGCGGTCCGCGGGCTGTCCAAGGCCTTCGGGGTCCGTCCCGTCCTGGACCGGGTCTCGTTCACCGTCCGGCCCGGCGAACGGGTCGCGGTCGTCGGGGAGAACGGATCCGGCAAGTCCACCCTGGTCCGTCTGCTCGCCGGTCTGGACACCCCCGACGAGGGGGAGATCACCCTCCACGCGCCGGGCGGCACCGCCCATCTCGCCCAGACCTCCGGGCTTCCGCCCACGGCCACCGTCCAGGACGCCATCGACGCCGACCTCACAGAACTGCGCGCGCTGGAGCGCGCGCTGAGGGAGGCCGAGGAGGGTCTCGGCGGTGCGACGGAGGAGGAGCTCACCCGCTACGGGCGGCTGGCCGAGGCCTTCGCCGACCGCGGCGGGTACGAGGCGGACGCCCGGGTCGCCGCCGCCCTCGACGGGCTCGGGATCGGCGGGATCGCCCGGGAGCGGCCCCTGGGCACCCTGTCGGGCGGCGAACGCTCCCGGCTGGCCCTGGCCGGCACGCTGTGCGCGGGCGCCGAACTGCTCCTCCTGGACGAGCCCACGAACCACCTCGACGCCGCGGCCGTCGACTGGCTGCGCCGACGGCTGGACCACCACCGGGGCACGGCGCTGGTGGTCAGCCACGACCGGGCGTTCCTGCGGGAGTTCGCCGCCACGGTGTTGGAGGTGGACGCGGACACCCGGTCCGTACGCCGTTACGGCGACGGCTGGGACGGCTACCTGGCCGCCCGCGCGGCCGAACGGCGCCGGCTGGCCCAGGAGCACCGGGAGTGGCGGGAGGAGACGGCCCGCGCCGAGGCGCTGGTGGAGTCGGCGGGCGGCCGTCTCGCGGGCACCGGGAGCGATCCGCGGCAGGGCTTCGGGAAGCACCGGCGGTCCTCCGAGGCCAAGCTGTCGGGCCGGGTCCGGGCGGCCCGGGCCCGGCTGGAACACCTGCGGGCCCATCCGGTGCCCGCCCCCGCGGAGCCGCTCCGGTTCACGGCGGTGCCGCGCACCTGCCCGGCGGACCCACCGCGCACCGCCCCGGCCGGGGCGCCGGGCCCGTACGCGGTCGAGGCTCCGGCCCCGTACGTGGTCGAGGTGGCGGGCGCGGTGGTCGGGGATCGGCTGCGGGTGCCTTCGCTCAGGGTGCCGGCGGGCGGCCGGCTGCTGGTGTCGGGGCCCAACGGGGCCGGCAAGACGACCCTGCTGCGTCTGCTGGCGGGGGTGCGGCGGGCCGACGCGGGCCGGGTCCTGGTCCGGGCGCCGGTCGGCTATCTGCCCCAGGATCCGGTGCCGCTGCCCGCCGCTCCGGGGACCACCCTGCTGGCCGCCTACGCGGCCGGCCGCCCCGGCGACCCCCGGGAGTACGCGGAGGAGCTGCTGGCCATGGGCCTGTTCCGGGCGGCGGACCTGCCGCTCCCGGCGGCCGGGCTGTCGGCGGGCCAGCTCCGGCGGATCGAGCTGGGCCGGCTGGTGTCCCGGCCCACCGGTCTGCTGGTGCTGGACGAGCCGACGAACCACCTCGCGCCCGCGCTGACCGAGGAGTTCCAGGAGGCGCTGTCGCACTATCCGGGCGCGATCGTGCTGGTCAGCCATGACCGTGTGCTCCGGGAGTCCTTCCCGGGGGAGCGCCTGGACCTGTCGGCGGGGCGGCCGGTGGAGCGCCCGGTGGAGCGCTGAGTCGGGCCCTCCGCTTCCCAAGCTCTGGAGTTGCTCAAGTGTGGTTGGCCCGGCTCCGCCTGACGGGCATCGTTTCGGCACACGCGGCGCACGGCACACGCGTGATCCGGACTGTTCGGGGGGACACCATGACGTTCTTCGCGGTCGCTGGCTTCATCACACTGCTGGCGTTCTGCATCGGCACCGTCAGTTCGATCGGCTCCTCCGACGCCAAGAGGAAGCACCGGGACAGCGGCGGGTGGGGCGGCGGTTCCCGTCACGGCAGCAGCTCCGGCAGCAGCGGCTTCTTCTGCGGCGGGGGTTCCTCCTGCGGTGGGGGCTCCTCCTGCGGCGGCGGGAGCAGCAGCGGCGGCGGGAGCAGCAGCGGGGGCGGGGGTGGCGGCGGGGACTGATCCCGCCGCGGTCACCGTTGCGGGGCGCGGTGGGTGCGGACCGGCCCCGCCGCGGTCACAGCTGCGGGGCGCGGTGGGTGGGGCGGCCGGCCAGCACGGTGAGCAGGACCGGGAGGTCGGGCAGGTCGGTGGCCGCGGTGGTGACCGGGCTGTCCGCGAAGACCGTGAGGTCGGCTCGCCGGCCCACCGCGAGCCGGCCGGCGAGGAGCTCCTCACCCGCCGCGCGGGCCGGGTTGAGGGTCATGCCCTGGAGGGCTTCGAGGCCGGTCAGTGCCTGCTCGGGGCCGTGCGGGGGCTGGGTGAGGTCCCGGCCGGGGCGGCGGTGGCGGGCCCCGGCCATCACGCCCAGCGGCTGGTACGGGGCGATGGGCCAGTCCGAGCCGAGGACCACGGTGGCTCCGGCGTCCCAGAGGTCCCGGCAGCGCCAGGCCCGGGCGGCGCGTTCCTCGCCCAGCCGGACCGACCAGTTGTCGGTGTGGTCGGCGCGGGTGTAGTCGCAGCAGTGGGTGGGCTGCATGGAGGCCACGACGCCGAGTCCGGCGAACCGGGCCAGGGTGTCGTCCGGGACGGTCTCGATGTGCTCGATCCGGTGCCTGGGCGCCCGGCCGGTTCCCATGCCGTTGCCGATGCCTGTGCCGGTGCGGGTGTCCGTGCCGGTGCCCGTGCCGATGCCCGTGCCCGGTCCGGCTCCGCCGTCGTGGCCCTGCCGGGCGGCGCGGGCGATCGAGTCCAGGGCGTGCCGTACGGCGGCGTCCCCGATGGCGTGGGTGGCGGTGGGCACGCCCGCGCGGTGGAGTGCGGCGACGACCCGGGCGTAGTCCTCCGGGTCGGGCCAGAAGGCGTGGGTGGACTCGCCGTGGCAGTCGGGGTGTTCCAGCCAGGCCGTCCCGTTGTCGATGGTGCCGTCCATGAAGAGCTTGACGCCCCGGACCTGCCAGAGGTCGCCGCCGGTGCCCTGCTGTCCGATGAGTGCGCGCAGCGCCTCCTCGTCGGTTCCGGGCTGGCACCAGGGGGCGACGCGGAGCCGGAGCGGGAGTTCGCCGGCTGCTTCGAGTTCCGCGTAGAGGGCGAGGGAGTCGCCGTTGGCGTCCATGGCGTGGCCGCCGGTGAGTCCGGCCGCCGCCATGGCCCGGAGGGCGGTGGCGAGCCGGGCGCGGCGTTCGGCGTGCGTGGGCTGCGGGGCGGCGCGTTCGACGAGTTCGCAGGCGGCGTCCTCCAGCAGCATCCCGGTGGGCCGGCCGGTCTCGTCGCACACGATCTCGGCGGCCTGGGCGAAGCTGCGGGGGCCGTCGACTCCGGCGAGTTCGAGGGCGCGCGGGCTGGCCAGCATCGAGTGGGCGTCGAAGAGCTGGAGGAGTGCGGGGACTCCGTCCAGTACGGGTCCGAGGGCGGCGGTGCCGACCGGCAGTCCGCCGAAGGCGTTCGGGTCCAGGCCCCAGCCGTGCAGCCAGCCGCCGGGCGGCAGCGCGGCGACCGCACCGGCCAGGGTCTCGCGCAGCCGGTGCAGGTCGGTGCAGCCGGACAGGTCCAGGCCGTGGGTCAGTTCGGCGCCGGACACCGGGTGGAGGTGTCCGTCGGTCAGTCCGGGGGTGACCACGGCGCCCTTGAGGTCGATGACGGTGGTCGCGGGGTCCGCGAGCGCGCGGATCTCCCGGTCCTCACCCAGCGCGGAGATCCGGCCGCCGGCCAGGGCCATGGCGGTCTCGGGCAGGAAGCCCCCGCCGGCCGGGTCGAGCAGACGGCCGGACAGGAGGACGAGATCGGTGCGCACGAGGACTCCCTGGGCGGGTGGCGGGTGACGGGTGAACGGCCCGGCGGGGGGCCGTCGGGGACGTTCGGTGGGGACCGTGGGACCGGTCAGGGCAGGGCCAATGCGAGCGGGGCGAGGGCGAGTTCGCGTTCGGCGGTGGTGCGGGGCAGGTCGGTGAGGAGGGCGGGGCGGGCGTCCGTGGTGGTGTTGGCGTGGGCGGCCAGGCCGTCGAGGACCACCAGGATGTGGACGGCGGTCGTGTGGGGGTCCGCCGTCCGGAACTCCCCCGCCCCGACACCGTCCCCGATCAGTGCGGTCAGCCGGCCGCGCCAGGCGGCCTCCTGTTCCCGCACCCGCTCGCGGAGCACCGGCCGGTAGCGGCTGAGGTGCCGTGCGTTGATCCAGAGGCGGCTGATGTCGTCGTACGCCGGGCCCGTCGCGGCGGCGAAGAACCGCGCGAGGTGGCGCAGTGGGGTGTTCCCGTCCCGGTCGGCCGGGAGGAGCCGGTCGAGTTCGGCGGTGGCCGCGGTGCCGAAGGCCTCGGCGACGAGGTCCTCCACCGCCGGGAAGTAGTGGCTGACCAGTCCGGGCCGGACCTCAAGCAGCTCGGCGATGTGCCGCAGGGTGATGCATTCGAGCCCCTCGGTCAGGGCGACCGCGGCGGCGGCCCCGACGATCTCCGCCCGACGGTCGGCCGGTGACTTGCGGATCCGCTTGCGCTGGGTGCTTGACGACATACCCCGAATGCTATTGAGTGTGCGACCAATAAGCAAGCAGGCGGGTACGCCCACCACCTGGAGGGGCTGGACATGGCTTCCGCGTTTCACGAACCGAGCACCCCGGCGGACGCCGGCGGACCGGCCCGCATCGAGCGCCACGGCATCGATCCGATCCCCGACGGGGAACGCCACGGCCGCCCCCGCGAACTCTTCGCCGTCTGGGCCGCGGCCAACGTCAACTACCTGAGCCTGGTGATCGGCGCGGCCCTGGTCCTGATGGGCCTCGGCCTGGCGCAGGCCCTCGCCGTGATCGTCGCGGGGAACCTGTTCTGGGGGCTCACCGGGCTGCTCGCCGTCTCCGGCCCGGCCGCCGGCGCACCGAGCGAGGTGATCACCCGCACCATGTACGGGGTGCTCGGCAACCGGGTGAACAACGCGCTCCTCGGCTGGACCGTCTCCGTCTGCTACTTCGCGCTCAACCTGGCCGCCGCCTCGGCCGCCGCCGTCGCCCTGTTCGAGCGGGCCGGCCTGCCGACCGGCAGCGCGGCCAAGACCGCCCTGGTCGTCGCGATCGCCGGACTCACCCTGACCATCAGCGTGTTCGGACACGCCATGATCGTCCGGCTGTACCTGCCGATCACCCTGGCCCTCACCGCCGTCTTCGCGGTCCTCGCCGTGGGAGTGCTGCGGCACGCCGACCTCTCGTACTCCCCCGGCGTCCCGCTCCACGGCACCGCGCTCTGGGCGACCATGACCGCCGGCGTCGGCCTGATCGCCGCGGGCCCGCTGTCGTACACCACCAGTGCCGACTTCTCCCGCTACCTGCCCCGCGACACCTCTCCCCGGGCCGTCGCGGGCTGGACCGCGCTGGGCGGCTTCCTGCCCAGCGTGCTGGTCTGCTCGCTGGGCGCCCTCGCGGCGACCGCGGTCGACATGACGGATCCGCAGCACGCGCTCCAGGGGCTGCTGCCCGGCTGGTTCGGCCCGGTGTTCCTGCTCTCCCTCGTGCTCGGCACCATCGCCATCAACGCCTTGACCGCCTACAGCGCGGGGCTGGCGCTCCAGGCGGTCGGGGTCCGCGTCCGCCGCTCCCTGAGCGTGCTCATCGACGGGGCCGCCGCCGTCGCCCTCACCCTGTACGCCCTGCTGGTCTCCGACTTCCTCGACACCGTCGGCACCGTCCTCCAGCTGACCGTCATCGTGCTCGGCCCGGCCACCGCCGTCTACGCCACCGATCTGCTGCTCCGCCGCAACCGCTACGACGGTGCCGCGCTCGCGGACGAGAGCCGCGCGAGCGCGTACTGGTACACCGGCGGCGTCAACCCGGCCGGGGCGGCGGCCCTGACGGCCGGAAGCCTCGCGGCCGCCCTGTGCGTCAACAGCGTCTACACCGGACCGGTGGCCCGGGCCCTGGACGGCCTCGACCTCTCGCTGCCCGCCGGCATGCTCGTGTCGGCCGCCCTCTACGCCACGCTGATGCCGCGCCCCGGCGCCCTCCGGCCTCAGGCGTAGGTGACCGTCACCCGGTCAAAACCGAGGGACTTCAGCAGGCCCTCCAGGACGGAGGCGGTGTTGCGCTCGGCGCGCTGGGTGAGCCCGCCGTCCTTGGCGGCGTCGGCGATCCGTTTCACGGCGAGCTTCTGGACCGCCTGTTCGCCGGCCGGGTTGTCGGAGAACAGGTCGCCGAGCCGGTCCAGCAGACCGCGCTGCTTGGAGACGGCGTACGAGCGCTCCGCGTCCAGGGCCGGGCTGCCGAGCACCGCGTGCGGGAGCCTCAGGACCGCCTCGGTCCGGTCGGCGTTGACCGTCACCGCCCGGTCGTCGAGCCCGCCCAGGTCCACGTACGCGGACACCGAACCGGCGCCCACGTAGAGGGTGCGGGTCCCCCGGATGGCGTCGGGGAGCAGCTTGGCGTCCCGCTCCAGGTCCACGACCACCTGGTAGTCGCCGGCCGCGCCCTCGAAACGGCTCATGTCGCGCAGCGACTTCAGCACGGCGGGTCCGGTGCGGTCCTGGGTGGTGCTGCCGAAGAGGTCGCCCAGGCCGGGCAGGGCGAGGAACCGGCCGGCCAGCAGGAGCAGCACGAGGACCGTCACCAGGGCGACGGCGATCTGGGCGGCCCGGCGCCGGCCCCGCCGGCGCGGTGCGGGATCCGGTGCGGCGGCGGGCGCCGTCTCTTGCTCTTGGGTGTCCATGCCTGTCGGATGCCCCGTCAGTCCATGGTCACTACCCGTGCCGGACGGCGGCGCGTGGAAGGCCTGTACCGGGGTACACGCGCCGCCAGGATCCGAGCGGCGCGAGCAGGCGCGAGAAGGAGTGACCGATGGCCCGGACGAACCCCGCGGACCCCGCAGGCACCGTAGGCACCACAGACACCGTGCAGCACGCGAAGGCGGAGAAGGCGGCCGGGACCACCGGCAGGGCGGCGAAGGCGTTGCGGGCTCTGCGGTCGGCGAAGCCCGCGCGGCCGGCCGAGGAGGCGGAGGCGGCCGGCAGCGTGAAGGCCGCGGAGGCGGCGGAGACCGCGAAGACCTCCGGGCCGGTGCGGACCTCGGAGCCCGCGAGCCCCGTGGCGCCGGTGGCACCCGTGGAGCCCGCGGGCCGGGTGCGGGTGGCCGACCCCGCGGAGCCCGGGCGCCCGCCGGTGGGGCCGTTCCTGCGGGCGCTCGCGATGCTCGCCGCGTTCGTGGGAACGGTGGCGTTCAGCATCGCGCTGGCCCGGGTCACCCTGGAACCCTCGGCGGCCTCGGTGGACCTGGTGCACAGCAACGTCACCCCCGGCGCCTCCATCAACGCCTATCTCGACGGGAACTCGGTCCGGGACGCGGCCAAGCAGCTCGGCGGCAACCTGCTGCTCGGCGTGCCCTTCGGCATCCTGCTGCCGGTGCTGCTGCCGCAGACCCGGGGCCTGCTGCGGGTGGCGGTGCCGACCGCGGTGGTGATGACCCTGGTGGAGCTGGTCCAGGGCGCCCTGGTCAGCGGGCGGGCCTTCGACGTGGACGACGTCATCCTCAACACCACGGGCGCCCTGCTCGGATATCTGCTGCTGGGCCGCCGGATGGGACGGGCCGTCCACCCGCGGCGCCGCCACTGGTGGCACCGCTGGACCCGCCGCACTCCGGCGGCGTCCCCGGCCGCCGGCCCGGTGGCCGCCCCGGCAACGGCACCGGTGACGGCACCGGCGGGCGCGGCGGGTCCGGCGCCCGCGCCGGTGGCCGCCGCCTCGGCCGGTTTCGGGGCCGGGCGCGCCGCCCGTCGCGGTATCGCCCGGTGGACCCGGCGGCACCGCTGAAGCGTGAACCCACCGGCGGGGATCAGGCGCTGGTGTGGATGTCCCCGGAGGTGGTGGAGGTGATGATGCCCCGGCGGCCCAGGTCGCCGGGCGGGATCCCCGGATGGTGTCCGGCCGCCCGCACCCCGGGCACCGACCCGAGCGCCAGCCGGGAGACGATCCGGTAGCGGTCGCCGCGGTAGACGGAGTGCACGTACTCCACCGGGCGGCCCGTGGAGTCGGTGGTCAGCCGCTCGATCAGCAGGGCGGGCGACAGCAGCGGGACGTCCAGCAGCCCGGCCTCCGCCTCGTTGACCACGGTCGGCTCGATGGACTGCTGGGCCTCGTGCACGTAGACCCCGTGGTGGTCGCGCAGGTGCTCGTACAGATCGCCCACCTCCAGCTCGGCCGGTGACAGGGCGGGCACCAGGTCCGCCGGGATGTGCAGGTGCTCGATGGCCATCGGGGCGCCGTCGACCAGGCGGAGCCGGGCCACGTAGAGCAGTCCCGCGCTCGGCGAGATGCGCAGCCGGCGCCCGATCCGGGCTCCGGCCGGGACGGTCGAGTGCTCCAGCACCCTGCTGGACCAGTGGCCGGACGCCTGGCGGACGGCGAACGGCGTCTCCTCGGAGGCCAGCTCCTGGGTGATCTTGTCGGGGGCGACGAACATCCCGCGTCCGTGTTCGCGTACGAGCAGTCCGGTGGCGACGAGTTCGTCCACCGCCGCCCGCAGGGTGGGGCGGGAGACCTCCAGCTCGGCGCACAGGGTGCGTTCGGAGGGGATCGCGTCCCCCGGCCGTCTGAGGTCGATCAGACCGAGGAGGTGCTCGCGGACCCGTTCCCGCTTGAGCACGGAACCCGGCACGGCGAGGTCCTTGGGCACGGCCCGGCCTCCTCTCATCAGGACGTCTGTCCAACTGGTCATGTGCATCTAAGCATTCGGCGCCGGTTCCCGCGAGGTCCGGACGGAACTTCCGCTGTGCGGACGGGGTTGACGGCCTGACCGAGGCATGTCACCTTCTTGCCACCGACCTGACCACCTTGCCAATTGGTCAGGTCCACTCCGCCCGCACCCCCGTCCTGTCCCGTCCCGTCCGCATGCCGACCAGGTGAGGACCTCCGGATGACCGGCCGCTCCACGCTCGCGCTCCTCCCCCGCCCCGAATCCGTCGTCCGGCGGCCGGGCCGGTTCACCCTCGACGCCGGCACCGCCCTGTACGCCGGGCCGGGCGCCGAGGACGCCGCCGTACTGCTGCGCGAACTGCTCGCCCCGGCGACGGGGTTGCCGCTGCCACCGCGTTCCGACGGCCGGCTCCGGCTGCTCCTCGACCCCGCCGATCCCGCGCCCGCCGATCCCGGGCCGCCCGGACCGCCCGGACCGCTGGGCGACGAGGGCTACTCGCTGACCGTCACCCCCGACACCGTGGTGCTCCGCGCGGCCCGCCCGGCCGGGCTGCTGCACGCCGTGCAGACCCTGCGCCAGCTGCTGCCGCCCGCCGCGCTGGCGGCCGGACCGGCCCGGCGCGCGGAATGGTCCGTGCCCTGCGTACGGATCACCGACCGGCCGCGGTTCGCCTGGCGCGGCGCGATGCTGGACGTGGCCCGCCACTTCCAACCCATCGGCTATCTGCGACGGTTCGTCGATCTGCTCGCCCTGCACCACCTCAATGTGCTGCACCTCCACCTCACGGACGACCAGGGCTGGCGGATGCCGGTCCCCGCGTATCCGCTGCTCACCGAGATCGGTGGGCGGCGCCGGGAGAGCGAGGGGGACGGCAGGCCCCACCAGGGCAGTTACACACGCGCCGAGCTCGTCGGCCTGGTGGCGTACGCCGCCCGGCGCGGGATCATGGTGGTCCCCGAGATCGAGATGCCGGGCCACACCCGGGCCGCCCTCGCCGCCTACCCCCACCTCGGCAACCGGCCGGGCACCCGGCTGGACACCTGGACCCGCTGGGGGGTCTGCGAGAACATCCTCGGGGTCCACGACGCGGCCCTCTCCTTCTGCCGCACCGTCCTGGACGAGGTCACGGACGTGTTCCCCTCCCCCTACGTCCACCTCGGCGGCGACGAATGCCCGCGGACCGAATGGGCGGACTCGCCCCCGGCCCGCGCCCGGGCCGCCGCCGAGGGGCTGCCGGAAACCGGATCCCTGCACGGCTGGTTCATGGGCCGGGTCGGCGCACACCTCCGCTCGCTCGGCCGGCGCCCCCTCGGCTGGACCGACAACGGGGCCGAACTCCCCACCGATTTCACGGTGCTGGCCTGGCGGGACGCCGAGCACGGCCGCCGGGCGGCGCTCCGCGGCCATGACGTGATCATGACCCCGTACCGTTCCACCTACCTCGACTACCCGCAGTCCACCGATCCCGCCGAACCCCCGGGCCAGGACGGCGTCCTCGACCTCGACACCGTCTACGACCACGACCCGGCACCCGCCCACTGGGAACCGGAGGCCGCCCGCCGGGTCCTCGGCACCCAGGCCCAGCTGTGGACCGAGTACGCGAGCACCCCCGCCCAGCTGGAATACCTCGCCTTCCCCCGCCTCTGCGCCCTCGCGGAAACCGCCTGGTCCCCGCACCGCGACCGGCCCGACTTCCGGGACCGGCTCGACCGGCACCGGATCCGGCTCGCCGCCCTCGGCGTGCGCGCCCACGCACCGCACAGCCTCCTCACCCCGTGATCCACGTGGTCCACGCGATCCACGTGATCTCCCGTGCACTCCCGTGATCCCCCCACCCGAGAGGAACGCCCCATGCGCACCCCCAGCCGCCGGACGGCCGCCGTCCTGGCCCTCGCCCTCACCGCGGGACTCGGCTCGGCCGCCCTGACCGCGCTGCCGGCCAGCGCGGCCGCCGACTCCGTGAAGGTCCAGTACCGGACCAGTGCCGCCGGGGCCACCGCGGACCAGGTCGAGCCCTGGTTCAAGGTGGTCAACAGCGGAACCACCGCCGTGCCCCTGAGCCAGGTCCGGATCCGCTACTACTTCAAGGCCGACGGCCCCTCCGTCCAGTACCGGTTCGCCTGCTCCTGGGCGGTCAAGGGCTGCGCCAACATCACCGGGACCTTCGGCACCCTGGCGACCCCCACCGCCACCGCCGACCGCTATCTGGAGATCGGGTTCACCGCCGGAGCCGGGTCGCTCGCCCCCGGGGCGGACACCGGCGACATGCAGCTGCGCTTCCACCGGGCCGACTGGCAGACCCTCGTCCAGTCCGACGACTACTCCTTCGACGCCGCCCGCACCTCCTACGCGGACTCCCCCAAGGTGACCGCCCAGCTGGCCGGGACCACGGTGTGGGGCACCGCCCCCGGCGGCAACACCCCCGACCCGGACCCGACACCGACGCCCACCGGCCCCACCCCGACACCGACCGACCCCGGCCCCTCGGGCGCCACCCTGTTCGACGACTTCTCCTACACCTCGCACACCGACCCGGCGATCGCCGCGCACGGCTGGAGCGTCCGCTCCAACGCGGGCGGACCGGGCGTCCCCGGCGCCACCTGGGCCCCGCAGAACGTCACCTTCCTCCAGGAGTCCGGGAGCACGGTGATGAACCTGGAGACCTCCACCGCGGGCACCGGCGAGAGCACCAGGCACACCGAAGTCCTGACCCAGGCCTCCAAGTTCAAGAACGGCACCTACGCGGCCCGGGTGAAGTTCTCCGACGCCCCCAAGTACGGCCCGGACGGCGACCACCTCGTCCAGACCTTCTTCACCATCAACGACCTCAAGGCCCCGATGGCCGACGACTACGCCGAGTACGACTTCGAGTACCTCCCCAACGGCGGCTGGGGCGAACCGGCGAACATCCTCTACACCACCTCCTGGGAGACCTACCGCCCGGACCCCTGGGAGGCCGTCAACCAGCACTCCGAGGTCCGCACCAGCTACGCCGGCTGGCACGACCTGGTGCTGACCATCGACGACCACGCCATCACCTACTACGTGGACGGTCAGCACTTCGGCACCCACGACGCCCGCTACCTGCCCGAGCGCCCCATGTCCATCAACTTCAACCAGTGGCTGATCGACCTCAATGGCCAGCCGGGGTCGGCGCCCCGGGCCTACGACCAGCGCGTGGACTACGTCCTGCACGTGAAGGACCAGGTCCTCACCCCCGCCCAGGTCACGGCCAAGGTGAACGCCTTCCGCAGCGCCGGCACCACCTTCCGGGACGAGGTCCCGGCCAACTGACCCCCACCGGGCCGGCCACCCGGCCGGCCCGGCGGCCGGCCGGGGTGCCCGACCCAGGGGGTACGCCGGCTTGCGACTCGCGGCGTACGGCGGGGGGTTGGATGTTCGCCCGGGGGCTGACGCGGCGGGCGGGGGCGGACCGTAGCTTCTGGGCATGTCCAAACTGACCCGGGCGGCCACGGCCGCCCTACTCGCCTCCGCGATCGCCTTACCGGCGGCCACCACCGCCTCCACCGCATCCGCCTCCACCGCTTCTGCCACCACCGCTTCCGCTTCAGCCGTCTCCGCCGTCGCCGCGTCCACCGGGGTGGCCGCCGGGCCGCGGCTGCCGGCGCCCACCGGGCCGTATGCGGTGGGGAGTTCGGTGCTGCACCTGGTCGACGGTTCCCGGACCGACCCGTGGACGCCCACCGCCGACGGCCGCGAGCTGATGGTCACCATGACCTACCCGGCGGCACGCCACGCACCGGCGCCGACCGTGCCGTACGCCACCGCCGAGGAGGCCCGGCTGCTGGTCGCCGAGGTCGGCGTGACGGACCCGGAGGCCGCCGGGCAGGTGGCCGGGATCCGTACCCACCGGGCCGCGGACGTCCGGCCCGCGCCCGGCCGGCATCCGCTGGTGGTGCTCTCCCCGGGGTTCGGGGTGCCGCGGTTCACCCTCACCGCCCTCGCCGAGGAACTCTCCTCGCGCGGCTATGTCGTCGCCTCCGTCGACCACGCCTACGAGAGCTCCGGAACGGCCTTCCCGGGCGGCCGGGTCCTCACCTGCGCGGCCTGCACGGCGGTGGGCGAGGGAGGTGTGTCCGGCACGGTGGTGACGGCCACCCGCAGCGCGGACACCCGGTTCCTCCTGGACCGGTTGACGGGCCCCCGGGCCGCCTGGAAGTACGCCGGATCCATCGACCGCTCCCGGATCGGCATGGCCGGGCACTCGATCGGCGGGGCCAGTGCGGCCACGGCGATGCTCGCGGACCGGCGGATCGACGCCGGGGTGAACATGGACGGCTCCTTCTGGGACGTGCTGCCGTCCGGCGGGCTGGGCGGACGCCCGTTCCTGATGCTCGGCACCGACGACGAGGTGCACCGGCCGGGCGGCGAGGACACCACTTGGGACACCACCTGGGCGGCGCTCGGCGGCTGGAAGCGCTGGCTGACGGTGGCCGGCTCCGACCACTTCTCCTTCTCCGACGGACCGGTGCTCCAGGAGCACTTCGGGCTGCCGGCCGGGGAGATCCCGGCCCGGCGGGCGCTGGCCGTCACCCGCGCCCATGTCACGGCCTTCTTCGACCGGCACCTTCGGGGCCTCCCCCGGCCCCTGCTGGACGGCCCCGGCCCGGCCTATCCGGAGGTCCGCTTCCACCGGCCCTGAGGCGGGCGCCGAAGGCCCCTGAGGCCGTAGCCGTCGGGGCGCCCGCGCCGAGCCGTCCCGTCCGGTCCCGTCGTTCGACACGCTCGACCGCCCCGGTCCCCGGCGCCCGCGCCCGGGGGCCGGGGCCGTCCGGGATGCTGGGGGCATGCGTGCCGCCCGTCTGATCCGTATGGCCCTGCTCATCCAGTCGAGCCCGGGGCTGACCGCCGCCGCCCTCGCCCGGGAGCTGGAGGTGTCGGAGCGGACCGTGATCCGGGACGCCCAGTCCCTCCAGGACGCGGGCGTGCCCGTCCGCGCCGAACGCGGCCGGACCGGCGGCTACCACCTGGCCCCTGGCTACCGGACCCGCCTCACCACGCTCCGCCCCACCGAGGCGGAGACCCTCTACCTCTCCGGCCTGCCCACCGCCCTGCGCGACCTCGGGCTCGCCGACGCCGCGGACACGGCCCGGCTGAAACTCACGGCCACCCTGCTGCCCTCACTGCGCGCCGCCGCCGAGTCCTCGGCGCACCGCTTCCACCTCGACGCCCCGGCCTGGTTCCGCGAACCCTCCGCTCCCGAGCTGCTGCCGGAGCTGGCCCGCGCCGTGTGGGCGGACCGGCCGGTACGGCTGTCCTACGCCCGGCCGGGCCGGGACGGGGCTCCGCCGCGTACGGTCACCCGCCTGCTGGAACCGTACGGCCTCGTCCTGAAGGCCGGTGTCTGGTACGTGGTCGGCCGCGTCCCGGGCGATCCGCCCGCGCCCGGGACCGGTGCAGACAACGGGACCGGGACCGGGGATCCCGACGTAGGCGCCTGGCGGACCTACCGCGTCGACCGGGTCACCGCCCTCTCCCCCGCAGCGGACGGCGACCGGCCCTTCGTCCGCGACCTCTCCTTCGACCTCGCCGCGCACTGGCGGGCGCACTCCGCCGCCTTCGCCCGGGCCCTGCTGCGCACTACCGTCACCCTGCGGCTGAGCGGGCCCGGGCTGCGGCGGCTGCCCGCCGTCGCGGACTCGGCCGGGATCGCCGAGGCCATGGAATCGGCGTCCGAGCCGGACTCCGCCGGGCGCGTGACGCTCCGGCTGCCGGTGGAATCCCAGGACGTGGCCTTCGCCCAGCTGAGCGAACTGGGCGCGGAGGTGGAGGTGCTGGCCCCGGAGGGCCTGCGCGCGCGGTTCCGCGAGCACGCGCAGGCACTGGCCGCCCTGTACGGGCCCGGACCCGAACCCGTTGCCGGGACCGGTCCCGGGGGCGTGGGTCAGCGGTAGTCGTCGGGGGTACCGGGCTTCCCGCCGAACCGGACCTCCTCGAAGTACGCCCAGGCGTCCGGCCGGCTGCCGTCCGTGTCCCGGATCCCGTAGATCCGGGCGAGTTCCCCGCTGGAGGTGGAGCCGCCGTTCCAGCGGGCGGCCCGGTCCGGGTCGGCGGCGAGCGCGGCGACCCCGCGGGCCAGGTAGTACGGGGACTCGGCGATGGCGAAGTCCGGCTCCTGGGCCACCGCGTCGCGCCAGTTCTCCTCGGTCACCCCGAAGTGGGCGAGCATCTGCTCCGAGCGCAGGAAGCCAGGGCTGACGGCCACGGCCGTACCGCCGTACTCGGCGATCTCCTCGCCCAGTCCGAAGGCCATCCGGATGGGCGCGTTCTTGGCGAGGTCGTAGTAGAGGTTCTCGCGGTAGCGGCGGTTGGTGGCGGCGGTGCCGTCGGTGACCTCCACGTGCAGGGGGGCCTCGGAGCGGATCAGGAGCGGGAGGAGCAGCGCGGCGGTGATCACGTGCGAGCGCACCCCGAGATCCAGGATCCGCAGGCCGTCGGCGAGGGGGGTGTCCCAGCTCTTCATCTTCCCGAAGAGGGAGGCGACGAGGAGGTGTTCGCCGCCCCACAGGTCGTTGACGAGGATGTCGAGCCGGCCGTGCTCGCGGTCGATCCGCTCCGCCAGGGCCCGCACCTGCTCCTCGTCCAGGTGGTCGGTGGGGACGGCGATTCCGGTGCCGCCGGCCGCGGTGACCAGCTCCGCGCTCTCCTCGATGGTCTCGGTGGCCCGGCCGACCTCGCTGACCCGCTCCCGGGTGGTGCGGCCGGTGACGTAGACGGTGGCCCCGGCCCGGCCGAGCTCGACGGCGAGGGCCCGGCCGGCCCCGCGGGTGGCCCCGGCCACGAGCGCGATCCGACCGGTGAGGGGATGGGTGTTGCGAGTGTCCGTGTTGTGGGTGTCCGTGTTGTGGGTGTCCGTGTTGTGGGTGTCCGTGTGCTGTTCCATCCCTCCACGATGGGACCCAAAGGTGACAGTTCCCGTCACCCTTTTATTCTCGGTGCACGGTCCTCGGTGGGGATAGGGTCGGCGACATGGCGACACGGCTGGTTCAGATTGCGATGAACGCCCTCGACGACACGGTGGTCGGGCGGTTCTGGGCGGAGGTCCTCGGCTGGGGACTCGACAGCGAGGCACCGGGGGTGACCAATGTGGAACCCGAGGGGCTGGAATACCCGGACCCCTCCGCCCTCTACATCGACGTGGTGCGGGTCCCGGAGCCCAAGACGGTGAAGAACCGGGTGCACCTCGACCTCGCGAGCACCTCGGCGGCCCATCAGGCGGAACTGGTCGCCCGTCTGCTGGCGCTCGGCGCGACCCGCGCCGACGTGGGCCAGGGCGATGTCCCCTGGACCGTCCTCGCCGACCCCGAGGGCAACGAGTTCTGCGTACTGGAACCCCGGGAGGTCTACCGGGACACCGGGCCGGTGGCCGCGGTGGTGGTCGACTGCGCCGATCCTGAGGCCATGGCCCGGTTCTGGGGCGCGGCCATGGACTGGACCGTGCACTCGGCGACCGGGGAGCAGGCGGTGCTGCGCTCCTCCAAGGGGGTGGGCCCGTACCTGGAGTTCATCCGCACGCCCGACCAGAAGACGGCGCAGAACCGGGTGCACCTCGATCTCCGCCCCTACCCGGGCGACGACCAGCCGGCCGAGGCGGAGCGGCTGCGGGCGCTCGGCGCCGTCGATGTGGACCTGGGCCAGGGCGACGTGCCGTGGACGGTCCTCGCCGACCCCGAGGGCAACGAGTTCTGCGTCCTCACCCCCCGCTGACCCCGGCCCCCGGCCCCCACCCGGCCGGGGCGGTCCCCCGCACCAACCGGTGCACCAGCCCCAGCCGGGCGAGTGTGGCTACGGCCGGGGGGTGCGGGTGTGGGTTTCGGTGATGGTCAGGGCGGCGGCCATGATGGACAGTTGGGGGTTGACCTCGGGGCAGGCGGGGAGGACGGAGCCGTCGGCGATCAGTACGCCGTCGATGCCGCGGAGCCGGCCCAGCGGGTCGGCGGGGGCGCGTTGCGGGTCGGCGCCCGCGGCGATGGTGCCGGTGGGGTGGAAGGCCGAGAGGTGCAGCCGGCGCGCGGTGATCCCGGCCAGCAGCCCGTCCAGTTCGGCGAGTGACCGGGCGCGCGGGGCCTCGGGGACTCCGGTGAGGACCTCCTC
Source organism: Streptomyces sp. NPDC033845 (assembly GCF_055576225.1). NCBI lineage: Bacteria > Bacillati > Actinomycetota > Actinomycetes > Kitasatosporales > Streptomycetaceae > Streptomyces > Streptomyces sp. NPDC033845. Next base: position 66,143 of record NZ_JBVIRI010000017.1, on the reverse strand, counting down.
GGCTCCGGCCGCGAAGAGCAGCCGGCCCATGGCCCGTACGGCCGTCATGAGGCGGCCCGCGTCGCGGGGGTCCAGGGTGTAGCGGATGAGGGTGCGGTCGCGGCCCAGGACCCGGCCGGAGGGGCGGTCGGCGATCATCGCGCCGAGGGTGGCCAGCCGGCCCGCGCCCTCCAGTTCCGTACGGAGTTCCCGCCCCACCCCGGGCAGGACGAAGCTGCCCATGCCCGGGGGTGTGGCGGTGGCTTCGATGAGGACGCCCTGCGGGTGCAGTTCCTCGACGCCGGTGCTCTGCAGCACCCCTTCCCAGGCGGTCACTTCGTGCGGGAACCGCCCGGCCACGCTGGTGGCGGGGTGCACGCTGAGGTTGCGGCCGATGCCGGGATGGCCGCCCAGGCCGGAGCGCCGTAGCAGTTGCGGGGACTGGAGGGCTCCGGCGGCGACCACCACGGTCGGGCTGAGGATCTCGAACTCGCCGCCGTCGGGGCGGCGGACGAGCACCCCGGCCGCCCGGGGCCGGCCGCCGCCCGGCGGGTCCGGGTCGACGAGGATCCGCAGGGCCCGCGCCCCGGTGACGATCCGGGCGCCGGCCGCGCAGGCGTCGGGCAGTACGGACAGCTGGACGCTCTGCTTGGCCCCGTTGGGGCAGCCGACCACGCACTGGCAGGACCCCTTGCAGCCGGGCGCGTTGCGCCGGAGCGGGGCCGCGGCCCAGCCGAGCCGTTCGGCGCCGAGGAGCGCGAGCCGCCCGTTCTCGCCGAGGACCTCGACGGGCTGGGTGGCCACCTTCAGGGTCCGTTCGACCTCGTCGAGGTACGGGCCGAAGCCGTCGGCCAGCTGGAAGCCGTGCTCGGAGCTCCAGCGGCGCAGGACCCGGTCGGGGGTCCGGTAGCAGGTGCCGGCGTTGACCACGGTGGTGCCGCCGACGGCCCGGCCGACCGGGACGACCAGCGGCGGGCTGCCGACGGCGAGGGTGGCGCCGCCGTCCCGGTACAGCTCGCCGAAGCGGTCCAGCGGGGTGCGGCGGCCGAAGGAGGTGGTGGAGTGGTGGTGTCCCTCTTCGAGGACGACCACGCTCATTCCGGCCCGGGCCAGGGTGCGGGCGGCGATGGCCCCGCCCGCACCGGAGCCGATCACCACGGCGTCGGCGGTGGACCGGGCCGGCCAGTGCGCGGCCGGGACGCAGTCCAGGGGCGGGTCCGCGGGCGGGGCGAACCCCAGGCCGCGGGTGCGGCCCTCGCCGTCGCCGTCGCCCTCGCCGAGCATCCGTTCGGTGCCCGCCGCCAGGAGGACGGGCACCTTGAGGACGTCCAGAAGCGGCAGCACGGCCGGCCGGGCGGCCAGGGCGGCGAGGACCGACTCCCGGGCCTCCGCGTCCAGGGCGGCGAGCCGTCGGCCGGTGCGCGCCAGCGCGTACCCGTCGACGGCGGCCGCCGCCGCACGGTATCCGGCGCGGGCCGGCCCGGGCATCGAGGCGAGCACGGCTTCCAGCCGTCCCGGCACCCGGGCCGTCCAGCCGTCCGCCCGGTCGGCGGCGAGCAGCGCCGCCACCAGTCCGGCGTAGGGACCCGGGGCGGTCTGCTGCCCATGGCTCTGGTGCGCGTGGGCGGCGTTCCTCGTGGGGGCGGCCATCAGCGGTGGCCGTGTTCGGCGTGGGCGGTGCCGTCGAGCCGCCAGTCGGCTTCCGGGCGCCAGCGGCCCCACCAGCGTTCCCACCGCACCACGGCATCCGCCCGTTCGCTGTTGTGGCAGACGGCGGGGGTGCCGTCCGGGTCCTGGTAGTCCAGGGTCAGGGTGTGCTCGGCGGGCAGGTGGACCTCCACCCGGATGCGGCGCAGACCGGCCCGGCCGGTCACCGTCCAGGTGGGGTGCCCCAGCCGGGCCCGGAAGCGGCCGGCGCCCGCCCAGCCGACGGCGCTGCGTTCGGGCCGGCGCGGCCAGGTACGGCCGTCGCGGCGCAGCCGCAGGAAGACCATCGGGGGCAGCCGGCGCAGACCCGGGCGCATGGAGACCGCGGCGACGACCTCCAGGACGTCTCCGCCGCCGAGGTCCGCGTGCAGCCAGCACCAGCGCCGGGCATTGCCGTGGCCGTAGATCCTGGCCGAGGCCCCGGGGGCGTCCCGCAGCAGCAGTTTCCGTCCGCCGTGGCTGAGGTGCCCGTCGTAGGAGGCGGTGGCCGCCGGCAGGATCTGGGCGGCGGGCAGCAGGGGGCGGCGCCAGGACCAGCGGGGGAAGGTGTAGAGCGGGGCGCCGGTGGGTCGTTCGGTGAGGTCCCAGCTGAAGGATCCGGCGGAGCCGGTGATCCGGCCGGGGCCGGCCTGGGTGCCGGCCGCCCGGTAGCCGGTGCCCTCGGCGGTCCCGGTGCTGGTCCCGGTGCTGGTCCCGATCCCGGTTCCGATGTCGGTGTCGGTTCCGGGGGGCCAGGGGGCGGGGCCGAAGCGTACGTGTTCCACCGGGCCGTCCGGCGGGAAGACGGCGGCCCAGCCGTGGGCCCGGGCCTCGGATCCGTCGGCGGGTGCGGTCAGCTCGTGGTGGATCCAGACTCCGGTGCCGGTCTCCGGATCGGTGAGGGTGGTGTACCAGACCTCGGTCCGGCCTGGCTCGCCCTTCCAGCGGGGTGCCATGAGCGGGTTCGAATCCTCCCGCCGGGGAAACCGGAAGCCGGCGAGGAACGGCAGCAGGCCGGTGGTCAGCGGGAACCGCAGGGTGCCCGCGCCGACGCGTTCGCCGTCGGCGGTGAGCAGGCAGGGCAGGACGGTCATGGAGGTCAGCGGGTGCCGGGGGGAGATCGACTTCCATCCGTCGAGTTCCAGTCGGCGGCCGTCCAGGAGGAACGCGAGCCGGTAGCGGATGCGGCGGCGGGCGAACGGCGATATCTCCATGGTCCCTTCGGCCGCCGGGTCATCCGCCCGGCCGGCTATCCGGACCCGCCCGGCCAGCCGGGCGTGCGTGGTGCGCCGGGGGTCGAGGATCCGTTCGGCGGTGACCCGCAGGTCCAGACGGAAGGGGCGGTCGGCGTGTTCGCCGTCGAGCCGGACCGTGCCGAGCATGGTCTCGGTGAAGCGGGTGCCCCGGGCGGCGCTCATCGGCCGCCTCCCCGCTGCCCGGGGCCACTGAGTTCACCAAGTGCGTCGAGTGCGTCGAGTGCGTCGAGCATGATCCGTTCCGTTTCGGTGAGGTAGGCCTCGGCGGCGGCGTGTGCCGCCGCCGGCTCATGGGCGGCGACCGCCTCCACGACGGGGAGCAGCCGCGCGTGCGCGGCGGAGGCGTCGGTGAAGGGCGCCACCAGGGCGGCCCGGACCGGCAGATAGGCGCTGAAGAGCGTGTTGGTGAGCAGGACGTACACCCGGTTGCCGGTGGCCCGGGCGAGCGCCCGGTGCACCTCGGCATCGACCAGCTGCGCCTCCTCGCCGCCGGCCGCCCCGCCGAGCGCCGCCAGCAGGGCGCGGAGTTCGACGACCTGGGGGCCGGTGGCGCGGACCGCCGCGCGGGAGGCGATCAACGCGCCGATGCCGCGCCGGGCTTCGAAGAGCTCGGCGGGCCAGCCCGGGACGTGCCGGACGAGCGCGGGCAGCAGTTCGGCCCCGCCGAGGCGGAGGTAGTCGCGGACCCGGGTGCCGACCCCGTGCCGGGTCTCCAGCAGTCCGGCCTGGACCAGCCGCTCGAAGGCGTGCTTCAGGGTGTTCCGGGTGACCCCGTACCGGTCGGCGAGCTTGCGCTCCGGCGGCAGGTAACTGCCTTTCCCGTGGCGGCCGGTGAGGATTCCCTCCCGCAGCCGGTCCTCCAGCGCGTCCACGATCGTCCCGCGCGGCAACGGCTCCACACGACCTCCCCGACAGCGATCCAGCGATCCAGTGGTGCAGTGGTGCAGTGGTGCAGTGGCTCAGCCACTGAACCACCGGCGCCGGATGGCGGTCAAGCCTTCTGCCGCCCCCGCACGGGGAGGCACCGGACGGCCTACGACGCGGCCGACGACGGAGGGGAAGGCAGGGACGGTGGTGTGGAGCGGGCGTAGCGGTCGGCGAGGCGGCGGAGGTGGGCGACCAGTTCGGCGGGGCCGGTGACCTCGAAGTCGAGGTCGAGCAGGCCGAGATGGACGGCCAGGCTCTCCACCGTGTCGGCGCCCGTGACCAGCACGCAGTGGTCGGCGTCGACCGCCTCCACCGTGCCGACGGCGGGGTTGATCCGTTCGATCACCTCGGCCGCCGGGGCGTGCACGGTGACCCGGGCGTGGTGCCGCCAGGCCGCGCCGGACACCCGCCGCGCGACATGGGCGGCTGCGCCGCCGGGTGGGCCCTCCCGTGGCGGGAAGCGGGGTCCGGTGGGGGTGCGGGGGCGGATCCGGTCGGCCCGGAAGGTGCGCCAGTCCGCCCGTTCCACGTCCCAGGCCAGCAGGTACCAGCGCCGCCCCCAGTTGACGGCGCGGTGGGGCTCCACCATGCGGCGGGTGGGTGTTCCCGTGTGGTCCAGGTAGTCGAAGCGCAGCCGCTCGCGGTCGCGGCAGGCGGACACCAGGACGGTCAGCACCTCGGCGGTGACGGCCGGGGCGGGCCGGTCGGCGGGCACGGCCACGGTGTACGCGGCGAGGGCCCGGACTCGGCGCCGAAGCCTCGGCGGCAGGACCTGTTCCAGCTTGCCGAGGGCCCGTAGCGCGGTCTCCTCGGTGCCGGGGACAGCTCCCTGTGCCGCCGTGCGCAGGGCCACCGTCACCGCGACGGCCTCCTCGTCGTCCAGCAGCAGCGGGGGCATGGCCGCGCCGGCTCCGAGGCGGTAGCCGCCGGTGGAGCCGCGTGTGGCGTCGACCGGGTAGCCGAGTTCGCGGAGCCGGTCGACGTCGTTGCGGACGGTGCGGCCGCTGACCCCGAGGCGCTCGGCCAGTTCGGATCCCGGCCAGTCCCTCGGGCTCTGGAGCAGGGAGAGGAGTCTCAGCAGTCGTACGGCGGTATCGGACATGGGCTCAGTCTGTCGGTCGTTTAGGAACCGGATGTGCCTATATCGAGAATAGTGTTTCTTCCATGGACGACAACAGCAGCACCACGGACGCCCGGATCAATCCCTTCCGCATCGATGTCCCGCAGGCCGAGTTGGACGATCTTCGGGAGCGGCTGGCCCGCACCCGCTGGGGTGGCGAGATCCCCGGTACCGGCTGGAGCCGCGGGGTGCCCACCGAGTACCTCAAGGGACTGGTGGAGTACTGGGCGGACGGCTTCGACTGGCGCGCGGCGGAGGCGGAGCTCAACGAGTACCCGCAGTTCACCACCCTGATCGACGGCCAGAACATCCACTTCCTGCACCTGCGTTCGCGGGACCCGCAGGCGGTGCCCCTGCTCCTGATGCACGACTGGCCCTGTTCGTTCGTGCAGTTCGCCGAGGTCGTCCGGCCGCTGGCGGAGCACTTCCACGTGGTCGTCACCTCGACCCCCGGCACCGGTTTCTCCGGCCCGCTGGGCGAGGCGGGCTGGAACACCGGCCGGATCGCCGGCGCTTTCGTGGAGCTGATGGAGCGGCTCGGCTACGCCTCCTACGGTGTGCAGGGGACGGGCGGCGGCGCCTGGATCGCCCTGGAGATGGGCCGGCGGGCCCCGGACCGGGTCATCGGCGCCCATGTGAACGGTCTGGTCACCTTCCCCTCCGGGGACCCCGCCGAACTCGACGGGCTGACCGGGCCGGAGAAGGAGCGGCTGGCCCGGCTGGAGGAGTTCCAGCAGGACAAGATGGGGTTCGTCGCCATCCAGTCCACCCGCCCGCAGACCCTGTCCTACGGACTGCACGACTCGCCGGTCGGTCAACTCGCCTGGATCGTCGAGAAGTTCAAGGAGTGGACGGATCCGGCCTCGGAGCTCCCGGAGGACGCCGTCGGCCTGGACCGCCTGCTGACCAACGCCTCCGTGTACTGGTTCACCGGTACGGCGGGCTCCTCGGCGAACCTGTACTACGAGACGGGCCACGACCCGTCCGCCTGGGCCCCGAAGCCGCGCGGCACCGTTCCGACGGGTGTGGCGGTGGCCCTGCCCACCGACATCGCCATCCGGCGGTTCGCCGAGCGGGACCACCTCGTCACCCACTGGACCGAGCTGGAGCGGGGCGGGAACTTCCTCTCGCTGGAGCAGCCCGAGGCGTTCGTCGCCGATGTCCGTGCCTTCTTCGGATCGCTCGGCGACTGACCCCGGGCCCGGCGGCCGCCCCGGCAGCCGGGGCGGGGCGCCCGCCGTCAGGCGTCCGGTGCCGCCGCCGGGCCCTGTTCCCGCAGGCCCCACGGCGATCCGTAGGCGGTGAGGAGGTCGAGGAAGGGCTCCGGCGGGAGGGCCTCCGGGCCCAGGACCCCGGAGCCCGACCACCCGCCGGTGGCCAGGAGCTCCAGGGCCACCACCGGGTTGACGGCGGTCTGCCAGACGACGGCCTGGGAACCGTACTCGCGCATGGACCACTGGTTGTCGACCACGTGGTAGAGGTACACCTCCCGGGGCAGCCCGTCCTTGGTGCCCTTGACCCAGGTCCCGGCGCAGGTCTTGCCGGTCATCAGCGCGCCGAGGGTGGCGGGGTCGGGCAGGCAGGCGGCGACCACGTCGCGGGGCGACACCCGGACCTCGGTGCCGTCCTCGGCGCGGACCGCGACCCGGTCGGTGGAGTCCAGGCCCAGCGCGTGCAGGGTCTTCAGCTTGCCGATGAAGTCGTCGCCCAGGCCGTACTTGAAGGTGACCCGCCGGGCGTCCACCCAGCGCGGGACGAGGAGGACCTCCTCGTGCTCCACGTTCACGCACTCGACCGGGCCGATGCCCTCGGGGAAGTCGAAGACCTCCGGCTCGCTGAACGGCTCGGTGGTGAACCAGCCGCGCTCGCGCTCGTACACCACGGGCGGGTTCAGGCACTCCTCGATCGTGGTCCAGATGCTGAAGGACGGGGCGAAGTCGTACCCCTCGACCTTCAGGTCGGCGCCGTCGCGGATGCCGATCTCCTCGATCTCGTCGAAGAGCCGCTCGGCGGCGTAGCGGGCGAAGACGTCCGAGAGGCCCGGCTCCACACCCATGCCGACCAGGGCCAGCCGGCCCGACTTCTCCCACTCCTCGGCCCGCTCGAACTGCTCGTCGCCGAGCTTGACCCCGCAGTCGGAGTGCGGGCGCTCGGGATGCGGGCGGGAGAGGGACATGGCCATGTCCAGGTAGTGGCTGCCGGCCGCCAGCGCGGCGTTGAACAGGGGCATCACGAAGCGCGGGTCGGTGGCGTTCATCAGCACGTCGCAGCCGCGTTCGGTGAGCAGCCGGGTGACCGCCGCCTCGTCGGAGGCGTCTACGCGACAGGCGCTGAAGCGTTCCTCGCCGGGGCCCAGCGCCTCGACGGCGGCCCGGGCCCGGGCCGGGTCGTAGTCGGCGACGACGAAGTGGTCGAAGAAGTCCCGACGGGCGGCGATCTTGGTGATCGCGCTCCCCACACCGCCGGCACCCACGAGCAGAACACGCATGACGAGGTCCTTTCCCTGGGAGGCGTGCGCCTCCGGAACCGATGGGTCCGATGGAACCCGCGGCCCCGGGTTAAGGTCAATGGTGTTGGCATAAGAGCACCCGGGCGGCGGCGGGCCCGCCGGGCGCGGTGCAGCGGGGCGGGAGGAGCGGGCGATGGCGAAGGACGTGGTGCCGGAGGAGGCCCGCCGGCGGCGGCGGCCGACCCGGCAGGGGACGGTGCTGTCCGAGCGGCTGATCGTGGAGACGGCGCTGCGGATGGTGCGCGAGCACGGTGGGGCGGGCCTGTCGGCCCGCCGGCTGGGGGCGGCGCTGGGGGCGGACCCCAGCACCCTGTACCGCTATTTCGACGGCATGGACGGGCTCACCCTGGCCATCGGCGAGGAGCTGATCGGCCGGGCGCTGGCCGGCTGGGAGCCGAGCGGGCGGTGGCGGGAGGACCTGCGCACTCTGGGGCTGCGCATCCACGGCGCCTACCTGGCCCATCCGCAGGCGGCCCTGCTGACCGCGAGCCGGGTGAGCGGTCGGCCGCGCGAGATCGCGGCGGACGAGGCGGTCCTGGGCAGCCTGCGCGGGGCCGGGTTCCCGGACGCGGACGCGGTGCGGATCTACCACGCGTACATCGACCAGTGCCTGGCCTTCGCGGCCCTCGACGCGGGTCCGCTGGCGCTGAGCGAGCGGGCGCGCGCGGCGGACGAGGAGCGCTGGGACTCCACGTACGCGCGCCTGCCGGCCGAGGAGTTCCCGAACATCGCGGCCACCGCGGGGCTGCTGGCGGCCCGGATGCCGCACAGCGCCTATCCGGTGGCGCTGGACATGCTGCTGGACACGGCGGAGCGGCAGCTCGCCGCGCACCGGGCGGACGGGCCCGGTGGAGCGGAGCCCGGTGGGGTGGACGGGCCCGGTGGTGGGACGGGCCCGGCGGTGGGACGGGTCAGTCCCGGTAGACCAGGATGAACTCCTCCCGGGGATGGCTGCCGTGCGCGCCCGCCGTCTCGTCGAGGGCCGTGCGCAGGGCGTCCAGATGGCCGGGGGTGAGCTGGAGCGGGGGTTCGTCCGGCTGGTGGGTGGTGCCGCGCGGATAGTCCTCGCCGGCCGTGGTGGTCATCTCGATGTGGCAGCCGAGCACGTGCCGGACCGGGTGGTCGGCGCAGAACCGCCGCAGCCGGTCCACGGTGTCCGAGTAGGCGGCCCGGTCCTCGATGTAGAGGCGTCCGGGGTAGAGGGAGTCCCCGGTGAGCAGCAGCCCGGTGTGCCGGTCGTGGAAGACCAGCGCGGCCTCCTGGTGGCCGGGGCCGGGGATCAGGTCGAGGATCCGGCCGCCGAGGTCGAGTTCGGCGGTGCCGTGCGGCCAGTCCCCGAGCCCGAAGTGGCGGGTGACCGCGTCCAGGCCGGTGCCGACCACGGTGGTGTGCGGTCGGCCGGTGAACTGGCCGTCCGCGGCGGTGTGGTCGCCGTGGCCGTGGGTGTGGGCAACGAGCAGGGGGTAGTCGGGCCGGGGGTTGCGGGCCAGCCATTCGGCGATCAGGCGGTCGACGGTCTCGCGGAGCGGGAAGTGGTCGGCGTCGGCGGAGGCCCCGGTGTCCAGCAGCAGGGCGCGTTCGTTCCCGAACAGCAGGAAGAGGAACGGCGCTTCGTAGTGCACGGACTTGTTCTGGCGCAGGATGACCGTGTCCGCCGTGTAGGCGTGGCACTGGATCTCCGGGGCGGGGTCGTGCTTCGGGGAGGGCCATCCGGCGTGCCAGACGATGTCGAGACGGCCGGCCACCGGGGCGCCCTGGAGGAAGTCGATCACCCTCCCAATCTACCTCCGCCCCGGACCGGCCGGCTGGCGGGCCCGAACCAGCGGGCCAGGTGGGTGCGCAGGTCCCGCTGGTCCCCGCCCGCCCAGGCCACGTGCCCGTCGGGGCGCAGCAGCACCGCGGGGACCTCGGGCCCGTCGCCGGTGTGCGTGGCGTCCGTGGTGCTCGTGGTGTCGGCGATGTGGTCGACCCGGTCCGCCCAGCCCTCCACCGAGAGGGTGCCGGTGCGGTCGAGGAGCAGCCCCCGGCCCTCGTGCATCAGCTCGTAGAGGCGGCCGCCCCGGGCGAGCTCCAGGTCCCGCATCCGCCGGCCGACCAGAGGGTGGTCCTCGCCGAGGTCGTAGCGGACGTCGACGGCGGTGATGATGCCGGTCACGTATCGGTTGACCTCCTCGAAGTCCATCAGCCGGGAGAACAGTTCGCGCAGCGCGACCGCGCCGGGGTCGGCGCCCAGCAGGGTCATCTGGGCGCGGGTGTTGGCGAGCACGGCGGCGCCCACCGGGTGCCGTTCGGCGTGGTAGGTGTCCAACAGGCCTTCCGGAGCCCAGCCGTTGATCTCGGCAGCCAGTTTCCAGCCGAGGTTGAAGACGTCCTGCACGCCGAGGTTGAGCCCCTGTCCGCCGGTCGGCGGGTGGATGTGTGCGGCGTCCCCGGCGAGCAGCACCCGGCCGACCCGGTAGCGCTCGGCCTGGCGGGTGGCGTCGCCGAACCGGGAGAGCCAGCGCGGTGCGCGCACGCCGAAGTCGGTTCCGGCGAAGGCGCGCAGCCGGTCCTTGAACTCGTCCAGGGTCGGGGCGGTCGTACGGTCCTCGGCCACCCCGTCGGCGGGCACGACGACCCGGTACGTCCCGTCCCCGAGCGGGGCGAGCCCGAACCGCAGCTCGGTCTTGTGGACCTCCGCGACCACGGCGGCGATCGTGTCCGGGTCCTCGGCGGCCTCCATCACCCCGAGCAGGGTCTCCACCCGGGCGGGTTCGCCGGGGAAGGCGACGCCGAGCAGCTTGCGTACGGTGCTGCGGCCGCCGTCGCAGCCGACGAGGTAGCGGGAGCGCAGCCGGGTGCCGTCGGCGAGGGATACGGTCACCCCGTCCGGGTCCTGGTCGAGTCCGACGACCTCGTGGCCGCGGCGGATCTCGGCGCCCAGCTCCAGGGCACGCTCCTCGAACAGCCGCTCGGTGACCGGCTGGGGGGCGGCGATGCCGTAGGGGTGGGCGGTGTCCAGGGTCTCCGGCCAGGGCTTGACGATCCCGCCGAAGAGTCCGCCGGCCCGGAAGGTGTCGCTGACGGCGAGGAACCGGTCCTGGAGTCCGCGCTGGTCCATGATCTCGACGCTGCGCGCGTGCAGTCCCTGTCCGCGGGACTCCAGGGTCGGTTCGGTCAGCTTCTCCAGTACGGCCACCCGCACGCCGGCCAGCCGGAGCTCGCCGGCCAGCATCAGTCCGGCCGGTCCGCCACCGACGATGATCACGTCCAACAAGTCGAGCCTCGTTTCCGCAGGTCCTGGGTTCGATCGCCGATTCTGCGGGATCCGGGGGGGCCTTGCCGCAAGCCCCCCTGCGCGCTATAACTTGAGAGTGGCGAGGAGCGCGTGAAGCTCCTCGTCCTTCGTTTTTCCCCGCTGTTTCGCGCGCACCGCGCTCAGGTCAGGGCCTGGACGGCGTAGAGGGTGCCCAGCGCGGTGGCGAGGCTTCCCAGGAGCAGCCGGAGCGCGGTCTCGGGCAGCCGGGGCTGCCATCGGGCCCCGAGGTAGCCGCCGAGGAGACCGCCGGCCCCGCAGGCCAGGCCGAGACCCCAGTGGGGGGCCGCGTCGGTGCCGCCGGCGAGGGACAGCAGGGCGAAGGCGGTGGCGCCCACCACGGAGGTGGCGAACGTGGCGGCGAGGGCGGCCGGGGCGACCCGGGAGACCGGTACGCCCCGGCCCACCAGGATCGGGCCGAGCAGGGAGCCGCCGCCGATGCCGTAGATCCCGCCGACCGTCCCGACCGCGAGCGCGAGGGCGGTGAGGGCGCGCGGGGAGGGTTCGGCGGCCGTCCGCTCGGGCGCCGGGCGCAGGGTGCGGGCGCAGAGCCACAGACCGAGCGGGAGCAGGAGCGCGGCGATCAGGAGCCGGAAGACGGCGGGTCCGGGCAGGGCGAAGACGCGTACGGCCGCACCGAGGACCACTCCGGGGAGGGTGCCCGCGACCAGTCGGCGGGTGAGCGGTCCGCGCAGGGCGCCGGTCCGGGCGTGCCGCCACAGGGCTCCGGGCCCGGCCACCACGTTGTAGAGCAGGTTGGTCGGGGTGACCGCGGGGTTCGGCACGGCGAACACGCTGAGCTGGACGGGCAGCAGGAACACCGCTCCGGACACTCCGACCGGAGCGGTGACGACCGAGATCAGCAGACCGGCCAGCAGTCCCGCCACCGGCAGCCATCCATCGGCCACGGACCCTCCCCACCCGAGATCATCGGACCAGTATGGGCTGGTCGGGGGTGGGAAGGGCGATCCGTCACACGGTGTTCACGAACGCCTCGGCCGGTTCCTCAGATCAGGTCGCGCAGCCAGTCGAAGAGCTGGTGGACCAGTACCGCGAGCAGGACCAGTACCCCGATGATCACCGCGGTCACCCAGGAGCAGCTGCCGCCGGGTCCCGCCGATTCCCCGTCGCGACCGCCGAGCTCCGCGTCGAACAGGTCCATGCCGTACTCCTCTCCCCCGTCGGAACCCCCCGGCCCCGTCGTCCGGGGAGTACCTTCGCACGTCCGGGAGGCGGGCGGATGAGCTCTCCTACTCAGACGGGGTCCCGGAGGACCGCTCATCCGGTGGTCGAGTTCCGGCCATCTGACCACCTCCCCCCAGCACCTCCCTCACCGTCGAGCCCGGTGAGTTCCTGGTGCTGCTGGGGCCCTCGGGCCCTCGGGCCCTCGGGAACCATTCGGCCCAGGTGGAGGCGACGGCACGGCTGCTCGCCATCGAGGATCTGCTGGACCGCCGTGCAGGCCGTGGTGCACGCGCCGCTGGGCGCGGGGATGACCGTCGATCTGGGCCGCCAGCGGCTTCCGCTGCCCGAACCCCTCATCACCGAGCACCAGTTGCCGAGGATCCAGCAGGGCCGTCAGGTGATCGTCGGGCTGCGGTCGGAGGCCGCCCGGATCGGCCGGCCGAGCGGGGCGCGGCCGGGCGAGGTGGCGATGACCTGCATCGTGGAGCACGTGGAGTACCAGGGGCACGAGGCCCTGGTGCACGTGGACACCGGGTCGCGGCCGGCCGTGGTGGGGGATCTGGAGGCGGCCCGGCGCCCGGCCGCCCCGGGGCGCCGCCGCCGGCCGCGCCGCCGGAGCGGACTGGACCGGCTCCGGGCCCGGGCGACCGGACGGTCCCCGGCTCCGGCCCCCGCCCCGGCCCCGCTCGCGGTGATGGACCCGCCTCCGGCCGGGTACGAGGCCCTGGGCGAGGGCCCGGGGCACGCCCGCCGCGCACCCCCGCACGGGCCGCCGCGCGGGAACGCGCCCCGGCCGCCCCGCCGCCCGGCGGGTCACTGCGCGGCGCGTTCCCGCAGGGCGGTGTGCCAGGCCGGGCGCGGTTCCTCCGATCCGGGTTCGGTCCGGCCGCCGCCCCGGGCGAAGAAGTCGGCGAGCGGCAGGATGCCGGCGCCGACGGTGACGGCGTCCGGCCCGAAGGTGCCGAACTCCACGCGGACGTGGGCGGCCGGGTAGGTCAGGGCGTAGGAGGTGGCGTAGGTCCGGACGGAGTCCAGGAAGCGGGGGCCGAGCTGGAGTCCGGCCCAGCCGCCGACCAGGATGCGTTCGGGCTGGAAGAGGTTGATCAGGTCGGCGAAGCCCGCGCCGAGGTATTCGGCGGTCTCCTCCAGGACGGCGAGGGCGGTGGTGTCCGGGCCGGGCGTGGTGCCGTCGGGGCCGGGGGCGGGGTAGGCGGCGGCGAGCATCGCGGTGAGCGCGGTCTCCTCGTCGGTGCCGGCCGGGGGGCGGCCGCCGGCCTCGGCCCAGCGCTCCAGGAGGGCCTCGGCGCCCGCGTAGGCCTCCAGGCAGCCCTGGGCGCCGCAGCGGCAGCGGCGCCCCCGGACGCGTACGGTCAGGTGGCCCCATTCCACGGCCCGGCCGGTGCGCATGTCGTCGGTGACCACGCAGGCGCCGACTCCGGAGCCGAAGAGCACCACCACGGCGTTGTTCGCGCCGCGGCCGGCGCCGAACCACATCTCGGCCTGGCCGAGGGTCTTGGCGCCGTTGTCGATGTAGTACGGGACGGTGTCGGGGAGCAGTCGGGACTCGCGGAGCATGCGTTCCAGCGGGACGGCGTTCCAGCCGATGGTCTGGCCGTGGACGACGGCGCCGTCCTCGGGGGTCCGGGCGACGATGCCGGGGACGCCGATGCCGACGCCGAGCAGCCGGTCCTGGGGGATTCCGGAGCTCTCGACGACCTCGGTGATGCCCTCGCGGAGGTGGGCGACGACCACGCCCACCTCGTAGCGGTCGATGCGGCGGGGGCCGCCGGGCTCCAGGGGCCTTTCCACCCGGGCGAGTTCGGTGAGGGCCAGGTCGAAGAGCTCGATCCGGATCCGGGTCTCCCCCACGTCGACGCCGATCATGTAGCCGCTGTCGGGGCTGACGCGGAGCAGGGTCCGCGGGCGCCCACCCGCGGAGTCGATGCTTCCGGCTTCCTCGACCAGTCCTTCGGCGACCAGTTCGGACACCACGTTGCTGACGGATCCGGAGCTGAGGCCGGTGGCCGGACCGAGTTCGAAGCGGCTCAGCGGGCCGTCGAAATACAACCGTTTCAAAACCGCGGTCCGGTTCTCCCGCCGCAGGTCACGCACCGTTCGCCCGCTACGTACGCGCACTTTGTCCCCTGTCCTCGAAGTCGCTACCCGCAACATACCCGCGTGAACGCTCTTGACGAGCCCTTCACTTGAGGTTTAACTCACATCCTAAATTAAGCCGTGGGGTTTTCGGGACGGACCGCGGAACTCCGTCCCCCGAACCCACCGCCGGCTTCCGCTTCCTTCCGGAAAGGCCCCTGGAGCCATGCGCAGAATCAGAGCCGCCGCCGCCGGCGCCGTCACCCTCTCCCTCGTCCTCGCGGCGACCGCCTGCGGGGGCGGCTCGGACAACGGGTCCGGCTCCAACGAGCAGCCCAGGACGCTCACCTACTGGGCCTCCAACCAGGGCGCCAGCCTGGAGGTCGACAAGCAGGTCCTCCAGCCGGAGCTCGACAAGTTCGAGAAGCAGACCGGCATCAAGGTGAAGCTGGAGGTGGTGCCGTGGGGCGACCTCCTCAACCGGATCCTCACCGCCACCACCTCGGGCCAGGGCCCCGACATCCTGAACATCGGCAACACCTGGAGCGCCTCGCTCCAGGCCAGCGGGGCGCTGCTGCCCTGGAACGACGCCAACTTCCAGAAGATCGGCGGCAAGGACCGGTTCGTGGAGTCGGCGCTGGGCTCCACCGGGGTCCAGGGCCAGGACCCGGCGGCCGTCCCGCTCTACTCGATGGCCTACGCCCTCTACTACAACAAGAAGATGTTCGCCGAGGCCGGCATCACCAAGCCGCCGGCCACCTGGGACGAACTGGCCTCGGTCGGCAAGAAGCTCACCAAGGACGGCAAGGCCGCGCTGGGCGTGGAGGGCTCCAACCTCTCCAACAACATCCACCAGGTGTTCGTCCTCGGCAAGCAGCACGGCGCGGACTTCTTCACCGCCGACGGCAAAGCCGACTTCACCTCCGACGGCGCGGTCAAGGCCGTCAAGCAGTACGTGGACCTGATGGCCGAGCACCAGATCGTCGCCAAGGGCAACGCCGAGTACGCCCAGAACCAGTCGCTGAGCGACTTCGCCAACGACAAGACCGCGATGGTGCTGTGGCAGACCGCCTCGGCCACCTTCGCCGCGCAGGGCATGAAGGAGGACGAGTGGGGGGTCGCCCCCGCCCCCGTGCAGTCCGGCGCCCCCGGCACCGGCCAGGCCACCAACTCCATGGTCGCCGGCATCAACATGGCCGTCTTCAAGAACACCAAGAACATCGACGGCGCCCTGAAGTTCGTCGAGTTCATGACCGGTGACGAGGAGCAGAAGGTCCTCAACAAGGCCTACGGATCGATCCCGCCGGTCAAGTCCGCCCAGACGGACCCCGCGTTCAACACCCCCGCGCTGACCGTGCTCCGCGACACCCTCTCCACCAGTGCCGCCGCCCTCCCGCAGGTGCCGGAGGAGTCCCAGTTCGAGACGGTGGTCGGCACCGCGGTCAAGGAGCTGTTCGCCGACGCCGCGGCCGGCCGCCAGGTCACGGTGGAGTCCGTGAAGGCCAAGCTTGAGAAGGCCCAGCAGCAGATGCCCAAGAAGTGAGCACGGACACCGAGATGACCATCACCGCCTCCCCCGGCACGGGCAAGCGGACGATGCGGAAGAACCAGCCCGGAGCGGCGCCCCGCGCCCGCCGCTCCGGGCGGTTCCGCCGGATCTCCCTGCCCTATCTGCTGCTGCTCCCCGCGCTCGTCCTGGAACTCCTGGTCCATCTGGTGCCGATGGTCATCGGCATCGTGGTCAGCTTCAAGGAACTGACCCAGTTCTACATCCGGGACTGGGGCACCGCCCCCTGGGCCGGCCTGGACAACTACGCCCTGACCGTCGACTTCGACGCCCCGGTGGGCGAGGCGCTGCTGAGCTCCTTCGTCACCACCTGCCTGTTCACCGTGCTGTCGGTGGGCCTGTGCTGGCTGCTCGGCACCGCCGCCGCCATCTTCATGCAGGAGACCTTCCGCGGCCGCGGCTTCCTGCGCACCGTCTTCCTGATCCCCTACGCCCTGCCGGTCTACGCCGCCGTCATCACCTGGGCGTTCATGTTCCAGCGCGACAACGGCCTGGTGAACCACGTCATCCACGACCAGCTCGGCCTCACCGACAGCCCGCCGTTCTGGCTGATCGGCGAGAACAGCTTCTTCACCCTGCTGATCGTCTCGGTGTGGAAGGGCTGGCCCTTCGCCTTCCTGATCATGATGGCGGGGCTGCAGAACATCCCCCGCGAGGTCTACGAGGCGGCCGCCCTCGACGGCGCCGGGGTCTGGCAGCAGATCCGCCGGATCACCCTGCCCTCGCTGCGCCCGGTGAACCAGGTGCTGGTGCTGGTGCTGTTCCTGTGGACCTTCAACGACTTCAACACCCCCTTCGTGCTCTTCGGGAAAGCCGCCCCGGAGGCCGCCGACCTGATCTCCATCCACATCTACCAGTCCTCGTTCCAGACCTGGAACTTCGGCACCGGTTCGGCGATGTCCGTCCTGCTCCTCCTGTTCCTCCTCGTCGTGACCGGTGTCTACCTCGCCCTCACCTCGCGGGGAAGGAAGGCCTCCGATGTCTGAGCGCTCCACCCCCACCCGGCGGGCGCAACCGCGTTCCCCGCTGGCCCCGCCCCGGTCCTTCCTCTGGAGCAGGCGGGTCTTCCTGACCCTGCTCACCGGTTTCGTGCTGCTGCCGGTGTACGTGATGGTCTCCAGCTCGCTCAAGCCGCTCCAGGACGTCTCGGGGAAGTTCCAGTGGATCCCCTCGGGCCTGACCGTCGAGCCCTACTTCGACATCTGGAAGACCGTCCCGCTCGCCGACTACTTCATGAACTCCCTCGTCGTGGCCGGGGCCGCCACCGTCTGCTCGGTGGTCATCGCCGTGTTCGCCGCCTACGCGGTCAGCCGGTACTCCTTCCGCGGCAAGCGGGTCTTCACCGTCACCGTGCTGTCCACCCAGATGTTCCCCGGCATCCTGTTCCTGCTGCCGCTGTTCCTGATCTACGTCAACATCGGCAACGCCACCGGGATCGCGCTCTTCGGCTCGCGCGGCGGACTGATCCTCACCTATCTGACGTTCTCGCTGCCGTTCTCCATCTGGATGCTGATCGGGTACTTCGACTCGGTGCCCAGGGACCTCGACGAGGCCGCCAAGGTCGACGGCTGCGGCCCGCTCGGCGCCCTGTTCCGGGTGATCGTGCCCGCCGCCATCCCCGGCATCGTCGCCGTCGCCGTCTACGCCTTCATGACCGCCTGGGGCGAGGTGCTGTTCGCCTCGGTGATGACCAACGACGAGACCCGCACCCTCGCCGTCGGCCTCCAGGGCTACTCCACGCAGAACGACGTCTACTGGAACCAGGTGATGGCCGCCTCGCTCGTCGTCAGCGTGCCCGTGGTCGCCGGCTTCCTCCTCCTCCAGCGCTACCTGGTCACCGGGCTGACCGCCGGCGCGGTCAAGTGACCCCCATCCCGCACCCCGAGAGGTTTCCCGTGTCCGATCCGATTGATCTCGAGGCCTTCCCGCGCGACTTCGCCTGGGGCACGGCCACGTCCGCGTACCAGATCGAGGGCGCCGCCAAGGAGGACGGCCGCGGCCCCTCCATCTGGGACACCTTCTCCCACACCCCCGGCAAGGTCGCAGGCGGCGACCACGGGGACGAGGCCTGCGACCACTACCACCGCTGGCCCGAGGACATCGCCCTGATGAAGCGCCTCGGCACCGACGCCTACCGGATGTCCGTCGCCTGGCCCCGGATCGTCCCCGACGGCGACGGACCGGTCAACGCCCGCGGCCTGGACTTCTACGACCGGCTCGTCGACGGCCTCCTCGACGCCGGGATCACCCCCTCGGTCACCCTCTACCACTGGGACCTCCCCCAGGCGCTCCAGGACCGCGGCGGCTGGACCGTCCGCGAGACCGCCGAACACCTCGCCCGCTACGCCTCGGTGGTCACCGAACGGCTCGGCGACCGGGTCACCCGCTGGGCCACCCTCAACGAACCCCTCTGCTCCGCCTGGATCGGCCATCTGGAGGGCCGGATGGCCCCCGGCCTGACCGACCTCACGGCCGCCGTCCGCGCCTCCTACCACCTGCTGCTCGCCCACGGACTGGCCACCGCGGCCGTCCGCGCCGCCGCACCCGGCGCCCGGATCGGCCTGGTCACCAACCACAGCACCGTGGTCCCGGCCTCAGACCGCCCCGAGGACATCGCCGCCGCCGTCCGGATGGACGGCCACACCAACCGCTGGTGGCTGGACCCCGTCTACGGCCGCGGCTTCCCCGCCGACATGCGCGAGCTGTACGGGGTGGAGCTCCCCGAGCACCCCGGCGACCTCGCCACCATCGCCGCGCCCCTGGACTGGCACGGGCTGAACTACTACTTCCCCGCCACCGTCGCCGACGACCCCGCCGGCCCCGTGCCGTACGCCCGTGAGCTCCGCCTCCCGGACGTGCCCCGGACCGGGCTGGACTGGCAGATCGACCCCGCCGGCATCGAGCACCTGCTGCTGCGCCTCACCCACGACTACCAGGTGCGGGAGCTCTACGTCACCGAGAACGGCTCCGCGTTCCCCGACGCCCCCGGCCCCGACGGCTCCTTCGAGGACCCCGAGCGGACCGCCTATCTGGAGCAGCACCTGGCGGCCTGCGCCCGCGCCGTCCGCCAGGGCGCCCCGCTCGCCGGATACTACGCATGGTCGCTGCTGGACAACTTCGAATGGGCCTACGGCTACGACAAGCGCTTCGGCCTCGTCCACGTCGACTACCCGACCCAGCGGCGCACCGTCAAGCGCAGCGGCCACCGCTACGCCGAGATCATCCGCGCCCACCGGGAGCTGCGTCCGTAGGAGTATTCGGGCTCAGCGGTCCCCGGCCCGCCGCTCCAAGGGGGCCGCTACTGCCGAGTTGCTCACACTGAAGGTGACGGTGCCGGCCCGGTAGCGGTCGTCCGACCACTCGATCGGGCGGCCCGTCCGGGTCGCGGAGACATGCCGCTGGCGCAAAAGCGGGGTACCGCGCCGGATTTCGAGCAGTCGGGCGTCCTCGCTGCCGGCCGAGAGCGCGTCGATGAGGTGCTCCCCGTAGTGGGCGACGATCCCGGAGTCCTCGGCCAGCCCGTCCATCACCGAACGGCAGTCCCCCGCCATCGCCTCCACCGCCTCCGCGACCCAGTCGGCGTAGGCCGTCCGCTCGACCATCGTGGGTTCCCCGTCGAGCAGCCGCAGCCGGAGCGCGGCCAGGATCTCGGTGCCCGGGGGCAGCGCGAGCCGTTCCGCCTCCTCGGCCGTGGCCGGGCGTCGGGTCCTGGACAGGAACCGGCTGGTGGCCCGGTGGCCGATGTTCTCCGCCCACTGGGCGAAGCTGTTGAGCTCACCGAAGCTGTGCTTGCGCTCGTGCCGCAGGACGATCCGGCGCGCGCCCTGCCGGGAGCCGATCAGCCCTTCGGCGGCGAGCGTCGCCACGGCCTGGCGGACGGTGCCGCGGGAGGCCGACCAGCGCGCGGCCAGATCGCTCTCGGAGGGCAGTTGGGCGCCCACCGGGTACTCACCGGAGAGGATCGACCGGCGCAGCGCGTCCGCGATCTCCAGATACCTCACCGTTGCCATGCCCATGCTGTTCGATTCCCCTCACTGTCGGTTGATCATCATCGCCGGATGGGGTCACGACGTCATCCGGCCATTTCCGTTCTTCCTCAAGACGTGCACCGGCGGACAGGATCCGTTCACCGGCCGTACAGGGGCCACGGGCGAACTGGGGTCAACTTGTTCAGACAAGTAAACCCAGTAGTCCCCCTTGTGCCCCTGGTACCCCTCGAAGGTGCCTGTCTCCGGGAGAGACCGTGCTCAGTACCTCCGCCCGCCGCGGTGCGGCCGTCCTGCTCAGTGCCGCCGTCCTCACCACGCTCAGCGCGTGCGGCGCCGCACCCGAAAAGGACGCCGGCACCACGGCCGACGGCAAGGCCAGGACCGCCCCCGGCGCCGCCACCTCGGTCGCCGACTTCGGCGGCATGGCGGGCCTCGTCGCGGCCGCCGAGAAGGAGGGGCAGCTGAACGTCATCGCGCTGCCCGCCGACTGGGCCAACTACGGCGAGATCCAGAAGGCCTTCCAGGCCAAGTACCCCAAGATCAAGATCAACGCGGAGAACCCGGACGCCTCCAGCGCCGACGAGATCGCCGCCGTCAAGTCCCGCAAGGGCCAGGACCGCGCCCCCGACGTACTGGACCTCGGCATCGCCTTCGCCCGCAGCGGCGCGGCCGAGAACCTCTTCGCCCCGTACAAGGTCACCGCCTGGGACAAGATCCCGGACGCCCAGAAGGACGCGGACGGCCGCTGGTACAACGACTACGGCGGCTACGTCTCCATCGGCTGCGACGCCGCCCGCATCCCCAACTGCCCCACCACCTTCGCCGACCTGGCCAAGCCCGAGTACAAGGGCAAGGTGGCGCTCAACGGCAACCCGACCAAGTCCGGCTCCGCCTTCGGCGGCGTCTACGCGGCCGCCCTCGCCAACAAGGGCTCCTTCGGAGACATCCAGCCCGGCATCGACTTCTTCGGAAAGCTGAAGAAGAGCGGCAACTTCATCCCCGTCGAGTCCACCCCGGCCACCGTGGAGAAGGGCGAGACCCCCATCTCCATCGACTGGGACTACCTGAACGCCGGCTACGCCGACCAGTTCAAGGGCAAGGGCGTCGACTGGAAGGTCGCCATCCCCACCGACGGCGTCTACGCCCAGTTCTACTCCCAGGCCATCAACAAGGACGCCCCGCACCCCGCGGCCTCCCGCCTGTGGATGGAGTTCCTCTACAGCACCGAGGGCCAGAACCTGTGGCTGAAGGGCTACGCCCGCCCCGTACTCCTCCCCGTCATGACCCAGGACGGCACCGCCGACAAGGCGGCGGTCGCCAAGCTCCCGCAGGTCCAGGGTACCCCCGCCTTCCCCGCCTCCCCCGAGCTGGACAAGGCCAAGGCCACCCTCGCCGAGAAGTGGGACAAGGCCCTCAGCTGATGTCCGCCACCCCCACCCCCCACTCGACGGGGACCGCCGGCGGCACCGTCCGCCGCCGGCGGCGCGGCCCCCGCACCTGGCTGGCCGCCCTCCCCCTGCTCGCCTTCACCGGCCTCTGCTTCGGCATCCCGCTGGGTGCCATCGCATTCGGCGCGGTCACCCGCACCGATCCGGCGAGCGGCGCCTCCCGGCTCACCGGCGAGCACCTCGCACGCTCCCTCCAAGGGCCCTACCTCGGCTCGCTGGTCGGCAGCGTCCAGCTCTCCGCCCTCACCGCACTCGTCGGCGGACTGCTCGGCGTGCTGATCGCCCAGGCCGTGGTCACCTCCCGCTCGGGGGCCCTGCGCAACGCCGCACTGACCGCCTCCGGCGTCCTCGCCAACTTCGGCGGGGTCCCCCTCGCCTTCGCCTTCATCGCCACCCTCGGCATCTCCGGAGTGGTCACCCAGCTCGCCGACCTCACCGGTCTCGGCTGGAACCTCTACTCCTTCACCGGCCTCACCGTGGTCTACCTCTACTTCCTGATCCCCCTGATGGTCCTGGTCACCGTCCCCGCCCTGGACGGGCTGCGCCCGCAGTGGCGCGAGGCCGCGCAGAACAACGGCGCCGGCGCCGTGCAGTTCTGGCGCCATGTCGGCCTGCCGGTCCTCGCACCCTCCCTGCTCGGCGGGTTCGTCCTGCTCTTCGGCACCGCCTTCGCCGCGCACGCCACCGCCGCGGCCCTGGTCGGCGGCTCCGTCCCGCTGGTCACCCTGAAGATCGCGGACGCGCTGTCCGGCAACGTGCTCACCGGACAGGAGAACGTGGCCCTGGCCCTCGGCCTCGACATGATCGTGATCGCCGGCCTGGTCATGGCGGTCTACCTGCCCCTCCAGCGACGGAGCGCCCGATGGCTGCGATGACCCCGACCACCGCACCGCCCCGGCCGGCCCCCGCCTCCCCCGGGGTCCGCGTCCGCCTCCGTTCCCGCCCCCGCCCGCGGATCTGGCGCGGAGCCGTCCTCGGCCTCGCGGGCGCCTACTTCCTCCTCCCGCTGGTCGCCTCCTTCGTGTTCACCGTGCACGTGCCCGGCCAGGGGATCGACTTCGCGGCGTACACCCAGCTGCTGTCCGCCGACGGGTTCACCGAGAGCCTGCTGCTGTCGCTGGGCCTCGCCGCCGCCACCATCCTGCTGTCGCTGCTGCTGGCGGTGCCCGCCCTGGTCGCCGTACGCGTCGGATCCGCGCGACTGCGCCCGGTGGTCGAGGTGATGTGCATGCTGCCGCTGGTGGTGCCGCCGATCGCCCTGGTCACCGGTATCACCACGGTGCTGCGCTGGGGCCCGGAGCACCTCTCCAGGACCCCGCTCTACCAGACCTTCCTCGCCGTCCAGAACCCGGACTTCCCCGTGGTCCTGGTCCTCGCGTACACGGTCCTGGCCCTGCCGTTCGTCTACCGCTCGCTCGACGCGGGACTGCGCGCCGTGGACGTGCCCACCCTCGTCGAGGCCGCCCGCAGCTGCGGTGCGAGCTGGCCGTACGTGGTGCTGCGCGTGCTGCTGCCCAACCTGCGGGCCGCCCTCGCCGGAGCCGCCTTCCTCACCCTGGCCCTGGTCCTCGGCGAGTTCACCATCGCCTCGCTGCTCGGCTTCCAGCCCTTCGCCGTGTGGATCGTGTCCATCTCCGGCTCCCAGGCCCGGATGTCGGTGGCCGTCTCCGTGCTCAGCCTGGTCATCACCTGGTTGCTGCTGCTCCTCCTCTCCCGGGCCGGAACCGCCTCCGCCACCACGCCCGGCGCCTCCCGTACCCCCACCTCCGCCAAGGAGTCCTGACCGGTATGTCCCTGACCCTTCCCGAGGCCGGCAGGTCCTCGGAGACCGGATCGGCCCCCGCCGGGGCCCGTGTCGAGTTCCGCGGCCTGCGGCGCGCCTTCGGCTCCACCGTCGCCCTCGACGGCCTCGACCTCACCATCGAGCCCGGCGAACTCGTCGCCCTGCTCGGCCCGTCCGGCTGCGGAAAGACCACCGCCCTGCGCGTGGTCGCCGGATTCGAGCAGCCCGACTCGGGTGAAGTCCTGCTGGACGGGGCCGACATCACCCGCGTTCCGGCCAACCGCCGGGACGCCGGAATGGTGTTCCAGTCCTACAGCCTCTTCCCGAACCTCAGCGCCCGCGACAACGTCGCCTTCGGCCTGCGCGTCCGCAAGGTCGGCGCCGCCGAGCGCCGCGAACGGGCCGCCGAACTCCTCGACCTGATCGGCCTGCCCGACCACGGCGACCGCTATCCGCACCAGATGTCGGGCGGCCAGCAGCAGCGCGTCGCGCTCGCCCGCGCCCTCGCCCTGCGCCCCCGCGTCCTGCTGCTGGACGAACCGCTGTCCGCACTGGACGCCAAGGTGCGCACCAGTCTGCGCGAGGAGATCCGCCGCCTCCAGCTCTCCCTCGGCATCACCACCGTGTTCGTCACCCACGACCAGGAGGAGGCCCTGTCCATGGCCGACCGGGTCGCCGTGCTCAACGCGGGCCGGCTGGAGCAGTGCGCGGCCCCGGCCGAGCTGTACGAACGCCCCGCCACCCCCTTCGTCGCCGAGTTCGTCGGCACCATGAACCGGCTCCCGGGACGGCTGACCGGCTCCGGGACCGTGGAGGCGGCCGGCTCCCGGCTCCCCGTGGACGGCCCGGTGCCCCCGGTCGCCGAGGTGGAGGTGCTGGTGCGGCCCGAGAACATCACGGTGGCCGCGGACCCGGAGGGGACCGCGACCGTCACCTCCGCCTCCTTCTTCGGCTCGGTGACCCGGCTCCACCTGGACCTGCCCGACGGCACCCGGGTCAAGGCCGACCTGCCCTCCCGCGAGGCCGGCGACCTGGTGCCGGGCGCGCGGGCGACCGTGGGCCTGGCCGAACGCCCGGTCCTCGTGGTGGCCGGGAGCGGCTCTTGAGCGGGCTGGCCGCCGTCCTCTTCGACATGGACGGCACCCTCGTCGACACCGAGGTGCTGTGGTGGGAGACCACCGAGGAGGTCGCGGCGGGCCTCGGATACGCCCTGACCCCGGCGGACGCCCCCGAGGTGGTCGGCCGGGCCGTGGAGGACACCGCCGCGCACCTGGTGCGCGCCGCCGGGACCGGCGACACGGCCGAGCTGGCCCGGACACTGACCGCCGGCTTCTTCCGCCGGGTGGCGGCGGGCGCGCCGATGCGCCCGGGCGCGGGCCGGCTGCTCGCCGAACTGGAGGCCGAGGGGCTGCCGTTCGCGCTGGTCAGCGCCTCGCCGCGGGTGATCGTGGACTCGGTGGTGGCGGGCTCGATGGCACACGTCCCGTTCGCCTTCACGCTGTCCGCGGACGATACGGAGCTGACGAAGCCGCACCCGGACCCCTACCGGGTGGCCGCCGAGCGGCTGGGCGTGGCGCCCGGGGCCTGTGTGGCGGTGGAGGACTCCCCGGACGGTGCGGCCTCGGCGGAGGCCGCGGGCTGCGGGCTGCTCGTGGTCCCGTCGCTGCTGCCGGTGCCGCCGTCCCCGGTACGGGTCTTCGCCGACTCGCTGACCGGGGTCACCCCGGCCACACTGCGGTCCTGCCTGGCCCGTTAGGCCGTCCGTTCCGGATCCTGCCGGGCGGCGCCGCCCGGCACCACGCCGCGGGTCCGGCGCCCCGGCGCCCCGGCGGCCGGTTCAGGCCGAGTCGCGGACGACCAGCTCGGGTTCGAAGACGATCGACCCGGGCCGGGTGCGGCTGCCCTGGATGTGCTCCGAGAGAAGCCGGGCCATCGCGGCGGCCATCTCCTCCACCGGCTGCCGGACGGTGGTGAGCGCGGGGCGGCTGGTCAGGGCCGCGCTGGAGTCGTCGAAGCCGACGACGGCGACGTCCTGCGGAACCCTGCGGCCGTGCTCCCGCAGGTACTGGCAGGCCCCCTGGGCCATCAGGTCGTTGGCCGCGAACACCCCGTCGATCCCGGGGTGTTCGGACAACAGCCGGGCCATGGCGGCCGCCCCGCTGTCCACCGTGAAATTGCCCTCCTCGACCGGTACGGAGCCGGCCTCGGCGACGGCGCCGGCTGCCGCGAGCGCGTCCCGGAAGCCGTTCAGCCGGTCCCGGGCGGCCGGGATCGACTGCGGGGCCGAGATGGTCGCGAGGTGCCGGCAGCCGCGGGCCAGCAGGTGCTCGGCGGCGAGCCGGGCGCCGTCGGTGTGCGCGAGGTCCACGTAGCTCACCGGCTGCGGGGGGTCGGGGCGGGCGAAGAGCACCACCGGGATCCGGGCGGCGGTCAGCATCGCGGGCAGCGGGTCGGCGGCCTGGATGGACACCACCAGCGCCCCGTCCACGGTGCCCTGGCTGAGATAGTCGACGACCTGTTCCCGGGCCTCGTCGGACTCCGCGACCAGCAGCACCGGGTGCGTGGCGTGGGCCCTCAGATGGCCGACCACCCCGCTGACCACCCGGCCGAAGAACGGGTCGGTGAAGACCCGTGAGGCGAAGGCCTCCCCGGCCCCGGAGATGACCAGCGCGACCGTTTCGGTCCGGTGGGTGACCAGTGCCCTGGCGGCGCGGTTGGGGCGGTACCCGGTCTGCTCGATGGCGTGCCGGACGAGCTCCTGGATGTCCGGGTCGACGTTGCGGATCCCGTTGACCACCCGGGACACGGTGGCCCGGGAGACCCCCGCCTCCCGCGCGACGTCCTCCAGCGTCGGGCCCCTTCTGCTCATGGCCCGAACCCTATCGGGTCGCCCCCGCAAAGCGGCCACCACCTGCGGCGCAGGGCCCGTTCGGGGTCCTCGTGAGGGGCTCGACACTGACCTCCGGACTTAATGAAAGACAAAAGAAAAGGCGTCAGGGTTCTTGACCGCCCGTTTGTGTGACGGGCAAGGTCTCGGGAGAGCGCTCTCCCGTTTCAGGTTCGTTAAGGAGCCCTACATGCCCGTCGGCATACCCCTGGATGCCACGTCCCCCGGACGACGCCCCTCACCCGTCCGCAAGGGCCTCGTCGCCGCGGTCGCCGCCGCCCTCGTCGGCACCCTGCTCTCGCTGGCCCCCGCCCCCGCCGCCCAGGCCGCCCCGGTCCTGCTCTCCCAGGGGAAGACGGTCACCGCGTCCAGCCAGGAGCACTACGGGACCCCCGCGGCCGACGCCGTGGACGGCAACCTCTCCAGCCGGTGGTCGAGCGCCGCCTCCGACGCCCAGTGGCTCCAGGTCGACCTCGGCGCCCCGGCCGAGCTCGAACGCGTGGTCCTGCGCTGGGAGGCCGCCTACGCCAAGGCCTACCGGATCGAGATCTCCGCCAACGGCACCGACTGGACCACCGCCCACTCCACGACCACCGGCGCCGGCGGCACCGAGACCGTGAACATCTCCGGGACCGCCCGCCACGTCCGCATGCAGGGCGTCACCCGCGCCACCGGATACGGCTACTCGCTCTGGGAGTTCCAGGTGTACGGCGGCACCGGCGGCGGCACCGGCCCGGTCCTCCCCGGCGGCGGCGACCTCGGCCCGAACGTGCACATCATCGACCCCGCCACCCCCGGCATCCAGGCCAAGCTCGACCAGGTCTTCCAGGAGCAGGAGTCGGCGCAGTTCGGCACCGGCCGGCACGCCTTCCTCTTCAAGCCCGGGACCTACCCGAACATCAACGCCCAGATCGGCTTCTACACCCAGATCGCCGGCCTCGGACTGCGGCCCGACGACACCACCTTCAACGGCGACGTGACCGTGGACGCCGGCTGGTTCAACGGCAACGCCACCCAGAACTTCTGGCGTTCGGCCGAGAACCTGGCGGTGAACCCGGCGAACGGCACCAACCGCTGGGCGGTCGCCCAGGCCTCCTCCTTCCGCCGGATGCACGTCAAGGGCGGCCTGAACCTGGCGCCCGCCGGCTACGGCTGGGCCAGCGGCGGCTACATCGCCGACAGCAAGATCGACGGCACCGTGGGCCCCTACTCCCAGCAGCAGTGGTACACCCGGGACAGCTCGGTCGGAGGCTGGACCAACAGCGTCTGGAACATGACCTTCTCCGGGGTGGAGGGCGCCCCGGCGACCGGCTTCCCGGAGCCCCGCTACACCACCCTGGACACCACCCCGGTCTCCCGCGAGAAGCCGTTCCTCCACCTGGACGGCTCCGAGCTCAAGGTGTTCGCCCCGGCCAAGCGCACCAACGCCCGCGGCACCACCTGGGCGAACGGCACCCCGCAGGGCGAGTCGATCCCGCTCAGCCGGTTCTACGTGGTCAAGCCCGGCGCCACCGCGGCCACCATCAACGCGGCCCTGGCCCAGGGGCTGAACCTGCTGTTCACCCCGGGCATCTACCACATCGACCAGACCATCAACGTCAACCGGGCTGACACCGTGGTCCTCGGCCTCGGCCTCGCCACCATCATCCCCGACAACGGGGTGACCGCGATGAAGGTCGCCGACGTGGACGGGGTGAAGCTGGCCGGCTTCCTGATCGACGCCGGCCCGGTCAACTCCCCCACCCTGCTGGAGATCGGCCACCAGGGCGCCTCCGCCGACCACTCGGCCAACCCCACCACCGTCCAGGACGTATACATCCGGATCGGCGGGGCGGGCCCCGGCAAGGCCACCACCAGCATGGTGGTCAACAGCGACGACACCATCATCGACCACACCTGGGTGTGGCGGGCCGACCACGGGGACGGCGTCGGCTGGGAGACCAACCGGGCCGACTACGGAGTCCGCGTCAACGGCGACGACGTCCTGGCCACCGGCCTGTTCGTGGAGCACTTCAACAAGTACGACGTCGAGTGGTACGGCGAGCGCGGCCGCACCATCTTCTTCCAGAACGAGAAGGCCTACGACGCCCCGAACCAGGCCGCCATCCAGAACGGCGCCACCCGCGGCTACGCCGCCTACCGGGTCGACGACTCCGTCACCACCCACGAGGCCTGGGGCCTGGGCAGCTACTGCAACTACAACGTGGACCCGACGATCATCCAGGACCACGGCTTCAAGGCCCCGGTCAAGCCGGGCGTGAAGTTCCACAGCCTGCTGACCGTCTCGCTGGGCGGCAACGGCCACTACGACCACGTCATCAACGACACCGGGGCCTCCACGGTGCCGGCCGGGACCTCCACCGTCCCGTCCACGGTCGTCTCGTACCCCTGATCCCCACCTCCCCCGCACTCCCCCGGGCCGGTGACACGGTCCCCGCCCCCGGCCCGGGGGGCACCACAGAGCCGCTCGATCCCCACCGCCACCGATTCCAGGAGCCGCGATGTCCCCCCGTCCCCCCACCCCGACCGCCCCACCCCGCCGCGGAGGCGGCGCCGCGTCCCTCGTGGCGCTCGGAGCGCTCCTCGCCTCCTCCCTCGCCCTGGTCACCGCCCCCACCGCCGGGGCCGCCGAGACCCTGCTCTCCCAGGGCCGTACCGCCACCGCCTCCTCCGCCGAGGGCGAGGCCTTCTCCGCGGCGGCCGCCTTCGACGGCAACCTGACCGGCACGCGCTGGGCCAGCCAGTGGCGGGACGCCGAATGGATCCAGGTCGACCTGGGCGAGAGCCGCACCCTCAGCCGGGTCGTCCTCACCTGGGAGGCCGCGTTCGGCAAGGACTACCAGATCCAGGTCTCCGACAACGGAACCGACTGGCGCACCGCCAGGACCGTCACCGGCGGCGACGGCGGCACCGACGAGCTGGCGGTCTCCGGCACCGGCCGCTACGTCCGGATGAACGGCCAGGCCCGCTCCGGCGGATACGGCTACTCCCTCTGGGAGTTCCAGGTCTACGGCACTACCGGCGGCACTCCCCCGGTCGGCGAGGGCGCGGTGCGGGTCACCGGAAGCCAGGGCAACTGGCAACTGACCGTCGGCGGGCAGCCGTTCACGGTCAAGGGTCTGACCTGGGGGCCGTCCGTGGCCGACGCCCCGCGCTACATGCCCGATGTGCGGTCCATGGGCGTCAACACCATCCGCACCTGGGGCACCGACGGCACCACCAAACCCCTCCTGGACACCGCCGCCGCCAACGGCATCAAGGTGGTCAACGGCTTCTGGCTGCAACCGGGCGGCGGCCCCGGCTCCGGAGGCTGCGTCAACTACGTCACCGACACCGCCTACAAGAACACCATGCTGACCGAGTTCGCCAAGTGGGTGGAGGCCTACAAGGCGCACCCGGCCACGCTGATGTGGAACGTCGGCAACGAATCCGTCCTCGGCCTCCAGAACTGCTACGGCGGCACCGAACTGGAGGCGCAGCGCAACGCCTACACCACCTTCGTGAACGACGTGGCCAAGCGGATCCACGCCATCGACCCGGACCACCCGGTGACCTCCACCGACGCCTGGACGGGCGCCTGGCCGTACTACAAGCGCAACGCCCCGGACCTCGACCTGTACTCGATGAACTCCTACGGGGACATCTGCGGGGTCCGCCAGGACTGGGTGGACGGCGGCTACACGAAGCCGTACATCATCACCGAGACGGGCCCGGCCGGCGAGTGGGAGGTGCCGGACGACGCGAACGGCGTCCCCGAGCAGAAGACCGACGTGCAGACCGCCGAGGGCTACACCACCGCCTGGAACTGCATCACCGCCCACCAGGGCGTGGCCCTGGGCGCGACGATGTTCCACTACGGCGTCGAGCACGACTTCGGCGGGATCTGGTTCAACCTGCTGCCCGACGGGCTGAAGCGGCTGTCGTACTACGCGGTGAAGAAGGCATACACCGGCTCCACCGCCGGGGACAACACCCCGCCGGTGATCAGCGACATGACGGTCACCCAGGCCGGACAGGTGCCCGCCGGCGGCGAGTTCACCGTACGGGCGAACGTCCGGGACCCGCAGAACGACCCCCTGACGTACAAGGTGTTCCTCAGCGGCAACTACGCGAACGGCGACAAGCGGCTGGTCGAGGCGCAGTGGCGGTCGACCGGCAACGGCACCTTCGCGGTGACCGCCCCGGAGAAGCTCGGCGTCTGGAAGGTGTACGTCCAGGCCGAGGACGGCCGCGGCAACGCGGGCATCGAGACCAGGTCGGTGAAGGTCGTGGCCCCGCCGGTCAGCGGCACCAACCACGCCCTGAACAAGCCGACCACCGCCTCCTCCTACCAGGCCTCGTACGGGGACTGCCCCTGCACCCCGGGCAACGCGACCGACGGGAACCCGGGCACCCGCTGGGCCAGCGACTGGAGCGACCCCCAGTGGATCAAGGTGGACCTGGGTGCCGCCACCACGATCCGCACCCTGCAACTGGTCTGGGACCCGGCCTACGCCCGGTCCTACGAGGTGCAGGTGTCCGACGACGGGACCAACTGGCGCACGGTCCACTCCACCACGACCGGCAACGGTGACATCGACACCATCGCCGTGTCGGCGACGGCCCGCCAGGTGCGGCTGAACCTCACGGCCCGCGGCACCGGCTGGGGCTACTCGCTCCACGAGTTCGGCGTCTACAGCTGACGGCCGACGGCTGCCGGACGCCATCCGGCAGCCGGTCATCCCCTCACACAACCGGCAGGAGATCCCCCATGCGATCCCCCATGAGATCCAGCCCGAAACGGCTCTCCGCGCTCCTCCTGGGCACCGCCCTGGTGGCGAGCGTCCTGGGCATCGGCACGATCGCCACCGCGGCGAACCCGGGCGGCGACCCGGCCGTGGCGGCCTCCGTGTCCGCCCACAGCGGGCACACCATGGCCGCCTCCCTCCAGGCCTCCGGCGACGACGTCGACGGGGACGGCTACATCCCGGCGGTCCCCCAGGTCACCGGGGTCACCCCGTCGGACCGGACGCCGCCGCGCGCCTACTTCCACGAGTTCCAGGCCAACTGCTCGGTCACGCACACCGCGCCGGACGACCCGATCGTCTACCCGGGCCAGCCCGGCCGGTCCCACGACCACACGTTCATGGGCAACACCTCCACCAACGCGGGCAGCACCACCGGCTCGCTGTACGGGGGCGCGACCAGCTGCAAGGCGCCCGCCGACGGGTCGGCGTACTGGATGCCCTCGCTGTTCAAGGGCGACCAGAAGATCCTGCCCACCGGACCGCAGGTGATCTACTACAAGTCGGGGGTCACCGACTACACCAGCGTGCGGCCCTTCCCCAAGGGGCTGCGGTACGTGGTCGGCAGTCCGCTGCAGACCGCCCAGCAGTTCCGCGAGCACAAGGGGTTCGTGGAGGGCTGGGAGTGCGGTGACAGCTTCTTCAACACCGACATCCCGGCGAACTGTCCGAGCCGGCCGGACGTCCAGCTCAACATCCGTTTCCAGGCGCCCAGTTGCTGGGACGGCAAGTACCTGGACACGCCCGACCACCAGAGCCACATGTCCTACCCGGTGGTCAAGCCCGGCACCAACGACAACATGTGCCCGGCCTCGCATCCCGTCGCCCTGCCGATGGTCGAGTTCAAGATGGCCTTCCCGGTCAACGGCGACATGAGCCAGGTCCGGCTGGCCAGCGGCCGCGGCTACTCCTTCCACTACGACTTCTTCAACGCGTGGGAGGAACGCACCCTCAAGGCCATGGTCGACCACTGCATCGTGGGCGGCCTCCAGTGCGACCCGCGCGGCTACGACCAGAACCAACCGCAGCGCGGCGCGGTCCTGAACGCGGAGTACCGGCTGCCCTGATCCGGCCGGCAACCGCACGGGCCCGGCCGCCCCACCGCACCACGGGGCGGCCGGGCCCTCCCGTACGACGGCGCGAGGGCGCGAGATGGGGGCGATCACATGAACGGGGTGGGGATGGACCGGCTGGAGACGCACGGAGCGGGGACGGACGAGGAGGCGCTGGACCGGCTGCTGGGGA
Source organism: Streptomyces sp. NPDC033845 (assembly GCF_055576225.1). Taxonomy (NCBI): domain Bacteria; kingdom Bacillati; phylum Actinomycetota; class Actinomycetes; order Kitasatosporales; family Streptomycetaceae; genus Streptomyces; species Streptomyces sp. NPDC033845. The sequence continues at coordinate 34,389 of NZ_JBVIRI010000017.1, read as the reverse complement.
AGCTGGACCTGGTGCAGAAGGTACGGCTGCTGACCGGCGCCACCACCTGGCGCACGGCCGCCCAACCAGCCGTGGAACTGCGGCAGATGGTGCTGTCCGACGGTCCGGCGGGGATCCGGGGGGAATCCTGGGACGAACGGCGCACCTCCGCGCTGCTGCCCTCCGCCTCGGCGATCGGCGCGCTGTGGGACGAGGAGCTCACCGAACGGCTCGGCGGGCTGCTCGCCGCGGAGGCGGCCCGCAAGGGGGTGGACGTGGTGCTCGCCCCGACCCTCAACCTGCACCGCACCCCGCTGGGCGGACGCCACTTCGAGTGCTTCTCCGAGGACCCCGGGCTGACCGGCCGGACCGGCGCCGCGCTGATCCGCGGCATCCAGGCCGGGGGCGTGGCCGCCACCGCCAAGCACTATGTGGCCAACGACTCCGAGACCGGCCGCATGCACCTGGACGTACGGGTCTCCGAGCGGGTCCTGCGCGAGGTGTACCTGGCCCCCTTCGAGGCCGCCGTGGAGGCCGGCGTCTGGCTGGTCATGGCCGGGTACAACGGGGTGAACGGCAGCACCATGACGGCCAGCCCGCTGCTCCGGGAACCGCTGAAGGGCGACTGGGGCTTCTCCGGGGTGGTGGTCTCGGACTGGGGCGCGCTGCGTTCCGCCGAGGGTCCGGCGCTGGCCGCCCTCGATCTGGCGATGCCGGGACCGCAGGGCCCCTGGGAGGCCGAGCTGGTGGGCGCGGTACGGGACGGCCGGGTCCCGGAGGCCGCCGTGGACGAGAAGGTGCGGCGGCTGCTGAGACTGGCGGGCCGGGTGGGGGCCCTCGGGCCGGCCCGGCCCCGGCGGCCCGCGGCGCCCGGCGCACGGGAGGCCCGGGCCCTGCTGCGCCGGGCCGTGGCCGCGGGTTCGGTGCTGCTGCACAACCGGGGGGTGCTGCCGCTGGACCCGACGGCCCTGGACACCGTGGCCGTGATCGGGGCGCACGCCGACGCGCCCCGGGTGCAGGGCGGCGGCAGCGCCGGGGTGTTCCCGGCGGGGGTCGTCACCCCGCTGGACGGGATCCGGGCCCGGTTGCGCGGCCGGGCCCGGGTCGTGCACGTGCCGGGGCCGGCCCTCGACGTCCTCCCGGCCCCGCTGGACACCGCGTGCTGCCGGGATCCGAGGTCGGGGGCGCCGGGGGTGCTGCTGCGGGTGCTGGACGCGGCGGGACGGGAACTCCACGCGGAGCACCGGCTGTCCGGCCGCCAGCTGGAGCCGCCGGTGCCGCCCGGTGCGCACACCGTGGAGATCAGTGCGCTGCTGCGGCCGGAGAGCTCCGGCTCCTGGACCCTCGGGATCGCCGGGTTCGGCCGGCTGAACCTCGCGGTCGACGAACGGACGGTCCTGGACGGGGAGTTCCCGTGCACCACCGATGATCCGGCCGTCGTGCACGTGGGCCCGCCGCTGCACACGGCGCGGGCGGTGCTGGAGGCGGGGCGGCCGGTCCTGCTGGTGGCGCGGCGGGAGCTGGTGCCCGGGGCCGGCCGGGCCACCGTGCTCGCGGCGGCCCCGCCCGTACGGGAGCCGGCGGCGGCCCTCGCGGAGGCGGTGGCGGCGGCCCGGGCGGCCGACGCGGTGGTCGTGGTCGTCGGCACCACCGAGCATTCCGAGACGGAGGGCCACGACCGGACCGGCCTCGCCCTCGAAGGGCATCAGGACGACCTGGTCCGGGCCGTGGCGGCGGTCAATCCGCGGACGGTGGCGGTGCTGAACAGCGGCGGGCCGGTGGAGCTCCCCTGGCGGGAGGAGGTGGGTGCGCTGCTGCTGGGCTGGTTCCCGGGGCAGGAGACCGGTTCGGGGCTCGCGGACGTCCTGTTCGGGCTGGCCGAGCCCGGCGGCCGGCTCCCCACCACCTGGGCGGCCCGTCTGACGGACGCCCCGGTCACCGGCTGCCGGCCGGTCGAGGGGCGCCTCGACTACGCGGAGGGCCTCCATGTCGGTCACCGCGGCTGGCTGCGGGCGGGCGGCGAACCGGCCTACTGGTTCGGTCACGGCCTGGGCTACACCAGTTGGGAGTACGGGGAGGTCGAGGTCCCGGCGGAGGTCCTCGAAGGGGAGCCGTTCACGGTCCGGGTGCGGGTGCGGAACACCGGTGCCCGGAGCGGCCGCGAGGTGGTGCAGGTGTATCTGGCCCGCCCGGGTTCGGCCGTGGAGCGGCCGGTCCGCTGGTTCGCCGGCCATGCGTCGGTCCGGGCCGACCCGGGCGGCCGGGCGACCGCGGCGGTGGAGGTGCCGGCCCGTGCGCTGCGGCACTGGTCGGAGGCCGGGGGCGGCTGGCGCACCGAGCCCGGCGGGTACCGGGTGATGGTGGGCCGCTCGGCCGGAGAGATCCTCTGGTCCGGGGCCGTGGAGGTCCGGCCGGGGGCCGGGGCCGCCCGAGGTCCGTTCGGGTGATGGCCGAAAAGACGGGAACAGCGGGCGGCGCCGCCCCGTTGGCCCCTGTGTACGCCGTTGTACCCGCCTTCCCGATGCACGCCGGAGGAGACGTCATGGCCCTGGACCGCACCGAACGTGAGCAGTTCCTCGCCGAGCCGCATGTGGCGGCCATCGCCGTCAGCACTCCGGCGCCGGAGGAGCGCGCCCCGCTGACCGTCCCCATCTGGTACCAGTACGCCCCGGGCGGCGACATCTGGATCATGACGGGCCGGGATTCCCGCAAGGCACGGCTGATCGGCGAGGCGGGCCGGTTCAGCCTGCTGGTCGACCGTCTGGAGCCGACCATCAGGTACGTGTCGGTCGAGGGCCCGGTCGTGGGGACCGAGGAGGCGACGCGGGAGCACCTGGTGGAGATGGCATCCCGGTACCTGCCCGCCGAGAAGGTGGCCGGTTATGTGGAGTTCGCCGAGAAGGAGCACGGCGAACAGCTGGTGGTCCGGATGCGCCCGGAGCACTGGGTGAGTTCGGACCTCGGCCGGATCTGAGCCGGGGAACCGCGGGCCGTTCCACCGCCCGTGGTCCGAAGGTGATCCGCCGGTGGCCGGACGGCCTAGGCTGGCCGTATGACTGCTGTGCTCGTGTACGAAGACTTCGGGACCGGACGCCACCGCGAGGCCTCCCTCATCCGGCATGCCCTGGGCAGCGCCCATGAGGAGGAGCTGGTCGCCGGGCTGGCCGGCGGCATCGGCTTCATGTACTTCGTGTTCGAGTACCCGGGCCGGGCCCCGATCCCCACCGTCGTGGCGCAGGCGCACCCGGAGCCCTGGGTGCAGGTGGCGCTCCGCCGTCTGGGGATCCCCTACGACGCGACGCGCGCGATGAAGCCGCGCTGGGGCCGGGTCCGGGCCGCGCTCGACGAGGGGCAGCCCGCGTTCTGCGTGGTGGACCGGTCCTCGCTGCCCTGGCACGAGGCCGATCCGGACGCCGAGCTGACCGGCACCGACGCGCACACCGTGGTCATCGCCGGATACGAGGGCGAGGAGCTGCTGATCGAGGACGGGGCGCCGACCCCGTACCGGATCGACCGCGAGGAGTTCGGGGCCGCCTGGACCGCGCACCGCAAGGGCCGGCACCAGCTGATCGTGCCCACCGGGCCGGCCGAGTCGGATCCGGACGTGGCGGGTGCGGTGGCCGCCACGGTCACCCGGCTGACCGGCCCGGTGCTGGGCAACCGGTTCGACGTGAACTTCGGTTTCACCGGGATGGAGAAGCTGGCCGCCCAGCTCCGCGACGGCACCACCGACTCGGGCTGGGAGCACCGTTTCGGCGGCTCCCCGGGGGCCTTCCGGGCCGGCACCGGGCGGCTGCACTCCTGCCTGGAGCGGGAATGGACCGCCCCGGGCGGCACCCGGCCGCTCTACGCGGACTTCCTCGACCTGGCCGACCGGCCGGAGGCGGCCGACCTGTTCCGGGAGTCCGGCCGCTCCTGGTCCGCACTGGCCTCACTGGCCCGGGCCGCCGACCCCCAGGCCGGTACCGAGGAACGCCGTGACCTCTTCGAGGCCTGTGCCCGGCACGTGGACCGCTGCCTCGAACTGGAACAGCAGGCGGTCCGTGCGCTGACCAAGTGAACCGGGTCACCCGCCGGTGACGGGGGTGGGCCGGGTCCGCAGGAAGACGACCGCCGTGTGCCCGGTGGCGGTCAGGGTCAGCGCCCGGGTGACCGGCCCGGTGACCAGGGCGGCGTCATGACGGCCGAGGGCCAGGGGCTGTTCGACGTCCGGCTGCGCGTCCGGGTCCGGGTACGTGTCCGGGCCGCCGCCGGGGGCTGACGTCCCGCCGGGGGCGGGGGTGAGGGTGGCGCCTCCGTCGAGGGCGACCACCAGGAGGGTCTCGTCGGGGCCGGCGGTGAGCGCGAGCCGGCCGCGGACCACCGCGGTGTCGGCCCGGACGGCGTCCCTGCGGTACATCACGTTGAAGTTGACCACCGGTCCCGCCAGGAGCCGGCAGTCGGTGGGGGCGTCCCCGGGGAACTCCCGGGGTGCGCGGGGTTCGTCGACGCGACGGTGGGCGCCGCCCACCGTCAGGTCCATCCCGGCCCCCTCCGCGAGGGTGAGGATGCGGTCCACCCCGGGGAAGACGGAGAACGGGCCGTCGGCGGCGACCTCGGCGAGGCTCACCCGCCACAGGAACTCCTCCGTGCCGGCGCCTTCGGGGCGGGCCGCGATCTCCCGTGTCACTCCCCCGCCGTTCTTCCAGGCCGACGCCGGGCGCCCGGCGGCCGGCAGCGGGCGGAGGGTCATCCGGCGGTCCCCTGGCGTTCCATCGTGGGGCGCAGGCGTTCCAGCAGGGCGTACAGGGTGGCGCTGTCCTCGGCGTCCAGGGTGTCGAGGGCGCTGTGGGTGGCCTGCATCTCCTCGCGGACCCGGCGCATGATCTCGCGGCCGGCCTCGGTGGCGACCACGTTCTTGACCCGGCGGTCGGTCGGGTCGGGTTCCCGGCGCACCAGCCCGCGGGCTTCGAGCCGGTCCACGATCCCGGTGACGTTCGAGGCGTCGCACACCAGCAGGGCGGCCAGGCCGCGCATCGGCATCGGGCCCTTGAGCTGGGCGAGCACCTTGGCCTGGGTGGAGGTGAGGCCGTGGCCGGCGGCGGCGCCCGCGAAGTCGCGCCACTGGGCGGTGCCGATGGCGGCGAGGAGCTCCAGCAGCTGGAGCTTGGCGGGGGCGTGCGGGGTGGGGGCGCTCATGCTTCGGAGCGTACTCAGGAACATTGACATTATCAACCTTTTACTTGACCACCTTAACCATTGACCTCTACCGTCGTCCGAGTTACTTGATGACATGAAACATCGACGATCTGAAGCAACCGAGAAGGCCCTGTCACCCATGAGCACCCAGTCCCCCGCCGTTCCGGCAGCCGGGCACCGGAACGAGACGGTCATCGTCTTCGCCCTGAGCCTCGCCGCCATGGTCGTGTCGATGATGCAGACGCTCCCCGTCCCCATCCTCGGCCTCATCCGCAACGACCTCGGCACCACGACCGCCAACGTCAGCTGGGTGACCACCGCGACCCTGCTGTCGGCGGCCGTCTTCACCCCGCTCCTCGGCCGCTTCGGTGACCAGCACGGCAAGAAGCCCACGCTGGTGGCCGTGCTCGGGGTGATGGTCGCCGGTTCGGTGATCGCCGCGCTGGCCACCTCGCTGCCCCTGCTGATCCTGGGACGAGTGCTCCAGGGAGCCGCCACCGCGATCTTCCCGCTGGCCCTGTCCGTGCTCCGCGAGGAGGTCCGGCCGCAGAAGCTGCCCGGGGCGATGGCCCTGGTCAGCGGCACGCTGGCGTTCGGCAGCGGGCTCGCGCTGGTCGCGACCGGTCTGCTCACCTCGGGCTCCGACGCCGACTACCGCAACGCCTTCTGGATGGCCACGGGCTTCGCCGTCATCGCCCTGCTGGCGGTGGTCACCCTGGTGCCCGCCACCCGGCACAAGACCGGCGGCCGCACCGACTTCCTCGGCGCGCTCACCCTCGGTCTGGCCCTGCTGCTCCTGCTGCTGCCCATCTCCCAGGGCCATGAGTGGGGTTGGGGTTCCGGCCGCACGCTGGGCAGCTTCGCCGGCGCCGCCGTGATGACCGCCGTCTGGGTGTTCACCGAGCTCAAGGTGCGCGAACCCCTGGTCGACATGCGGATGTTCGTCCACCGGCCGGTGCTGATGGCCAACCTCGCCGGTGTGCTCGTCGGGTTCGGGATGTTCGCGAACTTCCTGGGCGTCTCCTACCTGGTGCAGATGCCCGAGGCCCTCACCGGCTACGGATTCGACGCCTCCATCCTCCGCGCCTCCGTCCAGTTCCTGCTCCCCGGCGCGATCGTCTCGCTGCTGGCCTCGCCGATCGGCGGCCAGATCGTCCGCCACCGGGGCCCGCGCGTGGCCCTGGCCATGGCCGCCGCACTGGGATCCGTGGGCTTCGGCTGGCTGGCCCTGGACCACGGCCACACCCTCTCCGTCATCGGGGCCGGTCTGGTCGTCGGCGCGGCCGTGAGCTTCGGCTACGCCGCGATGCCCGCCGTGATCATGGCGAACGTGCCGCACCACCAGAGCGGCATCGCCAACGGCATCAACTCGATCTCCCGGTCCACCGGCAGCGCGATCGGCAGTGCGATCGTCACCACGATCCTCGCCTCGCAGACCATCGAGCACCTGCCCGCCGGTGTGCCCGCGCTGCCCGCCGAGTCCGGGTTCACCCTCACCTTCTGGATCGGGGCCGCCGCCTTCGCCCTGGTCGCGCTGATCGGCTGGCTGGGCCTGCGCGGTACCGGTACGGGCACCCGTGCGGTCACCGGCGCCGCGACCGCCCCGGCAGCCCCGGCAGCCCCGGAGCCGCAGCCGGCCGCCGCCGCCGCGGGGAAGACCGTCTGATCCCGCTCCGGCCCGCTGTCCGCACAGCACGGTGCGCGGCTCCCCCGTGGGGGCCGCGCACCGTGTGTCAGCGGGGTCGGTCAGTAGTCGCCGTGGCCGTGGCCTCCGTAGCCGTAGTCGTCATCGTCGTCCCAGCCGCCGCCGTTGTGGTACCAGCCGCCGCCGTGGCCTCCGCCGCCACCGCAGTCATCGCCGGTGACATAGCTGACGGAGTGGGTCGGGGTTGCCGCCGATGCCGATCCGGCCGTGCCGAGGGCGGCACCACCGGCCAGCAGCAGGCCCGCGGCGGACGCCGCGAAAAGACGCTTCGCTCTCTGTGAACGCATGAGAATTGCCCTTCCTCCACCTCTCAGGGCCCTCACAGCGGAGAGGGGTGGTCCCGCTGCCGCAGGAGAACAGCGGCGCGGATAGGTTCGTAGCCACCGGGGGCAGGGCCCCGCAGTCGCGGCTCTCACACTCACACGCTAGCCACGGATGGCCTAGTCGGCATCTCGGCATCGCGGGTTCCCGCGGGCAGGCCCGGAAACGGGACGGAGCCCCCGGAGCAGATGCTCCGGGGGCTCCGTCGAACCGGCCTCGGATCAGGCGACGGTGATGTTCTCCGCCTGCGGGCCCTTCTGGCCCTGGGTGACGTCGAAGGTCACGGCCTGGCCTTCCAGGAGCTCACGGAAGCCGGTGGAGTTGATGTTGGAGTAGTGGGCGAAGACGTCCGGGCCTCCACCGTCCTGCTGGATGAAGCCGAAACCCTTTTCGGCGTTGAACCACTTCACGGTTCCGCTGGCCATAATCGTGCCTCTCAGTCGATGTCGGGTCCGCACCGCGCGGACCCGGAGGTGATCGCCCTGGTCCAGCACTGCACAGCAAAACGCCCACGCCAGGGCGCGGGCAGGTACTGCGAACCACGACAGCTGCCGTAGACGCTACACGGCGGAGCGCCGCGTCACCAGAGAGCAACGATCATTGGGTGAAAGCCTTCTGTCCGGATTCCTTTCCGGTCGGGTCATTCCTCCGTCGGCAACCAGCATCCGTGCAGCCCGAGCGGGACCCGGACGGGGATGCGGACCCGGGCCACGGGACCGGATCCGGGGTCCTCCGCGGGCAGCACGAGGAACCAGCTCGTCCCGTCGGTGCGGTCGGTGGCGAAGGTCAGCCAGTAGCCGGATCCGTCGGATTCCGACCCGGGTTCGGGGGCGTGGACGGGCTCGCCGACGGAGAGGTCCCCGGCCGCCCAGATCCTGGAGCCGCCGGTCTCGGTGTCGTACCAGCGGACGGCGTCGTACTCGCCGGGCAGCAGGTCGGTGCGGCCGGTCTCGGCGGCCAGGGCGGCGTACCGGTGCGGGCGGCCGAGGAGCCGGTCGTCGATCCGGGGGAACTCCACCCGGGAATCGTCCAGCGGGGTGCGGGTCATGGTGCCGGTGGCCGGATCCACCCGGGCCCGCACCAGGCCGCCGGTGACCGGTCCGGCGGCACCGTCCGCGGGTCCGCCGACGGTCAGCCGACTCCACTGCACGTAGTCGAGGACCACCGGGGCGTCCGCTCCGGGGCCGTCCTCGTAGGCGTTGACCGTGTGCCACATCCAGAAGGCCTCGTCGGCGGCCCGGCGGGGCGGTCCGCCGTCGCGCGGGATCAGCAGGACCTCGGTGCCGCGTTCGGGCCGCCAGCTGAGGAAGGAGCCGCCGGCCATGGCCCCGGGCAGGTCGAAGAAGGCGGGGGCGAGGACGAGCACCACGTGGCGGGGGGTGAGGGCCATGTCGTGGATCATCATGGGCTCGTCGACCCCGTCCACGGGGGTGGGGCCCCGGGTGACGGCCCCGTCCCGGCCGATCACCGACCAGGTGAGGTAGGGCGGTTCCAGGCCGTAGCAGAAGGCGACCATCTCGCCGGTGAGCGGGTCGGTCTTGGGGTGGGCGGTGATGCCGGCCGGCAGGGCACCGCCGAAGGTTTCCGGTCCGATGGTCTCCAGGCCCGCGCCGACCCGGAAGGGGCGGGCGGATTCGGCCAGTGCCAGCAGCCGGCCTGCGTGCCGTACGACGTTGATGTCGGGCAGGTCGCGGAAGGTGCCGGCGAGCTCCGGCCCGACCTGCCCGGCATCCGGCATGATCATCGATTCCAGGCCGCCCCACAGGGCCCGGCCGGCCCGTTCCTCGGCCTCCAGGGCCGGGGTCCGCACGAACCGGTTGCGGTAGCGGGCCCGCCCCCCGGAGAGCCAGACCCCGTGCAGCATGCCGTCCCCGTCGAGCGGGTAGAGGTACGAACCGATGGGCGTGAAGCGGGGGTTGGGGCCGTTGCGGAGGTAGAGGCCGTCCAGGGAGGCCGGGATCTCGCCGATGACCTCCAGGTCCGCCGCGTCGACCTCCTCGGACACCGGCGCGAAGGAACCCAGCAGGTGGGGCACCCGGGTGGGGTCGAATCGGGGTGGTGTGTGCGTGTTCACGGGGCCTCCCGGCACGTGCCCCGGAGCGGAGGGGCCCGTCCGTTCCAGTGAAACGCGGGCCGGCCCGGGCCGCCAGGCGGACCGCTGCCGGTCAGCGGGCGACCAGGCCGGACGCCTGGGCGAAGAGCACGGCCTGGGCGCGGTTGCGGAGGGAGAGCTTGGTCAGGCAGCGGTGCACATGGGCCCTGATGGCGATCGGGCTGAGCAGCAGCCGTTCGGCGATCTCGGTGTTGGACAGGCCCGCCCCGACCAGGGAGAGCACCTCCCGCTCGCAGCGGGTCAGGGTGCGCAGACCGGGGTGCGGGGCGGCCGGGGGGCGGTCCGGGCTGCTGGCGCCGACCAGGTCCCGGATGGCCTCCGGGCTGAACAGCACGTCCCCGGCGTGCACCGAGTGAATGGCCGAAACCAGCCGGTCCGGCGGGGTGTTCTTGAGGAGGTAGCCGCTGGCCCCGGCCCGGAGCGCGTCATGGACGTGGGCGTCGAGGTCGAAGGTGGTGAGCATGAGGACCTTGGGCGGGCCCGGGCTGCCCGGGGAGGCCGGCGGGCTCTGCGCGATGATCTCCTCGGTGGCGGCGATCCCGCCCATTCCGGGCATGCGCACATCCATGAGGACGACTTCGGGGTGGTGGGCGGCCGCCGACCGGACCGCCGACTCCCCGCTGTCGGCCTCGCCGACGACCTCCAGGCCCGGTGCGGCCCGGAGCCGGGCGACCAGCCCGGACCTGATGAGCACCTGGTCGTCTACCACGAGCACCTTGGGCATCCGGCGACTGCTCCCCCCGCCGCGCGACGCCCGGCGCGTGGCCGGGGCGGCGCGGTCGATCGCTGTGGGGTACGGGCACGGCGCGCGGTGCGCCTCGCGACCCGCCGTCCGGGCGGGCGCCGGCCGTGCAGGTACCGGCCTCGATTGTTGCCCGCCCCGGTACCCCGGACAATCCGCGGTCGGGTCCGCCGGGATTCTTTGGCCGATACTTTCCCGGCCGTCGCCGCGGCCCCGGCCCGGGAGCCCGGCCCGGGGGCCCGGGTGTCAGCTCCGGGTGCCGCGGCGGCGGGCCGCGGTGACCGCGCCGGCGGCGGCGAGGCCGGCGGCCGCGAGGAGCAGGGCCGGGCGGGTCCGCAGGGTGTGCAGCGCCCGGGCGGTCCCGGAGGGCTTGGTGCGGGCGGGCAGATGGGCCGGCAGCCGGGCCCGCAGCCGGCCGGTCCGGGTCGTACGGTGCTTGAGCCGGCCGGCGACCACGGAGGCCCATTCCCGGGCCTTGGCACCGGCCTCGGGGGCGCCGGGCAGGGCGTCCACGGCCTTGCCGAGGTTGGCGCGGGCGGCTTCGAGCTGTGCGTTCTTCATCTCCTTGGTCCCTTCGTACGTCGCGACGGGGTCAGCGGTGCCGGGCCAGGCTGCGCAGCAGGATGGCGAGGGCGAAGGCCATGACGAGCAGATGGATCCAGGCGGGCCCCGGCGGGGCGGCCGGACCGGCCAGGTACATGTGGGGTGTCATGTTCCGCGCATGCCCCGGATCGGGCGGCCGACACCCTCGACCGCCCTGCGACTCCCGCTCGGCTCGCCCTTGACTCCCCGTCGACTCCCCTTCGGTGAAGGGGAGTTCAGACGGACGGGTGGGTGGGGTCCTCGGAAGGGTCCGCGGTGAGGCGGGCGGCGTCGATCTCGGCCCAGACCACCTTGCCGTGCTCGTGGGCCTCCGCTCCCCAGCGGTCGGCGAGCCGGCGCACGATGAACAGCCCGTGGCCGCCGGGCATGCCGCGGCGGCTGTCGGTCAGCGGCTCGGGCAGGGTGCGCTCGGCGTCGTACACCTCGACGCGGAGGACCTCCCCGGAGGCGAGGACGAGTTCCTCGCAGCCGCCGGCGTGCAGGTTGGCGTTGGTGACCAGTTCGGAGATGAGGACCAGGGCGTCCTCGCCGGTCTCGTTGCCGTCCCAGCCCCAGTCGGCCAGGGCCTCGCGGGCGAACTCGCGGCTGCGGGCGACCTGCCTGCGGGTGCCGCGCAGGGCGAAGCGCCGCCGCTGGACCGTCACGGGCCGACGGGAGGGCACGGGGTCGCCGGTGTCCGGTCCGATGGTCTTCACTGTGGCCTGGCTCCCGCCGTCCGAGCTGTCTCGTTCCTCATCAGGTGGCACGGCCCGGCTCACGGAGCCGAGAGCGCGTCCGCGACGGTGGGACGGACGGTGAGGATGTCGCCCGCGCCGGTGATGTGAAGGAGCCGCTCCAGCTGTCTGGTGGGGGCCGCCAGCCGGAGTTCCGCCCCGGCCTCCTGGGCGTCCAGGCGAAGGTTCAGCAGCAGGTTGAGCCCGGAGGAGTCGCAGAAGCCCAGGTTCTCCACGTCCACGACCAGCAGGGCCGGGCGGTTCCGCAGCGCTTCCACCAGGGTGGGGCGCACGGAGTCCAGGCCGTCGAGGTCGAGGTCTCCGCTGAGCGCGCAGATCACCACGCCCTCTCCCCCGGTGCGGAGGTCCGCCGACGTTCTCGGAGCGCGGGAGGCGCCGTCGGACCCGCCGACGGCTCCCGTCCCGCCCTCCGCGTCCGCGTGTTCCGGGTACCCAGTTCCCACGTCTGTCCTTCTGTCGCAGCGGTCGCACTTCGGTCCGGCATGTTCGACTCTACAGGCGACGGACGCGGCGGGTCCTGGCGGCCGGTGACCTGCGGCCGGATCCTTGTCTAGGACTCGTCGAGCATGCCGGCGCGGAGCCGGGCGAGGGTCCGGGAGAGGATCCGGGACACCTGCATCTGGGAGATGCCCAGGGCCGCGCCGATCTCCGCCTGGGTCTGCTCCTGGCCGAAGCGCATCTGAAGGATCCAGCGGTCGCGCTCGGTGAGCTCGGCCAGCAGCGGGGCCAGGGTGTGGAAGTCCTCGAAGAGCTCCATGGCCGGGTCGACGTCGCCCATGGTGTCGGCGAGGGACCGGGTCCTGCGGGCGGTCGAGGCCGCTTCCTCGGACTCGGCGGCCGCGTCCAGGGAGTCGCTGGTGTAGCCGTTGGCCGCGATCAGCCCCTCGATCACCTGGTCCTCGGTGAGGTCGAGGTCGGCGGCGAGCTCCTTGACGCTCGGCGCCCGGCCGAGCAGGTCGGTGAGGCCCTCCTGGCTCTTGGCCAGGTCGGTCCGCAGCTCCTGGAGGCGCCGGGGCACGTGGACGGCCCAGGTGGTGTCGCGGAAGTAGCGCTTGATCTCACCGGTGATGAAGGGGAGCGCGAGGGTGACGAACTCGACCTCCCGCTCCGGGTCGAACCGGTCGATGGCCTTGATGAGTCCGATGATGCCGACCTGGACGATGTCCTCGGTCGGCGTCCTGCCGCCCCCGGAGGACCGGCCCTGGAAACGACGGGCGGCGAAGCGCACCAGCGAGACGTTCATCTCGATGAGCGTGTTGCGGGTGTACTGGTACTCCCGGGTGCCCTCTTCCAGGCACTGGAGCCGCTCCAGGAAGAGCCGGGACAGCGCCCTGGCGTCGGCGGGCGCGACTTCCCGCGCGTCGGTGATGTACGGCAGGGTCTCGGACGGCCTCTCGGAGGCGCCCGCGTTCGGCACGGACTCCGTGCCGGTCCGGCGGACGGGGGCTACGACTGCGGCAGAGCGAGACATGGGGGACCTTCCCTCGCGACGGATGACTGACGTCGCCTCGCTTGCCCGCCTTCCGGGCGGCTACACAACCTGTGCCGTAATTTTTTCTCACCATGCCGAAGTGCCACCCGGCAATCCATCATCAGGTGGGACATAGCGGACAAAGAAATGGGGGTGACGACTCCCACATCCCGACTTTCAGACGGTGTCCGGGCCCTCCGGACCGTCCTCGTCCCCGCACACGACGGTCGCCGTGATCGTCTTCCCGGCGGGGTGCAGTCGCACCTCGACCCGCTCGGCGAGGGTGGTCACCAGCGGCCAGCCGAATCCGCCCGGCTGCCAGGCCGGCGAGCCGACGTCCACCGGGACCGTCCGGCTCCGGTCCTCGACCTCCACCGACACTCCCCGGTCGGCGCGCGCGAGACGGAACCCGACGACCCCGCCGCCGTGCCGGGTGGCGTTGGTGACCAGCTCGGAGGTCACCAGCAGCAGGTCCTCCACCTGGTGGGGTGCGCCGGACAGGCCGTGCCGGTCGAGGAAGGCCAGGGCCTCCTCACGGGCACGCGCCGCCGTCAGCTCGCGTGCTGCGCCGTGCGTCATCTCGGGGCGTCCCCCATTCCTCGCGCCCGTCATGCGCCGTCGGGGTTGGGCATAAGGCCTCACATCCTATCCCCGGCGGTCCCGTACGGGGCCGAAGTCCGAACTCCGGGCGGCGGCCGGCAGGCCAGCAGCACCGCGAGGACGGCGGGAGACAGGGCGGGGAGCGGGTCGGCCATCGGGAAGGTCATACCGCCCGCGTGCCCGGCCCGGCCGCGTTCAAGCCCCGCCGAACCGCCCCCGTACGGGTGAGGAACACACCGCCGTCCGCACCGTTTCCGTGGGCCGGTCGGGGGTAGCCGCGCCTCTACGTGGCCGCAGCCCCATGCGGCCGCCCCTACTTCGGAGGCGAAATCCATGGGAGGCATAGCCGGTTGCATCGTGCTCATCGCGGTGGGTGCGATCCTCACGTTCGCGAGCGACTGGACGATGGACGGGGTCAACCTGGACGTCGTCGGCGTGATCATGATGGTGTGCGGGGCCATCGGTCTCGCGGTCTATTCGAGCGTCTTCAAGCGCCGCCGCACCGCCGCGGCGCTCCCGGTCGTCGACGAGACGCGCCGGGACCTCCGCCCGTAACCGGCGGCACGGACCGGCGACTCCGCCGTGGACGGGACCGGGACGGTCCCGTCCACGGCGGAGTCGGACGGTGCGGAGGGTTCAGCCGGTTCGAACGGTTCGAACGGTTCAGATGATGCGGCCGCCGAAGAAGCCCGGGCCGTAGTAGTAGCCGACCAGCTCCTCCCGGTATCCCGGGTCGCCGAGATGGCGGTCCCGGTGGAACTCGGGCGCGTCCTTGACCTGCTCCCTGGTGCAGCTCACATGGACGGTCCGGTTGTCCGGGTCGATCCGGGTCACCGTGCCGGCGGGCAGCAGCACCTCCTTGCCGAAGATCCAGACGCCGGTGTCCACCACCAGGTGGCAGTCGTCCACCTCGTCCGAGTGCTTGTCCACCTTGCCGATGCCGCCGTCGGCCGCCTCGACCCGGAAACCCGTCAGGTCGATGTCCGTCATCCGTCCGGCGGTCGTCCGATAGCCCCATACGGGCTCGACATGCTCAGCACGCTCGACGTGTTCGGTCACGCGGGAACAACTCCTCGGGTCGGCGGGGGCGGTGGCGCTTCCCGGCCGCCCCCGTACGGTCTGCCGTGTTCCGCGCCTGCCCCGGCACCGCGAGCCCACACACCCCGGATGTTTGGACGGCCCCCGGGTGAGCAGGCGCCGGGGGACGGAGGAATCGCATCGAGGAGGAGACGGGCATGGCCGAGGACCGGCAGCAGAACCAGGACGTCGTCGCTTTGATCCTCAAGGACCACCGGACGATGGAGGAGCTCTTCCGCCGGATGCGGAGCGTGGAGGCGGACCGCGCGGGCGCGCTGACGGAGTTCTCCGCGCTGCTCGTCGCCCACGGCGAGGCGGAGGAGGCCGAGGTGTACGGGGCGCTGAAGCGCTTCAAGAACGTGGACGACGACGAGGTGGACCACGGTACGGAGGAGCACGCCGAGGGCAACGAGGCACTGCTCGCCCTGCTGGAGGTGGAGGAGGTCGGATCCGAGGCCTGGGACGAGAAGTTGGAGGAGCTCGTCAAGGCGGTCACCCACCACCTGGACGAGGAGGAGCGGACCATCCTGAACGGGGCCCGGGAGAACGTGCCCGACGAACGCCGGGCCGAACTGGGGGCGGCGTTCTGGGCCGAGCGCGGACGGCAGCTCGACGCCGACTGCGGCCGGATCGCGAACGTGCGTGCGCTCCTGGGTCGTTGACGGCGGCCGGCCGATACCGGCCGGTTGACGGCGGTCGGACCGAACGCGGTTGCCATTCCGGTGCGCCGGGGCCGATGAGGGTCGAGAATGCTCTGGTG
The DNA here is from genome assembly GCF_055576225.1 of Streptomyces sp. NPDC033845. NCBI lineage: Bacteria > Bacillati > Actinomycetota > Actinomycetes > Kitasatosporales > Streptomycetaceae > Streptomyces > Streptomyces sp. NPDC033845. The sequence continues at coordinate 19,106 of NZ_JBVIRI010000017.1, read as the reverse complement.
ATCTCCCATCTTCCCGAAGCGGCGACGACCTTCATCGGCCGGGAGGCCGAGACCGCGGAGCTCCGGGCAGCGCTCGCGGCGCACCGGCTGACCACGGTGACCGGCCCGGCCGGGGTCGGCAAGTCCCGGCTGGCCCTCCGGGCGATCGCAGTGACCCCGACCGGGGGCGGCGGCGGTCCCGCCGTGTGCTGGGCGCACCTCTGGCCGTTGCAGGACCAGCGGCTGCTGGTGGCGGCCGTCTCCGACGCCGTCGGATACTCCGACCACCGGCCCGACATGCCCCTGGAGGGGCTGTGCCGCTGGCTGGCCGGACGGCCGACCCTGCTGGTCCTCGACTCCTGCGAGCACCTGATCGACGCGGTCGCCGACCTGGTCGCGGACCTGCTGACCACGGCGCCCGGGCTGAGGGTGCTGGCCACCAGCCGTGAGCCGCTCGGACTGCCCGGTGAACACGTCCTGGCCGTGGGCCCGTTGGCCGACGGGGTGGCACTGGAGCTGCTGCGGGACCGGGCGGTCGCCGCCGGAGCGGTCCGGCCGGGGCCGGCCGAGCGGACCGCGGCGGCCGAGATCTGCCGGATGCTGGACGGGCTGCCGCTGGCGCTGGAGCTGGCCGCCGTCCGGCTGGCGCACGACGGGGCCGCGGATCTCGCGGCCCGGTTGCGGACCCGGCCCGCGGAGGATCCGCTGCGGTCGCCGGGTGCGGCCGGGCCGGCGGGGCGTCCCGGCCACCACCGGAGCCTGTGGACCGCCATGGGCTGGAGCCATGAGCTGTGCGATCCGCCGGAGCGGCTGCTGTGGGCCCGGCTGACCGAGTTCCGCGCGCCGTTCGACCGGTCCGACGCGGTGTCCGTGTGCGCCGGCGGCCCGCTGGACGCGGCGCGGATCCCGGCGCTGCTGGAGTCGCTGGCCCGCAAGTCCGTGCTGACCCGCTCCGGGGACCGGTACCGGCTGCTGCAGCCGCTGCGGGACTACGGCCGGATGTGGCTCTCCGAGCTGGGGGAACGAGGATCCTCGGCGGACCGGCACGCCGCCCACTTCGGCGAGCTCGCCGCGCGGGCGGAACGGGACTGGCTGGGACCGGGGCAGGTGGCGGGGTACACCAGGGTAGAGGAGTCCCACGCCGACCAGTGCGCGGCGCTGGAGCATCTGATGGCGACCGCCCCGGAGCGGGCGGTGGAGCAGGCCGGCCGGCTCGGGTTCTTCTGGGCGTGCACCGGTCATCTCCATGAGGCCCGGGCCTATCTGGAGCGCTGTCTGGACGACGGGCAGGAGAGCGGGTCGGCGGAGGGCGGGCCGGCGGAGGTCGGGCCGGCCCGTCGGCAGGCGCTGTGGGCGCTCGGGGTGACCCTGCTGCTCCAGGGCGATCACGACGGGGCCCTGGAACTGGCCCGGCGCTGCGCCGAGGCCGCGGACCCGGCGGCCGATCCCGAGGGAGTCCTGCGGGCCGCCTATCTCAACGGGCTGGTCCATCTGATGTCGGGGAACCCCCATCTCGCCTACCGGGTGGCGGCCCGCGCCCTGCGGCAGGTCCCGGGCGGGCCGTTCGAGTCCCAGGCCCGGATGTTCTGCCGGCTGGTGACGGTGTTCGCCCTCACCGGTGCCGGTCGCCTCGAAGACGCCGAGCGGGAGGCCCGGACCGTGCTGGCCGAGTGCGTGCGCCTCGGGGAGTACTGGACCCGCTCCTACCTGGAGTACCAGCTGTCGCTGATAGCGCTGTTCCAGCAGCGGCCGGGGCGGGCGGCCCGGCGGGCCCGCGCCATGCTGTTCGCCAAGCGGAGGATCGGGGACAGCTTCGGGATCGCCCTCGGCCTCGACCTGCTGGCCGCGGCCGTCGCCCTCCAGGGGGACGGGGCCGCGGCGGCCAGGATCTACGCCGCCGGGCTGGTCCACTGGCGCTCGGTGGGCCACCCGCAGCGCGGCACGCCCGAGCTGGCCGCCGTACGGGAGGACTGCGAGGCGGCGGTCCGCGCCCTGCTGGGCGAGCACGGGCTGGACCGGGCGCTGGACGCCGCGGGCGGCGAGGAGCCGGCCCTGCTGCTGGCCCGGGCGCTGGACGAGGCCCCGGAGGATCCGGCGGGCTGACCGCGGGAGCGCCGGCCCGCTCCCCCGGGCGCGGGGGGCCGGAACCGGCCGTGGGGTTCCCGGCCAGGCGTCCGGCGGGACCGTCCGGGGGACGCGGATGCACGGGAGGGTTCCGGCCGGTGCCGTCACCGGGGCGTACGCCCTGGTGCGCCGGGTGCGCGCCCTGCCGGGCCCGCGGCCGTTGGCGTTGGCTGCGGGGCATGACAGAAGTCCTGAACGACGAGCGGCCGGCGGCCCCTGCGGACACCCCGGTCGGCCCGGAGGTCTTCTCCGGCGGGGCCCGTCCGACGGTCGTGGTGCCCGCTCCGGTCCTGCGGATCGACGGGTTCCTGGGCGCCGCCGACGCGGAGCGACTGCACGCCTTCGCCGTCGACCGGCGGGCGGAGTTCCTGGCCGGGGACACCTCCGAGTACGGCCGGCAGGCGGCCTATCTGCCCATCGACAGCCCGTTCTTCCGGCAGGCGCTGGCCAACTGCCTGCCGCTGGCCCGCTCGGTGCTCGGCATCCGGGCGCCGGGGGTGAAGGTGGCCACCCAGATCACCGCGTACGGGGACGCCGCCGGGTTCACCGCGCACACCGACGCGGGGGAACTAGGCTTCGACCCGGTCCACCAGCTCACCGCCCTCTACTACTTCCACCGCCGCCCCAAGCGGTTCACCGGCGGGGCGCTGCGCCTGTACGACGTGGCCGCCGAGGGGGGCCGGGCGTGGCGGGCGGACGGCCACCGGGATCTGGAGCCGGCCTTCGACACGCTGATCCTGTTCCCCGGGACCGCCTACCACCAGGTGCTGCCGATCCGGTGTCCGTCAGGGGAGTTCCGCGACTACCGGTTCGCCGTCAACGCCTGGATCTCCTGATGGACCCGCGACCCTTCCCGTCCGAAAGGAGTGCTCCCGTGGAGGTGTCAGAGAGCAGCCCGGTGCTGGAGCTGCTGCACCGGGCCGCGGAGGCCGACCGTCACGGCTACGGCCGTGAGCCCGCCGTGTTCGAGCTGCCGGCCCCGGATGCCGGGGTGCTGGACCCGCTGCGGGCCACCTGAGCCGGGCCCCGCGAGGCTCGGGGGGGCCTCGCGGGGACTCCGTCCGGCTGACCCCCGGGCGTGTCCCGCGGGCGGCGGCCCGTACCGCGCGGATAGTCGTGCCCGGACACTGACGCGCGAGGAAAGAGGCCGAGGATGAAGAAGACCGTACTGGTGTGCACGATGGCGGCGAGCCTGCTGATCGGTCCGGCCGCCGCGTCGGGGTGGGCCGCGCCGTCGCCCTCGTACCCGGTGGGAGAGGTGGTCTCGAAGTCCACCCTCAACGTCCGTGAGCGGGCCACCATCTACTCGGACACGGTCAAGGTGCTGAAGCCGGGTCAGCGGGTGGAGCTCGACTGCCAGATCCGCGGCGGATGGGTGGACGGCAACCCGGTCTGGTACCGGCTGGACGGCATCAGGGGCTGGGTGTCGGCCCGGTTCGTCCACAACCACCAGCCGGTCCCCTACTGCTGACGGAGCCTTCGCCCCCGGAGCCGCCGCGGCCCTCGTGGCCCCCGCTCACGGTTCGGAGCACCGCTCACAGGTCGGAACACCGCCCTCGTCCCGGAGCACTGCTCCGGGACGAGGGCGCTGTGCTGTCCGCGGCGGGGCCCAGGGAGTCCGCGGTGAGGCTGAAGGCGAGGACGAGTCCTGCGGCGCCCGCGTGCGCGCCGGTCAGGGCGGCTCCGGTGGGGAGGTCCTCGATGGCGACCGTGCGCGGCTTCAGGCCGTCGGCGAGCGCACCGCCGAACGGCAGGCCGGCCAGCTGGTCCACCGGGACGTCCCGGCCGAGGACGCTGACGGTGGAGGGCGTGACGGTCAGGGTGTCGGCGGTGGTGGACAGTTCGGTCCGCACGGTGACGGGCAGCCCCAGGGATCCGACGGTCCCGTTGAGCACGAGGTCCCCGCCGTCGTTGCCCACGGTCATCCCCTCCCCCAGGCCCTTGTTCTCGGCGGCGGCCCGGTCCCGGACCCCGCTGTAGGGGACGGTGGCGGTGGCGGTCCCGCCGCTGCCGGTGCCGTCGTCGGTGACGTCCTTGAGTTCGGCCTCCACGTCCACGGTGGTGCCCTGGCGCCGGACGCCCTCGGCCTTCACCCGGACGGTTCCGATGCTGCCGGTGAGGGCCTGGAGCCCGGCGAAGGGGCTGTCCAGTTCGGCGGTGACCGGCCCGGTGGGATCCAGGCGGCAGCTCGCGGCCGATATGACCCGGTCCTCCACCTTGTTCTCCACCACCTTGTCGGTGACGGTGGCGGCGGCGATGACCGCGACCAGGGAGGCGGCGGTCAGCAGGAGCGGTTTGCGGCGGGGCTTCACTGTGCGGGAGTTCCGTTCCGGGCGAGGATGGCGAAGGCTTTGGGCAGGAGCGGGGCCGCGTCGCCGGCCGTGCCGGCTTCCCGGCGGGCCCGCTGGGTGCGCAGTACGGCGCGGGCGGCGGAGAGCGCCGAGCAGGCGATGACCCCGGCGTGCAGGTCGGCGTCGGGCAGATCGGCTGGGAGCCGGTCCAGGACCAGCAGGGTGAGCCGGTCCTCGAACTCGGCGAAGGCCTGGGTCAGCCGGGACCGGATGAGGTCCTGCCCCTCGGTGCCGGCCAGCGAGTGGGTGAGTCCGGTGAGGGTGCTGCGGGCGAACGGGACCGCGGCCTCCAGCAGGGCGTGGCACACCGCGTCGAGCGGGTCCTCCTCGCGCGGCCGGGCGGCCAGGGCGGTCTCGATGAAGGCGAACAGTTCCGCGCTGTCCGGCAGGAGCAGGGACTCCTTGCTCTCGAAGTAGCGGAAGAAGGTGCGCTCCGAGACGTTCGCCGCGGCGGCGATGTCGGTGACGGTGGTGGCGGTGAACCCGCGTGCGGCGAACAGTTCGGCCGCGCAGGCGCGCAGGGCGTTCCGGGTCTGCTCCTTCTTGCGCTCGCGCAGCCCGGGCGGAGCGGCCTCCGGCGGGGACGCGGGCGCGTGGCCCGGCGCGGGCTCCGGTGCGGATGCCGGTGCGGGGCCCGGTTCGGATGCCGGTGCGGGGCCCGGTGCGGGTTCGGGTGATGCCATGGCCGCCATCCTCCGCATTCCCGGCAGGCATGTCAATTGGCAGCGCTGCCACTTCTGCTCTAACCTCACCTGTCAGTCCTGACACTTTTCGCATCCCCTGGAGTCGCCGTGCCCTCCGACCCCCCTCCCACCCGGCTGGCCCGGACCGGATCCTTCTGCGCCCGGCACCCCTGGTGGGTGATCGGGGCCTGGCTGCTGGTCCTCTGCGCCGCCTTCGCGGGCCGCCAGGCGGTGGGGCCCGTCTACAGCGACCAGGTGACCCTGCCCGGCTCCCGCACCGACACCGGGGCCAAGCTGCTCGCGGTCTCCGAACCGGCCGCCGGGGCGCCCAGCGGGAAGGTGGTCTTCCACGTGGACTCCGGCACCCTGGACGGCCGGTACCGCCAGGAGGTCGGCGACACGGTGGACCGGCTGGCCGCCCTCCCCCACGTCACCGCCGCCTCCGAGCCGGTGACCAGCACGGACGGCCGGACCTCCTACACCGTCATATCCTTCGACGAACCCCTGAAGGCCCTCGGGCACGACTACACGCGACACCTGGACGAGGCCACCGGGCCGGCCCGCGCCGCCGGAGTCGGCGTCGGCTACGGCGGGGACCTGGAGCAGATCGTCCGGCCCCCGGCCGGCAACGCCACCAGCGAGGCCATCGGCCTGGCCGCCGCCCTGCTGGTCCTGCTGCTCGCCTTCGGCAGCGTCGCCGCCGCCCTGCTCCCGGTGGTCACCGCACTGATCAGCGTGGGCGTCGGACTGGGCGTGGTCGGCATCGTCGCCGGGGCCGTCACCTTCGCGACCTCCGCGCCCACCCTCGCCGCGATGATCGGGCTCGGGGTCGGCATCGACTACGCCCTGTTCCTGACCACCCGCTACCGGCAGGACCTGATCGAGGGCGGGGACCCGGTCGCCGCCGCCGGACGCACCACCGCCACCAGCGGGCACGCGGTCCTGGTCGCCGCCATGACCGTGGGCGTGGCACTGCTCGCCCTGTACGCCTGCGGACTCCCGTTCATCGGCAAGCTCGGGCTGGCGGCGACCACGGCCGTGGTGATGACGGCCGCCGCCGCGGTCACCCTCGTACCGGCGGCGCTCGCACTGGTGGGGCGGCGGATCGACCGGGTGCGGGTGCGGCGTCCGGTCGCCGAGACCTCCGGGGTTGGGGACGGCTGGCACCGGTACGCGGCCCTGGTGGCCCGCCACCCGCTGAAGTTCCTCACCGCGGGATCGCTGCTGCTGGCCCTGTGCGCCGTACCGCTGTTCAGCATGCGGCTGGGGCACGTGGACGCCGGCGCGGACCCGGCCGGCAGCAGCACCCGCGACGCCTACACATGGATCTCCGAGGCCGGGGGTCCCGGGTTCGGCCCGGGCGCCAACGGCCCGTTCCTGGTCGTGGTCGACCTGGCCGGGGCCGGGGCGCCCGCCGACCGGATCGGCGCCGGGCTCGGCGAGGCCCTGGGGAACACCCCCGGCATCGCCCGGTTCTCCCCGCCGCGGCCGAGCGCCGACGGGAAGGTGCTGCTGTCCACGGTGACCCCGGCGTCCGGTCCGCAGGACGCGGCCACCGGCTCCCTGTTCACCGCCCTGAACGAACACACCCTCCCGGACGGCCTGCGCGGCACCGGGGCCACCGGCTACCTCACCGGCAGCACCGCGGGCCAGCTGGACTTCCGCGACACGGTCACCGAACGGCTGCCGGTGATCATCGGCCTGGTGCTGCTCGCCTCGTTCCTGCTGCTGATGACGGTGTTCCGCAGCCTGGTCATCCCGCTGAAGGCGGTGCTCCTCAACCTGGCGACCACGGCGGCCTCCTACGGGGTGCTGGTCGCGGTGTTCCAGTGGGGCTGGGGCGACGGACTGCTCGGCCTGTCCGAGCCGGTCCCGATCGAGTCCTACGTGCCGATGATGATGTTCGCCATCACCTTCGGGCTGTCCATGGACTACGAGATCTTCCTGCTCTCCCGGATCACCGAGGACTGGCGCGCCGGCGGCGACAACCAGCGGGCCGTGGGCACCGGACTGGCCGTGACCGGCCGGGTCATCTCCGGCGCGGCACTGATCATGACCGTGGTCTTCCTGTCCTTCGCCGCCTCGCCCTCGGTGGTCATCAAGATGCTCGCCGTGGGCCTGGCGGTCAGCGTGATCATCGACGCCACCGTGGTCCGGCTGGTGCTGGTGCCCTCGGTGATGTTCCTGACCGGCCGGGCCAACTGGTGGCTGCCCGGCCCGCTGGAGCGGCTGCTGCCGCACTGGAAGGCCTGAGGCCCGCCGCCGGTCGGCCCGGTCAGATCACGGTGACCGGGTGCCGGACCACCGCGTCGAACAGGTAGCCCTGGGTGTTGTGGGCGGCGGTGACGGGCTGGGTGCGGCCGGTGGCGTCGGTGGCCCGGGCCAGCAGGGCGGTCGGCCCGGTGCTGCGCGGGGTCCACGGCACCGACCAGCGCACCCAGGAACCCCGGCGCGGTGCGTCGTGGAACCGGGCCCGCCGCCATCGGTCCCCGCCGTCGGTGCTGACCTCGACCCGGTGCACGGGGGCCGCGCCCGACCAGGAACGGCCGGTCAGCAGCCGGGTCCGGTGCACCGGTACGGTCGCGCCCTGCTCCAGTTCGAAGGCGCTCTTGAGGGTCTGCCGGGTGAGCGGGGCGCTGCCCTGCGGCGGGTGGTCGGGGCCGAACAGCCGGTACAGGTCGGTGTTCCAGGGGGTGTAGAGCGGCTGTGCGCTCACCTCGATGTCGCCGACCCATTTGATGGAGGAGATTCCGATCCAGTCGGGCACCACCACCCGGACCGGGCCGCCGTGGTCGGGCGGCAGCGGCTCGCCGTTCATCTCGTACGCGAGGATGACGTCGTCCAGCGCCTTGGAGACGGGCAGCGGGCGCCGGACCCGGCCCAACCGGACCCCGTTGCCGACCACTTCGTCGTCCAGGCCGCGGGGCAGCACGTCCACGGCACGACGGGTGACCCCGGCGCGGCGCAGCACGTCGGACAGCCGGGCGCCGCGCCAGCGGGCCACCCCGATCGCGCCGAGCGTCCAGGAGGTGCCGGTGACGGGCTGGCCCTGCTGGGTGGTGTAGAAGCTGCGGCCGTTGCCCGCGCATTCGATGAACAGGGTCCGCTCGACGGCGGGCAGTGCGCGCAGCCGGTCGTACGAGAACTCCACCGGACCGCCGCGCAGGGCGTCGCCCCAGACCTCCAGCCGCCAGTCGGCGGGGTCCAGGCGCGGTGTGGTGGTGTGGTTGCGGACGAAGAACCGGTCGAGGGGGGTGAGGGGACCGGTGCCGGCGAGGGCGGCGAAGTTGGTTTCGGCGTTGGTGCCCCGAATGGTGAACAGCTCGGGCGGCAGCGGCTTGACGATCCCGGGGAGGGCCGCGGGTGCGGCGGCGGCCGGGCCGTCGACGGCCGCGGGTGCGGCGGTGGCCGGGTCGGCGGCCGCCAGGCCCAGCGGGCCGGCGGCGGCGCCGGCCGCGAACAGCCGGAGCAGGTCGCGGCGGTCCACTCCGGCCGAGCGGGCACGGCCGCCCGCCCACTGGCGCAGGCGGGCACGGTCGTAGCGGCTCTCGTCCGACAGATCGACGGGCATGGCGGGACACTCCTCGGTCGCGATGTTCCGTCGGACCGTAGGACCCCGCCCCCACCTGCCGGAACCTCCTCGGCATGATGGCCACGAACCTGCAACGCGGCCGCAACGCGCGGTGGTTCCGGCGAGGTGGGGAGCGGGCCCCGGGTATCGGGGTCAGGTCAGGACGGCACGATGTTCTCGGCCTGCGGCCCCTTCTGGCCCTGGGTGATGTCGAAGGTGACCTTCTGGCCTTCCTGGAGCTCGCGGAAGCCCTGGGTGGCGATGTTGCTGTAGTGCGCGAAGACGTCGGGGCCGCCGCCGTCCTGCTCGATGAAGCCGAAGCCCTTCTCCGCGTTGAACCACTTCACGGTGCCTGTTGCCATGCCCTTGATCCTTCTGTTCTGTGCCGGGGATCCCCCGGCCTTCCGAGCGCGCCTTCGTGCGGCGCACGTGACGGAATGTACGCGCTCCGTGACCTGATGTGAAAGGCGGGAGGGGCCGGTCGTGGACCTCCGCGCACATGTTCGGTTCAACGGGGCCTTAAGGAGGCCGTAAGCCGCACCGAAACCCCCACCGGGGACCGCGGGCACCGCTACGTTCGAACACATCAGGGAACCGCAGCGCGCGGCGCCCCGCCCCGGGGACGGGCGCGGCGCCGCGCACCCCCTCACCCGGTGCCCCCGATCACGGCCCGGTCCCGCACCCCCCGGGACCGGGCCACCATGCCGGCGATGACCCGCGGCGGGATCCCCGGGTTACGGGCGGCCCGGGAGGCCGTGTCCGGATCCCGGAGGGAGGCCGCCAGCACGCTCGCGGGCAGCCGGCGCGCACCGAGCACGGCGGCGCGGACCGTGTCGCTCGGGTCCTCGGCCAGCCGGGCCGCGTCGGCGGCGGAAAGCCGGGGGTCCTCGGCCGCCCGCCCCCGCACCTCCGGGTCCGGGTCCCGGGAGAAGCGGGCGACCAGCTCCGGAGTGGACTCCGGGTCGTCCAGGGCCAGCCGCCGCATCCGGCCGTGCGGATCGCCCACGTACCCCAGCAGGCCGGCGCGCGGGAAGTTCGGGTGCGTACGAGGACGGCCCGGGAAGGACAGACTGCCGGTCCACCAGGTCCAGACGCGGAGCAGCATCTCGGCCGGGGCGTCCTCGCAGGATTCGGCGAGGAACAGCTGGACGACCGGGTCCGGGTCCCAGGCCAGCCGCCCGACCACGTCCGGCGGCAGCCGGCGGGCCCGGGCAACGCTGCGGCGCACCAGGACGTGCGAGGAGGCGGCGAGCTCCCGCATGGCCTCCGGGTCCCCGTGCCGGTCCGCCACCCATTCCAGGGTGCGGGAGGTGCCGGACCGGCCGATGTCCACCGGGATCGCGGCGCGCTGGGCCTCGGTGAGGTCGGCGCGGACCGAGACCGTGTGCCGCACCCCGGCGTCGGGGTCCCCGGCGAGCCGGGCCACGGTCTTCGGATCGAGGCGGGGGTTCCCGGCGAGCAGCCGGCGCCGGTCCGGATCTCCGGCCGCGAGCACCTTCTCCACCAGTTCGGGGGACGGCGGAGCACTCTCCAGGATCCAGTCCGGGAAGCCCGCGCGCTCGTACTCCGCCGGGGAGACCGGCCGGTCCGCGGTGTGCGGCCGCAGGGCCGCGGCCCGTACGGCGGGCGCCGGGTCCGCCAGCAGGGCCCGGCGGCGGTCCTCCGACAGCAGGGGCCACGAGGTTCCGCAGACGGCCGCCCGTACGGTCGCCTCGGGGTCCCCGGCGAGGGCGCCGGCGACCGCGGCCGGCAGGCCGGCCAGCCGGGCGGTCTCGGCCCGCACCCGGGTCGAGGGGTCGGCCGCCAGCAGGGCGCAGGTCTCCGGGGGCAGTTCGGCCCGGCGGTCGGCGGCCAGCATCGCGAGGAGCCACCGCTCCCGCTCGGTGCCCGCCGCGGCGATCAGCCGGGCCCAGTGGTCCGGGCCGAGGTCCTCCCCCAGCTCGGCGGCGCCGAGTCCGGCCTTCGGGTCGGGGTGGGCCAGGGCGGCCGCCACCCGCTCGTCCGGCGGGAGGAGCCGCATCAGCCGGGGCGAGCCGGACAGCAGCTCCCGCCGGTGGTCCTCGGGGGTGGCCGGGTTGCGGACCAGCCCCTCGGCCCAGTCGCCGAGCACCCGGGGGTCCGGGGCGGGGGCGTCCAGGAACTCCTCCCAGACCGCCTCCGCCCGGCCCCCGTCCTCCCGGGCCGCGGTCTCGGCGGCCCGCTCGATCCGGGCGCCGACCCCGGTCAGCACCAGCAGCCGGGGGCCCTCGGCGCGGTCGAGGACACCGGCGACGGTCTCGCCGTCCACACCGGACGCCAGCAGACCGCGCGGGTCGGGGTCGGCGGCGGTGAACAGCGCGGCGAGGGCGGCCACCGGGTCGGGTGCCTCCAGCCGCACCCGGCGCCAGGCCCGGCCCCGGCCGCCGGACGGGGCGTACGGGCCCTCGAACGCGAGCAGGAACTCCCGGCCGCCGGCCAGCAGCAGCCGGGCCGCCTCGGCCGGAGCGGTGGCCGCGGGAGCGTCCGGCGCCGTTCCCGCCCGGGCCAGGAGCCGGCCCGCCGTGGCGCTCTTCCGTATGCCGGGCAGCCACCAGGTGCCCAGGGGTTCCAGCCCCATGGACCCGAGCAGCTCCCGGTAGCCCTCCTCGTCCCGCAGCCGGTCGTCCCGCGGTCTGCCGTCCTGCGGTCTGCCGTGGTGCGGTCTGCCGTGGGGCGGTCCGTGGTCCCTCATGTCCGTGCGTCCCCCTCCGTGTGGTGCGTACCGCCATCCTCCCCGGAGGGGGTTCCGCACCTGGTGGCGGCCCCTGCGGGCCCGGGGACGGCCGCCGCGGGGGCCGCTACAGGTCGAACTCGTGCGGGGGCAGCCCCAGGGCGTAGCAGGCCTCGCGGACCACGGCCTGCTCGGTCTTGTCGAAGTCGCCGTCGGCGCCGCCGATCACGATGCCGATCTGGATGACGGCGCGGGCCTCGGCCGGCTTCTTCCTGGCCTTGGCGATCTCCTGGAGCACCCCGACCTTGCCGAAGTCGAAGTCGGCGGCGAGCCTCTCCAGGTTGGCGTCGAAGCGCCGCTGGAGGTCGGCGGCGTCGAAGTTGGCGAGCACCTCGTTGGTGGCGATCAGCTGGGCCACCCGGCGGCGCTCGGCGGGGTCGATCGTGCCGTCGGCGGCGGCGACCAGCGCGCACATCGCCATGCCGGCGTCCCGGAACGCGCCGCTCTTGAGGTCGTGCTTGGTGGCCACGAGCTGCGCCTGCATCGTCGACGCGGATTCCTTGATGCGGTCCCACAGGGCCATACCGTTCTCCCTCAGTTGTTTCTACAATGCTGTAGAACGTATCAGACCCGCAGCACCGGACCGGCAGGGGAATTTACTTGCCCTTTACCATCGGGATGCGGATACTGTCCGTGACCGAAAAGCAGTCCGGACCACCCGAGTCCGCCGAGAAGCGAATGGAGTGCAGGACCCGCAATGGGTGAACCTCCCAGTACGAGCCGTGCCACAGCCCGCCCGCAGAACCCCGAGCCGGGAGCGGAGGTGGCACGGTGACCGAAGTCCTGCTGCTGCTCCTCGCGCTGGCTCTGACGCTGGCGTGCGCGGTGTTCGTCGCCGCAGAGTTCTCGCTCACCACGGTCGAGCGCGGTGAGCTCGAACGCGCCGCCAAGGCCGGCGAGCGGGGCGCCGAGAGTGCCCTGAAGGCCGCCAAGCGGCTGACCTTCCAGCTGTCCGGTGCCCAGCTGGGCATCACGGTGACCTCGCTGGTGATCGGCATGCTCGCCGAGCCCTCCGTCTCCCTGCTGCTGCGCGGACCGCTGGAAGCCGTGGGCCTGCCCGCGGGCGCGGTGCCCACCACCTCGACCCTGCTGGGCGTGGCGCTGTCCACCGTGGTGCTGATGGTGATCGGCGAGCTGGTCCCCAAGAACTGGGCGATCTCCCGGCCGCTGGCCGTCGCCAAGGTGGTGGCCGGTCCGCAGCGCACCTTCACGGCCGCGTTCGCCCCGCTGATCCGGCACCTGAACAACACCGCCAACCGGCTGGTGCGCCGCTTCGGGCTGGAGCCGGCCGAGGAGCTGGCCTCCGCCCGTACGCCCGAGGAGCTCGTCGCCCTGGCCCGGCACTCCGCCCGGGAGGGCGTGATCGAGGCCGACTCGGCCGAGCTGTTCGTCCGCACCCTCCACCTGGCCGAGCTCACCGCGGAGAACGTGATGACCCCGCGGATCGACGTCCAGGCCCTGGAACTGCGCGCCACCGCGGCCGATGCCGCGAACCTGACCCTGGCCGGCGGCCTGTCCCGGTTCCCCGTCTACCGCGACTCACTCGACGAGGTGGTCGGCACCGTCCACATCCGCGACGTCCTCGAACTCGACGAGGACCAGCGGCCCGTGACCCCGGTGTCCGAGCTGATGACCGCCCCCCTGCTGGTGCCGCACTCGCTGCCCGTGGACACCCTGCTGGGCCGGCTGCGCAAGGCCAGGACCATGGCCGTGGTCATCGACGAGTACGGCGGCACCGCCGGCGTGGTCACCGTCGAGGACATCGTGGAAGAGGTCGTCGGCGAGGTCCGCGACGAGCACGACCCCATCGAGGTCCCCGACCTCATCGAGGGCCCCCGGCAGAACGGGCGGCCGGTCTGGGAGGCCGACGGCAGCGTCCGCCTCGACGAGCTCGCGGAGATCGGGTTCACCGTCCCCGAGGGCCCGTACGAGACGCTGGCCGGTCTCATCGCCACCCGGCTGGCCCGGATCCCCGTCGAGTCCGACACCCTGGTCGTCGACGGCTGGGAACTCACCGTCCTCGACATAGACCACCACCGCGCCGACCGGGTCTCGGTCACGGCGCCCGCCGCCGCCGAAGAGACGGCCGGAACCCGGGGGGAGGACCGATGACCGCGATCCAGCTGCTGATCGGTGCCCTCACCCTGATCACCAACGCCTTCTTCGTCGGCGCCGAGTTCGCCCTGATCTCGGTCCGCCGCAGCCAGATCGAACCGGCCGCCGTCAAGGGCAGCCGGCGCGCCCGCACCACCCTGTGGGCGCTGGAGCACCTCTCCGCGATGATGGCCACCGCCCAGCTCGGCATCACCGTGTCCTCGCTGGTCCTGGGCGCGGTCGCCGAACCGGCCATCGCCCACCTGCTGGAGCCCCCGTTCGCGGCGGTCGGCGTCCCCGAGGCGCTGGTCCACCCGATCGCGTTCGTCATCGCCCTGGCCGCGGCCACGTACCTGCACATGCTGATCGGCGAGATGGTCCCGAAGAACATCGCGCTGGCCGCGCCGGTGCCGACCGCGCTGCTGCTCGGTCCGCCGCTGGTGGCGCTGACCCGGGCGCTGCGCCCGTTCGTGTTCGGCATCAACGCCTTCGCGAACACGCTGCTGCGCCTGCTCAAGGTGGAACCGAAGGACGAGGTCGGCGCGGTCTTCACCGACGACGAGCTCGGCCGGCTGGTCCGGGACTCCTCCGCGGCCGGCCTGCTGGCCCCGGAGGACGGCGAGCGGCTGCGGGACGCCCTGGAGCTCGGCAAGCGCCCGGTCGGCGAGATCATGATCCCGCGCGCCGGATTCGTCACGGTCGACGCCGGGATCACCCCGCGGGGGCTGGAGCGCACCGCCGCCGACCACGGGTTCTCCCGGCTGGTCGTCACCGGTCCGCGGGACGAGATCCTGGGCTTCCTGCACATCAAGGACACCCTGGCGGCGACCGACCGGAACGCGCCGTTCCCGTCCTCGGCCCTGCACACGGTGACCCGGATCGGCCGGGACACCCCGCTGGACGACACCATGGACGCGATGCGGGAGGCCGGTACCCATCTGGCCGCCGTCACCGACGACCAGGGGGCCGTCATCGGGTTCGTCACCATGGAGGACGTCCTGGAGGAGCTCGTCGGCGAAGCCGCCTGAGCCGGTCCGGGCCTTCGGGCCCACCGGAGCCGGCCGGGCCCGCACGGGCCCGGCCGGCTCCGGCCGTCAGCCCAGGGTGGCGGCGTGGACGGTCTGCCGGGTGAAGGCCCAGGAGGGGCCGGTGTTCCACGGGTTGGGCATGGTGGCGCTGGTGGCGTAGGCGTATCCGGCGCCTCGCTCGAAGGCGGTCCGCAGGATGGTGCGCATGGCGTCCTCGTCGGGGACGTTGTGCACCAGGTGCCAGAAGGCGGTGCCGTCCGGGTCGAGTTCGGCGCCGGGACGGTAGCCGGTGGCATGGTCGAACACGTTGCCGCCGTGCCAGGCGCGGAGGTCGCCGCCGGGGCCGCCGTCACCAGCGAGGTACCGCTGGTAGGTGTCCTCGTAGGTGACGAAGACGTCGGCGGTGCGCTTGCCGCGCTCCAGGAAGCAGTCCGCGATGGCGGTCCCCGGGTTGTTGACGACCAGGTCCTCGGCACCGGGGTCGATCCGGGCCATCTCCTCCCGGACGTAGCGGCGCAGGGCCGTGTAGTGGTCGCGCACCGAGTTGCCGGGCCCGCAGTCGCGGGCCACCACGTCGAAGAAGATGCCGTCCACGTGCAGCCGGCCGTCCGGGGTGCGCAGGTAGTTGTCCACGGAGGCCTTCACCTCGGCGGCCGGGCGGTTCCCGTGGTCGGTGTGCACATAGCCGAGGATCTTGGTCCGCTCGCCGGTCGCGGTGGTACGGGCCCGCAGGGCGTCGGCGGCGGCCCGCCAGGGCCCGTCGAAGGGCAGGTCCCCGTTCCCCGGGTTGAGGACCACGATCGAGGGGGCGGGGCCGGGCCCGGTCAGGTCGGCGATCATCGCGTCGTCGGCCCAGACGTAGGCGGGTACCGCGATCTCCAGTCCGCGGACACCGGCCGCCCGGGGTCTGGGGACGAAGTCCGGGGAAGGGGATGTCGACGGGGCCGGGATCGGAACCGGCCGTGCCGTACGGGCCGGGGCGCGGTCGGCGCCGGCGTGGTCGGCGGAGGTGTCGGCCGAGGCCGTGAGGGAGGGCGCCGGGGCCGCGAGCAGGAGGACCAGCAGGACCGCGTACAGCGGTCTCAGGGCTCTGGCGGACGGCATGGCTGTTCCTCCGGCGGGACGGCAGGGGCGACCTCAGGAACAGTAGACGGGCGGCCTGCCGGGGCAGGCCGAATCCCCCGCTTCGGTCGGAAGAACAGACAAGCGAGTCATCACCTTGTCATGCGACGGGTGGCCCGGCGGTCAGAGCCCGGATCCGCCGCCCCGGCCGTAGCGGGTCAGCCGGGCGCGTGCGGCCTTCTCGGACAGTCCGAGGCCCCGGCCGACGGCGGCCGGATCCAGCCCGTCCACCTCCGTGCCCCGGGCCGCCTCCCGGCCGGCCGCCTGGACGATCCGCTCCAGGGCCGCCACGGCCCGCAGGGTGGCCACGGGCGCGTCGACGGACAGTTCGCCGAGCTGGCGCTCCAGCCGGTCCAGGGTCTCCCGCAGCCGCTCGGGCAGCGGCTCACAGCGGGCCTCCACCTCCCGGGAGTGCTCCGCCCAGTCCGCGTAGGGGCCGCTGGTGTCCACCTCCGCCTCGTACAGCCGGCGCTCGCCGATCCCGGCCCAGTCCAGCGGGTACGGGCGGTGCCCCCGCCAGCCGCAGGAGCAGGCGGCGCGCAGCGAGTGGGCCCGCGGCCGGCCGTGCCGGCCGTCGTAGACCGCCCAGTCGGAGGTCTGCTGGACGTTGGACCCGCTGCCGAGGTCCAGGTACACCGGGCCGGGTTCGGCGCCGTCGGCCAGCAGCACCCCCACCGTGCCCTCGTGGGACGCCCCGAACTCCTCCACCCGCCACATCATGATCCCCAACTCCTCCCGGGAAGCGGTGCGTCTGGTCGCGGTCACCGAGGACCCCGACGACCGTAGCGGTAAGGGGGGCGCCCGCGCCGGGGGTCGGGAATCCTCGGCTCCGGCGGTCGGCCGGGGTCCCGGCCGGACGGGGCGGCGGGCCCGGTGGCGAGCGGGCGGTGGGCCGCCGGACGGGTGGTCGGCGGGTGTCCGGTGGGCGGTCCGCCGCGGTCCCTTACCGGAGGCGTACGGGCGGGCGGGGACAGTGGGTGCATGACCGCGAGAGTGCAGGGCCGGCGGCCGGCCCGGTTCCGGGCCCGACGGTGATCGCCGAGATCGCGCCGCTGGCCGTGGCGATCGCCGTTTCCCCGTTCACCGTGATCCCGGCGGTGTTCATGCAGTTCACGCCCCGGGGCCGGGCCACCGGCAGCGCCTTCCTGATGGGCTGGATCCTGGGCGTGGCCGTTCCGGCGGCCCTGGGGACCGTACTGGCGGGTCTGGTGCCGGGGGCCTCCCAGGACCGGCCCTGGGTGGACTGGGTGCGGGTCGGTCTGGGTGCGGCCCTGGTACTGCTGGGGGTCCGGCAGTGGCTGGTGCGGCGGGGCAAACCGGCGCCGCGGTGGATGCGGCTGCTGGGCGAGGCGGGCCCGGCCAAGGCCTTCCGGCTGGGGATCCTGCTGGCGCTGGCCAATCCGAAGATCTTCCTGCTGGCCGGGGCGGCCGGGCTGGCCATCGGGTCGGCGGCGGACTCGGCCCCGGTGGCGGCCGCCGCCGTGGCGCTGTTCACGGCGGGGGCCGCCAGCACCGTGGCCCTGCCGGTCCTGCTGCACCTGGTGTGGGGGCCCCGGGTGCTGGGACCGCTGGGCCGGGCCAAACGGTGGCTGGAGGCCCACGCCGCGGCGGTCATGGCCTGGGTGATCGGCGCGATCGGCGTACTGCTGCTGGCCGAGGGGCTGATGGGGGCAGGCTGAACGCGTGGGGGGGCCGGCGGGGGGCGCGCGGGCCGGGGGTGCGGGTCAGGGTCAGCCGGCGGCGGCGAAGACCTGGGTCCAGTAGTAGTTCGGCTGGGCGAGGCCGATGCCGATCTCCTTGAAGGAGCAGTTCAGGATGTTGGCCCGGTGGCCGGAGCTGTTCATCCAGCCCGTCATGACCTTCTCGGGGGTGCTGTAGCCGTAGGCGACGTTCTCGCCGTAGGTGCGCCAGGCGTAGCCGGCGCGGGTGATGCGCTGGCCGGGGTTGGAGCCGTCGGAGCCGGTGTGCGACATGTTGCCGTGGGCGGCCATGTCCTTGCTGTGGTTCTGGGCCGCGGTGTTCAGCTTGGCGTTCGACTTGAGCGGCGAACACCCGGCCTTGGCGCGCTCCTTGTTGACCAGGGCCAGCACCTGGGCGGCCGTGCCGGTCGGCGGGGCGGGCGGGGTGGTGGGCTTCTTGGTGGCCGTCGGGGACGGCGGCTTGGGCTTGGTGGTCTTGGTCGGCTTGGGCTTGGCCGGCTTGGTGGGCTTCTTGGTGAGGGTGGGGGCCGGCGGCTTGGGCTTCTGCGGGCCGCGGGTGGCCTGTCCGGAGGTGGGCCGGGCGCCGGGGGTGCGGTCGGTGCCGGTCGTATGGCTCTCCGGGCCCTTCTCGCCGCCGGGCCGGATGCCGAGGGGGGAGGCGCTGTGCGCGGGCCGCGGGTCCTGCTGGGCGTTGACCTTCCCGGTGCCGGGTCCGTCCGAGTCCAGACATGCCATCGCGGCCGTGGGTATGCCCACGATCCCGACCGCGACCGCGCCGATGGCCAGCTTCCGGTAACGCGTGTTCTTGCGGTGTTTCTGCATGCGGGACCTCACTCGGTTTCTGCGAAGCGCCGGCGCCCTTGCCGCGCCGGCTCCGGGCGAGCCGCCATTCTTAGAAGTCCCCCAACGGCCTGGCAAGTCACCTCCCCCGGCTCCGCTTCGGCGCCGCGCGACCGGACTTGAAAACGGGGTCCGGTCGTGCCGGAGGCCCAGCGGCCCACCCCCGCAACACTGCTGACGGATCATCAGAACAGAACCTGGCCTGCCCTGTTGGCGCCGGGCGTCTCATTCCTCGGGACGGGCAATTCATGGGAGAGGGGGAATGTCGACGCCCGAGCGACAAATCTCGACATATCGGCGAGCCGGGAGCGGTCGTAATGGTTCCGTGATCCGGGATTCCCCTGTGATGCATGTCACCGTTTCCCGCGCGCGAGAGGCTCGTACGCACACCGACATCCGACCCCTCGGCGACCACTGGGGCCCATGTGATGCGCGTGTCACATCCTTTTGCATGACCATGCGGTTCGATGCATACTCTTCCTATGTCTAAGGTCCTCACCTCCCTGCCCGTCGGCGAACGCGTCGGCATCGCCTTCTCCGGCGGCCTCGACACCTCCGTCGCCGTCGCCTGGATGCGCGACAAGGGCGCCGTCCCCTGCACCTACACCGCCGACATCGGCCAGTACGACGAACCCGACATCGCCTCCGTACCCGCCCGCGCGAACACCTACGGCGCCGAGATCGCCCGCCTCGTCGACTGCCGCGCCGCACTGGTCGAAGAGGGCCTGGCCGCACTCACCTGCGGCGCGTTCCACATCCGCTCCGGCGGCCGCGCCTACTTCAACACCACCCCCCTGGGCCGCGCCGTCACCGGCACCCTCCTGGTCCGCGCCATGCTTGAGGACAACGTCCAGATCTGGGGAGA
>NZ_JBVIRI010000016.1:0-138584 GCF_055576225.1 Streptomyces sp. NPDC033845 | reverse complement strand
CCCCGCCGTACTCCTTCCGCCCCCCCGCCGCCCCCCCCCCCCGCCCCCCCGCCCCCCCCCCCCCCCGGGGGCCGGGGGGGGGCGGGGGGGGCGGGGGGGGGGCCCCGCCCCCCGCCCCCACGGCGGCGTCGCGGTCAGGGTCGGCGGTGAGCCGGTCAGGGTCGGCGGGCCAGCAGGTGGGCGTCGAGGAAGCCGCGCTCGGAAGCCGGATCGTGGACCAGCCGGGCGAACGGGACGAGCCCGGCTCCGGCCAGCAGCTCGGCGAACCGGTCCACCGGCCAGCTGTAGGCGGGGGTCACCTTGTGGTCGAAGCGGACCGGCTCCGGCCCGTCGGTGGCGAAGAAGGAGACCAGCAGCAGGCCCCCCGGCGCCAGGACGCGCACCTGCTCGGCGAGCAGCGCGGGCAGTTCGCCGGGCGGGGTGTGGATCATCGAGTAGTGGGCGAGCACGCCGCCGAGCGCGCCGTCCCCGACCGGCAGCTCCTCCATCCGCGCCACCCGGAACGGCAGTGCCGGCCGGGCCCGCCGGGCGTGGTCGACCATCCCCGGGGACAGGTCGAACCCGGCTGCGTCCAGGCCGAGTTCGTCCATCATGGCGGTCAGATGCCCGGGCCCGCAGCCCACATCGGCCACCCGCACGTTCCCGGTCCCGCGCACCAGCTCGGCGAAGGTGCCGATCATCGCGCGCGCGAACGGCTGCGTCTCCAGCCGGTCGGCGAACAGCGAGGCGTACAGTTCGACCACCCCGTCATAGGCCGCCCGCGCTGCCTCCCGGTACTCCCCGCACTCCCCCACCCGCCAGAACCTATCAGCCGGCCCGAACCGCACGCCGCCGGCCCCGGGAAGGTCAGGTGTGGTGTTTGTCCTTGGGGTCCAGGCGGAAGTCCTGGCAGTCGCGGTTCACGCAGGCGCCTGGGCCCCATTCGGGGACGAACACGCCGAGGGTCTTGTGTCGGTGGGCCTGGACCGGCACCGGCTGCTCGCAGGTGGGGCAGACGTACGCCTTGGCTTCGGCATCGCGCTTTGTTTTGACCATATTTTTACGATATGCCGGTATCGCCGTGGGGGGAAGTGCTGGGCGGCTCGGAGGGCGGCGGGGGCGGCGGTCTCCGCAGGCTGAGCACCACCGAACCCGCGAGGATCACGACGATGACGGCGAGACTGACCGGCGAGGGGATCTCCGGCACGCTCGGGCTGATCATCTTGTGGGAGGCCTGGAGGATCAGCTTCACCCCGATGAAGGCGAGGATGATCGCCAGCCCCTTGCCCAGGTAGTGGAAGCGGTCCAGCAGGCCGGCGAGCATGAAGTAGAGGGCCCGCAGACCGAGGATGGCGAAGGCGTTGCTGGTGTAGACGATGAACGCGTCGTCGCTGACCGCCAGAACGGCCGGCACGCTGTCGACGGCGAAGATCAGGTCGGCGGCCTCGATGGCGGCGACCACCGCGAGCAGCGGGGTGGCCACCCGGCGGCCGGCCTCCTTGACGAAGAACCGCGCCCCGGCGTACTCGTCGCGTACCGGAACCACCTTGCGGAGCAGCCGTACGGCAAAGCTCCTGCCGGGGTCGAAGCTCTCCTCCTCGTCCTTGAGGAGTTTGTACGCGCTGTAGAACAGCACGGCGGCGAAGGCGAACAGGACCGCGGTGAAGCGGCTGACCACGGCCACGCCGAGGGACAGGAAGATCCCGCGGAAGACCAGGGCGCCGATGACCCCGAAGAACAGCACGCGGTGCTGGTAGGCACGGGGGACCTTGAAGTAGGCGAAGATCACGGCGAAGACGAAGAGGTTGTCGACGGACAGGCTCTTCTCCAGCAGCCAGGCCGTCGTGTACTCGGTGCCCGCGGTGGTGCCGAGCACCAGGAAGACGACGGCGCCGAAGATCAGGGCCAGGCCCACCCAGAGGCAGCTCCAGGCCGCCGCCTCCTTGAAGTGGATGACGTGCGCGGTGCGGTGGGCCAGCAGGTCGACCGCCAGCGACACGACCATCGTCGCGGCGAACGCCACCCACAGCCACACCGGGACTTCGAGCACGGGGAACACCCTCACCGGGCCCGGGCCGACTGCATCGGGCCTTGTTCAGAGTCTCCGGCATGACGCCGCCCGGAGCACCCGGAAGGGTGACCGGCGAGAGCGACAGACGAGTTGTGTACCAGTGGGGTGTACTGCCAGTACACCCCACTGGTACATTGCCGTCATGCCCCTTCCCCGATTCGAACGCCTCCCCGCTGAACGCCAGCAGCACATCCTGGGAGTCGCACGTCGGCACTTCGCCGAGCACGGCACCGAAGCCGCCTCCTACAACAAGATCATCGAGGCCGCGGGGGTGTCCAAGACCGCCGCCTACCACTACTTCGACGGGCGCGAGGACCTGCTCGGCTCCGTCCTCGACGGGGTGCTCGGCCGACTCCTCGACGCCCTCGGCCCCTGGGTCCCGGCCGATGACGAGGCCGGGTTCCGGGCGCGTTTCGAGGGCGGCTCCGCCGCCCTCGCCACCCATCTGCACGACCACCCCGAGGACCTGGCGCTCGCCGAGGCCGCCATCGGGCGTGCCCACTCGGGCCCCTGGCTCCTCTGGTTCTCGGCCATGGTCACGGACGGGCAGCGGCTGGGGATGATCCGGACCGATGTCGACCACGGGCTGATGGTGGCGGCGACCGCGGCGGTCGTCCGTGCCGCGGACGCCCGGGCGCTGGAACAGATGGCGGACGCCCCGGCCCCCGGGCCCGAGGTCGAAGTCGAAGTCGAAGTCCAGGTCGAGGCGTCCGCTCAGCTGTGGTGTCTGCTGCGAGGCCTGTGGGGCGGCGGGACGGCCCTGGGAGAGGAGCCGGCCGATGCGCGCTGATCTGCGGATCTCCTGGGAGATACCGGCCACCCCGCCCGGCCTCGCGGGACGGCTGGAACGGTTCATGGGCCCGGGCAAGTCCCGTTCCGAGTCGGTGGTGGAGACCGTCGGCATGCTCGGCTGCGCACTGCTGCTGGGCGCCGGGCTGTGGTCCTCGGGGGCCGCGCGGGAGTTCTCCGCCGGACAGCTCGTGGTGATCGCCCTGGCCGGACTCGACCTCGTCGGCGGGGTGCTCACCAATGCCACCAACGCCGCGAAGCGCTGGTACCACCGGGCCGGGCCGGGAGCCAGGCGGGCCCGGCTGCTGTTCGTGTCCGCGCATCTGCTGCACCTCGCCGCGATGGGCCTGTGCGTACTGGCCGGCGACCTCGTCTGGACCCTCGCCAACTCCGCGCTGCTGCTCGGCGGGGCGGCCCTCGTGGAGTTCGCGCCCCTGCACCTCAGGCGGCCGGTGGCGATGGCCCTGTGGATGGCGGCCGTCCTGGTCAACCTGTTCTGGCTGCCGGTGCCCGCCGTGCTCGCCTGGTTCGTGCCGCTGTTCTTCCTGAAGCTGCTGGTCTGCCATCTCGTACCCGAGGCGCCCCTGGAGCGGAGGCGGGATGTCTGAGCACCGGACGGGGCGGACGCCGCACCCCCTGCGGATCGACGGCGACCCCGATCCGGCCGCCTGCGCCGAACTGCTGGCCGAGGCCTTCGCGGACGAGCCCGCCGTCTCCTGGATCTGCGGCGGCTCCGCCCCCGTACGCGCCCACTGGTTCGGAACCACCCTGCGGACCCATGCCGGCCTCGGCGGGGCCCGCCGCGCCGGGGTCGTGGACGCGGCCGGCCGGCTCGTCGCGGCGGCCGTCCTGACCCCGCCCGGCGCGGTCCCGGGAATCGGCGCCCGCGCCCGCTGGGCCGCCCGCACCGGAACGCGCTGCGGGCCCCGGGCCCTGGGCCGCACCCTGCGCTATCTGGAGGCCACCGGCGGGGGCGCTCTGCTGACCATCACCTCCATGTGCCGAACGGGGAGCTGAGCCCCCCCCTCCCGGGCCGCCCCCGAAAGCCGCAGCAACCCCGCCGACCTGGGAGGATGGCCGCAGCGGGCCGTCACCGGGGGCGGCCGGTGCGGAGCGAGGGAGCGGGCGGGTGTCGCAGGAGGCCTCGGGGGCGGTCGCGTGGATGGAGCGCCACCAGATCGCGGTGTACCTCGGCGCACTGGCCGCGGGCGCCCTGGTGGGGTGGGTGGCACCGGCCGCCGGGCCGGGACTGGAACACGCCGTCAACCCGGTGCTCGGGGCGCTGCTGTTCGTGACCTTCCTCCAGGTCCCGGCCGCCGAACTGCTCCGCTCCCTGCGCGACGGGCGTTTCCTATCCACCGCGCTGGTGGTGAACTTCGTGGTGGTGCCGCTGGTGGTCGCCGCCGTGTTCGTGTTCCTGCCCGCCGACCAGGCGGTGCGGATCGGTGTGCTGCTGGTGCTGTTGTGCCCGTGCGTGGACTACGTGATCGTCTTCTCGGGGCTGGCCGGCGGGTCCAGCCGTCGGCTGCTGGCCGCCACCCCGCTGCTGCTGGTCGTCCAGATGCTGCTGCTGCCCGGGTTCCTGTACCTGTTCCTGGGCGCGGGGCTCGCCGGCGTCGTCGAAATCGGCCCGTTCGTCGAGGCGTTCCTCGTCCTGATCGTCATCCCCCTGGCCCTGGCCTGGGCGTTGCAGGCGTGGGCCACCCGCCGCCCGGCCGGTCGGCCGGTGGCCGACGCGGCGACCTCCACGATGGTGCCGCTGATGGGCGCCACCCTGTTCGTCGTGGTCGCCTCACAGACCCCCAAGCTGGGCGAGGACCTCGCCGATGTCGCCGCCGTCCTGCCCTTCTACGCCGTGTTCCTCGCCGTCATGGCATTCGCCGGCCGGGCCGTCGCCCGCCTGTTCCGGCTCGATGTCCCGGCCTCCCGGGCGATCGTCTTCACCGGCGCGACCCGCAACTCGCTGGTCGTCCTGCCCCTGGCCCTCGCCCTGCCCGAGGCCCTGTCGGCGGCCGCGGTCGTCGTGGTCGCCCAGACCCTCGTCGAGGTGCTCGGCATGGTCGCGTACGTACGGCTGGTGCCCCGGCTGGTACCGGACCGGCAGGCGGCGGCCGGGCCGGGCGAGGGCGGCTGAGCCGTCACGTCACGCCAGAGACTTCAGGTCACGCCTGAGCCGTCACCTCAGTGACCCAGGACCCGCTTCAGTTCGGCCTTGTCCATGGCCGAGCGGCCCTTGATCCCCTTCTGCCGTGCCTCGTTGTACAGCTGCTCCTTGGTGAGGCCCCGCGCGCCACTGTGCGAGCGCTGCCCGCCGCGTCGGGCGGAGGACATGTCCTGGAGCGAGGACCGGGACGCGGTCTTCGACTCGCCGGCCCGGGCCCGCTCCTTGTTCACGGTGCGGGCCGCGATCTCCTTCGCCCGCTCCGTGCTCTCGCCGCGCGCCTCGGCGCTCTCCTTGATGTGCTCGTACTGCCGTTCTCGTTTGGGGCTGGATCCTCGGGGCATGGCGGCCCTCCTCGACTCGTACGGCCACGGGTGACGGGTCACCGGCCGACCGGTGTCCGGATACGGCGCCTTCCCCGTCCCGGGCGCCTTCATTCGGCGACCGGACGGGTGACCTCCGGGCGTGCGCACCGCCGCGTGAAGCGCCTCGCGCGCCGGGAACGGGGCACGATGCACGGGCCGATTTCCGATCCCCTCGCGGCTGGAGCCCGTCCGTGCTCGAACGCAAGCAACTGAAGAACCACGCCCAGGTCACCTTCGTCCTCCCGCAGGACACCCCCGACGGCCCGGTCAGCGTGGTCGGGGACTTCAACGAGTGGGACCCCGCCGCCCACCCCCTGCGACCCCGTGGCGACGGCACCCGGGCGGCGACCCTGAAGCTGCCCCGCCACAGCACGCACGCGTTCCGCTATCTCGCCGCCGGCGACTACTGGTTCGACGACGACACCGCCGACCACCACGACGGACGCAACAGCCGCATCCACACCTGACCTGGTCGGACGCCGGAGGCGACGGCGGCGGCGCGGGAGACGCACCCGCGCCGCCCGCGTGCTCCGGCCCCTCAGCAGGTGCCGCGGTAGTCGATGCCGCGGAGGTACGCCTTCCAGTCCTCCCGTGACAGCCCCGACCCCGCCCGTGCGCACACCCGCTCGACGACCCGCTCGGGGTCGATCTCGTACGTCTGGAACGGGACGTTGGTCCCGGCGGCCCGCAGGGTTCCGCCGTCCGCGCCGAACGCGAGCGAGAGGACCGTGTCCCCCGGCGCGGACAGCGCCGATCCGAGCAGCCGACGCGAACCGGCCTCCCACAGCTGCACGGTGCCGAGGTCTCCGGCGACGGCCAGCAGCGAGCCGTCCGGCGAGAACGCCAGCGCCGAAACCCCCTCGATGTCCCCGGTCCGCGCCCCGGTGTAGGTGCCGGAGAGCGCGCCCAGCCGGTTGCCGAGCTCCCCGTCCCAGACCGTGACCCGGCCGAGGGCGTCGCCCACGGCCAGGTACCTGCCGTCGGGGCTGAAGGCGAGCGCGGTCGTGTCGTCCTCGCCGAGCGCCAGACGGCGCACCCGCCCCGAGCCCAGGTCCACCACCTCGTCGCTCCAGGACACCAGGGTGTCCCCGTCGGGGCTGAAGGCGGTCACCGTGCCGGCGAAGCCGTCGAGGGTCCGCAGCCGGCTCCCCTTGCGGACGTCCCACAGTTCGAGGGTTTCCGACCAGGAGCTGAGGGACACGGCCAGGGTGTTCCCGTCGGGGCTCAGGGCGATCCCGGCCACCTCGGGGCGCTCCCCGGGGCCGTCCCCGGGACGGTCGCCGGTGCCGCGCAGCGGTGCCACGGGCAGCGTGGTCCTGGCCCGTCCGGCGCGTACGTCCCACACGGTGACGTAGAGCGGACCGGTGGGAGGGCCGGTCGACGGGCCGCCCGGGGCGGGTTCGCGGAAGTGGCTGTAGGCGAAGGAGCGGCCGTCGGCGCTCATGGCCATGAGCTCCTGGCAGTCGGTGGCCCCGACGGCGCGCGCCGCGTTCCCCAGCGCGCTCCCCTCCTCCCCGGACACCCCGTCCTCGAACACCTCCTCGTCGGCGCCCGGCACGAGATCCTCCTCCTCGGCCGGCGCCCCCTCACCCTCGTCACCCGGGTCGCCCGTGCCGCCCGGGTCCTGCGGCGGATCGCACGGCCTGCCCGGGAGGTCGACGGTCTTGCCGCCCTCCCCACCGTCCAGGAGTTCGAAACCCGAGCCGTCGGTCGTGCGGTGCAGGGTGGCCAGCGTCCGGCCGTCCCCGCTCCACATCGCGTCTTCCAGGGCCCGCTCCTGCCAGCGCCCGGTGACGGCCGCGCCGAGGCTCAGGGTCCGTACGGTCCGGCCACCGGCGGTCGCGTACCGGACGGCACCCCCGGGGATGTCCAGGCGCAGCGCGGACGGGGACTCGCTGACCAGGGGGTGGCGGAAGACCGGGGATCCCGGGGCGGCGAGCCGCCACAGCAGGATCTCGCCGAGGTCGGTGGCGGCCGCGAGGAAGGCCCCGTCCCCGCTGAAGCGGATGTCGCCGAGGCGTCCGTGGGCGTCCAGCCGGGTCAGGATCCGGCCGGAGGGCAGATCCCGGACCTCGACCCCGGTGGCGGTCTTCAGCGCGATGCGTCTGCTGTCGGGGGCGATCAGGAAGCCGTCGGTGACGCAGTGCTCCTCACCGCGGAGTCCGGCCAGCCAGGGCAGCGGCAGTGCCTTGCGGCTGCCGGTGTCCCAGATCTCCAGTCCCCGCTCGTCCGTGCACAGCGCGAACCGGCCGCGATCGGCGCTGACATCGGTGGCCTGGAGGGTTTCGGTGGCGCGCAGGGGGACGCGCAGGAGCTGCCGGTGCCGTTGCTGCTGCTGCTGCTGTCGAAGATCCCACACCTGTACGGCCATCGCGTCCCCGGTGTCCTCCCCCCACTCCTCCGCGACGAGGGCCCTCCCGTCGGTGGAGAAGCGCGCCTCCATGGGCATCTCGCTCCGCAGGAGCGCGGTCGGGCGCGCCGTGCGGACGTCCCACAGCTGGACCCCGTGTTCCGTCGTGACCGCCAGGGTGCGGCCGTCGGGGGCCGGGGCGGACTCGCCGCTCTCGGCCAGGCGGTCGCCGTATCCGGGGTAGGAGGCGGTCCTGCGGTGCGTGGGGACGTCCCAGAGCTCGATGCGCTGCGGGGTGACGGACATCAGGGTCCGGCCGTCGCCGAGCAGATGGTGCTCGGCCGAGGCGGCCGGGTCGTCCGAGGCCGCGGATCCGCCCGAGCCGACCGAGCCGCCTGAACCGGTCGAACCGGCGGAACCGGCGGAACCGTCCGAGCCCGCCGAGGCGCTGCCCCGGTGTCCGGCGGTCGCGGAGGCCGGGGCGGGGGCCTCGGGGAGGGTGAAGGTGTCCTGTTCCTTCTGGGTGAGGGCTCCGATCAGGGCGGACCTGGTCTCGGTGGTGGGCGCGATCCGCCATGCGGCGACGCTGAGCCGCATGGCCCGTACGGGATCGGAGAACCGCATGCTGTCGGCGACCGCCGCGAGCCGGCGGGCCTCGGCCTCCAGGTGCCGGCGGTCGCTGGTGCGGTTCTGCTGCCAGGCGATGACCCCGGCGACGAGCGCGAGGCAGAGGAGGCCGGAGAGCGCGGTCACCAGGGCGCGCCGGTTCCTGCGCTCGCGCGAGCGCGCCGCCCGGGAGGCGGCCAGGAACCCGGATTCGAGAGCGGTCAGCGCGGTGGGGGCAGTGGGGGCAGTGGGGGCAGTGGTAACGGTCGAGGCGGTACGGGAGTCGGGACGGCCGAAGTGCTCCTCCGCGGCGGCCAGGCGGGTGCCCCGGAACAGGGTGCCGGGGTCGCGGCCGGCGCCGTCCCAGGTGAGGGCGGCCTCGGTGAGCCGGCGGTGGGCGTAGAGCCGTTCGCGGTCCGCCTCGATCCAGCCGCCGAGCCGGGGCCAGCCGGTGATCAGTGCTTCGTGGGCGAGGTCGGCCGTGCCCTCGTCCAGGGTGATCAGCCGGGCACGGGCCAGCCGGTCCAGGACCAGGGCGACGTCCTCGGGGTCGGCGATGTCCAGTTCGGCGCGGTCGACGGGTCGACGGGTGTCCTGGGTCCCCTCGCCGGGGGTGATCATGCGCAGCAGGAGCAGCCGGGCCAGCGCGGCCTGCGGCTCGGACAGCCGGGAGTGGACGTCTTCCGCGGTCTGCGCGACGGCGCCGTGCAGCCCGCCGGCGGCCAGGTACTGCTCCTCGGTGAGGACGCGTCCCCGGCGTCGGTGCCAGGTTTCGCGGAGCACGTGGGAGAGCAGGGGCAGCCCGCCAGGCTCGCCCTCGGTCTCCTCGACCAGCCGTGCCGTGAGGGCTCGTTCGACGATCAGTCCGGCGGCCTGTGCGGGCCGGACCACGGCCTCGCGGAGTTCGGCGGAGTTCATCGGTCCGACGAGGAGGTTGGCCCCGTGCAGGGCGTCGGTGAGGCCGCGGTGCTCGGCGCAGCGCCCGTAGAAGTCGGCGCGTACGGCGATCACGACGCGGAGCCGGCTGTCCGCCTCCCGCGAGGCGAGCAGCCGGTCGAGGAACCCGGTGCGCTCGGCGGGGTCCCGGCAGAGGGTGAAGACCTCCTCGAACTGGTCGACGACCAGCAGGGTGTCGCCGGTGCCACCGGCGGCCGGGAGGAGGGCCTCGGCGTGGGTCCGCAGCGGGTGTTCGCCCGGGGTGAGGACGCGGATCGCGGCGAGTTCGCCGCCGGCCCGGCGGCGCAGCGCGGGGATGAGGCCGGCCCGCAGCAGGGAGGACTTGCCGCTGCCGGAGGGGCCGAAGACGGCGGCGAAGCATCGTCCGGTCACCAACTCCGTGAGGGAGGAGATCAGTTCGTCGCGGCCGAAGAACCTTTCGTGGTCCTCGGGTTCGAAGCGCGCGAGTCCTTGGTAGGGCGGCTCGGCCCGGTCGTCCGCGCGTTCGCGGGCGGAGGTCTCGCTTCCGGCTTCCCGCCAGCGGCGCTCCCAGTGCTCCGGGTCGCCGCCGCAGGCCGCGACGTACGCCAGGGTCGCGGCGAGGGAGGGGAGTTGCTCGCCGGCGGCGGCCTGGGAGAGGGAGGTGACCGAGTAGTGGCTGCGACGCGCCATCTCCCGGTAGGTGAGGGGTCCGGCCTCCTGCCGGAGCTTGCGCAGCTCGTACGCGAACCGCTGCACCGGCCCCTCGTTCGGATCGACCGGCGATTCGCGGCGCCCCATCTCGGTGGTCTCCCTGTTCCCGGCCGGCACGGATGATCGGACGACTCGCGGCGTGCCGGGCCACATTAGGAGCGTCCCGGGAAGCCCGGCAAGGGTTTTCGGGCCGGGGGCAGCACTTTCAGCTGGGCTTTCGTTTTTGTTCGGTGTGGCGGGAGGGGCCTGCCGAACAACGGGACCGGCTGCTGAACTCCGGTTGTCGGTCCGGACGGGCCGGCTTCGGCCCCGCCTATCCGGGGCCCCAACGGGAGGAATCGATCATGACCATGCGTACGAGGCGCCCGGCGCGCCGCACCCTTCGGGCCATCGCGGCGACCGGCACGGTGACCGCCGCCCTGGTGGTGGGACTGCTCCCCGCGGCGGCCGGCGCGGCTCCGGCCCCGGTGACGCCGGGGGCGGCCGAGGGCGCCGCGGAGGCCGGCGGGGAGTCATCGGTGGCCGCCGCGAAGAACTACACGTACCTGTCCTACAAGAAGAACAAGAAGGACCCGTCGAACTCGCGGCTCACCCTGGTGCGCGTCCAGGTGGTCAACCCGGACAAGGTCCGGACGTGGACCGTCGACAGCTGGCGCGCGGGCTCGGGCCTGGGCACCGCGAAGAACAAGATCGGCCGTGACGCGTGCGTCAGCCGGGTGGGCTGGCTGCCGAGCGGCACGTACGGCATCGGGAAGTACACCGACCGGTTCGACGGGGACATCAACGGCCATGTGTGGCGGCTCGCGGACAAGCGGTGCAAGGAGGGCGGGAAGAAGGGGACGAAGCGCGACGCCCTGTTCATCCACAGCGAGATGGCGCCCAACGGCAAGCCCGGCAAGAAGGAGTCCGAGCGCTGGGACGGGGTCTCGGACTACCTCTCGCTCGGCTGCATCAAGCTGAAGCCGGCCGACATCAAGGAGCTGCGGGCCTACCGGTCCAGCCAGCCCAAGCCGACCAAGCTGTACGTGTCGTAGCGCTCCCGGCTCGGCGCCGGGCAGGGCGTCCGCCTCGGTGGACGCCCTGCCTCACAGCTGCGGGACGTACGGGGCGATGCCGACGATGAGGACGGAGCGCTCCCCCGGGCCCGGCGCGGGGCCGGACCGGACCGGGCCGACGTAGTGGCTGACCCGGTGGTCGTGGACGGCGTAGCCCTCCAGCGGGTCGGTCAGGGTGAAGCCGGCGTGGACGTCGGCCCAGGGGTCGTCCGGCCCGAGGCCGGCGCTCTCCGGGGTGGCGATGGCGTTCTCCCCGCCGGTGACGTTGGTGCGGCTGACCAGATGGGCGAAGGTGAACGTACTGGCCGATCCGCCGTCCTGGTGCAGGCAGTCCGGGGAGGACACCGCTTCCTGGCCGGGACCGTCGACAGCGAGCCGGATCAGATGGACACCGGCCCACAGGGGCCGCATTCCGAGGTCCTTCAGGGCCAGCACCTGGGCGATGTCCCAGTGCAGGAGGCGCAGCAGCAGGGCGTTGCCCCGCAGGGTCTCGGGGAGGGCGGGCAGCGCGCGCCGGGGCCGTGGGGGCCCGGAGCCGTCGTCGCCCTGGGAGAAGTCGGTGACCGTGCCGTGCACCGGGTCGGGGGAACCGGGGATCCAGGACAGTTCCCGCTTCCACGGCAGGTAGACGGCGTGGGAGTAGCGGCGGAACCGGTTCGTTCCCGGGGCGTACGGGTCGGGCGGCAGGTCCGCGCAGGCCTCCTGGAGCGCCGCGAGGTCCCCCGGCTGGAGCGCGTCCCCCGGCTCGCTGGGCGCCCCCGGGGTGCGGTGGAGGTGCCCGGCGTCGTAGCGGGCGAATCCGCGTTCGCGCAGTCCGTCCAGGCCCGGCCGTTCCGGAGCCCCCTCTTCCTGGTGCGGCGGCCTCCCGGGCCCAGCCATGTCCACGTTCCCTCCAGCGGCTCGGCTGCCGAGCCTCCTACGGGGCGGCGGCGGAAGCAAATCCGGTGGCGGCCCGCCCGGCCGGGCGCCGCCCGCCCGGCGCCCGGGACCGCTTGACCGGTGATCACCTTGCTGCTTGACTCTGTCGCCGGGCCGGGCCGGCCCGGGCCGGTCCCGGTCGGAGCCGGGTGGCCCTGGAACGTCACGAGGAGCATCGGATGCCGGCCGAGAGCATCCCCCGTCACACCGTGGTCGACCTGCTCGCCGACCGGATCCGTGACGACATCCTCGACGGACGGCATGCCGCGGGCACCCTGCTGCCGCCGGAACGCGAGCTCGCCGCCGACTACGGGGTGACCCGGACCACGCTGAAGCACGCGCTGATCCGGCTGGAGCAGACCGGTCTGCTGAGCACCCGGCACGGGGTCGGCAGCCGGGTCCGCGACTTCCTGCGGCTGGGCGGGGCCGAACTGCTCCCGCTGCTCGTCTCCCGCGACTCCGGATGGATCTCCGAGGTCTTCGAGGCCCGCCGCCACATCGGCGCGCTGATCGCCGGACGGGCGGCCGCCAAGCGGACGGCCCGGCAGGCGGCCCGGCTGCGGGCCCTGCTGGCCGCGCTGGCCGAGGCCCCGGATCCGGACGCGGCCCAGCTCGCCGAGTGGGAGATCCACCGGGAACTGGCCCGCTGCACGGGCAACCGTGTGTTCCTGCTGCTCACCAACACCCTGGCCAACGCCTATCTGCCGGTACGTTCGGCGTTGCACGGCCCTTTCGTGGACCCGGCGGCCGCGGCGGACCGGATCGCGCCCGTGGTCGAGGCGGTCGCCGACAAGGACGCCGACCGGGCCGGACGGGCAGCTCTGGCGTATCTCCGGGCCACCGAGCGGATCATGCTGAAGGCCCTGGGCCCAGGCCCAGGCCCCGGACCGGGCCCGGCTTCCGGGGAGGCCGTGCGCGGCAGGTGACCGGCCGGTCGCGGCAGGTGGCCGGGGCAGGTGGCCGGGGCAGGGCGAGGGTGCCGGAAATCGGGGTCCACGGGTCCACGGGTCCACAGCGCTTGAGTCGGCACGGCCGCCTGTGGCAGAATTTTCTTCTCTTCTCCGAGGTCCTGTGGAGCAGTTGGTTAGCTCGCCACCCTGTCAAGGTGGAGGTCGCGGGTTCAAGTCCCGTCAGGATCGCTCATGGTCGCCGCCCCCCTTGCTCGGGGCTTCGGCGGCGCGTCCCCGGTCGGGCCCGGGCGAAGTCGCCCGTACGGAGATGCGAAGATCACATCGCATCGCGATCGACGCGGTGACCGCGATGACGGGCGAGGACCCCGGTCGTCCCGATCCCCCGCCACCGGATACGGAACCCCTCATGAAGCGCGCCACCTCGCTGGCCCTCTCCCTGCTCGCCGGCTCCGCGCTGCTGGGGAGCGCCGTGACCCCGGCCACCGCCGACAGCCCGCGGCAGACGGCTCCCCTCCCCGTGCGGATCATGCCGCTCGGGGACTCGATCACCCATGGCGAAGGCAGTACGGCCACCGGCGGATACCGGGGGCCGCTGTGGGACTCGATGGCCGGGCAGCAGGCGTACGCCCCCGACTTCGTCGGCTCCGGCCGCCATTCCGGAATCGGCGACGGCGACCACGAGGGCCACAGCGGATGGACCATCCCCGGGATCCGGTCCGGTATCGACCGGTGGCAGGCCGGCGCCTCACCGGACGTGGTCCTGCTGCACCTGGGCATCAACGACCTGCGGCACCATGACGCGGATCCGCTGGAGGCGGCCGGGGACCTGCTGGAGCTCGTGGACCGGATGCGGGCCAACGACCCGCACCTGACCGTCCTCGTCCAGGGCCTGATCACCGACACACCCGGCCAGGAGTCCCGGACCGAGGCGTTCAACACGAAGGTGCGGGAGGCCGAGGCCGAACGGCAGGCCGCCGGGCAGCGGTTCCGCTACCTCCCGCCGCCGAGGATGGACCCGGCCACCGAACTCCCGGACGGGCTGCACCCCTCGGAGTCCGGGTACCGGAAGATGGCCGCGGTGTTCCGGCCCGCCGTCGACCGGGCGGTCTCGGACGGATGGACCGTACGGCCCGCGGTCGGCCGGTCCGGCGACGAGGCCGGGGCCGACGGGCGGGTGCGGTGGGCGGACTTCGACGGGGACGGCAGGCCCGACCACATCACCCTCGCCGACGACGGCACGGTGTACGCGCGCCTGAACCGCGGCGGTGCCGGGCGGGGCGGCTGGGAGGACCTGGGACAGGTGGCCACCGGCACCACCAGCGACCGGCGGCGGGTGCGGCTGGCCGACTTCGACGGGGACGGCCGCTTCGACTACCTCGTCCTCCGCGCCGACGGCGCGGTCAGCGCCTGGATCAACAAGGGCGGGGACAAGGCCGGTCCGGTCGGGTGGCAGGAGATCGGCCAGGTGGCCACCGGTCTGACCGCGGACCTCCGCCGGGTGCGGTTCGCCGACTGGGACGGCGACGGCCGTACCGACTACCTGCTCTTCAACGAGGCCGGCAACCTCGACGTCTGGCTCAACCGCGGCGGGGACACCGCCGGAACCGCCGGGTGGAAGCACATCGGGCGCGTCACCACCGCCACCAACGACCCCGACCGGGTCCGGTTCGCCGACAACGACGGGGACGGCCGGGCCGACTACCACCTCGTCCAGCCCGACGGCAGCGTGTACCTGTACCGCAACCGCGGCGGGGACGTCGTCGGCCCCGGCGGCTGGGAGGCGGCCGGGCGGATCGCCACCGGAGTCACCACCGACCACACCCGGGTCCAGTTCACCGACTTCACCGGGGACCACCGGGCCGACTACGTGCACGCCACCGGTGACGGCGGCTCCACCGTCCACGCCTGGAACGGCGGCGACCCCTCCGGCCCCAACGGCTGGACCCCCCTCGGCCCCGTCACCGGACCCTGATCCCCACACGAGGGAGACCATCGAACCCCGAGGTGAGGGACTTCTTTCGGCCGTCGAGGCCGTCCAACTGACCGCGCGGTTCCACACGTCCGTCCTCGTCCACGGGCTGACGCGCCGGCGGTGCCTGGTGATCGGCATGCCGCTCTGGGCCGCCCAGCCGCCCCGGCAGCGCGTCGCCGTGCTGGCCCGGGCGATGGCCGAACTCTCGCCCGGCCAGCTGCGGAACGGCGTCTTCGTCGGATCGGCGCTGCGCTCGCTGATCGCAGGGGCGGACCTGATGCGTCCGGCCGGGCAGGTGCCGTTCCTCGGGGCCGGGCTCGGCGACGCCCGGCACGCCCCCGATCTCGCGGAGGGCGCCCTCCGCTTCAACTCCCGTACCCGGGCCAGCGAATGGGCGCCGCGGCTGCCGAGGGAGGCGGTCGAGGCGGTCGAGGGCGAGCGGATCGAGGACGAACTGCGGGGCCCCGCAGGTGCGGTGGCCGGGCGGGTCATGCGGGACGGGGTCGGCCCGGGGTTCTAGGAGCGGCGGGAGCGGCGGGAGCGGCGGGGACCGTCGGATCAGGACGGCGGGCGGTCGGTTCCGAGAACGCCGGCCTGCCCGGTGATCAGGGCGTTGACCTGCGGAAATCCGGTGCGGCCCGGGGGTGAACTCTCGGCGAATCCCTGGTTCCGCGGGTTTCGCCCGCTCCGGGCCGCGCATAGCCTCCCCGACATGCCCGAAATTTCACGTCGCAAGGTCCTCGGCACGCTCGCCGGCGGTTCCGCGCTCTCCGTCCTGCCCCCCTCCCTGCTCCAGGCCATGGCCGCGCCGATGCCGCGCGGCGGTCTGCGGGCCGTCGAGCACGTCATCGTGCTGATGCAGGAGAACCGTTCTTTCGACAATTACTTCGGCTCCCTCCGGGGAGTCCGCGGCTTCGGTGACCGGACGGCGCTGCGGCTGCCCGGCGGGGCGAGCGTGTTCGAGCAGCCGCGCGCGGGCGGTCCCGCCGTACTGCCCTTCTCCGCACGGCAGTCCGCGGTGGACGCCGGGCGGCCGGAGAGCGACATCCAGTACCTGGGCTCGCTGCCGCACGGCTTCACCGACGGGGTGCAGGCCCGGGCGAACGGCTGGTGGAACGACTGGATCGCCGCCAAGGGGCAGAGCACCATGGCCCACTACGACCGGCGGGACATCCCCCTCCAGTACGAGCTGGCCGACCGGTTCACCATCTGCGACGCCTACTTCTGCTCGGTGTTCGGCTCGACGAACCCCAACCGCAACTACCTGTGGACGGGCACCACCGGCTTCGAGCCGGGCGGCGGGGCCCGGGCCGTCACCAACGCCGCGTACTCCTACTCCCACGCCGGCTACGACTGGACCACGTACCCCGAACGGCTGGAGGCGGCCGGGGTCTCCTGGCAGATCTACCAGGAGTGGGACAACTTCACCGACAACGCGGTGGAGTACTTCAAGCCGTGGAAGCGGATCGGCCGCAAGATCCTGACCGCCGCCGGTTTCCCGTACGCCACCACCGAGGAGTTCTACGACAAGCTGTGGGACAAGAGCCCCGCCGAGCGGGAGAGCTCGCTGGCCCGGTTCCGCACGGCCGTGGACTCGCTCCCCGAGGACGAGCGGCGGCTCTTCCTGCGCGGCGCGCACCGCTCCGAGCCCGGCACCCTCGTGACCCGTCTCAAGGCCGACATCAAGGCCGGGACGCTCCCGAAGGTGAGCTGGGTGGTGCCGACGGCGGCCCTGTCCGAGCACCCCGGCTCCTCCACCCCGGTCGGCAGCGCGGGCCTGGTCTACGACCTGCTGGACGCCATCGCGAGCGACCCGAAGACCTGGGCGAAGACGGCCCTGTTCATCAACTTCGACGAGAACGACGGCTACTTCGACCACGTCCCCTCCCCCACCGCGCCCCGCCCGGACAACGGCGAGGGCGACGACTGGGTCGGTGGGCGGCCCGTGGGCCCCGGCCCGCGGGTCCCGATGACGGTCGTCTCGCCCTGGACGGTCGGCGGGTTCGTGAACTCCGAGGTCTTCGACCACACCTCCGTGATCCGGTTCCTGGAGAAGTGGACGGGGGTCCAGGAGCCCAACATCAGCACCTGGCGCCGCAGCGTCTTTGGCGACCTGACCTCCGTGTTCGACTTCCAGCGGGCCTATCGTCAGCCCGAGGTGGAGCAGCCCGGCCCGGTTCCGGCGCCGGTCGGCCGCTGGAACCCGGTGCCGCCCCCGCGGCAGGCGCTGCCGGTGCAGGAGGCAGGTGTCCGGCCCACCCGGCCCTCGCCGTACCGGCTGTCGCTGCGCCCGTCCGTCACCGGCGGCGAACTCCGGCTGCGGCTCGGCAACGAGGGCCCGCGGGCGGCCGCGGTGACCGCCTACCCGGGCGACGGGACCGCCCCGCGGACCTGGACCGTCGCCGGCCGGGACGCGGCCACCGGCACCTTCCCGCTCGGACCCGAGGGCTACGACGTGCAGGTGCACGGCCCGGGCTGGGCGCTGTGGGAGCTGCGCGGCTCCGGCACGGGGGCCGAGGCGTACGCGGTGGAGCGGCCGCGGGCCGGCCGGGTGGACGTGGAGTGCGTCAACCCGTCCGACCGGACCCGGACCCTGCTGGTGGGCGAGTCCACGCATCCTCGCCGGGGCGAGGACGGGGTGGTGACCGTCCGGCTCGCGCCCGGCCGGAAGCGGACCGTGTCGGTGCCGCTGGCGCGGCACGGCTGGTACGACATCGTGGTGGTCGACGAGGGCGACCCGCGCTTCCTGCGCCGGATGACCGGGCGGGCCGCCGCCGACGGCCCCGGCACCACCGACCCGGCGACCGGGACGGCCCCGGCACTGGCCGCGGCGGTCACCCTGCCGAAGCCGCTGCCGCCGCTGACCGCCCCGCTGGTGCAGGGCAGTCCGGCCGAGGTGGTGGTGAGCGTACGGAACCAGGCCGCGGGCCGGCTGCGCGGACTCGCGGTGTCCCTGCTGGCCCCCGCCGGCTGGGCGGTGACGCCCTCCGGTGCGGTGCCGAAGAGCCTGCCGGGCGGCGGCTCGGCCGACCTCCGGTTCACCGTCACCCCGGCCGCCGACGCCGTGGCCACCACCCTGGTGGTCGCCGCGCGCGCCGAGGGCGGGGGCCTGCTGCGGATCGCGGACGCCCGGGTGCGGGCCGAGGTCGCGCCCGCGGTGAGCCTCAGCCTGACCGCGCCCGCCAGCTCACCGGGCACCGACGGCTGCGCGCTGTCCCCCGAGAAGCCGCTGGCCGTGACCGCCACCGTCACCAACGCGGGCAGCACCCCGCTGACCGGTCTGGCGGGCGCGCTGGCCGTGCCGGAGGGCTGGAGTGCCGTACCGGCTCCGGGCGCGCCCGGGTCCGTGCCGGCCCGGACCTCGGTGACGGTCGGCTGGAACGTCACGGCCCCGGCCTCGGCGGCCCGGACCTCGGCCACCCTGAAGGCCACTGTCGGCGCCCGGCTGGGCGGGAAGACGGTGGAGCGGACCGAGTCGCTGGCCACCCGGGTCGGGCCGGTGATGACCGGCTATCTGCTCGCCGAGGACTTCGAGTCCCTCGCCGGGACGCTGGCCCCGGCCGCCGACCTGAGCCGGTCGGGCCTGGGATGGACGCGGACCGCGCCCGAGGGCTGGACGGTCACCAACGCGGCGGGCATGCCGCAGGGCACCCGGGAGCTGAACGGCTGGTCGTTCCTGTCCCGGCAGTTCTGGTTCCCGGCGGGCCAGGAGCGCCCGGCGTTCGGGCGTTCCCTCGGGATCGTCGCGGTGGCCGACCCGGACGACTGGGACGACACCGGGAGCCCGTCCGGCCGCGGCACCTTCGACTCCACGCTGACCACGCCGGCCGTGGCGATCCCGGCGGGGACGGAGACCCTGCACCTGGGCTTCGACTCGCACTACCGGCAGGAGAGCCCGCAGGAGGCCGAGGTGACCGTGGTGTTCGACACCGGGGCGAGCTCGCGGGTGCTGCACTACTCCAGTGCGGCCTCGGGGAACACGAACGCCGGTCGGGACCAGCAGAACCGGCTGGTGACCTGCTCCTTCCCGGTGCCGGCCGGGGCGGCTTCGGTGAAGGTGAGCTTCCGGGTCCACCACGCGGGCAACAACTGGTTCTGGGCGGTGGACAACATCCGCCTGGGCGACGCCCCGCTCCGCGACGCCTGACGGGCCTGCCGGCCCGCGCGACCCACCACGCCCGGCCGGGGCCCCCGGCCAGCCGGCTGCCCGGTACGGGCCGGGTGGCCGGGTGGCCGGGTGGCCGGGTGGCCGGGTGGCCGGGTGGCCGGGTGGCCGGGCGGGCGGAGGCCCGCCGGGGGCCGGAAGGGGTTGGCCTGAAGGTCGCTGTGCGTGGTCGGGTGGTGTTCGGTAGCAATGGGGGCGGGCCTGTGGCGCCCACCGACGGTCGGTGGACGCGTCCAGAGTGCCGAGAAGGGATCCCTCCCATGATCCGCACCCGAGTCGCCGCCCTCGCGGCCGTCGCCGTGACGGCCCTCACCCTGGGGGCCGGGCCGGCCGTCGCTGCCCCCGGTGACACAGTCAACATGTGCGCGAACGCCCTCACGCCGTCCGGCTGGGTGGACGTCCAGTGGTGGAACAGCGGGGGCTGCGGCTCCGGGTTCACCCCCAACATGAAGCAGATCAAGGACCTGCGCGGCTATCCGGTGGGCACCCAGGTGAACGCCTGTGGTTCGACCTGGCCGCCGGCCGGCTGGACGATCGTCAGCACCTTCTACTCCAGCGGCTGCCGCTACTCGGCGGTGCCCAGCCTGGATCCCAACTCCTGGACCCTCAAGCGCGTCTCCTGAGCGGCGCCGGACGCACCGGACGCACCGGACGCACCGGACCCCTCGGCCTGCTGGCCGAGGGGTCCGGTCCGGAGCGGGGGTTCCCGTCCGGTCAGAACTCGGTGGTCATCTTGACGTTCTCGAAGCTCTTCGCGGCGTAGAGGCTCAGGTAGACGAAGCCGGGCTTGAGGTTCTTCACGGTGAGGGTCTCGGCGTTGCCGGACTTCACCGAGCGCTGGGTGTAGGCGCTGGTGGTCGCCCAGTCGGTGGGGTTGAAGTAGAGGTCGGCGTTGCCGGTGCCGCCCTCGACGGTGATCTTGATGGTGGTGGTGCCGGCCGGGACGTTCACCCAGAAGTAGCGGTGGTCACCGGCGGTGGCCTTGAGGTCGGTGCGGAAGCAGTTGGCGGCCATCGCCTGGGCGTTGGGGTCCGTGCACTGGACGATGGGGGTGCCGAAGGTGGTCGTGATCCTGACCTTGGCGAAGCCCGTGACCGCGTGCAGGCTGATGTAGACCCGGCCCGAGGGGTTCTGGACGGTGAGGGTCTCTGCGTTGCCCGCCTTGACCGACCGCTGGGTGTAGGCGCTGGTGGTCGCCCAGTTGGTGGGGTTGTAGTAGAGGTCGGCGTTGCCGGTGCCGCCCGCCACGGTGATCTTCAGGGAGGGGGTGCCGGCCGGGACGTCGAGGTAGAAGTAGGCGTAGTTCCCGGTGGTGGCGGAGACGTTGGAGCGGTAGCAGTTGTCGCCCAGGACTCGGACGTCGGCGTGGGTGCACTCGCCCGGGGCGGTGGTGCCCGCCACGGTGACCGACTTGGTGGTGGTGCCGGTGGCGCCCTTGTCGTCGGTGACGGTGAGGCGGACGGTGTAGGTGCCGGCGGCCTGGTAGGTCTTCGCCGGGCTGGCGGCGGTCGAGGTGGTGCCGTCGCCGAAGTCCCAGGCCCGTCCGGCGATGGTGCCGTCGGCGTCGGTGGAGGTGTCGGTGAGCTGGACGGTGAGTCCGTTCACCGCGCTGGTGAACCCGGCCACGGGCGCCTTGTTGGTGGGCGGGTTGGTGGTGCCGCCGCAGTTGCCGGCCGCGCACTGGGCGAGCCAGGCGGCGAAGTCGGCGTCGTAGCGGGTGCCGATGGTGGAGGTGAGCAGGGTGCGGGCGGCCGCCCAGTTGCCCGTGCGGTAGTGGCCGAGCAGGGTGGCGACGTCCTGCGGGTGCGACTGGATCATGTAGCGGACCGCGAGGTAGCCCCAGCGGTAGACCCGGTCGGCGTCGGAGTTGTCGTAGGTGGTGTCGAACAGCGTGCTCAGCTTGTAGGTGTTCTTGGCGGCTTCCGCGATGGCGCGGTCGTTGACCACGTTCAGGTAGTGGTAGGAGATGTACTCGGCCGAGCCCTCGACCCACATCACGGTCGGGGTGGTCATGCCCTCGTCGAAGTCGCCGAACATGTTGTAGCGGCCGTCGAGGTAGTGCGTGTACTCGTGGTTCAGGTTCCAGATCTGGAAGGCGGGCCGCACCCATTCCGCCTCGTAGGCGATGAACCGGGGCAGGTTGCCGGCGGCGGACGGGTCGCCCTCCAGGTACATGCCGCCGTTGTCGGTGCTGATGCCGAAGATGATGCCGGCGTAGGTCTGGTAGTCCGTGCTGGAGTCGAAGACGACCATCTCCAGCATGGTGTTGTTGTCGCCCGCGACCGGGCCGCTGTCCTTCATCACGCTGTGGAAGTAGGCGTCCTGGTTGGCCACGCTGGTGCAGGTGGCGGCCAGGTCGGCCGCGGTCAGCTGCTGGGCGGCGATCCGCAGCGAGGGGCTGCAGGTGTGCTTGACGGTCAGCACCGCGTCCCGGACCCGCTGGGGGAGGTCGCAGGTGGTGTAGTAAGCGCAGTTGTCCGCGTCGTAGGAGGTGGTCATCTCGGCGAGTGGAACCCACAGTTCGCCGCTGGAGCCGGTGATCGTGCCGCCGTCGAGGAGCTGCTTGACGAGCGGGCGGACGGTCGGGCGAAGCGCCGTGTGCTGGAGGAAGCGGCCGAGTTCGCGGCCGGCGTTCGCCGTCAGATAGGACTTGGAGGTGCCGAGCAGGTCCTTGTGCGCCACCGCGAAGTCGCGCAGCACGGTCAGGATACCCGGGTCCGCCTGGACGGCCGGCAGGAAGGCGTCGGTCTGGTGCCCGCGGAAGAGGACGG
Organism: Streptomyces sp. NPDC033845; assembly: GCF_055576225.1. NCBI lineage: Bacteria > Bacillati > Actinomycetota > Actinomycetes > Kitasatosporales > Streptomycetaceae > Streptomyces > Streptomyces sp. NPDC033845. The sequence goes on along the minus strand of NZ_JBVIRI010000016.1, from coordinate 116,842 downwards.
TGTAGGAGTTGTTGACCGCCGCGACCATCGACCAGGAGGCGTCGTACGAGGCGTTGTAGCCGGTCAGCATGCGCTTGACGACATCGAGGTAGCGGGCGTTCTCCTGCGCGCTGTCGATGAGGATGACCGCTTCGGACAGGGTCGCGCCGTTGGCCTCGGTGACATCGCGGGAGCGCGGGGCGGCGAAGAAGGTGTCCAGGCCGCCGCGGATGGCGGTGGACAGGGCCGGGCCGTAGGCGCCGACGGTGGACTCGTTGTACCACTGGACGAAGTAGCCGGCGCGCAGGAACAGCACCAGCTGGCCCGTGGACGTGCTGTTGTCACCGGGGTAGTTGGCGGTGTTCGCGCGGAGCGCGTCGGCGACCGTGACCATCTGCGCCTCGCGGAAGGCGGCCTTCGCGTCTGCGCCCTTGAGCTGGAACAGCGTGTTGACGCAGGTCAGTTCGGCGCTCTTGATCTGCTGGACCAGGGCGCTGCCGGTCTTCGAGGTGAAGTCGGCGACGTTGCAGGCCGCGGCGTCGAGGGCGGCGGCGCCCTTGCGGGCCTTGCCCTTGCCGGCGGCGGAGCCGCCCTGGTCGGTGCGCGCCAGGTCCTTGGCGGTGGAGCGGAGGGGGGCGCGCTGCGCCAGGTCCTTCGCGGGCCGCTCGGCGTGTTCGGCCCGGAGGGCTTCGGCGGCGGCCGTGTCCGTCGAGGGCTGCGGGGCGAGGCCCGTCGCACGGACCTCGGCGGGGGCGGCGGCCGGGCCCTGCCCTTCGCGGGCGAACGCCTGCCCGGCGGGGGCGAGCACGCTGACGCCCAGACAGCAGGCCAGCGCGGCTATGAGGGGCCGGACTCGACCTCTGGGCATGGGGGAACTGCGCATGGGGATGGGCCTTTCGACGTGGCCTGTGACCGTGCTGGGGACACGGTGGGTGAGGGGTTTGATCGCGACGGCGGCGGGAGTCGGCGGATCCCGCTGCTGTCGTGAGCACGGCAATCAGTGTGGCTGTAACATTGCACACATCACATGGCGCGGAAAAGGGGTTGGGTAGGCCCTTTTTTCGTTTCTCCAGGACCGGTTCAGGCGCGGCGCTCCGCCCCCACCCGCCACCTCATCGCCCGCCGCACCGCACCGGGCGCCCCTTAGACTCTGCGTCGCATGCAGAACGATCATGGGGGGGTAATGAAGATGGTGACCAGAAGAGGCCTGTTGAGCGGGGCGGCCGTCGTCGGTGCCGGAGCGCTGGTCGGCGCGACCGGAAGCGCGGGGGTGGCCCAGGCGGCGGAGCCGCTGAACACCCCGTTCACCCCGGTGTCGGTTCCGCACCTCCTGCAGGCCGAGCAGATGGTCGGATACCAGCGGATGCTGGCCGCGGGACACCTGGCGGACGGCGGCCCGGTCGGTCACTGGCCGCTGAACGGTAACGGAGCGGACCAGTCCGGTTTCGCGCGGTCCGTGACGCCCGGTTCGGGAACGAGCTGGACGAAGCTGCGGGCGGGCGGCGAGCTGAGCCTCGGGGGGACCTCACAGTCGTACGCGGCGGCGGGCAGCGTGCTCGACACCACGGCGTCCTTCACCGTGTCCGCATGGGTCCGGCTCTCCGACGACCCCGCCAACCCGGCGTCGCTGGGCGCGAACGCGAACCCCTACACGGCGGTCAGCCAGGACGGCGCCATGACCAGCCGCTTCCTGCTGATGTACGACAACGACGCCAACCGGTGGGCGTTCAAGGTGCGCGGCGAGGGCCAGGCCGACAAGGCGGAGGCGTTCGCGACGGCCGAGGTCAAGCTCGGCACGTGGGTGCACCTCGCCGGCGTCTGGGAGAAGGGCGGCGGCGGCGCCGCGACCACCCTCCGGATCTACGTCGACGGCGTACTGGAGGGCACCGCCACCGACTCGACCACCGCCTGGGCCGCCACCCAGGGGTTCAACGTCGGGCGGGCCAAGTGGAACAGCGTCCCGGCCAACCGGTGGCACGGGAGCATCGGCGACGTCCGCGCGTACAACAGGGCGCTGACCGCCGAGGAGGTGTCGGTCGTCAGCGGGAAGACGGCTCGGTACAACAACTTCTACCTCATGGACGCGACTCCCCAGGTGGTCTGGGGTTCGCCCGTCGAGCCGGCCACCTGGATCGCCCGGGCCCGCTGCTCCTCGTTCATCACCAGGCTGCTCCGGCAGTCCTACGCATGGGCCGCACCCGAGAAGCAGTACTTCACGCTCCACTTCCAGGACTCGGGCCCCGAGGCGGCGGACTACCGCGCCGGGTTCGACGCCGACCCCGGCCCCCACTTCAGGAAGATCCGCAAGGTGGCCGACCTGCGGCCCGGAGACATCATCGCGGTCGACTACAAGGGCACCGTCGCCGACAACACCGGCCACATCGTCATGGTCCGGGAGGTCAAGGGCGTCCACACGGCCTCGGGGAACATCCAGGGCCAGACCCAGTACGCGGTCGAGATCATCGACTGCACGGGCGACCCCCACGGTGTCTACGGCCTGTCCAGCTACGAGGCCTACCCCGACACGAGGATGGTCGACAACCTCGACAAGCCCGAGTCCCTGAACCTCACGGGCGTCGGGATCGGGCACATGATGTTCTACGCCTCGAACACGACCGGCGAATTCTCGGGGTACCGCTGGAGCGTCAACTCCGGCCCGGACAACACCCATTCCGTCGCGGCCCGGCCGATCTCCGCCGCCCGTGTCGTCTGACGCCGCGCCCTAGCCCGAGGGGCCGGGGGGCGGGCGGAAGCAGGCGGTGACGTCCTTGCCGGTGGGGCAGCGCCGAGCCCGCCAGCTGTCGGCCAGTGCGCCGACGAGGAACATGCCCCGGCCACCGAGGCCGCCCTCGGTCGGCTCCCGGAGCCGGGGCAGTTCCGTGGAGGAGTCGTGCACGGTGACATGCAGGCAGTCGCCGTCCCAGGCCAGCACCAACTGGGCGGCGGCGCGGGCGTGCACATGCGCGTTGGTGACCAGTTCGGAGACGGCGAGCAGCACGGCGTCCAGCGTCTCCGGGGCGGTCCGCGACCATCCCAGGGTCTCCAGATGGCCGCGCGCCCAGTCCCGCGCCGTCTTCGGCGGGCTGTTCAGCGGCAGCGAGCGCGCCCAGCCGACGGCTCGCATCGACGCGTCTTCCGTCACGGCTCCTCCTCCCGCCCCCGTCCCGCCCGCGGCGTACGGGGGCCTGGTGCCCTGGTCAGGCGGCGGCTTCCGCCGTCGGCACGGTGTCGTGGACGGCCTGTCGTACGGTGTCGTAGACCGGCAGATGGCCGTACGGCCGGAGCGCCTGCCGGACCTCGGCGGAGCGGGCGGCGAGCGCGAGCGAGGCGCCGAGCTCACGGCAGGCCCGGTCCGCGCGCAGGACCACGCTCAGGGTCGCCGGACCGGTCGGGCCGGCGGGCAGCTCGACCACCACCCGGCGGGGCTGGTGGCCGAGGAGCAGCCCCTCGATCCGGCGCAGGGCGGGACCGCGGCCGCTGATGTCGAGGTCCGCGCCGAAGCGGATGATCAGCAGGTCGTGCACGACTTCGTGGGTGAGCGTCGCGGTCAACGTCGGCCCCTTCCGGGCTCGATGGGAGTGGTCCCCCTCTGCGATGCCCCGGATCCGCCGACGCACGCGCCGGGTGAACCTCCGTGTCGGATCGGGTGGAGCGGGCAGGCGAACTCTCATGACCCTGATGCTGCTGTTCCTGCTGCCGCTCGGACTGGCCCTCGTCCTCCTCGCGACCGGTGGAGCCGACCAGCGTGGGCGCCACGCCCATCACGGCCACCACACCCAGCACGGCCAGCACGGCAGGCGTCGCCACGGGCGGTAGGTCCCGCCCCGGCGGGTAGCCCCCTCCCCGCCCGCAGCTCCCGGCCCGGCCGCCCGGCCGGTCAGTGCAGGGTGGCGGCCTCGGCCTCGAAGAGCGCCTCCGGATCCAGGCCCATGCCCTCGAAATGGCCCGCGAGTTCGAGGGAGAGGATCCCGTGCAGCCGGGTCCAGAAGGCCAGGGCCGTCGCGCGCGGGTCGGCGGAACCGGCCGCGGCCGCCGTCTTCAGCAGGACGTCCATCATCTCCGAGGCGATCCGGGTGGTGTCGGCCGGGGCGCGGTAGCCGGGCACGGGGGTGCCGTAGAGAAGCAGGTAGCGGTGCGGGTCCGCGAGAGCCCAACGGCGCAGGGCGCGGGCGATCCCGTCGAGCCGGGCGCCTTCGGCGGCCGCGGAGTGGAACGCGTCGGCGAGCCCCCGGTAGGCGTCCCGGATGAGCTCGGTGATGAGTTCGTCCCGGCTGGCGAAGTAGCGGTAGAGGGCGGGGCCGCTCATGCCCAGCTGTTTGGCGATGGCGTTGATCGACAGCGCGGAGGCCCCATCGACCGCGATCTGCTGCCAGGCCTGCTGCTTGACCTCCTCCCGGACCTGGTTCCGGTACCGCTCGCGCGGTGTCTGCCCCGCACCTGCCGTCGTCCCCGCCACTTCCTTCTCCCCTCGCACCGGTACGTCCATCACGCGAACTGCGAGTTAGAACCTATCACTCATGCGAATGCTTGACACCTTCGCGAGATCACAGTTATAACTTCTCACAGAAGCGAAAGGCGCTAACGGAAGGCGCTGACGATCAGTGGAGGTCGGTCATATGAGCACCAGCGTCGAGCGTGTGGAGGTCGTCCTGCCCGGCACCGTGGAACCCGAGGGACTCCAGCTGCGCCACGGGCCGGTCCCGGTGCCCGGACCGGGCCGGCTGGTCGTCGCCATGGAGGCCACCGGCGTCTCGTTCGCCGAGCAGCAGATGCGGCGCGGCCGGTACTACGACCAGCCCCCGTTCCCCTTCGTCCCCGGCTACGACCTGGTCGGCACGGTGACCGCCACCGGCCCCGGGGTCTCCCCCGACCTCTCCGGGACCCGGGTGGCGGCCCTGACCAAGACCGGCGCCTGGGCCAGCCATGTGCTCCTCGACGCGGCCGACGCGGTGCCGGTGCCGGCCGGAGTGAGCGCCTCCGAGGCCGAGACCGCGGTGGTCAACGGCATCACGGCCTGGCAGATGCTCCACCGCAAGGCCCGGGTCCGGTCCGGCCAGACGATCCTGGTGCACGGCGCCAACGGGGGCGTGGGCACGGTGCTCGTCCAGCTGGCCCGGAGCGCCGGGGTCAAGGTCATCGGGACCGCCTCCGCCCGCCACCACGAGGAGCTGCGCCGACAGGGCGTGGAGCCCGTCGACTACCGCACGGAGGACGTACCGGCCCGGGTGCGGGAGCTGGCGCCCGGCGGGGTGGACGCCGTCTTCGACCACATCGGCGGCCGCAGCGTGACCGACTCCTGGGGGCTGCTCGCCCCCGGCGGCACCCTGGTCTCGTACGGCAGCGCCGCCACCCGGGACGACTCCGGCTCCAAGCAGGCGCCCGTGCTGAAGATCCTCGGACGGGTGTGGGTGTGGAACGCCCTGCCGAACGGCAAGCGCGCGTACTTCTACAACGTCTGGGGCGGCAAGGCCCTGTCCGGGGACCGCTTCCGGGCCCGGCTGCGGACGGACCTCGGCCAGGTGTTCGAGGCGCTCCGGCGCGGCGAGATCACCGCCCGGATCGCCGCCGAGATCCCCCTCGGCCGGGCAGCAGAGGCGCTGCGGCTCGCCGAGTCCGGGACGGTCAGCGGCAAGGTGATCCTCACCCCGTGACGGGCCTCCTTCCCGTATGACCACACCCCGCCGCTCGGGGACGGCGGGCAGCGTCCTGCGGGCCTAGCCAGGGGTGGTGCGGTGGTCGGGGAGGTGCCAGTGGTGGGGGGTGATCAGGGGGGTGATGGCGGGCGGGCCCCAGGTGCCGGGGGCGTACGGCTGGACGGGGGGTGGGGAATGCAGCAGGGGGGCCGCCACCTCCCACAGGCGTTCGATGCCGTCGGAGCGGGTGAACAGGGACTGGTTGCCGCGCATGGCCTCCAGCAGGAGGTGCTCGTAGCCCTCCAGGAAGTTCCGGGCGGCGAACGAGGTGCCGTAGTTGAAGACCATGTCGCCGTCCGCCAGCCGCATCGACGGCCCCGGTTCCTTGACCAGGAAGCGGGCCGTGATCGAGCCGGGGTCGTCGAAGTCGACGACGAGTTCGTTGCTCCGGCCGTCCGCGGCAGCCCGCGCGTCCAGCGGGAACATCCGCAGGACCGGCTCCCGCAGGCCGAGGGTGACCAGGTGCCGGCCCTCGGCAAGGGCCTTGCCGGTGCGGAGGTAGAACGGGACGCCCGCCCAGCGCCAGTTGTCGATCTCGACCCGCAGCGCCACGAACGTCTCGGTGTCCGAGGCCGGATCCACGCCCCGTTCCTCGCGGTAGCCGGTGTACTGGCCGCGGACCACCCGGGCCGGGTCCAGCGACCGCATGCTGCGGAACACCTTCACCTGCTCGTCGCGCAGGGCGTCCGCCTCCAGTGCCACCGGCGGTTCCATGGCGATGAACCCGAGCAGCTGGAACAGGTGGGTGACCACCATGTCGCGGAAGGTCCCGGTGCCCTCGAAGAATCGGGCGCGTCCCTGGATGTCGATGTGCTCGGGCACGTCGATCTGTACGTAGCCGATGTGCTCGCGGTTCCACAGCGGCTCGAAGAGGCCGTTGGCGAAGCGCAGCGCGAGGACGTTGTCCACGGCCTCCTTGCCGAGGAAGTGGTCGATCCGGAACACCCGCGACTCGTCGAAGACGGCGTGGATGGCGGCGTTGAGGGCGCGGGCGGAGTCCAGGTCGGTGCCGAAGGGCTTCTCGACGATGACCCGGCCGCCCTCGGCCAGGCCGGTGGTGCCGAGCAGGTCGATCATCGCGGTGAAGGCGGCGGGCGGCACGGCCAGGTGGAACAGCCGGCGCGGTGTGCCGCCGAGCGCCGTCTCGGCCGTGCGTACGGCCGCCGTCAGGGGTTCGGCGGCCCCCGTGTCGGCGGCGCCGAAGGACAGGGCGGCCTCGAACGCCTCCCAGGCCGGGCCCTCGGGGCGCGAGCGCCCGAACTCGGTCACGGCCTGTCGCGCGTGGGCCCGGAACTCCTGGTCGGTGAGGGCTTCGGCGGCGGGCGCGGTGCCGACGATCCGGTAGTTCCGGGGCATCAGCCCGGCCCGCGCCAGATGGAACAGCCCGGGGAGCAGTTTGCGCCGGGCCAGGTCGCCCGTCGCACCGAACAGGACGATGACGTGGTCCTCGGGAGACCGCGGTGACTCGGGGAGCTCGGCGGGTTCAGGGGGCTCGGGTGGGGTGGAGGGCTTGGTGGGCTGGACCATGGCGCATCCTCATTCGTCGGCGCCCGGGCGCTGCACCGGGTGCGGCGGCCGTGCCCCCAGAAGCCACTGTGCGCTCCCGCGGCAGATCCGGCACCCCGAGACCCGGGACAGCACACTGGCCCCTTCAGTCCCCTTCGGTGCGGGACAGGGCCTCGGTGATGAGGCGGGTGGCGTAGTCGTGGTCGTCCGTCATGCGGTTGATGTGGTCGGCCAGCAGCAGGGCGGTCGCCTCCAGGGTGTTCATCTCGCTCGGGGTCCACTCGCCGAACTGGGCCCGCCACAGGCTGGGGCTGAGGCCGGTTCCGGCCGCGATGACCAGGCCGGCCGCCGTGGGGATGGTCTCCGGGCGGATGCTCTTGGGCATGGTGCCCAGGGAGGTCACCAGATGGGGCACGACGTACTCGATGACGTCCTTGCCGTGCTCCTCGTGCGCCTTGCCCAGCCAGGTCATGAACATGTAGATGAGCGTGCAGGTGCCGTCGAGGAGGTCCTGGGCGCCTTCGGGGCCGAGGGAGGCGAGGAACTGCTCGGTCATCAGCTGGTTCTCGGGGCTGGTCCCGGCTCCGCCGTCGTAGACCGCCTTGAGTCGCGAGTCGATCACCAGCAGGGCCGCGTCCACGTCACCGGCCGGGGCGTAGCGGGGGTCGTACGAGGATGTCACTGGGGTCCCTCCGGCGTGATGGGCAACGGTTCGCTCCCACGCTAGGGCCGCCGACCGGCCCGGGTCAGCCGAACCCGGGGTAGCGGCCGAGTCGGGACGGGCGGCCTGGCCGGTTCCGGGCCCGCCCGGCCACCCCGCGGCCCGGCGGTCCCCTGCTCGGCGCCCTGCCCGCTCGGCGGCTCGCGGGGTGCCGGGGCGTGCCGGTCAGGGGACGGCGCGGGTGGCCGCGTTCCCGTACACCGCGTAGGCGAGGCGGGTGGGGTCTCCGGTGTTCTCGCGGACGGCGCGGCGGGCCGAGAGGGAGGCCTCGCCGAGGGTTTCGCGGCCCGAGGCGAAGCCCTCGTAGAACGTCTGGGCGAAGGTGAGCGCGGAGTCCGAGCGCACCGGCCAGAGGGTGCCGATGAAGGCGCCCGCGCCGGCCTTCAGGAACTGCGGGGCCCAGCCGAGGGTGGTGCCGAACCAGTCGATCTCGCCCGCGCTGCGGCAGGCGTTCAGGAAGACCAGGGGGCGGGCCTCGCGGAGGGACCGGGACTCGGCCGCCTTGGCGAGGTCGATCGGGTCGAAGGGGACGTCGGCCATCCGGATCTGGGAGCCCTGGGCGGTGAAGGTGTTGTGGCAGGCGAAGTGGATCAGCCCGGTGGTGCCGAGGCCGATCAGCTCGGAGAGTTCGCGGTGGGTGGTGATGGACCTCGGGGCGGGGCCGCCGCGTCCCTTGGCCGCCCCGATGCGGGCGTGCACCGCCGCCGTCTCGGAGAGGGCCTCCGGGGGTGAGCCCGGTGGCACCACGAAGGCCGCCGGGTCGAGTCCGAGCAGGCGGACCCGGTCCTGGTCGTAGATGCGGCGCAGCACGGGCAGCCATTCGGAGAGGAAGCCCTCCCCCTCCTGGTCCCCGTTGAGGGGGTAGAGCAGTTCCCAGGGCACCACGTCCTGTTCGCCGATGACGGTGAAGGAGGTCATCCGGGAGGCCTGTTCCCAGAACTGGCGTTGGACCGCGGCGGGCACCGCCGAGGTCCAGAGCTGCACGCCGAGGTTCTGCAGGCGCCGGTACTGGTAGTCGTGGTCGGGGGTGTCGTGCGGCCCCCTCGCGGCCTTGGCCATGGCGCAGAGTTCACGGTAGAGCTGCTCCCCGGCCCGGCGGGGGTCGTTGCCGCGGAATCGGAAGGTCTCCGCCTCGTACCAGGTGGTGCCGACGAGCCGGAAGCTGTACGTGCCGGCCGTGTCGTCCCGGTCCACCACCAGCGTGGTGTCCCCGGGGTCGTGGTCCAGGGATTCCAGGGCGGTGTGGCGCGGGAGGCCGTCGCGGGTGGCGCTTCCGTGGTCCACGGTGATCGGGCAGAGGACCTCGCCCAGGCAGGTGGGTCCGCGGAAGGCGCGGACGGTGACCGTGTGCGTGCCGGGGACCGAGGTCCGGAGTCCGAAGCGCAGCACGGTGGAGCTCCTGCCCGGGTAGGCGGTCAGGTCCTGCTCCAGGTCGTCCACGGCGATCAGTCCGGGGGCGTGGACGGTGACGGTCAGGCGTACGCCTTCGGGCGGCAGGGCCGTCAGGCCGGTCAGCGGGTGGCCCCGGTCCGCTCCGGAGACGATCTGGGCCTGGAGGGGGATCCGTCTGCCGGGGGACGACTGTTCGGCGAAGTCGACGACGAGGCGGTGCGGTTCGGCCCCGTCGAACCCGGCCCCCTGGTCCGCCGGTGTACGGGGGCCGCCGGAGTCGGGTGTTCCGGAGGGGGTGCCGTGCGGAACCGGGACGGGATGCCCCCGGGGGACGCCGACGAGGGCCCGGCCCGCCCCGGTGATCACCTCCACCGCCCGGTGGGCCTGCCGGACCTGGCTCCGGTCGAGCACGGCCCAGCTCAGCACCTGGGGGATCACGAGGAGGTCCGCCGCATAGCGGGTGTGGTCCCGGACCACGGGCACCGCACCGGGGATGCGCTCCGCCAGCCAGCGGACGCGTTGCCGCTCCTCGTCCCCGGCGTGCCACATCAGGACCGGGGCGGTGATCTCCGAGGGGTCGAAACCCCAGGGCCGGGCGAACGCGAGGGCGTCGTCGATCCAGCCATGGGCGGAGTTGCGCAGGCCTTCGCGGTAGTCCCGGAGGAGCATGGACCGGATGTTCGCATCGGTGGCGACCGCCCGGTGCCCGTCGGCGAGTTCCCGCCGGAGCCGCTCCAGCACGTCGACGGGATCACGGCTCGGCCGGAGCAGGCGGGCCGGCGGGTCGGCGCCGTCCGGTCCGGGTCCGGTGTCGAGGAGCCCGCCCGGTCCCCCCTCCCCCCGGGTCATCCCGTCGAACAGGTCGGAGCCGTCCGCTCCCCAGGGGGCGGAGGCCACGATGGTCGCGACCCTGCTCACCCTCGCGGGGAGGGCGGCCGCCACGGCGAGGGCGTGCGGGGCTCCGCCCGACCTGCCGATCACCGCGAACTCCTCGACGCCCAGGGCGTCGGCGATGGCGGCCACATCGGCGGCCGCGTCGGCGACGGTGCGGCCCGGCATCCGGTCCGACCCTCCGTAGCCGGGGCGGTCATAGGTGATCAGCTGGATGCGGCGCTGGTACAGGACCATGCCCCGGGGGGCCGGGCCCAGACGGCCGCCCGGGGTTCCGTGCAGCAGGAACACGACCCGGCCGGCCGGGTCTCCGAAGCGTTCCACGGCCAGGTTCCTGCCGTCGGCCGTCCGCACGTGGTGGCGCACGCCGCCGCCCTCAGGCCCGCCCGGTCATGGCGTCGCGGATCTCCGCCGCCACGGCGGGCATGTCCCAGTAGGAGGAGTGGGTCCACAGGCCCGCGGTGGCCGCGTGCGGGACGGGGATGTCCAGGGGGTGGCCGCCGTGGTGGTGCCGGAACACGCGCGAGGCGGAGAAGGCGAGCATGTCCAGGGGTTCCCACAGGTTCACCCAGTGGGGCAGGGAGGCGGGCAGGTCGACGTTCTTCTCACCGTCGTAGGAGCCGAGTTGGCCGCCCCTCGGGTCGCAGACATGGAAGAACGCCGCCTGTGAGCCGAAGGTGAGCAGGGTCCGCGTCCACAGGGGGTCGGCCGCCGTGGCCATGTCCACGGCGATCACCCCGCCCAGGCTGTGGGCGACGATCCGGACCGGTTTCCCGGGGGTCCGGCCGAGGTCCGGATCGACGGAGGCGATGACCTCGCGGACCCGGCCGTGGACGGCGGCCTGGTGGCGCTGGTAGACGAGTACGTCGCCCAGGAAGGCCGTGGCTCCGGGGCCGAACCGGGTGCGCAGGGAGTGGTTGGCGCGCCCGGCCACGGCCTGGACGGCGGCGCCCGCGACCCGGTCCAGGTCGGACAGCCGGCGGCGGAGCACGGCCCGCCATCCCGGGCCGTCGGCCCCTGGGCCGCCGGCCCGCAGGCCCTCGTACGGGTCCTCGTCCTCCCCGGGGCGGAGGTCGGCCAGCAGGCCGGCGAGGGCGCGCCCGGTCTCCCGGAGCAGGGCCTGGTCGTCGAGGCGGCTCAGCCAGCGGGTCTCGGGCCACTCCTCCTCCAGCAGGTCCAGGGCCTCCTGGACCTGCTGGACCTGCTGGGGTGCGAGGGGGCCGGTGGTTCCGTCCCGCAGGACGGGATCGTGTCCGGAGGCGTGGTCGGCGGGTGGGGCTTCGAGGTGGTCGGTGATCTCCTGGGAGACCTGGGACCAGGTGAGCCGGGCATGGGCGGGGGCCCGCCCGCCCAGGGCCGCGGAGAGGGACGCGGGGTCCGTGAGGTCGTGGGGCCCCGGTGCCGGGGCGGGCCAGGGGGTGTCGGCTCCGGCGGCGGCCGGGTGGTTGCGCAAGCCCGAGTCGGCGGGGGCCGGGGGCGGTGGGGTGGGGGAACCGGGGGCGGGCAGGGTGCGGACGATGAGGTCGTTCCTGGCGCCGAGGTCGCCCCAGTAGACCGGGACCATGTCCAGGCCGGTGGCCGCCCGCAGGGCGTCCACCGCGCTGGTGAAGGTGTCCGGATCGCGTTGGGCGACACCGTGGATGACGAACACCGGTCCGTCCGTTTCGAGCCCTGCCATGCGTGTCCCCCGGATCGTCCGGCTGCCCGCCTGTCCGCCTCGGCGGCTGTCCGCCACAGCATGGAGGGAGCCTCGGGCCCCGCGCCAGGGTGCGGGGCCCCAGGGTGTGGTGGTCAGCCCTGTGCGGTGGGGGTTCGGCCGGTCAGAGGCCGAACTCCTGGGCGGGCAGGCCGAGGGCGGCGCAGACCTCCCGGAGGATCTGCTCCTCGGCGGGGGCCACATAGCCGTCGGCGCCGGCGACGACCAGACCGGTCTGCACCACCGCCCGGGCCTCGGTCGGCTTCTTCGCGGCCTTGGCGATCTCCTGCATGGCCTCGGCCTTGCCCTGCGGGAAGTTGGCCGCCAGCTGGTCGACGTGCTTGTTGAACCGCTGCCGGAGCTGGTCCGGCGGGAAGTTCTGCAGGACGTCGTTCTGCACGATCAGGGACTCCACGTGCTGCCGCTCGGCCGGGTCGACCGAGCCGTCGGCGGCGGCCACCAGGGCGCAGACCGCCATGCTGGCGTCCCGGTAGGCACCGCTCTTCAGCTCCGCCTTGAGGCTGCTGAGCTGTGACTTGAACAGGCCCATCAGCTGGGCCTTCGATCCGCCTCCGGAACCCGGTCCCGTCCGGCCGTGACCGCTGGACCCACGCGCCCCCTGGGTCTGCTGTTGCAGCCCCTTGGCCTGGTCCTTGATCCGGTCCCACATCGCCATCTCCGTGCCACCTCGGCTTCCGCTCGCCCTCCGCGCACCTTGCACGCGTACCCTGCCAACGGCCGCCGACCGCGCCGAGTTCCCCGGCGTCAGAGGACGAACAGGCTCATGCCGGGGGCCTGCCGGACGGTCTGCCCGGGCAGGACGGAACCGGTGACCCGGCCGTCGCAGAAGGGTCCCGACCAGAGGAAGGCGACCTCGTCCGTGAGGTTGGTGACCGAGGAGGGCGCGAAGTCCCCCAACGGATGGCAACCCGACGGGTCGGCGTGCACCGCACCGTCGACGACCAGCACCCCGGCCGCCGCCTGCGCGGTGCCCGCCGCCGCGCCCGTCCACACCGGCGCCAGGGCGAGCGCGCACGCGGCCAGCACCCGTCCCGCCGCGCGCCGCGTCCCGTACCTCCTCGTACCGCCACCCGTACCCGTGCTCGTACTCGTGCTCGTGCTCGTGCGCATTCCGCTGCCGCCTCCGTCGTGCCGTCGAACCGTTCCGTCGCCGAAGGTAGTCGAACGTTACGCAACGTGACACCGGCGGACGGTGGTGCGGGAGGGGCGCCCGGTCAGTCGGTCACGCGGGGCGGACCGTCCACTTCTCGTCCTGGAGACCGTTGCAGGTGTACTGGATCAGGTGGGTGCCCAGGGCGGGCATGGCCCCCAGGCCCAGGCACTTGCCGGAGGACGCGTTCCGCAGTTCGCGGGTGGCCACGAGGTAGTACCACTTCTCGGCCGGATCGTCGTTGCAGGTGTACTGGAAGACGGCCGCGCCGTTCGCGACGCTGGAGCCGGGGCCCATGCACTTGCCGGAGTGGCCGTTGCGCAGGAGGTAGGCCCGGCGGCCGTCGGTGTGCCAGGTGCGTTCGAACCGCCAGGTCTTGTCGACGGCTCCGTCGCAGCTGCCCTGGACGACCTTCGCGGTGTTCCCGAGGGCGCCCGCGACACTGGCGCACAGGGCGCTGTGGTCGTTCTTCAGGGTGACGGGGCCGTCGAGTTCGCGGGGGAGCAGGGAGAACACGCTGCGCATTCCGGTGGCCTCGTTCATGCCCCACAGCCGGCGCGAGGAGGTGGAGTAGGAGAGGTTCTGGGTGAGGCTCGGCATCCGGCTGAGGATCTCCACCGGGCCGCCCGGTGCGGCCCGCCAGAGGCAGGAGGGGGAGCCTGCGTCGGCGGTGTCGGGGTCGCCCATGTAGTCGGTGTCGCACTGGGCGGACAGGTAGTAGTGGGTGCCGTCGGTGGTGACGCCCTGGAGTTGGTGGAGGGGGGCCTCGAAGGCCGCTTCGGCCACGACGGGAACGGCACCCGTACCCGCGCCCGTTCCCGTACCCGACGCGGGCTCGGACCCGTCGAGCCGTTCGACGGGCCAGCGGAGCACGTCCACCGGCTCCGTCCGGCGCGAGTCGCCGTAGCGCCCGGAGACCAGGCGCGGCGGTCCGGTGGTGACGGTGCGGTCGAGGCTCAGGGAGTTGAGGCAGGCGATCCGCCCGTCGCAGTACATGTTGCTCTTCTTGGCGGAGGTCTCCTGTGCCTCCTTGGTGCGGTTGGAGTAGCGGGCCACCATGGGCAGCACCCACTGGTGGCCCTCGGCGGCCGCGGCGCCGTTCGCCTTCCACAGGTGGTCGAGGTCGTAGACCTGGAGTTCGCCGCCGTTGGCCAGGAAGAGGCGGTTGCCGTGCCAGACGAGGCCGTCGGCGTGGACGTCGTCGACCGCGGTGAAGCCGGGGTCCTCGGGGCTGCCGGTGGGGCGGACCAGGAGGACATGGCCGTAGGACCAGGAGGTGCCGGTCGACTTGTAGACCGAGACGCGGGCCTTCTTGGAACGGTCGTCCGGGCCCGGGCCGTTGCCGTAGTACCAGGAGGCCATGTAGAGGTGGCTGCCGCCGACGGTGCCGCCGGGTTCGGCGTCGTGCGAGGCGGTGAACCCCTGCGGGTGCCAGCCGCCGGAGGTGGAGTAGGCGCTCGTCAGGGTGTCGGTCGAGTCCCAGCAGAAGCCGTTCCACTTCAGGGCGTCGTCGATGCCCGGGTGCTGGCACATGGCACGGCCGGTGCGTTCGCGGGATTCGGCGACGCTCAGCGGGGACACCGGGGTCACGGCGCCCCGCGCCTCGACCGCCTCGATCACCGAGCGCGCGGTGTGGCCCTCCGCCACCCCGGGTATCTCGCGCGGGTGGAGGACGAACTCGGACGGCACCTGTGCCCTGAAGAGCTTGCCGGAATCGCTGATCCTCGGGAGCGGCTCGGCGGCGGCGGCCGTGGGGGTGCCCCACAGGAGTGCGGCCCAGGAGGACAGCGCCACGACCGTCGCGACGGTCCGCCGGCCGCGACGGCCGGACAAATTCATGATCATGTGACCAGAAGCTAACGTACGGTTCCGGCCGTACGCCGGGGAGGGGTGCGGGCGATGCGGGACTCCGCGGACGTGGTGGTGGTCGGAGCCGGAACGGCGGGGCTGGTGGCCGCGCGCGAACTGGTCCGCGGCGGGCTGGACGTCCTGGTGCTGGAGGCCCGCGACCGGGTGGGCGGCCGCCTCCTGAACGCCGAACTGCCCGGCGGCGCCCCCGTGGAGATGGGCGGGCAGTGGATCGGCCCGACCCAGCACCGGGTGAACCGCCTGGTCACGGAGCTGGGTCTGGGCACCCACCCCACCCATGCGGACGGTGCGCACATCGCCGAGTTCGGCCCGGACCGCAGCCGCTACCGGGGCCGGATCCCCCTCCTGAACCCCCTGGTGCTCGCCGACATCGGCCAGGCCCAGTACCGCCTGGACCGCACGGCCCGCAGGATCGCCGCGGCCGAACCCTGGCGGGCCCGGGGCGCGGAGGGCCTGGACGGCCGGACCTTCGACGACTGGATCCGCGGGACCGCCCGCACCGCGCGCGGCCGGGCCTTCTTCCGGCTGGTCACCGAGGCGGTGCTGTCCGCCGGGCCGGAGGAGGTGTCCGCGCTGTGGGCGGCCTTCTACGTGGGTGCGGCCGGCGGGCTCGACCGGCTGATCGGCGTGGTGGGCGGGGCCCAGCAGGACCGGGTGGTCGGCGGATCCCAGCGGATCGCGCTGGAGTTGGCCCGGGAGCTCGGCGACCGGATCGTCCTGGGCGCGCCCGTGGCCGGGGTCGGGTGGCGGGACGGCGGGGTCCGGGTCCGCACCCGGGGCGGGGCGGCCGTCCGCGCCCGGCGGGCCGTGCTCGCCCTGCCGCCGCCCCTGAGCTCGTCGATCCGGTTCGAGCCGGGGCTGCCCGGGGAGCGGGAGGGGCTGGTCCGGGGGATGCCGATGGGGCGGGTCATCAAGGTCAACGTCGTCTACGAGGAGCCGTTCTGGCGGCGCGAGGGCCTCAGCGGCCAGGCCAACAGCACCGTGCGGCCCTGCGGCACGGTGCTCGACAACACTCCCCCGGGCGGCTCCCCCGGAGTTCTGGTGGGGTTCCTGGAAGGCCGGCACGCGGACGCCTACTCCCGGCTGGAGCCCGGGGAGCGCCGGGCGCGGGTGGTCGAGGACCTGGCCGGCTACTTCGGGCCGCGCGCCCTGCGTCCCCTCGACTACCTCGAACACGACTGGACCCGGGAGGAGTTCAGCCGTGGCTGCTACGGGGCCTTCGCCACTCCGGGCACCCTGACCCGGTTCGGGCCGGCGCTGCGCCGGCCGGTGGGCCCGCTGCACTGGGCCGGTACCGAGACCGCCACCCGCTGGGCGGGGTACATCGACGGGGCCGTGGAGTCCGGTCTGCGGGCGGCGGCCGAGGTCCTGGAGCCGCAGCGGCGTTGAGCGGCTGTCACGGGATCGCGTTACCGGGTTTTTCCCGGGGCCGGACGGGGGTCGTCAAGAGGCGTATTGGTGGGACTTTCCGGGATGTCCCGGGTCTTCGACAGTGGGGTCGCGTCGTCGTTGATCGACCGATCCGACTGAGGAGACTGACCACCGCATGGCCAATCACGACCACGGGCCGCTGCCCCTGACCCCGTCGCAGAGCGGCGTCTGGTTCGCGCAGCAGCTCGATCCCGCCCGCCTGGACTACACGATCGGCGAGTACCTGGAGATCCGCGGTCCGCTGGATCCGGAGCTGTTCGCCGAGGCGGTGCGCCTGATGGTGGCCGGGACGGAGTCCCTGCGCGTCCGGTTCGCCGAATCCGACGGTGCGGTGCGCCAGATCCCCTGCGGTCCGCCGCCGTTCCTGATGGAGACGGTCGACCTCAGCGGCCGTCCCGACGCCGGGGCGGAGTCCGAGCGGCTGATGCGGGCCGAGCTGGCCCGGCCCACCGACCTGGCGGCCGGTGACGTGTGCCGGTTCCTGCTGGTGCGGACCGGCCCGGACACCTACCGGTGGATGCAGGGCTACCACCACCTGGTCGCGGACGGGGTCACCGGCTCGATGCTCGCCCGCCGCACCGCGGAGGTGTACTCGGCGCTGGCCGCCGGAACCCCCGTGCCGGAGGCGGAGGGCGCGCCGTGGGCCCGGATCGTGGCCGCGGAGGAGGAGTACGCCCGATCCGAACAGCTGGTCGCGGACCGGGAGTTCTGGCGGGCGAAGCTGGCCGGCGCCCCGGCGCCGGTGTCCTTCACCGGCAGCGTGCCGGCGGCCGCGACGGGCCGGCCGGTCCGGGTCAGCGGGGAGCTCGGGGCGGCCGGGGCGCGGACGCTGCGCGAGTCCGCCCGCCGGCACGGCACCCGCTGGTCGGCGCTGGTGATGGCGGCCTCCGCCGCCTATCTGCACCGGGTCGGCGGGACCGAGGACGTGGTGCTGGGCCTGCCGGTGACCGGCCGGACCACCGCGGACGCCCGCCGCACCCCGGGGATGTTCTCCAAGGTGCTGCCGCTGCGGCTGACGGTGACCGGGGACACCACGGTGGGCGAGCTGGTGCGGAGCACCTCGGCCGGGATCAAGGAGGTGCTGCGGCACCAGCGCTACCGGATCGAGGAGTACACGGGGGCCGGTCCCCGGCTGTGGGACGCCGCGGTCAACCTGATGTCCTTCGACTACGAGCTGTCCTTCGCGGGGGTTCCGGCGTCCGCGCACAACCTGGCGGTCGGACCGGTGGAGCACGTCTCCCTCAACGTCTACGACCGGGGCGGCGACGGCCCGCTGACCGTGCAGGCGGAGGGCGGGGGCGGAGACGGCGGCCCGGCCGGGCTGGAGGCGCTGCGGGACCGGTTCACCCGGTTCCTGGTCGCGCTGGCCGGGGCCGAGGACGGCACCGCGGTGCGTGAACTGCCGTTCCTGACGGCCCGGGACGAGGAGCGGATCGCCGTCCTCGCCGACGGGGGGACGGATCCCGCGCCCGGCGCGGGGCTGCTGCACACCCTGTTCGAGGAGCGGGCGGCCCTCACCCCGGACGCGGTCGCGGTGGTGTGCGACGGCGAGGAGGTCTCCTACCGGCGGCTCGACGCCTGGGCCGGCGGCATCGCGGAGCGGCTGCGGCCGGGGCTGGCGCCGGGGACCCCGGTGGGGGTGTGCGTGGAGCGTTCACCGGCGATGGTCGCGGCCGTCCTGGGCGTGCTGAAGGCCGGCGGCTGCTACGTACCGCTGGATCCGGGCCTGCCGGCCGAGCGGATCGGGTACGTGGTGCGGGACGCGGGGCTGGGCACGGTCCTCGCCCGGCCGGGGACCCGGGAGCGGCTGCCCGCGGACCTGTCCCGCGTGGTCGACCCGGCCGAGCCGTCGGAGGGCCCCGACGACCGCCGGCCGGGCGAAGGGGTGCCCCCGGCTTCGGCCGCGTACCTGCTGTACACCTCGGGCAGTACGGGCGAGCCCAAGGGCGTGGTGGTGCCGCACTCGGCGGCCGTGGACTTCGTACGGGGACATCTCGCCCTGTGCGGTGCGGAGGCGGGCGACGGGGGCGCGGGCGGGCCGGAGCGGTTCCTCGGGTTCGCCTCGCTGTCCTTCGACGTCTCGGTGCTCGATGTCTTCGGGGCGCTGCTGAGCGGCTCCGTGCTGGTCCTGGCCACCGATGCCGAGCGGGTGGACGTCGACCGGCTGCAGGCGCTGCTGGCCGGGCGGGCGGTGACGGTGGCCGATCTGCCGCCGGCCCTGCTGCCGCTGCTGGACCCGGCCGGTCTGCCCGCACTGCGGTTCCTGTCCACGGGCGGCGAGGCGCCGTCCGGGGACGCCGTCGACCGGTGGGCGGTGTCGGGGCGCGAGGTCTGGAACGCCTACGGGCCCACCGAGGCGGCCGTGTCGGCCACCATGCACCGGGTGGTGCCCCCCTCGTACGGCCGGGTCCCGCCGATCGGCCGGCCGATGGCCAACCACCGGGCCCATGTGGTGGACCGGGAGCTGAGGCTGCTGCCGCCGGGGGCGACGGGCGAGCTGTGCGTGTCGGGTGCCGGTCTGGCCCGGGGGTACGCGGGGCGTCCGGGTCTGACGGCGGACCGGTTCGTGCCGGATCCGTTCTCGGGGGTGCCCGGTGCCCGGATGTACCGGACGGGCGACCTGGTGCGCTGGTCGGAGCGCGGTGAGCTGGAGTTCCTGGGGCGGGTCGACCGCCAGGTGAAGATCAACGGGCATCGGATCGAACCGGGTGAGATCGAGGCGGCGCTGGCCCGGCAGCCCTCGGTGGGCCAGGCGGCCGTCGAGGTGCGGGCCACCGCGGGCGGGCAGCGTCGGCTGGTCGCCTTCGTGGCACCGCCCGCCGCGGACGGGCCGGCTCCGGATCCGGTGCTGCTGGCCCGGGAGCTGGGTGCCGTACTGCCGGTCTACATGGTGCCGGGCACCTTCGTGGTGCTGGACCGGCTGCCGCTGACGGCGGGCGGCAAGGTGGACCGGGCACGGCTGACCCTGCCCGAGGAACCGCTGCGGGCGGAGCGGTCGGAACGTCCGTGCACCCCGGTGGAGCGGGAGCTGGCCGGGCTGTTCTCCGAGGCCCTCGGGGTCACGGCCGGCCCGGACGACAACTTCTTCGAACTGGGCGGCGACAGCATCACCGCCCTCACCCTGACCAGCCGGGCCCGGGCCCGGGGGTACTCCTTCACCCTGCGCGAGGTGTTCGCGCACAAGACGGCCGCCGCCCTGGCCTCGGCGGTCGGCGGCCCGGACGGCCGGCCGGCCGGCGCGGACGCGGCGGCCCCGCCCGCCGTCGGCGAGTGCGGTCCGCTGCCCGCCACTCCGGTGATGCGCTGGCTGCTGGACGGCCCCGGCCCGATCGGACGGTTCAGCCAGTCGATGGTGCTGGCCCTGCCCCCGGGCGCGGAGGACGACACCCTGGTACGGGTGCTGCGGTCGGTCGTGGACCGGCACGGGGCGCTCCGGATGGGCGTGTCCGAAGGCCCGGACGGAGCGGTGTGCACCGTCGGCGAACCGGGTTCGGTGGATGTGGCCGCGCTGTACCGGACGGTGCGTGTGGCCGGGCTGGACGAGGCCGGGCGCGCCGCCCTGGTGGCGGAGGCCACCGGGGAGGCGGCCCGGCTGCTGGACCCCTCGGCCTCGGTGATGCTGCGCGCGGTGCGGTTCGCCGACGGCGAGGGCTCGGCCGCGGCCGACCGGCTGCTGCTGTGCGTGCACCATCTCGCCGTGGACGGGGTGTCCTGGCGGATCCTGATGGCGGACCTGGCGGCGGCCTGGGAGGCGGAGGCCGCCGGGCGGACGGTCCCGGCCGTGGACGGCGGGAGCTCCTTCCGCGCCTGGGCGCACCATCTGGAGCGGCGGGCCGGATCCCCGGAGGTGCTGGCGGAACTGCCCTACTGGCGCGGTGTGCTGGGTGATGGGGAGAAGAGGTCCGCGCCCGAGGGGTCCGCGCCGGAGGGGTCCGCGCCGTGGGAGCGGGTCCCCGACCCGGTCCGGGACACCGCCGGGACGGTACGGACGCTGACCCTCGACCTTCCGCCGGAGGTGGCGGGTCCGCTGCTGGCCCGGGTGCCGGCCGCCCTGCGGACGGGTCCGGCCGAGGTGCTCCTCGCGGGGCTGGCCCTGGCCGTACGCAAGGTCTCCGCCGGTACCGGTACGCGGCCCGGGTCCGGGGCGGGGGCGGCCGTCCGGTCACTGCTGGTCGACCTGGAGGGCCACGGCCGTGCCGACCGCACCGGGCGGCACGACCTCGCCGGGACGGTGGGCTGGTTCACCACCCAGTACCCCGTGCGCTTCGACCTCGAAGGACTCGAAGGACTGGACGGGCTGGACAGGCTGGACGGGCTGGACGGGCTGAACGGGCTGGACGGGCCCGGAGCGGGCGCCGGGAGCGGTGAGGCCCTCGCCGGCCTCGTCTCGCGGGTGCACAGCACCCTGGCCGCCGTACCCGACCACGGCACGGGCTTCGGCCTGCTGAGCCGGATCCACCCGGACAGCACCGCCGAGCTGGCCGGACTCCCGCTCCCCCGGCTGCTGTTCAACTACCTGGGCCGGTTCCCCGGAGCGCAGGAGACGCCCTGGCAGCCGGCCCCGGAAGCGGGCGGGCTGCGGGCCGCCGTGGACCCGGGGATGCCCGTCGAGCACGCCCTCCAGATCGACGCCCTGGCCGTGGACGGGCCTTCCGGCCCCTCCCTCACCGCTGTCGTCGGCTGGCCGGAGGCCCTGCTGGACCCGACCGAGGCGGCCGGACTGGTGGCCGCCTGGGAGGAGGCGCTGCGCCTGCTGGCCGGCTGGACCGGACCCGCCCGGCCGGCCCTGCCCGCCGCCGATCGGCCGCCGCTGGTGCGGCTCGGGGAAGCGGAGACGGCCGGGCTGGCCGCCCGCTATCCCGGTCTCACCGAGGTGCTGCCGCTCTCCCCGCTCCAGGAGGGGCTTTTCTTCCACGCGGCCTTCGACACCGGAGCCCTGGACGCCTACACGGGCCAGATCATCCTCACCCTGGACGGTCCGCTGGACGCGGAGACCCTGCGGGCGTCCTGCGACCGGATGCTGGGGCGGCACGAGGCGCTGCGCTCGGCCTTCACCGACCAGGGCCTGGACGGTCCCGTACAGGTGGTCGTCGAGGAGGTCCGCGCGCCCTGGGAGGCCGTGGACCTGGGCGGTCTCGACGAGACGGACCGGCAGCGGGAATGGGAGGAGCTGCTGGCCGCCGACCGGCTGCGCCGGTTCGACCTGGAGCGGCCCCCGCTGGTGCGGTTCACCCTGGTGCGCTGCGCGGAGCGGAGCCACCGCCTCGTCATGACGAACCATCACATCCTGTGGGACGGCTGGTCCTCGGCGGTGCTGCTCCGCGAACTCCTCACCGGATACGCGGAGGCCGCACGCCCCGGCGCGCCGGTGCCGGGCATCGCGCTGCCGGGGCTCCCGCCGGGCCTCCCGCTGCCCGAAGCCGTGCCCTTCCGGTCGCATCTGGCCTGGCTGGCCCGGCAGGACCGGGCGGCGGCCGAGGCCGCGTGGAGCGGTGCGCTGGCGGGACTCGACGAGCCCACCCTGCTGGGCGCGGCCGACCCCCACCGGATCGGCGAGCTGCCCGAACGGACCTCGGTGGAGCTGCCGGCGGAGCTCACCGCCCGGCTGCTGGCCCGGGCCCGGGCCGCCGGGGTCACCCTCAACAGTGTCGTCCAGGGTGTCTGGGCGGTGCTGCTGGGCCGGGTGACCGGGCGGGAGGACGTGGTGTTCGGCGGGACCGTCTCCGGGCGGGCCTCGGAGGTCCCGGGCATCGAGTCCATGGTGGGTCTGCTGATCAACACGCTGCCCGTGCGGTTCCGGATCCGGGAGGACGAGCCGCTGATCGCCGCGCTGGCCCGGTTCCAGGACGAGCAGGCCGAGCTGATGGACCACCAGCACGCCGGTCTGGCCGGGATCCAGCACGCGGCCGGGCTGGGAACCCTGTTCGACACCGCGGTGGTGGTGGAGAACTATCCCCTCGACCTGGAGGCCCTGCGCGACCTGGGCGGCGGCCCCCGGCTGACCGGGGTGGAGGCCTCCGACGCCACCCACTACACGGTCAACCTGATCGTGCTGCCCGGTGAGCGGCTGCGGCTGCACCTGGACCACCGTACGGACGTCCTGGACGCCCGGACGGCGCGCAGTCTGGGCGAGGCGCTGGAGGTGCTGCTGACGGCCGTCGCGGACTCCCCCGGTACCCCGGTCGGACGGCTGGACCCGCTGTCCGAGGGGCAGCACCGGCTGATCCGGGAGTGGAACGACACGGCCGTTCCGGTTCCCGCAACCACCCTGGTGGAGCTGTTCGAGCGGCAGGTCGCGCGGACCCCGGACGCCGTGGCCACCGTGTTCCGCGGGGAGAGCCTGACGTACGCGGGGCTCGACGCCCGTGCCGAGCGGCTGGCCCGGGTGCTGCGGGAGCGGGGGGCCGGTCCGGAGCGGATCGTGGCGGTCTCGCTGCTCCGCTCCACCGAACTGGTGGTCGCGCTGCTGGCCGTGCTGAAGTCGGGGGCGGCCTACCTTCCGGTGGATCTCTCGCTGCCGGCCGAGCGGATCGGCTATCTGCTGTCGGACGCCCGTCCGGTGCTGCTGATCGCCGACGACGCGGTGGCGGCGACCCTTCCGGCGGTCGCGGGACCGCCCCGGCTGGACCCGGCCGCCGACCACCCGGGCCACCACGCGGGCGGCGGTGGCACGACGGCACGCGGACCGCTGCCCTCGCACCCCGCGTACGTGATCTACACCTCCGGGTCCACGGGCCGCCCCAAGGCGGTGGTCGTGGAGCACGCGGCGATCGTCAACCGGCTGCTGTGGATGCAGGACCGGTACCGGCTGGGCGCGGACGACCGGGTGCTGCAGAAGACCCCGTTCGGCTTCGACGTGTCGGTGTGGGAGTTCTTCTGGCCGCTGCTGACCGGGGCCGCCCTGGTGGTCGCGGAGCCGGGCGGGCACATGGACCCGGCCTATCTCAGCCGGGTGATCCGGCAGGAGGCGGTCACCACCGTCCACTTCGTCCCGTCGATGCTGGCGGCGTTCGCGGAGGATCCGGGGGCCGGCCTGTGCCGTTCCCTGCGGCGGGTGGTGTGCAGCGGGGAGGCCCTGCCGGAGGAGCTGAAGGACCGGTTCCTCGATGTGCTGGACGTGCCCCTGCACAATCTGTACGGGCCCACCGAGGCGGCCGTGGACGTCACCCACTGGGACTGTCGCCGGGAGGATCCCGGACCGGTGCCGATCGGGCGGCCGATCTGGAACACCTCCCTGTACGTGCTGGACCCCAGGGGGCGGCCGGTGCCCGTCGGGGTGGCCGGGGAGCTGTTCCTGGCGGGTGCCGGACTGGCCCGCGGCTATCTGGGGCGTCCGGGGCTGACCGCCGAGCGGTTCTCGCCGGACCCGTTCGGGCCGCCGGGTTCGCGGATGTACCGGACCGGTGACCTGGCCCGGCGGCGGGCCGACGGTTCGGTGGAGTACCTGGGGCGCACCGACGACCAGGTGAAGATCCACGGCTTCCGGATCGAACTCGGCGAGATCGAGACGGTCCTGGGCCGGCTGCCCGGGGTCGGTCGGGCCGCCGTGGTGGTCCGCGAGGACGTCCCGGGCGAGCGCCGGCTCGTCGGCTACGTGGTGCCGGAGGCCGGACGGGCCCCGGACCCGGAGGAGCTGCGGGCCGGGCTGGCCGCCGCCCTGCCGGAGTACATGGTGCCGGTGCTGGTGTTCGTGGACGGGCTGCCGGTCACGGCCAACGGCAAGCTGGACCGCCGGGCGCTCCCGGCGCCCGCCGCGGCCCCGGCCGCCGGGTACGAGGCGCCCGACGGGGAGACCGAGGAGCTGGTGGCCCTGGTGTGGTCCGGGGTGCTGGACGCGCCGCGGATCGGCCGGCACGACGACTTCTTCGCCCTCGGCGGGCACTCGCTGAGCGCCACCCGGGTGGCGGCCCGGCTGCGCCAGTCCCTCGGGCTGGAGCTCCCCCTGCACACCGTCTTCGAACAGCGGACGGTCGCGGCGCTGGCCGCCGCCGTGGAGACGGCGCTGCTGGCCGAACTGGACGCCGCAACCGACCCGTCCGCCCCTTCCACCCCTTCTGCGATTCCTTCACTCGTGTTCCAGGGAGAGACCTCGTGACCACCCAGGAGAGCCTGCCCGCCGGTACGGACGGCCGCCTGGCCGCCGCCCGTGAGCTGCTGCGCCGCCGTGTGCGCGCCGCGCTGGACGACTCGGCGGCCGGCCCGGCCCCGGCCGCCGGCCCGACCGCCCCGACCGCCCCCGCCGGGGGCCCGGCCGCCGCGCCCGTCGCCTCGTTCGCCCAGGAGCGGATGTGGCTGGTGGACCGGATGGCGGACGGCACGCCCGGCCATGCCATCCCCGAACTGGTGCGGCTGCGCGGCCCGCTGCGACCGGACCTGCTGCGCCGGGGACTGACCGGGGTGGTGGCGCGCCACGCGCCGCTGCGCACCGTGTTCGAGGAGCGGGACGGGGTGCCGCACCCGGTGGTGCTGCCCGCCCCGGCGGCCTTCCCGCTGCCGGTGCTGGACCTGGGGGCCGGCCCGCTCGACGGGCTGGAGCGGCGGGCCGTGGACCTGGCCCGGGAGGAGGTCCGCAAGCCCTTCGACCTGGCCGCCGGACCGCTGCTGCGCGGTCTGCTGATCCGGCTCGGTGCCGAGGACCACCTGCTGGTCCTGGTGGTCCACCACATCGCCACCGACGGCTGGTCCATGGGCCTGCTGTGGCAGGAGCTGTCGGAGGGCTACGCGGCCCACCTGGCCGGTCGCCCGGCCGTCACGGCCCCGCTGCCGCTGGACTACCAGGCGTACGCCCGCGGCC
Source organism: Streptomyces sp. NPDC033845 (assembly GCF_055576225.1). NCBI lineage: Bacteria > Bacillati > Actinomycetota > Actinomycetes > Kitasatosporales > Streptomycetaceae > Streptomyces > Streptomyces sp. NPDC033845. Next base: position 91,699 of record NZ_JBVIRI010000016.1, on the reverse strand, counting down.
AGCGCGACCGGTTCGCCGACGGCTCGATGGACGGGCAGCTGCGCTGGTGGGAGGAGTCCCTGCGCGGTCTGGAGCCGCTCGAACTGCCCGCCGACCGGCCCCGGCCCACCCGGCGCAGCGGCGACGGGGCGAGCCTGGAGTTCCGGCTGGACGCGGAGCTCACCGCCCGGCTGCGCCGGATCGCCGAGGAAGCCGGAGCCACCCTCTTCACCACCCTGCTGGCCGGGTTCCAGGCCTCACTGGCCCGCTACTGCGGTCGTACCGACATCGCGGTGGGCACTCCGGTGGCCGGCCGGGACCGGGTGGAGCTGGAGCCGCTCGTCGGGTTCTTCGTCAACACCGTGGTGCTGCGCTGCGACCTGTCGGGGGAGCCGGGCTTCCGTGAGCTCCTCGGCCGGGTCCGGCGGACCACGCTGGACGCCTACGACCACCAGGAGGTGCCCTTCGACCGGCTGGTGGAGCGTCTGAGTCCGGAGCGGGTCGGCGACCGGAACCCCCTGGTCCAGGTGATGTTCGCGTCGGCGCAGGACGAGACGGCCGGGCTGCGGCTGCCGGGGCTGGAGGCGCGTCCGCTGCGGATCGACTTCGGCGGCTCCCTCTTCGACCTCAGCGTGTTCGTCTCCGAGGGGCCCGCCGACTGGTCCGGCTCGCTGGTCTTCGACACCGACCTCTTCGACCGGGCCACGGCCGAGCGGATCCTGGCGCACTATCTGGAGCTGCTCGGCGCGGCGGCCGAGGAGCCCGACCGACCGGTGGCCGAGCTGCTGCCCTCGGCGGCGACCGCGGCCGGGCTGACCGGCCGCGGGCACGGCCCGGCCCGCCCTGACCTCGCCCCGGCCACCCTGGTGGAGCTGTTCGCCGAGCAGGTCCGCCGCACCCCCGGCGCGCCCGCCGTGGTGTGCGGCGCCGAACGCCTCAGCTTCGCCGAACTCGACGCCCGTTCCGACCTGTTGGCGGCCCGGCTGACGGCCGCCGGGGTGCGTCCGGAGTCCCCCGTCGCCCTGCTGATGGAGCGTTCCGCGCACCTGCCGGTGGCGGTCCTGGCGGTGCTGAAGGCCGGTGGCGCCTACGTCCCGCTGGGCGACGGCTTCCCGACCGCACGGCTGCACTGGATGCTGGAGCGGACCGGTGCCCGGCTGCTGCTCACCGACCCGGTGACGGCCGGCCACGAGGCCGTCCGCGACTGCCCCGTCCCGGTGCTGGACGCCACCGCCCCCGACGGCCCGCCGCCCTCCGGCGGGTCCGCCGGGCCGGTCCCGGCCCCGGTCTGCCGGCCGGAGCAGCTGGCGTACGTGATGTTCACCTCCGGCTCCACCGGCGAGCCCAAGGGCATCGGGGTCACCCACGCCAATGTGGCGGCGCTCGTCCGGGACTCCGCGTTCGGGCCGGCGCACCGGCGGGTGCTGGCGCACTCCCCGCTGGCCTTCGACGCCTCGACCTACGAGCTGTGGGTGCCGCTGCTGTCCGGCGGCGAGGTGGTGCTGGCCCCGCCCGGCCGGGTGGACACGGCGGCGCTGACCCGGCTGGTGGAGGAGCACCGGATCAGCTCGCTGTTCCTGACGGCCGCGCTGTTCAACCTGGTCGTCGAGGAGTGCCCGGCGCTGCTGGGCCGGCTGCGGGAGGTGTGGACGGGCGGCGAGGCCGCCTCCGCGCACTCCTTCGCCCGGGCCCGGGAGCAGGCCCCGGACACCGTGCTGGTCAATGTGTACGGCCCCACCGAGACGACCGTGTTCGCCACCCGGCAGCGGGTCGACAGCGGTCCTGGGGCGCCCGCGGCCGGTCGGATACCGATCGGCACCGGCCTGGACGACACCCGGCTGTACGTCCTGGACGGGCTCGGCCGGCCCGTCCCGGAGGGTGCCGTCGGCGAGCTGTGCGTGGGCGGCACCGGAGTGGCCCGCGGCTATCTGGGCCGCCCCGGGCTGACCGCCCGGCAGTTCACCCCGGACCCGTACGGCGAACCGGGCTCCCGGATGTACCGGACGGGGGACCTGGTCCGCCGCCGCCCCGACGGAGCGCTCGACTACCTGGGGCGCGCCGACCAGCAGGTCAAGATCCGGGGGCACCGGATCGAGCCGGGCGAGATCGAGGCCGAACTGCTGCGCTGCCCGGGGGTCGGGCACGCCGCGGTGCTGGTCCGGACGGACTCGCCCGGTGAACAGCGCCTGGTCGCCTATGTGGTGGCCGGCCGGGACACGGACCCGGACGGCCCGGTGGGCGCCGGGCCGGACACCGACGGGCTGAGGCGGGCGCTGGCCGCCCGGCTGCCCGCCTACATGCTGCCGTCCGCGATCGTGGAGCTGGCCGCCCTGCCGGTCACCCCGAACGGCAAGCTGGACCGGCGGGCGCTGCCCGCGCCGCCCGAGGAGGGCCTGGTCCGGGCCGAGTTCACGGCCCCGGCGACGGAGACCGAGGAACTGGCCGCGGCCGTATGGGCCGAGGTGCTGGACACCGGCCCGATCGGCCGCCGGGACGACTTCTTCGCCCTCGGCGGGCACTCCCTGCGGGCCACCCGGGCGGTGTCCCGGCTCGGCACCCGTCTGGGAACCGGCGTACCCCTGCGGCTGCTGTTCGAACACCCCACGCTGGAAGGGTTCGCGGCGGCCCTGGACGGGCTGCGGCAGACCGGCGGCCCGGCCGCCGGACCGGCCGGCGCGGACCCGACCGCCGGCATCGGCGCCCGACCCGCCGGGACGGACGCCCCGCTGTCCTTCGCCCAGCAGCGGCTGTGGTTCCTGGACCAGCTCCAGCCCGGCCGCCCCGACTACAACATCCCGGTGGCCGCCCGGCTGACCGGCCCGCTGGACGCGCGGGCGCTGACCGAGGCGCTCGGGGTGGTCGTGGCCCGGCACGAGGTGCTGCGGTCCCGGATCGCCGAGGGGCCGGACGGCCCGGTGCAGCTCGTGTCACCTCCCGAGGTGTTCGCCGTCCCGCTCACCGACCTCGGTGAGCTTCCCGCGGAGGAGGCCCGGGCGCGGGCCCTCGGTCTGGCCCACGCGGATGCGGCCGCCCCCTTCGACCTGGGCACGGCCCCGCTGCTGCGGGCCCGGCTGGTGCGCGTCACGGCCGGGGAGCACCTGCTGGTCCTGGTGCTGCACCACACCGTCGGTGACGGCTGGTCCATGCCGGTGCTGTGGCGCGAGCTCTCGGCCGCCTACGCGGCGCTGCGCCGCGGCGAGCGGCCGGCCCTGCCCGGACTCCCGGTCCAGTACGGGGACTTCGCGTACTGGCAGCAGCGCCGGGAGGCGGCCGGCGGATCGGCGGCCGGGATCGCCTACTGGCGGGCGGCGCTGGCGGGGCTGCCGGCCCTGGAGCTGCCGACCGACCGGCCGCGCCCGCAGCTCCGCTCGGGCGCGGGCGACAGCCTCGCCTTCGAGGTCCCCGCCGCGCTCGCGGCCCGGCTCGGCGGGCTGGCCCGGGAACACGGGGCCACCCTGTACATGGTGCTGCTGGCCGGGTTCCAGGCCCTCCTCGCCCGCTACACCGGGCAGCGGGACATCGTGGTGGGCTCCCCCGTCGCGGGCCGGGACCGCACCGAACTGGAGCCGCTCGTCGGCTTCTTCGTGAACACCCTGGTGCTGCGCACCGACCTGTCCGGGGACCCCGCCTTCGGCGAACTGCTGGACCGGGTGCGGCGGACCGCCCTGGCCGCCTACGAGCACCAGGACGTGCCCTTCGACCGGCTGGTGGAGGAGCTGCGGCCGGACCGCGACCTGGGCCGCAACCCGCTCTTCGACGTGCTGTTCCAGCTGCACCCCGACCAGCTCGGCTCGCTGCCGCTGGACGGTGTGGCGGTGGAGACCCTCGACACCGGCAACGGGACGGCGAAGTTCGACCTCAGCCTCGCGATGACGGAGCACCCGGGCGGGCTCACCGGCACCGTGCAGTACGCCACCGACCTGTTCGACCGGGCCACGGTGGAACGGTTCGCCGGACACTACCTCCGGCTGCTGGCCGGGGCCGCCGAGGGCCCGGACCTCCCGCTGTCCCGGCTGGACCTGCTGTCCCCCGGCGAACACGCCGCGCTCCTCGGCGAGGACCCCTCGGTGGGGACGGCCCCGCCGACGGGCGGGCCGGCGGCCCTGACCCTGCACGCGCTGGTGGCGGAACAGGCCCGGCTGCGGCCGGACGCGCCCGCCGTGATCTGGCGCGGCCGCACCACCTCCTACGCCGAACTCGACACGGCCGCCAACCGGCTGGCCCACCGGCTGCGTCAGCTGGGCACCGGCCCGGAGACCACGGTGGCCGTGCCGGCGGGCCGGGACCCGGGCACGGTGGTCTGCGTGCTGGCCGTGCTGAAGGCCGGCGGGGCGTACGTACCGGTGGACCCGGACCATCCGGCCGAACGGCTGCGGACGGTGCTGGCGGACAGCGGCGCCCGTCTGGTGCTCACCTCCGGGCTCCCCGGCGGCCTGCCGGAGGGCCTGACCGGCGGCAGGCCGGTCCTGGACACCGGCTCGGCGGCCGAGCGGCGGCTGATCGACCGGCTGCCGGCGACCGCTCCGGCCGACACCGCCGGGCCCGGGAACCCGGCCTATCTGCTCTACACCTCGGGCTCCACCGGCCGCCCCAAGGGGGTGGCGGTCCCGCACGCGGCGATCACCGGCTACCTCCAGGCGCTGACCGGCACGTTCGGCATCGGCCCGCAGGACACCGTGCTGGCCCGCACGGCCCTCACCTTCGACCCCTCGGTCCGCGACCTGTTCGCCCCGCTGACCACCGGCGGGCGGATCGTGCTGGCCTCGGCGGACGAGGCGGGGGACCCGGACGCCCTGGCCCGGCTGCTGCGCGAGGAGCGGGTCACCGCCCTGCTCTCGATCGTCCCCTCCATGCTGGAACCCCTGGTGGCGGCGGTCCCTGCGCCGGAACCGGCGCTGCGGCTGGTGATGACCACCGGTGAGGCGCTGACCGCCGGACTGGCCCGGGCCGCGCACGGGCTGGGCCTGCCGGGACGGCTGCGGCTCGTCAACCAGTACGGCCCCACCGAGTGCACCAACACCACCACCTTCCACCTGGTGACCGACGCCGACATCGAGTCGGGCCGGATCCCGATCGGGCGGCCGCTACCCGGCGCCCGGGTGCTCGTCCTCGGCGAACACCTCGAACCGCTGCCGCAGGGCGCGATCGGCGAACTCTTCATCGCCGGACGCGGAGTGGCCCGCGGCTATCCCGGCGATCCGGCCCGCACCGCCGAGGCCTATCCCCCGGACCCGTACGGTCCGCCCGGCGCCCGGATGTACCGCACCGGGGACCTGGCACGGCTGCGGTCCGACGGGGTGCTGGAGTTCCACGGCCGCCGGGACAACCAGGTCAAGGTGCGGGGCCACCGGATCGAGCTGGGCGAGGTGGAGGCCGCGCTGCTGCGGCACCCCGACGTGGCACGGGCCGTGGCCACCGCGCACGGCGAGGGCGGTGACGCCTTCCTCGCCGGCCATCTGGTCTGGCGGGCCGGGGCCACCGGTGACCCGGCGGCCGTGCTGGACTTCGTCCGGTCCGCCCTGCCGGCCGCGATGGTGCCGTCCACGCTGGTGGTGCTGGACGCGCTGCCGCTGACCCCGAACGGCAAGACCGACCGGAAGGCGCTGTCCGTGCCCGACCCCGGCACCGCCGGGGGCCCGCGCCCGCACACGGCGCCGCGCACGGCGATGGAGCGGACCGTGGCCGCGGTCTGGGAGGAGGTGCTCGGCACCGGCCCGGTCGGAGCCCTGGACCACTTCTTCGAACGCGGCGGGCACTCGCTGCGCGCCACCCGGGTGGTCTCCCGGCTGCGCGACCTGCTGGGGCTGGACCTGCCGGTGCAGCTGGTGTTCCGCCATCCGGTGGCGGAGGACCTGGCCCGGGCGCTGGTCACCCTGGGCGCGGAAGCCTCGGACGCCTCGGACACGGCCGGTACGGACGGTGCCTCGGGTCCGTCCGGTGCCTCCGGTGCCTCCGGTGCCTCCGGTGGCGGTATCCCGGCGCTGCCGGAGGGGCACGGACCGCTGTCCTTCGGACAGCAGCGGCTGTGGCTGCTGGACCGGTTGCAGCCGGGGCGTCCGGACTACAACATGCCCTGCGCCGTGCGGCTGGGCGGGAAGCTGGACACGGAGGCGGCGCTGGCCGCGCTCGGCGACGTGGTGGACCGGCACGAGGTGCTGCGGTCCCGGATCGAGGAATCCGCGGCGGCCGGGCCCGGTCCCGGCGGCACGGATGCCGGTGATGCGGGTTCCGGCGGTGCGCGTTCCGGTGATGCGGCCCGGGTGGTGCCCGGCCCGGTCGGGGCCTTCGCCCCGGAGTTCACGGACCTGTCGGCGCTCGGCCCGGCGGCGCCCGGGCGGGCGCGGGAGCTGGCGGCCGAGGACGCGGCGCGTCCCTTCGACCTGGCGGCCGGGGGCCCGCTGCGGGCCCGGCTGCTCCGGATCGCCCCCGCCGAGCACCTGCTGGTGGTCGTGGCGCACCACATCGCCTTCGACGGCTGGTCGGTCGGGGTGTTCTGGCGGGAGTTCCTCGCCGCCTACCGCGCCCACACCGGCGAGGACTCCGCCCCCCTACCCGAACTCCCCGTCTCTTATCGGGAGTTCGCCGCCTGGCAGCGGGACCGGCTCGGCGGGGACGCGCTCGCCGGGACCCTGGACTACTGGCGGGACCGGCTGGGCGGGCTCGCCCCGCTGGACCTGCCCACCGACCGGCCCCGGCCGGCCGTGCCCTCGGGACGCGGCGAACAGGTGCCCTTCGTGCTGCCCGCACCGCTGCTGCGCGGGCTGCGCGAGCTGGGGCGGCGGCACGACGCGACCCTGTTCATGGTGCTGCTGGCGGGCTTCCAGGCCCTGCTGGCCCGCTGGTCGGGCAGTGCCGACGTGGCGGTGGGCTCGCCGATCGCGGGCCGGGACCGGGCCGAACTGGAGCCGCTCATCGGGTTCTTCGTCAACAGCCTGGTGCTGCGGACCGACCTGTCCGGGGACCCCGGGTTCGGTGAGCTGCTGGGCCGCGCCCGGGACACCGCGCTGGGGGCGTACGCCCACCAGGAGGTGCCGTTCGAGCGGCTGGTGGAGGAGCTCCGGCCGGAGCGCGACCCGAGCCGCAACCCGCTGTTCCAGGTGATGCTGGTTCTGGACGAGGAGGCGGCCGTGCCGCCCGCCCCGGCCGGGCTGGAGCTCGAACCGCTCCCGCTGGCCAGCGGGGCCTCGAAGTTCGACCTGTCCGTGTACTTCGCCGAGGAGGCGGGCGAACTGCGCGGCGAGGCGGTCTTCGCCACCGACCTGTTCGACCGGGACACCGTGGAACGGATGACCTCGGGACTCGCCGAGCTGCTCACGGCGGCGGTGGCCGATCCGGGCACCCCGCTGCGCTCGCTCCCCCTGATGGGCGCGGAGGACGAACTCCGTCTGGTGCGCGCCGGATCCGGCACGGCCGAGCCGGCCGGGTCGGGCGGACCCGGCGCGGGGGTGCCGCTGCACGAGCTGGTCGGGGAGCGGGCGGCCCTGGATCCGCACCGGACCGCCGTGGAGGACGCGGACCGTGCGCTGACGTACGCCGGGCTGTGGGAGGTCTCGGGCCGGCTGGCCCGGGAGCTGACCGGGCTGGGCGTGGGCCCCGACACGGCGGTGGCGGTGTGCGCGGAACGGTCCGTGCTGCTGCCGGCGGCGCTGCTGGGCGTGCTCCGGTCGGGCGGTCTGTACGTACCGGTGGACCCCGGGTTCCCGGCGGACCGGGTCGGGTACATGCTCGCGGACAGCGGGGCCCGGGTGCTGGTGGTGTCCGGCGGGGCCGCCGTGCCGCGGCTGCCGGCGGGGGTCACGGTGGTGGACCTCGACGCCCTGGAGGCGGAGGGGATGGCCCCCGTCCCGGAACCCGCCCCGGTGCCGGTCCGGGCGGAGAACCTGGCGTACCTGCTGTACACCTCGGGTTCGACCGGGCGGCCGAAGGGGGTCGCGGTCCCGCACCGGGCGCTGTCCAACTTCACCCGGGACATGGTGCGCAGGCTGGAGCTGACGGCCGGGGACACGGTCGCGGCGGTCACCACGGCCTCCTTCGACATCGCGGTCCTGGAGCTGCTGGTCCCGCTGGTGTGCGGGGCGGCGGTCCGGGTGGTGGACCGGGACACGGCGCGGGACGGGGTCCTCCTCGCGAAGGAGCTGGACTCCGCCGCGGTCTCCGTGGTGCAGGCCACTCCGGCCACCTGGCACCAGCTGATGGAGTCGGGCTGGCAGGCCCCCCATGTGCGGGCGCTGTGCGGTGGCGAGGCGCTGCCGGCCGCGCTGGCCGAGCGGCTGCGCACGGCCCTGGGGCGGGTGTGGAACGTGTACGGGCCGACCGAGACCACGGTCTGGTCCACCGCCCATCCGCTGTCCGGTCCGGTCGGCGAGGGGCCGGTGCCCATCGGTTCGGCGCTGGCGAACACCGGGCTGCACGTGCTGGACTCGGGCCTGCGTCCGGTGCCGGTGGGCGTGTTCGGCGAACTGTTCATCGGCGGTGCCGGGGTGGCCCGCGGCTACCACGGGCGGCCCGGTCTGACGGCGGACCGCTTCGTGCCCGACCCGTACGGGCGGGGCGGCCGGCTCTACCGGACCGGGGACCTGGTGCGGCGGCTGGCCGACGGCACCCTGGAGTACCGGGGGCGGGCCGACGGCCAGGTGAAGGTGCGCGGCCACCGGATGGAGCTCGGGGAGATCGAGGCCGTGCTGGCCCGGCATCCGCGGGTGCTGTCGGCGGCCGTGGCCGTGCACGGGACGGGGGTGGACGCCGTCCTGGCGGGCTATGTGACCTGGCGGGACGAGGAGGGCGACCTGGGGCGTCTGGGCGAGTTCCTGCGCCGGGACCTGCCCGAGTACATGGTTCCGACGGTGCTCACCGCCCTGGACCGGCTGCCGCTCACCCCGAACGGCAAGCTCGACCGGAAGGCGCTGCCCGCGCCCTCGGCGGGTGCGGGACGCGCGGCCGGGGCCGGTGAGCGGATCGCCCCGCGCGGTCCGGCGGAACTGCGGATGGTCCGGCTGTGGGAGGAGACCCTCGGCACCGCCCCCATCGGGGTCCGCGACGACTTCTTCGCGCTGGGCGGCCATTCCCTGAAGGCGTTCGCGCTGATGGCCGCGGTACGCCGGGAGTTCGGGGTGGAGCTGCCGCTGAACCTGGTGTTCCGCCGGCGCACCGTGGAGCTCCTGTGCGAGGCGCTGCCGGACGCGGGGGCGGAGGCCGCCCGGCTGCTGGTCCCGCTGGCCGACGGCGATCCGGCCCGGCCGCCGCTGGTCCTGGTCCATCCCCGGGGCGGTGACGTGGTCTGCTACCGCGACCTGGTGCGGGAGCTGGCCGGTCTGCCGGGCGGTGACCGGCGGGTCCTCGGCCTGGAGTCGGTGGGCTACAACACGGAGGAGGCGCCCCTGGAGCGGGTGGCGGAGATGGCGGAACGCTATCTGGCCGCGCTCCGCGAGGAGCGGCCGCACGGCCCGTACCTGCTGGCGGGCTGGTCCTTCGGCGGCACGGTCGCCTACGAGATGGCGGCCCGGCTGGAGGCGGCCGGGGAGGAGGTCGCCTTCCTCGGCCTGATCGACACGGCCGCGCCGGGCACCGCGCCCGGCACCGGCCCGGAGGCCCGGGCCGATGCCGGTGCCGGGGCCGACGCCGGGGCGGGTACCGGTGCCGTCGATCCGGACCTGCTGCGGTACGGGATCGCCGCCGGGCTGGACGCCGGCTCGGCACGCGAACTGGGCGAGGAGGAGCTCCTGGAGGTCCTGGTGCGCCGCGGCCGCGCGGACGGCACCCTGACCGGCGCCTCCCCCACCGAGGCCCTGCGCCGGCTGCTGCGGGTCGCCGAGGCCAACGGGACGGCCTCGGCCGCGTACCGCACGGATGCCGTGCTGGGCACCGATCTGCACCTGTTCACGGTGGCGGAACGGCATACCGAGCTGGCCACCGCCCTGGTGGACCGGGCGGCCTGGGGGCCGCGCACGGCCGGGTCCGTCCTCGGGGCCACCGTCCCGGGCCACCACCACGACCTGGTGGAGCCCCCGCACTGCACCACCCTGGCGGAGCTGCTGGCCGCCGCCCTGCCCGGCTGACCCCGCCGCCGGGCCGTCCGCTACCGAACCACCTGATGATCACCCTGAGGAGAACACCGTGAGCGAGACCTTCCCGCAGTACCTGGTCGTGGCCAACGACGAGGAGCAGTACTCCCTCTGGGAGGCCGGCCGGACCGTCCCGCCCGGCTGGCGGGACCAGGGCGTCGGGGGCACCAGGGAGGAGTGCCTGGCACACATCGAGCGGGTGTGGACCGACATGCGTCCGCTGAGCCTGCGCACGACCACGGCCGGCTGACCCGACCACCCGACCAGATCTTGGCACCCCGCCGCCCGGCGGTCCGTGACGCGGACCGCCGGGCGGTGTGCCGGTGCCGGAAGGAACTCCTCCTGATGGCCAGTCCCTCCGCTTCCCCCGCTTCCTCCAAAACCCCCCTGGCCGCCCTGGTGGCGGTTTCCGGGATCTCCTCGCTGGGCATGGCCGTGACGCTGGTGGCGGTGCCCTGGTTCGTGCTGCACAGCACCGGCAGCGGGACCCGCACCGGGCTCGTGGCCGCCGCCGAGGTCTTGGGCCTGCTCTGCTCGGCCGTCCTGGCGGGCCCGGTGGTCGACCGGCTCCCGGTCCGTGTGGCGAGCATCGGGGCCGATCTGCTGACGGCGGCGGCCATCGGCCTGATTCCGCTGCTGCACTCCCGGGACGCGCTGCCGATGCCCGTCCTGATCCTCCTGGTGTTCCTGGTCGGGGCCGCCCGCGGGCCCGCCGACACCTCCAAGCAGCTGCTGCTGCCCGGGGCGATGGAACGGGCCGGGGTCACCGCCGAGCGGGCCACCGGCTGCGTCGAGGGGGCCCGCCGGATCGGGATGATGGCCGGGGCCCCGCTGGCCGGCCTCGCCGTGTCGGCCGTCGGACCGCTGCCCACCCTGTGCGCGGACATGGCGGCGATGCTGCTGTGCGCCGCCCTGGTGGCCGCCCTGGTCCCGGCGCCCCCGCAGGCCGGCCCGGCCCCGGACGGGCCGCCGCCCCGGAGTTCGTACGGCCGTGAGCTCGCGGCCGGGCTGCGGCAGCTGCGGAGCGACCGGCTGCTGGGGGCGATGGCGGCGGTGCTGCTGCTGACCAACGCCCTGGACGGGGCGCTGAACGGGGTGCTCTATCCGGCGTACGGAACGGAGGTGCTGCGCAGCAGCGCGCTGTTCGGGGCCATGGTGACGGCCATGGGCGCGGGTGCGCTGCTGGGGGCCGCCCTCTACGGCTGGGCGGGCCACCGGGTGCCGCGGCGCGCCGTGTTCGTCGGGGCCTTCGTGCTGGTCGGGGCGGTGCGGTGTGCCGCGCTGGCGGCCGAGCCGCGGGTGCCGGTGCTGCTGGCGGTGCTGGCGGTGTCCGGGATCGGCTCGGGGGTGGTGGGGCCGCTGATGATGTCGGTGGCCTTCCAGCGGGTGCCCGGGGAGATGCGGGGGCGGGTCTTCGGCCTGCTGGTCGCGGCCGCCCTGGCGGCTACCCCGCTGGGCATGCTCGGGGCGGGGCTGGTGCTGGACGGTCCGGGGCTGGTGCCGGCGCTGCTGGGCACCGGGGTGCTGTACCTCGCGGTGACGCTGACCCCGCTGGCCTTCCCGGTCTGGCGCGAACTCGATGTCCGAGAAAGCACCCAACCACCGCTTTCCGCACCCCAGTTGGGGTGACATATCCGGTTCTGCCGCCCCTCACCTTAGCGCCAGGCAGTTTGATGAACAGTCCGATGCCCGCTCGGGGCACCCGGCGCACGGCAAGGTTGTCCCCGTACCGACCGGCGCGGGCGGCCCACGAAGCGGCCCGCGTTCGTACAGACCGCTCGTCACTCTGGGGAACCCATGCTCAAGCGCTGCTTCATCGCCCTGTCACTGACCGCCTCGGCCCTGCTGTTCCCGGCCGCCGGCACCGCCCTGGCCGAGGAGGGGGGCGCCACCGGGGGGACGCGCCAGTACACCACCCCGTCCGGGGTCGTGGTCGTCGTCGGCCAGACCACCACGCGGGGCCTGAAGGACCCGGGCGACAGCTCCTGGGGCGGCTGACCTGCGGCAAAGGGCGGAGGGAGGTACCCGATCGGGTACCTCCCTCCGCCCTTTGCGTCCACCGGGAGTCCGTCAGCCGCCCGCTCTCAGCAGGGCGATGACGGCGTACCGGGACCGTGGCCCGCCCTCGGCGCGGCGGGTCCAGCGGGCCGGTACGTACAGCACCTCGCCGGGCAGCAGCCGGCACCGGAGGGAGTCCGGCCGGCCGTCTCCGCCGGGGCCCTCCAGCCGCCAGGTGACGGCGCCCGCGATCTGGTGGATCAGCAGGTCCTCGCGATCCACGACCGCCCCGGCCCCCAGCACCCCCTCCAGCCGGAGGGACAGCCCGGTGAGGGCGCCGAGCGCCCCGGCGAACGCGTTCCAGCGGACCGGGCGGACCCCGTCCTCGCCGATGGCCGGGTTGTCGTACTCGGGCCACATGACACCCGGCGCCCGGTCCAGATGGACCGACAGGAACAGGGCCAGCTCCCGCAGGTACGGGGCCTCCCGCTCGGGGATCCCCACCGGTACGTCCATCACGCGCCCCTCGCCGCGCCGCGGTCGATACCCCACGGCTCCATCCGAGCAGCATCCGACACGCCCGGCCCCGGCGACAGACACGGGAACACGTGACACACGCACGGCGACGTCATTCCCGGCCGGCGGCCTCCGCCTCCTCGGGGTCCGGCAGGCCGGCGGGGTCGAGCAGTCCGCGCGCGGCGGCGGCCACCCCCGCCTGGAAGCGGCTTCCGGCCCCCAACTCCTGCATGATGTCGGCGATATGGCGGCGGGCCGTCCGCAGCGACATGCCGAGCCGGCGGGCGATGGCCTCGTCCTTCAGACCGGCCGCGAGCAGCCGGATGATGGTCTCGTGGATCTCCCGGGCCACCTCCTCCAGCCCCTGGCCGGCCGCCGCCGAGAACGGCGAGGCCAGGTCCCAGGTCTGGTCGAAGATTCCGCACAGATAGGCGACCGTGGACGGTTCCCGGACCACCACCGCCCCCCAGCTCCCGTCGGCGACCGGGATGAAGGCCAGCTTCCGGTCGAAGGCGATGAGCCGGCCGAACAGTTCGTGGGCCGTGCGGTACTGGGCGCCCAGGGCCGAGGCCGCCGCCACATAGGCCTGGCTGGGGCCGTTGAACCGGGCCGTGTGGTGGTACAGCGTCCGGATCGCGATCCCCCGCTGGAGCATCGCCTCGTCCCGGCGCAGCGCCTCCTCCATCGCCGCCGGGACCCGGCTGCCGCCGCCCGGCTGCGAGCTGAGCATCTCGGTGGTGCAGGCCAGGGAGGCCCGGTTGAGCGCCCCGCGCACGTCCTCCAGGCTCTCCAGAACCTCCAGGGACTCCCCCGCCGAACGACGCCCCAGGTAGTGCGGCAGGAACCTGCCCAGTTCCTCCCGGATCCCGCTGATCTCCCGCTGCTGCTCGCGGACCCGCGCCTCCAGCGGCGCGACCAGCTGCTCCGCGGCCGTGTCCGGGGCGACCGCGAAGGCCACCGCCGGGTCCCCCGGGCTCATGTGCAGCAGCCGGGCGGCCCGCAGCCGCTCCACGCTGCGCCGGATCTCCTCCGGGCCGCGCCCGGTCCCGGCGGCGACCGCCGCCACCTCCACCGTGCGGTGCTCCAGCACCCAGCCGTACACATCGACATCGATGTCGGCGTCGACTGCGGCGTCGACGTCTGCATCGGTGGTGTCGGTCACCACGTCAGATATTCGCATTGGCCCACTTCGCCCTTTTCGCCCCCGGTCGCTTTACTGCCAGGCACTTTCCTGAGGTGCCCGCCCCCTGGCGCCAGGATATGCAGGACGAAAGTCTGGAGCGGAACGAACACCGGCGGGTCACCGGCCACTTCGGGAAGCGGAAGGCCGAAACGGAACCCCCCGCCCGGTCCCCCGTTCCCCCCTCCCCTTCTCACCGAACCGAACCGGAGCCCCTCATGCTCGACGGCACCCTCACCGCGCCCGCGCCCGAACTCCCCGCCCTGACCCCCCGCGAGCAGGAGGTCCTGGCCTATCTCGCCCAGGGGGACACGTACCGGATGATCGCCCGCCGGATGGGGCTGAGCCCCCACACGGTGGACACCTATCTGCGGAGGCTGCGCAGCAAGACCGGGGCGGTGAACCGGACCCAGCTCACGCACATCGCCTTCCGGATGGGCTACTGAGCGCTCACCCGGCCGCGTCCTCGAACCCGCGCATCCGGCGCAGCGGGGAGCACAGCAGGACCAGCGGGGCCGCCGAGAGGGCCGCGGCGCACAGCCACAGGGCGTTCCGTACGCCCAGCAGTTCGCCGAGGACGCCGGCGAGCAGCCCGCTGAACGGCAGCACCCCCCACACCAGGAAGCGCATGGTGGCGGTCATCCGGCCGAGCAGGTGCGGCGGGCAGACCGTCTGCCGGTAGGTGACCTGGCAGATGTTGTAGAGGGTCACGCCCGCCGACTGGACCAGCGAGCCGAGGACGAACAGCCCGATCCGCCAGTCCTCCTCGGCCAGCGGCAGGAGCAGTCCGAAGGGCATGGCCACCAGCAGGGAGAGCCAGGTCAGCCGGGCGGCGCCGACGGCCCGGGTCAGCCGGTCCGCGGCCGTGGCGGCCAGCACCGAGCCGATGGTGGCCGTGGTCAGCACCCAGCCGACGGCCGCGGGCGGCAGTCCCACCGTGCGGGTCAGGAACAGCACTTCGAGGGCCATCACCGCGCTCAGGAACAGGTTGACGGCGGCCGTGTTCAGGGCGATCAGCCGCAGGATCCGGTGGCCCAGCACATAGCCGAGCCCCTCCCGGATGTCGGCGAGCAGCCGGCGCCGCGGGGCGGGCTCCGGCTTCTCCTCCCGGGCCGATATCCGCCCCAGCAGCACCACCGAGACCAGCGAGGTGACGGCCTGCCCGGCCAGCGTGCCCGCCGCGCCGAGCAGTTGCACCAGGAATCCGGCGAGGCCGGGACCCGCGAACTCGGCCGAGGAACGCACCGTCTCCAGCTTGGAGTTGCCCGCGATCAGGGTGTCGCGGCCGATCAGGGTCGGCAGATAGCTCTGGTCGGCGACATCGCCGAACAGCCGGGCGCAGCCGAGCAGCAGCGCCACCGCGTACAGCAGGCCCATGGAGTGCAGGTCGAGCAGATAGGCCACCGGGAGGGCGGTCAGCAGGACGGCGCGCGCCAGGTCGGCGGCCATCATCACGCGCCGTCTGCGCATCCGGTCGACCCAGGCGCCCGCGGGCAGCCCGAGGACCAGGAAGGCGGTGTGTTCTGCGGCGGCCAGCAGACCGGCCTGCATCGGGCTGGCGTCGAGGGTGAGGACCGCCATCAGGGGCAGCGCCACATAGGTGATGCTGCCGCCCAGCTCGTTGCAGATGTGCGAGGACATGAAGAGGCGGAAGTCCCGGCGCCGACGGCGCAGCACGGCGGACTCGGCGGACTGCGCGCCCTCTTCGGTGGTGACGGACACGGTCGTGTTCCTTGTCGGGTTCATCGGGGCGGCTCCTCCGGTCCGAGGGAGCGCAGCGCCCGGGTGTCGAGTTTGCCTCCGGGGGTGCGGGGCAACCGGTCGACCAGCGTGACACGGGCCGGTACCAGGTACCCGGGCACGGTGGCCAGAAGGTGACGGCGCAGGTCCTCGGCCGTCAGGGGGCTGCCGGGGGCGGTGGCGGCCCAGGCGGCCACCTGCGGGCCCTCGGGTCCGGTGACGGCCAGGGCGGCCGTGTCGACCACCTCGGGGTGGGCCGCGACGGCCGACTCCACCTCCTTGAGCTCGACCCGGTGCCCCCGGATCTTGACCTGGTCGTCGGCCCGTCCGAGGAAGACCAGCGGCCCGCCCGGGGTCCGGACGACCCGGTCGCCGGTGCGGTACATGCGCTCCCCCGGCCGGCCGGCGAAGGGGTCGGCGAGGAAGCGTTCGGCGGTGAGCGCCGGCCGCCCGTGGTAGCCGCGGGCCAGGCAGGCGCCGGCCAGGTACAGCTCCCCCGGGGTGCCGGGTGCCGTCTCGCGGAGGGCCTCGTCCAGGACGTAGGCGCGTACGCCGTCCAGGGGTTCGCCGAGCGGGATCACCTCGTCCCCGGTGAAGGCGGCCAGTTCGGCCGGGGCGGGCTCGTAGGCGGTGGCGGTGATGGTGGACTCGGTGAGGCCGTAGGCGCTGATCACCGGGGGGCCGCCGGCCGCGGCCCAGCGCCCGAGGTCCGCGGTGCGGCCCGCGTCGCTGCCGATCACCACCCGGCGCAGGGCGCCGGGCAGCGGGCGGGGGGTCCGCTCCAGGTCCTTGGCCCACTGCGCCCAGTACGGGGTGGGCAGGTTGACCAGGGTGACCTCCTGCTCGGTGAGGAAGGGTTCCAGTTCGGCCGGCGAGAGCAGGTTGTCGGTGACGAACACGGCGGTGCCGCCGGTGCACCAGGTGGGGAGGGCCTCCTCCATGCAGACGTCGAAGGCGGGGGCCGCGAACTGCAGGACCCGGTCGCGGGCGGTCAGCCCGTAGCGGCCGGCCAGGGCGGTGGTCTGCGCGGTGAGTCCGGCGTGGCCGACCGCGACCGGTTTGGGGCGGCCCGTGGAGCCCGAGGTGAACAGGACGTAGGCCAGGGAGTCCGGCGCGATGTCCGTGCCGGGCGGCGGGCCGGTCCCGGAGGATGCCGGGGACCGGCCGGGCCCGGACCCGGTGGCGGCCCAGAACAGTTCGGTGCCGGTGCGGCGGCGCAGGGCCGCCGCCGCCGCGGTGTCCCGGGTGACCGCGTGCCGGGTGCCGGCCTCCCGGAGCAGGGTCCGGAGCCGCTCGTCGGGGGCGTCCAGGTCCACCAGGAGGGCGGCCGCCCCGGCGTACCAGATGCCCAGCAGGCCCACCGCCCAGTGGACCCCCCGGCGCACCCCGAGCAGCACGGTGTCCTCCGGTCCGGCGCCTGCGGCGCGGAGTTCGGCGGCCACCACCCGGGCCCGGCGGTCGAGCCCCCGGTAGGTCAGCTCCCCCTCGGGGCCGCGGACCGCGGTGGCCCCCGGGGTGAGCGCGGCCGTGCGCGCGATGCGCAGGGGCACGGGCGCGGGCGCGGTGTCGGTGCGGATCATGGCGCTGGTGTCTCCAAGGGGTGCGGTCGGGCGGGCGGTTCGGCGGGCGGCGGGTTCAGGAGCGGGCACGGGGGCGCAGGGCCGGGCGGGCCGGTTCGGCCGCCGCGGTGGTCAGCCGGGCGGCGATCCCGGCCGGGGTGGGGGTCTCGAAGAGGTCGCGGATGTGGAGGCGGACCCCGAGTTCGGTGGCGATCCGGCCGGTGAGCCGGGTGGCGAGCAGGGAGTGGCCGCCGTGGGCGAAGAAGTCGTCGTCCGGGCCGGCCGCCGGGAGGTCCAGGACGGCGGCGAAGATCTCGCAGACGGCCTGCTCCCCGGGGGTGGCGGGCGGCCGTCCGACGGGGCGGTGGGCGGTGGCCGGGTCGGGCAGGGAGTTGCGGTCGAGCTTCCCGTTGACGGTGAGGGGGAACTCCGGCAGGTGCAGGAACAGCGAGGGGACCATGTAGTTGGGGAGGGTCCGGCCGAGTTCGGCGCGGGCCCGCTCGGCGGTGGTGCCGCCGGTGAAGTAGCAGACCAGCCGCTGCTGGCCGGTCTGGTCGCGGTCGACGGAGACCACGGCCTCGCCGACCCCGGGGACGGCGCGCACCGCGGTCTCCACCTCGCCGAGTTCGATGCGGTTGCCGCGGACCTTCACCTGGTGGTCCTGGCGGCCGAGGAAGTCGAGCTGTCCGTCGGCGCGCAGCCGGGCGAGGTCGCCGGTGCGGTACATCCGGCTGCCGGGAACGGCGGAGAACGGGTCGGGGAGGTAGCGCTCGCTGCTCCGGCGGGGGTCGCGCAGATATCCGGGGCCGACCCCGGTGCCGCCGATGAAGAGTTCGCCGGGCACGCCGGGCGGGACCGGGGCCAGGGCCGGGTCGAGGAGGTAGAGGGAGTTGTTGCGGAGCGGGCGGCCGACGGGCAGCCGGCCGTGCTCCAGCTGGGCGTGCACCTCGGGTCCGATGAAGGCGTGGGTGTTGTCGTCGGAGCATTCGGTGAGGCCGTAGGCGTTGACGAGGGCGGCAGCCGGGTGCCGGGCGTACCAGCGGGTGCACAGTTCCGGGGGCAGCACCTCGCCGTTGACGATGAACCAGCGGAGTGCGGGGAGGCCGGGGGCGGGTGCCCCGGTGTCCCACAGGTCGACGGCGGCGCGGACGAAGGAGGGGACGGTCTCCAGGACGGTGGTGCCGCGGCGGGCCGCGGTGTCGAAGAGGGCGGCCGGGTCCCGGGCGGTGTCCCGGGAGACCAGGTGGACGCGGCCGCCGGTGATCAGCGGGGCGAGCATCTGCCAGACGGAGATGTCGAAGGTGAGGGGGGCGTTCATCATCAGGCGGTCGGTCTCGCCGAGGCCGAGGTCCTCCACCTTGGCGAGGAGGTGGTTGTTCATGCCGCGCCGGTGGACCATGGCGCCCTTGGGCTTGCCGGTGGAGCCGGAGGTGAAGCAGACGTAGGCGAGGGCGTCCGGTCCGCCGGCGTCCACGGGGCCGGCGGGGCCGGACGGTTCGGGACCGGTGGCGGGGCCCGTGGCGGGGTCGGCGAGGGCGAGGACGGGCAGGCCGCCGGGGACCTCGGCGGCGATCTCGTGCGCGCGGTCGAGCTGTGCGGGGGCGGCCAGCAGCCGGCTGACGCCGCCTTCGGCGAGGAGCCGCGCGGTGCGGCCGACGGGCCCTTCCGGGTCGAGCGGGACGTAGGCGGCGCCGGCGTCCAGGATGCCGAGCAGGGCGACCGGGATCCGGGCGGTGGGTTCGCCGAGCACGGCGACCGTCTCCCCCGGGCGCACCCCGTCGGCGAGCAGGGCGCGGGTGACGGTGCGGGCGTGCCCGACCAGGGCGGCGTAGGTCAGTTCGAGGCCGGTGTCGTCGGTGACGGCGGTGGCCTCGGGGCGTCGCGCGGCCCGCTCCCGCACCCGGTCGGCGACCTCCGCGTACTCCTCGTCCCGGGCGGTGTCGTTCCATGCGACGAGGACCCGGTGGCGTTCGGCGGCCGAGAGGAGGTCCACGGTGCCCGCCGGGCGGTCGGGGTCCTCGGCGAGGGCCTCCAGGAGCCGGGCGAGCCGGTCCAGCATGGCCCGGGCGGTGTCGCGGTCGAAGACGTCGGGCCGGTAGTCGATCTGGAGGCGCAGCCGTGGGCCGGGCACCGCGGTCAGACAGAGCGGGTAGTGGGCGGCGTCGTACGGGTCCACGGCGGTGACGCGCAGGTCGCCGCCGCCGAGGGCGGCCAGTCCGGCCGGGTCCACCGGGTAGTTCTGGAAGGCGACGCAGGAGTCGAAGAGTTCGCCGGCGCCGGCCAGCCGCTGGATGTCGGTGAGGCCCAGGTGGTGGTGCTCGATCAGTCGGGCCTGTTCGTCCTGGAGGCGCTCCAGGAGGGCGCCGAGGGGTTCGGCGGGGTCGATCCGGACCCGGACCGGCACGGTGTTGATGCAGAGGCCCACGATGTCGGCGACGCCGGGGAGCTCGGGGTCGCGGCCGCTGACGATGGCGCCGAACACCACGTCCTCGGAGCGGATCTGGCGGCCCACCAGCAGCGCCCACATCCCCTGGAGCAGGGTGCTGGCGGTGATCCGCCGCTCCCGGGCCAGGGCGCCCAGGCGTGCGGTGAGCGGCTCCGGGAGGAGGGTCTCGACCCGGTCGGGGAGCACCGGGACGGGGGGCGGGGAGACGGGGGCGGTCCGGGTGCCGCCGGGCAGGCCGTCCAGGGCGCGGGTCCAGGCGTCCTCGGCGGCGGCGGTGTCGCGGTCGTGCAGCCGGTTCAGGAACGCGGAGTACGGGGTGGCCGGGCCGAGGTCCGCGCCGTCGGTGTGGTGGAGGGCGAGGAGTTCGCGGACCAGGACCGGCCAGGACCAGCCGTCGAACAGGATGTGGTGGTAGGTGAGCAGCAGCCGGTGGGTGAGCGGTCCGGTGCGGATCAGGGTGAACCGGAGCAGTGGGGGCCGGGCGAGGTCGAAGCGGGTGGCCCGGTCCTCGGCCAGCAGGGCGTCCACGGCGGCCGTCCGGGCGGTCTCGTCGAGGGCGGAGAGGTCCAGCTCCCGCCACGGGGCGGGTACCCCGCGCCGGACGACCTGGGCCGGTTCGCCGGTGGCCCGGCGCAGGAAGCCGGCGCGGAGTCCGGGGTGCCGCTCCAGGACGGTGTCGGCGGCGGCGCGCAGCCGGGCGGGGTCCAGGGGGCCGGTGAGGTCGAGGAGCAGCTGGGCGACGTACACGTCGCGGGCGTCCTCGTCGAAGAGGGCGTGGAAGAGGATCCCGTCCTGGAGCGGGGAGAGCGGCAGCACGTCCTCGACCAGGGAACCGGCGGCGGGCACGGGGGCGGGGGTGTTCGGGGGGTGGTTCACGGTGGGGTTCCTTCGGGGTCAGGCGGTGTGGGTGCGGCGGGCCCGGCGGACGACGGGGGGCTCCTCGGGGGCGGCCGCGGCCGCCTCGGTCAGGGCGGCGGCCAGGCCGGCGATGGTGGGTGCGGTGAAGAACCGGCGGATGGTGACGGCGGCCCCGTGCCGGGAGCGGGCCTCGGCGAGCAGCTGGGTGGCGAGCAGGGAGTGGCCGCCGAGGTCGAAGAAGTCCTCGTGGATCCCGATCCCGGTCCGGCCCAGCAGCTTTTCCCACAGGTCCCGCAGGGCGTGCTCCCGCTCGGTGCGCGGTTCCTGCCCGGCCCGGTCGGCGCCGGCGGTGTCCGGGTCCGGGCCAGGGGCGGGCAGGGCCGCCAGGTCGGTCTTGCCGTTGGCGGTCACGGGCAGCGCGTCGAGCAGGGTGACGGTGAGGGGCACCAGGTAGCCGGGGAGTCGGGCGCGCAGATGCTCGCGGAGCTCCTGCGGGGTGGGGGCGGGCGCGCCTTCGGCGGGTACCGCGTAGCCGGCCAGGGCCGGGCCGGCCGGGGTGTCCCGTACGGTCACGGCGGTCTGCCCGACGCCCGGGTGGGCGGCCAGGGCGTGCTCGATCTCGGCGGGTTCGATGCGCATTCCGCGGATCTTGACCTGCCGGTCGGCGCGGCCCAGGTACTCGACCTGCCCGGCGGTGGTCCAGCGGGCCAGGTCGCCGGTGCGGTACATCCGGGCGCCCGGGGGGCCGTACGGGCAGGGGACGAAGCGTTCGGCGGTGGTTCCGCCGCGCCCGTGGTAGCCGTGGGCGAGGCCGGCGCCCGCGATGTAGAGCTCTCCGGTGACCCCGGGCGGGCACAGGCCGAGCCGTTCGTCGAGGACGTGCAGCCGGGTGCCGTCGAGCGGGCGTCCGATCGGCACCTGTCCGGCCGGGGAGGGCAGCCCGGGGGCGAGGGCGTGGGTGGCGGCGAAGGTGGTGGTCTCGGTGGGGCCGTAGGCGTTGGTGACGGTGGTGCCGGGGCAGGCCTCGCGGACCCGGCGGACCATGGACGGGGAGGCGGCCTCGCCGCCGGTCATCACCTCGTGCAGCGGGGCGAAGGCTGCCGGGTGGCGGTCGGCGAGCGCGTTGAACAGGGTGGCGGTGAGGAAGGTCCCGGTCACCCGCTCCTCGGCGATCAGCCGGACCAGCGCCTCCGTGTCGAGTTCCCCGGGCGGGGCGACGACCACGAGGCCGCCGTTCAGCAGCGGCACCCACAGCTCGTAGGTGGAGGCGTCGAAGGCGTGCGGGGAGCGGAACAGCACCCGCTCGTGGGCACCGCCGCGCCAGCGACGGTCGGTGGCGAGGGAGAGGATCTCGCGGTGGGCCACGGTCACGCCCTTGGGGGTGCCGGTGGAGCCCGAGGTGTACATCAGATAGGCCGGGGCGTCGGGGTGTTCCGGCACCGGCGGGCCGGGGCGCGCCGGGACGGTTCCGGCCGGGAGGGGGCCGGGGTCCGGGCGCAGGACCCGGTGCGGGCCGGCCGGGAGCGGGGTGCCGGCCGGGGCGTCGGTGACCAGGACGGCGGCCCCGGCGGCGGCGAGCACCCCCTCGGTGCGGGCGGGCGGGGCCGCGGCGTCCAGCGGCAGATAGGCGGCGCCGGCCTTGAGGATGCCCAGGCATACGGCGACGAGCTCGGCGGAGCGGTCCATCAGGACGGCGACCGTGTCCCCGGGGCGCACGCCGAGGTCGTGGAGCGCCCGGGCGGTCCGGTCGGCCCGGGCGTCGAGTTCGGCGTAGCCGGTGTCCCGGCCGGCGCAGCGGACGGCGGGCCGGTCGGGGTGGGCGGCGACCCGCTCCCGGAAGGCCTGCGGGACGGTGCGGTGGTCGGGTGCGGCGGGGGTGCCCTGCCAGTTCTCCAGGAGGTCCCGGCGTTCGCCGGGAAGGAGCACGTCGATTCCGCTGAGGGGGGTGCCGGGTGCGCGGACCACGAGGTCGAGGAGGCGGACCAGCCGGTCCAGCAGGCGCCGGGCGCCGGCCTCCTCGTAGAGCTCGCTCGCGTACTCCAGGCCGAGGGCCAGGCCGAGGGGTTCGCCGGTGGCCGGGTCGTGGAGTTCCTCCACCTCCAGGGTGAGGTCGAACTTGGCGGTGGGGGTGCGGACCGCCTCCGTGGTGGCGCGCAGTCCGGCGAAGCCGGGTTCGGCGGAGCTTCCGCGCTGGGCGGCGACGGCGATCTGGAAGAGCGGGTGGCGGGCGCTGCTGCGGACCGGGTTGAGGTGTTCCACCAGGGATTCGAAGGGGATCTCCTGGTGGGCGTAGGCGTCCAGGGCCGCGGACCTGACCCGGTCGAGGAGTTCGGTGAAGGCGGGGTCCCCGGAGGTGTCGGCCCGGATCACCAGGGTGTTGACGAAGAGTCCGACGAGATCGGCGAGGGCCTCGTCCTCGCGGCCGTCCACCGGGCAGCCCAGCGGCAGGTCGGTGCCGGCGCCGAGCCGGGTGAGCAGGGCCGCCAGGGCGGCCTGTACGGCCATGAAGGGGGTGGCCCGGTGCTCCCTGGCCAGTGCGGCCAGCCCGGCGTGGACGGTGGCGGTGGTGCGGGTCTCCACCAGGCCGCCCCGGTGTCCGGCCACGGCCGGCCGGGGCCGGTC
Organism: Streptomyces sp. NPDC033845; assembly: GCF_055576225.1. Lineage (NCBI taxonomy): Bacteria > Bacillati > Actinomycetota > Actinomycetes > Kitasatosporales > Streptomycetaceae > Streptomyces > Streptomyces sp. NPDC033845. Next base: position 68,740 of record NZ_JBVIRI010000016.1, on the reverse strand, counting down.
GGTGGGCAGGGCGAGTTCCTCGGGCAGTCCGCGGAGGGTCTGCGTCCAGTGGGTGAGCAGGCGGGCGTGCAGGGAGTCGGGGTCCTCGGCCCGGCCGAGGAGCTCGCGCTGCCAGAGGGCGTAGTCCGGGTACTGGACGGGGAGTTCGGGCCACTGCGGGGGGCGGCCGGTGGTCCTGGCGGTGTAGGCGGCGGCGAGGTCGCGGACCAGGAGGTTCAGGGAGTGGCCGTCGCCGGCGATGTGGTGGAGGACCAGGAGCAGCCGGTGTTCGCGGGGGCCGTCGGTGGACAGCACCGCGCGCAGGGGCGGTTCGGTGCGCAGGTCGAAGGGGCGGGTGGCGGCCTCGTCGGCGGGATCGGTGTCGGCGGGGCCGTCGGAGGCGGTGAGGACGGGGACGGCCTCGGCGGGGTCCAGGACCCGCTGGTGGGGGCGGCCGTCGAGGTCGGGGAAGACGGTGCGCAGGGCTTCGTGCCGGGCGGTGACGTCCGCGAGGGCGGCGCGCAGCGCGGGGCGGTCGAGGTCGCCGTGCAGCCGGAGCCGGAGAGGGATGTGGTAGAGGGCGCCGTCGGCGCCGTCGCGGGCGTGGAACCACAGCCGTTGCTGGGCGTGGGACAGAGGGATCACAGCAGGGCTCCGAGCTGGGATTCGAAGGCGTCGAGGTCGGCCTGGCTGACCTGGGCGAGGGGCACGTCGGAGGGGGTCAGCCCGCCGGCGTCCGGGCGGGCGGCGTGGGCGGCGACGGCACGCAGCATGGTGAACCACTCGTGGGCGAGGTCGTGGACCCGCCGGTCGGGGACGGCGTTGCCGGCCCAGGTCCAGGTGGCGCTGAGGGTGAGGCCGTCGGGGCCCTCGTGGGCGGCGGCGTTGACCTCCACGGCGTGCGCCATCGGCAGTCCCTCGTCGGCGTCGTCGAGGGCGAAGGGGTGCCCCGGTGCGGCGTCCCAGTCCGCCGTGCCGCCCATCGGGAACCGGCCGAGGTAGTTGAAGCCGATCTCGGGGATGCCGGGTGCCGCGAGGGCGGGTCCGGTGCGGGAGTTGAGGTGGCGGAGCTGTCCGAAGCCGATGCCCTTGTCGGGGAGGGACCGGAGTTCCTCCTTGACCAGGCGCAGGGCGGCACCGACGGCGTGTCCGCCGGACCGTGCCCCGTCCAGGTCGGGGCGGCCCAGGGCCAGCCGGACGGGGAAGACGGTGGTGAACCAGCCGACGGTGCGGGAGAGGTCGAGTCCGTCGGCGATGTCCTCCCGGCCGTGGCCTTCCACGTCGATCAGGACGGCTCCCGCGCCGTCGTCGGCGGGCCCGGTCCCGGCCTCGGCCTCGGCCGCCCGGCGGGCGAGCACGGCCAGCGCGAGGGCCGTCAGCAGGACGTCGTTGACGGTCCCGTTGACGGTGCCGGGGGCGGTGGTGAGGAGCGGGCCGGTGACCTCCGGTCCGAGGGTGAGGGTGAGGGTCCGGTCGGGGCTCTCCGGGTCGAGGCCGCCGGCCGGGCGCACCCCGGCCAGCGGCTGGGGTGCCGGGCGGAGGGCGGCGGCCCAGCGGTCGGCCTCGGTGGCGCGGCGGCCGGAGGCCGCGTCGGCGAGCAGCAGGTCGGCCCAGTGGGCGAAGGGGGTGTGGGCGGGTTCCGGGGCGGGTTCGCGGCCTTCGGCCAGCGCCTGCCAGCAGCTCCGCAGGTCATCCTGGAGGATCCGCCAGGAGACCCCGTCCACGACGAGGTGGTGGATGACGAGCGCGAGCCGTCCCTGCCGTCCGGTTCCCCGGTCGAGGAGGACGGCGCGCAGCATCCGGCCCTCCCGGGGGGAGAGCAGCCGGCGGGCCCGGCGCATCCCCTCCCGGGCGAGTGCGGGCAGTTCCGCGTCGGTGGCGTGCCGGGCGTCGACGGGTTCCAGGAGGTCCGCGGCGTCCACCGTGCCGGCGGGCGGTATCAGGGGTTCGGCGGTGGTCCCGGCGCCGATGCCGTCGGGGAGCCGCAGCCGCAGCATGTCGTGGGTGTCCAGCAGGACCTGGAGGATGCGCCGGGCGGCCGGGGGGTCGAGTCCGGGCGGGGTGCGCAGCACCAGGGACTGGTTGTAGGTGTCCACCGGGCCGCCGAGTCCGTCGAGCCAGCCCATGATCGGGGTGGCCGCGACGGGGCCGAGCCGGCGGGGCGGTTCGGCCGGTCCGCCGCCGTCCCGGTCCGGACCGGCGGTCCGGGCCGTCGCGGCGAGGGCGGTGACGCTGTCGGCGCGCAGGACGTCCCGGGTGGTCAGGGCCAGTCCGGCGGCGCGGGCCCGGCTGACGAGCCGGATCGCCTGGATGCTGTCCCCGCCGAGCCCGGTGAAGCTGTGTCCCGGTTCGGTGCCGGGGAGGCCGAGGACCTCCGCGAACAGCGCGCACAGGGTCCGTACCTGGTCGTGGTCAGTCACGGGGCGCGGTCCCGGCGAGGGCGGCCACCAGGGAGGCGGGGCGCATGTCGGTCCAGACCCGCTCGACGTGGTCCAGGCAGGCCTGGCGGGCGTCGGGGCCGTGGACGGTGGTCCAGCCGGCCGGTACCGGGTTGGCGGCGGGCCACAGCGCGTGCTGGAGCTCCTCGTTGCGGACCACGAGGTAGGCGGCGCTGTCGTTCTCGAAGGGGTTGCTCATGGCGGTCTCCTGTGATGGGTCGGGTGCGCTCGTACGGGGCGTGCGGCGCGGGAGGGCGGGTCAGGTTCGGTCGGGGGCCTCGATGTCGAGGCGGAGCAGGGCGTGCGCCGCGTCCAGGGCGGCGTACACCCCCTCGGGGTCCCGGTGGCGGGCGATCACGTGCCCGAGCCGGTCGGCGGCGCTGCGCGCCCGCTGGACGGGCGTTCCCGGGGCGGCGGTGACGAGCACCGACTCGACTCCGGCAACGGCGGCCGCCTCCCCGGTGCCGTGGACGGCGGTGAGGGTGCCGTCGGCGGGGGCGAGCAGGAACCGGATGCCGGCGTGCCCGTCGGGCGCGGACTTGAGCCCGGGGGGCAGGCCGAGGGCGGCGCGGAGCTGCTCGGTGAGCAGGTCGACCCCGGTGGCCAGCCTGATGAGTTCGGGGATCATGCCGCCGGCGGGCCGGGGGTTGATCTCGATCAGGGCGGGTCCGTCGGCGGTCAGCCTGACCTCGGTGTGGGCGGCGCCGAGCCGCAGGCCGGCCGCGTCCAGGGCGGCGGTCACCGTCTCGGTGATCCGCTGGGCGGTGGCGGGGGGCAGCGGGGCGGGGAAGAGGTGCCGGTGCTCGACGAAGTGCGGGGTGCCGGTCACGGACTTGGCGGTGATGCCCACGCATTCGGTGCGGCCGTCCGTGCCGAAGGTCTCCACGCTGTACTCGGGCCCGTCCAGGTACTCCTCCACCAGGACGGTCCGGGCGGTGGCCATGCCCCGGGCGTTGGTGGTGACGGCGAGGATGCGGGCCGTGTGGGCCCGGACGGCTTCCTCGTCGGCGCAGAGCAGGACATGGGTGGAGCCGGAGTCGTCGGCCGGTTTGACCACGCAGGGCAGTCCGGTGACGGCGACGGCCGCCGCGGCTTCGGCGGGGTCCCGGACGAGGGCGTGCCGGGGCTGGCGGACGCCCGCCGCCCGGAGGACCTCGCGCAGGGCCGACTTGTCGCGGCAGACGGCCACCGCCTCGGGCGGGTTGCCCGGCAGGCCGAGCCAGCGGGCCAGCCGGGCGGCGGCCGGGACGTAGAAGTCGCTGGTCGTGGTGGTGCCGGCGATCTCCTCGCGGCGGAACCGCTGCTGGACGGCGGCGCGCAGGGCGGCGTCGGAGTTGGTGTCGCAGGGCAGCACCTCGGCGCCGGTGGCGGCGAGGCCCCGGTAGCGGTCGGGGTCGCCGGTCAGCAGGACCGGTACGGTGCCCAGTTCGCGGGCGCGCCGCAGGGCCAGCATGCCGGTTCCGGTGGTGTTGGACTCCACGAACAGCAGGTGGCGGTGGATTCCGGAGGGCGGCTGGTAGGAGCGGCTGGACCAGGTGCGGGCGGTCTCCCCGTCGGCCAGCGGCGCCGGGGCCGCGGCGGTCGGCACCGCGCGCAGCCGGTGGGCCGCCCAGTGCTCCTCGTCGTAGACGGTGTCGGCGTAGCGGTCGCCGCGGTCGGGGAGGATGCCGACGATCCGGGTGCCGGGCGCGACGCGGTCGGCGAGTCCGGTGAGGACCCGGTAGACGGAGCCGGAGGTGTTGCCGCCGAAGATCTGCTGTTCGCGGGCGAGGTCCCGGGTGGCGGCGAAGGCCTCGTGGTCGTTGAGCCAGTGGACCTCGTCGATCAGGGTGCGGTCCAGGTTGCCGGGCAGCAGGCTGTTGCCGAGTCCGCTCTGCAGCCGCTGGGGCACGTCGGGCTGGCCGAACAGGGAGCTGCCGACGCAGTCGACGCCCACCGTGTGCAGACCGGGCAGGGTCTCGCGCAGGGCCCGGGTGGTCCCGCAGAGGGAGCCGCCGCTGCCGACGGCGCCGACGAGGGTGTCGAAGTGGCCGAGGTCGGCGCGGAGTTCGTCGGCGAGGTCGCGGTAGGCGCCGGGGTTGTCGGGGTTGGTGTACTGCTGGGGCCAGAACGCGCCGGGCAGTTCGGCGAGGAGTTCGGCGAGCCGTTCCAGCCGGGCGCTCTGCCAGCCCTGGCCGGTCATGGCCGACACGAGGTGCACCCGGCAGTCCAGGGCCCGGAGTTTGGCCAGGGTGACCGGGTCGATCCGGGGGTCGGTGACGATGTGTACCTCGTGGCCCAGCGCGCGGCCGACGAGGGCGACGCCGAGCGCCATCGTGCCCGAGGAGCTCTCGATCACGGGGGCGCCGGGGCGCAGGGTGCCGAGCCGGCGGGCCTCCAGCAGGATGTTGCGGGCGACGCGGTCCTTCATCGCGAACAGGTTCTGCAGTTCCAGTTTGGCGTAGACCTCCACGCCGCGGGCCTCGCCGAGGCGCAGCCGGACCAGCGGGGTCCGGCCGATGGCGTCCGTCACGGTGTCGAACAGCATGGTCAGTTCTCCCGGTCGAGGGGGTGGAGGGCGGTGGCCGGGGGGCTCCAGTCGTCGCCGGCGCCCAGGGAGCGGTGTACGGACACCTCTCCGCCGAGGGCCGCGCAGCCGGCCCTGATGTGCTCGGTCTTGCCGGGGAGGGCCGGGTCGTGGGCTTCGAGGAGGACGCCGAGCATGGTGCCGCTGTGCGCGAGGACCAGGCCGAGGCCGTCGACCTCCCGGCACAGGGCGCGGAGTTCGGCGAAGCCGGGGCGGGGGCGCCGGTGGGCGTTGAGTTCGGCGCTGCGGGTGGCGACGGCGCCGACCTCCGGGAGGTCGGTGGCCGCCACGGCTCCGGTGAGCCGGTCCAGCAGCAGCGCGTACTCCTGCCGGGCCGCGGTGTCGATGGTGCGGGCGCCCCGGTTGTGGGCGACGGTGTCGACCTGTCCGCCCTCGTCGTGGGCGACGACGGCGAGCGGGGGCAGGACTCCGAGGCGGCGGCCGAGCCGCACCTCGCGGTGGTGGAAGGCGACGATCTCGTCGTACATGACCCCGTCGGCCGGTTCGATGCCGCGCAGGAAGTCCTCCGTCTCGGCGGGGGTGAACTCCCGGCCGTAGGCGGCTCCGACGGCCCGGACGGTGGCCACCAGGTCGGCGGAGGAGCTGGCCAGGCCCTTGCCCTCGGGGAGGTCCCCGGCCACGTCGAGGAGGCCGCCGTCGGGAACTCCCAGGGAGCGGAGGACGGCTTCGGCGACCCGCCGGGACTTGCCCTTGTGGGCCGGCCGGACCAGGACCCCGGGCCGTCCGGGGGACGGCCGGAAGACGGCGGTGGCCCAGCGGGCGAGCGGGAAGGTGACGAGGAACTCGCCGCGCGGCGTCGGGAGGGCGCCCTGGAGGAGTTCGCCGAAGGTGCCGAAGGCGGTGCCAATGGCCGTGCCGGTGGCCGTGCCGGTGGCGGGCCCGCCGTCCGGCGCCGGGCCGGGGGCGGCGGCCGCGGGCGCGGCGGGGTCAGCGGGTCGGCTGTATACGGGTGCGGGCACCGTCACCGTCCTCCTCCTGGTGGGTGTCGGGCCGGGCGGCCGGGCGGAGGGCGCGGTCGCCCTCGTCGAGTCCGGCCCGGACGGCGGCCGCGCGGGAGCGCCAGGCGGCGCCGACGGTCTCGTACGCCTCCCGCTGGGTCTCCAGGAGTGCGCGGACGGCTTCGGGGCGGGCGGAGCCGGCGGAGGCCATGCGGTCCAGGCCGCGGTCGATGTCGAAGGCCTCGGCGAGCAGCCGGGCGGGGTCGGTGAGGGTGAGGCCGTGTGCGGCGGCGGCCTCGGCGAGCAGGGCGGGCTCGCCCGGGGCCGGGGCGGCTCCCGCCGCGTGGGCCAGCACCACGTACTTCCCGGCGAGGACCTGCGCGGTGCGCCAGGGCACCCCCTCGGTGAGGCACAGGGCGTTGGCGAGGCTGAATCCGCCGAGGAACTCCCGTTCGCAGGCCGCGCGCATCCGGTCGGCGCGGAAGGTGACCCGGCGGAGCACCTCGGTGAGCAGGCGGACGGTGCCGTGCGCCGAGTCGAAGGCGTCCAGCAGATGGGTGCCGGCCTCCTTGGACACCTCGACCAGGTTGCAGAAGGGGGTGTTGCGCTGGCCGAGGAGCACGTCGAGGTGGAAGGCGGCCAGGTGGGCGGTGCGGCCCCGGACGCGTTCCAGGATCGGGTAGTTCTTCTTCTGCGGCATCGCGGAGGAGATCCCGGACAGTTCGTCGGGGAGTTCGAGGAACCCGTGCTCGCTGCCGCCCCAGGTCAGCAGGTCGGTGACGAACCGGCTCAGGGCGGTGCCCAGCAGGCCGAGTTCGGCGGTGAGTTCGGCGCTCCAGCGGCGCGAGGCCACCGCGGTCAGGGCGTGCGGCTGGGGGCGCCCGAAGCCCAGCAGCCGGGCCATCCGGTCGCGGTCCCAGGGCAGTTCCTGGCCGGCCATGGCGCCGGCGCCGAGCGGGCAGGCGTCGATGCCGTAGTAGGCGTGCAGCAGCCGGGTGTGGGTGTGCAGCAGCTGCTCGGAGAGCGCGGCGAGGTGGAAGCCCGGGGTGATGACCTGGGCGGCCTGGAAGTGGGTGTAGCCGGGCATCGGCAGGTGGAGGTTGTCGCCTGCCGTCCGGTGCACCACCGAGCCCAGTTCGAGGAGGGCCTCGGCGAACCGGGCGAGCTGCTCACGGCCGTGCATCAGCTGGGCGCAGGCCTGGAGGTCGTTGCGGCTGCGGTCGGCGTGCCAGCGGACCACCGGGGCGGGCAGGCCCGCTTCGACGTGCTGTTCCAGGGCGAAGGCGATGTCCGACATGTTGGCGCCGGGGCGGGCGCTGAGGGTGTCGGGACCGATGGAGTCCAGCAGGGCGCCGATCCGTCCGGCCTCCTCGGCGGTGATCAGCTCCATCCGGAGGTATTCGGCGGTCAGGGTCTTCTCGATGGCCGTGTAGTGGCGCAGCAGGTGGCGGGACTCGAACGCGAACTGCGGGGCGAGCACTTCCTCGTGCAGGAGTTCGGCGGGGCCGCCGCGGATGCGGCCGCTCAGCTCGGGGGCGGGCCCCGGGGTATCGCTCGTCACGTGGTGTTCCGTTCCTGGTCTGGTGCGGGGCGCGGGTCGGCGCACGCCTGGTCGGCGCGCGGCGCGGCGCGGGAAGGCGAAGGCGAAGGGGTGGGGGTGGGCGTGGTGCGGGGGTGCCGGTCGGGGCGGGGCCCGGTCAGCGGGGGTCGGACGCGTCCAGGGCGGTGCGCAGGAGGGCGGCGGCCCGGGTGCTGTGCGGCGGCCGCATCAGTCCGTAGTGGTCGGTGGCCGCCTCGTGCCGGGTGAAGCCTTCCGGGGCGCGTTCCGCCCAGCGGTCGGCGGCCCGCTCCCGGGCCCCGGTCCCGCTCTGCAGGAACAGCACGGGGCAGGGGGCGGCCGGCGGCTCGTACGTGGCGGTGGCGTGGACGCCGGTGCGGAACACGGCGTGGTGCCGGGCGAGTTCCCGCGGGTCCAGGCCGGGGGCGAAGCCCTCCAGGGCCACCCGCTCGGCGAGCACGGCGAGCCGGGCCCCGGTGTCGGGGGCGTCCGCCAGGGCGTTCCGCAGGGCGGCCGTGTCCTCCTCGGTGGGGTCGTAGCCGGCGGACCGGGCGAGGTCCTCGTGGAACCACTCGACGAGCTCGTTCTCGTCGGCGGGCAGGCCGCCGGGGTCCGGGTAGCCGGTGTCCAGCAGGGCCAGGGTGCCGACCTCCTCCCCGGCGGCCCGCAGCCGGACCGCCATCTCGTAGGCGAGGAGCCCTCCGAAGGACCAGCCGGCCAGGTGGTAGGGGCCGGTCGGGCGGATCCGGCGCAGGGCGTCCAGATGGGCCTCGGCCAGTTCCGGCACGGTGACGGGTCCAGGACCAGAACCGGGTCCGGGGGTGTCCTCGGGCAAGGTGAGCCCCGGGGCCGCCAGCCCGTACACCGGCCGGTCCTCGCCCAGTCCCGCGGCCAGGGACCGGTAGCAGAGGACGTTCCCGCCGACCGGGTGGACCAGGAAGACCGGGTCGAGGGAGCCCCCGGGCCGGATCCGGACCACCGGGTCCGGGCCGGACGGGCGGCTCCGCAGGAGTCCGGCCTGCCGGGCGACCGTGGGGTGCTCCAGGACGGCCGGGACGCCGAGGCTCTCGCCGAAGGCCTGGTTGATCCGGCCGATCAGCCGGAGCGCGTCGATGGAGTGGCCGCCGGAGTCGAAGAAGTCGTCGTGGACTCCGACCGGTCCGGTGCCCAGCAGCCCTTCCCAGATCCCGGCGAGCCGGGCTTCGAGCGCGTCGCGGGGCGGGGTGGGTTCGGCGCCCGCGCGGGCCGCCGCCGGGTCCGGGTCGGGGAGGGCTGCGCGGTCCAGTTTGCCGTTGGCGGTGAGCGGGAGGGCCGGGAGCGTCACCCAGGCGGCGGGGACCATGTACTCGGGCAGCCGTTCCCGGGCGTGCCGGGCCAGCTCGGCCGGTCCGGGTGCGGCGCCCGGAGTCTCCGGCACCAGATAGCCGACCAGCCGTCCGGCGCGGGGCAGCACCGCGCAGTCGCGCACCCGCGGGTGCTCTCCGAGCACCGCCTCGATCTCCCCCGGCTCGACCCGGAACCCGCGGATCTTCAACTGGTGGTCGGTGCGGCCGGCGTACTCCAGGGCCCCGTCGGGGCGGTGCCGGGCGAGGTCCCCGGTCCGGTAGAGGCGGCGGGTGGTGCCGTCGGGGCCGGTGTGCTCGACGAACCGTTCGGCGGTGAGCCCGGGGCGCAGGTGGTAGCCGTCGGCGAGGCCCACGCCTTCGAGGAACAGTTCGCCGGTGACCCCGAGGGGGACCTCGGCCAGCCGCCGGTCCAGGACATGGGTGCGCATGTTGGCGATGGGGTGACCGATGGGCACGGTGTCCCCGCCGTCGGGCCGGCAGCGCCAGTGCGTGACGTCCACGGCCGCCTCGGTGGGCCCGTACAGGTTGTGCAGTTCGACCCCGGGTAGCCGTTCGAAGAACCGGCGCTGGACGTCGTGCGGCAGGGCCTCGCCGCTGCACACCACCCGGGTCAGTCCGGCGGAGCGGCGGACCGCGGCGGGGTCGTCGAGGTAGGCGCTGAGCATCGAGGGGACGAAGTGGACGGTGCTGACCCGCTCGTCCCGGATCAGGCCGGAGAGGTATCCGGGGTCGCGCTGGCCGCCGGGGCGGGCCGGCACCAGGGTGGCTCCGGCGATCAGCGGCCAGAACAGCTCCCACACGGAGACGTCGAAGGTGTAGGGGGTCTTGTGCAGCACCCGCTCCCCCGGGGTCAGCCGGTACTCCTCCTGCATCCACAGCAGCCGGTTGGCGATGGCCCGGTGGGAGACCACCACGCCCTTGGGCTTGCCGGTGGAACCCGAGGTGAAGATCATGTACGCCGGGTCGGCGGGCTCCGGACCGGGGTACGGGGCCGGTACGGGGGCGGGCGCGGTGGCGGGCGCGGTGGCGGTGCCGGGGACGGGGGCCGTGCCGGGGGCGGTGCCGGTCGTGGTGCCGTCCGGCCGGACGACCTCGGTCCCGGTGCCCGCCAGCCGGTCGGCCCACTCCCCTTCGGCGACCACCAGACGGATCCCGGACTCGGCGAGCAGGGAGCGCACCCGCGGCTCCGGGTGCTCCGGGTCGAGGGGGACGTAGGCGGCACCGGACTTCAGGACGGCGAGCAGCACCACGGGCAGGGCGAGGGAGCGCTCCAGCAGCAGTCCGACGAAGCCGCCGGGAGCGGCGCCGCACGCCCGGAGCACCGCGCAGAGCCGTTCGGCCTCCGCGTCCAGGGCGCGGTAGCTGAGTTCCCGGCCCTCGAAGCGGACGGCGGGGGCGTCGGGGGTGCGGTCCCGCTGCTCGTCGATCAGCCGGGTCAGGACGTGCGGCCGCGGGTAGTGCACGGCGGTCCGGTTCCATCCGGCGTAGCGGCGGCGGTCGGCCTCGGGGAGCAGGTCGGCGGCGGTGCAGTCGCGGTCCGGGGCCTCGGCCAGGTCGCGCAGGGCGGCCGTGTAGGAGGCGTGGGCGCCGGCCATCTGCTCCTCGGAGAACTGGGCCGCGTCGTAGCGCAGTCCGAGTTCGAGGAGGGAGCCGTCGGAACTGCGGGAGAACTCGGCGCCGAAGGCGAAGTCGGTGCCCGCCTCGCCGGTCTCCTCCAGCACGGTGAAACCGCCGTCGGCGGGCCCGTCCCGTTCGATGTGGAAGTGCGTGTAGTTGAAGAAGGTCTCGAAGAGGGGGCTGCCGCCGGACAGCCGCAGGATCTCGGCCAGCGGGAACCGGCGGTGCGGGTGCAGTTCCGCCTCCTGCCCGGCGACCCGGCCGATCAGGTCCCGCCAGCTGAGCCCGCCGGTGTCGACGCGCATCGGGAGGGTGTTCAGGAAGACGCCCACCACCTTGTCGCCGTCGGCCTCCTCGGTCCGTCCGTTGTGGACCACCCCGGTGGTGGTCTCGTCGGTGCCGCCCAGCAGGGCCATCACCCGCAGATGTGCGGCGAGCAGGACGGTGCGCAGCGGTACGGCGCATTCGGCGGCCAGGGCGGTGAGCCGGGCGTGCAGCCCCTCCGGGAGGGGGGCGAGGTGCCAGGACATCCGGGCGAGCCCGCCGGTGGCGGACGGGCGGGGCAGCCGGGTCACCGGGGCGCCGGCGGTCCGGGCGGTCCAGTAGGCGCGCTGTCCGGGATCGGCCAGGGCGGCCCGTTCGAGGGCGACGAAGGAGGCGTAGCGGGAGCGGGGCGCCGGGTCCGGGGGGTCCGCGGGGGCGTTCCCGGGGGTGCGGGCGGAGAGGGCGGTGAGGGCCCGGGTGTAGGCGGTGGCGAGTTCGGTGAGGAGGGAGCGTTCGCTCCAGCCGTCGAGGACGGCGTGGTGCTCGGCGACGAAGAGCCGGAGCCGGGTGTCGGTGAGCCGCTGGACGTGGAAGCGGATCAGCGGGGGCCGCTGCCAGTCGAAGGGGCGGTCGCGCTCGGCGGCGTAGCGGGCGGCGACGGCGGTCTCCCGCGCCTGGGGGTCGAGTCCGTACAGGTCCTCGAAGGTGATGTCGGGACGGGCCCCGCGGTGCACCAGCTGGAGGGGTTCGGAGAACCGGTGCGGTTCGAAGGAGGTGCGGAGCATCTCGTGGCGGGCCGCGAGGCTGCCGACGGCAGCGCGCCAGGCCTCCTCCGAGTGGGCCGCCTCGACCAGGTAGGAGGCCACGTTGTGGTAGACCCGGCCGCCCGCCGAGGGCAGGTCGCTGTGGTAGAGCATGCCGGCCTGGAGCCGGGTCATCGGGTAGGCGTCCTCCAGTCCGTCCGGCAGGGCGGCCCGGTCCTCGGGGGTGAGCAGGGCGAACGGCCGGTACGGGGCCTCGCCGCCGGCGGCCGGCTCCCGGCGGCCCACCAGGGGGGCCAGGGCGCGGGGCGTGCGGTGCCGCATGAGGTCGGCGACGGAGAGGTCGAGGCCGCGTTCGCGGATCCGGGCGAGCACCTGGAGGGAGCGGATGGAGTCCCCGCCGAGGGCGTACCAGTCGTCCAGGGCGCCGACCCCCTGGTGGCCGAGGACCTGGCCGAAGACCTCGGCGAGCGCGGTCTCGACCGGCCCGCGGGGGGTCTCGTGGACGGCCGCGGGGGTTCTGGCCAGCGTGCCGGGGGCGGGCAGCCGGCGGCGGTCGGTCTTGCCGTTGGCGGTCAGCGGGAGCGCGGGCAGGGTGACGAAGGCGCCGGGGATCATGTAGTCGGGGAGCCTGCGGGCCAGCTGCTCGCGGAGTTCGCCCACGGTGGGGCCGCCGCCGTCCTCGGCGCCCGGTACGGCGAGGTAGCCGACGAGCACCTCGGTCCCCGAGGGGTCCGGGGCGACCAGGGCCACGGCGGCCTCGACCCGCGGGTGGGCGGCCAGGGCCGCCTCGACCTCGCCGAGTTCGATCCGGAAGCCGCGCAGTTTGACCTGGTGGTCGATGCGGCCGAGGTATTCCAGGTCCCCGTCGGGCAGGGCGCGGGCCAGGTCTCCGGTGCGGTAGAGGCGTTCTCCGGCGGCCGGGCCGGCGGGCGCGTCCGCGATCCGGTCGCCGGTCCGTTCGGAGGTCCGGTCGCCGAGGTCGGCGGGGAACCGTTCGGCGGTCAGCTCGGGCCTGCGCAGATAGCCGCGGGCCAGCCCGGCCCCGGCCACGTACAGCTCTCCGACGGCGCCCTGCGGGACGGCGCGGCCGCGGGCGTCGAGCAGGTGGAGGCGGAGGTCGGGGATGGGGACGCCGATCACGCTGCCCCGGTCGGCGACGGCGTCCCGGGCGGTGAGCGGCCGGTAGGTGACGTGCACGGTGGTCTCGGTGATGCCGTACATGTTCACCAGCCGGGGTGCGGTGTCCCCGTGCCGGGCGAACCATCCGGCGAGGGCGCCCAGGTCGAGGGCCTCCCCGCCGAAGACCACGTGCCGCAGGGCCAGCCCGGGGCCGTCCGGGCCCGCCGTCCGGTGGTGGTCCTCGTCGGCGCGGGCCAGCTGGTAGAAGGCGGACGGGGTCTGGTTGAGGACGGTGACCCGCTCCTCGCGCAGCAGCCGGTGGAACTCCTCGGGCGTCCGACTGGTGCCGTACGGGACGACGACCAGCCGGCCGCCGTGGGCGAGGGCGCCCCACAGCTCCCAGACGGAGAAGTCGAAGGCGATGGAGTGGAACAGGGTCCACACGTCCCCGGGCCCGAAGCCGAACCAGTGGTCGGTGGCGGTGAACAGCCGGGTGATGTTGGCGTGCGGCACCAGGGTGCCCTTGGGCAGCCCGGTGGAGCCGGAGGTGTAGATGACGTAGGCCAGGTGGTCGGGGGTGACCCCGGTGTCGGGGGCGGTGTCCGGCTGGGCTGCCAGCAGCTCGGCGTCGGCCAGCAGGTCCACGGTGTGCGGGGCGGGGCCGGCCCACCGGCCCAGGGTGGCGGTGGTGCCGACGACGGTTTCCAGCCGGGAGTCCTCGATGATGTGGCGCAGCCGCTCGGCGGGGTTGTCCGGGTCCAGCGGGAGGTAGGCGCCGCCGGCCTTGAGGATGCCGAGGAGGCCGACGACGAGTTCGGCGGAGCGCGGCAGGCAGAGGCCGACCAGGGTGTCGGGGCCCACGCCGAGGGCGCGCAGCCGGTGCGCGACCCGGTTCGCCCGGACGTCGAGCTCGCGGTAGGTGAGGGCGGTCCCCTCGTGGACCAGGGCGATGGCGTCGGGGGTGCGGGCGGCGTGCTCGGCGAAGGCCTCGTGCACGCAGCGCCGCGGGCCCGGGGCCGCCGGGCCCGGGTCGGAGCCGATGCCCGCCCGTTCCCCGGCGGAGAGCATGGGCAGGGCGGCGACCGGCAGCCCGGGGTGTTCGGTGGCGGCGTCCAGCAGACGGAGGAAGTGGCGGCCGAACCGCTCCACGGCGGCGGCGCCGAACAGGTCGGACCGGTACTCCAGCCGGCAGCCGAGCGCTCCGCCGGTGCGGACCACGTCGAAGGTGAGGTCGAACTTGGCGGTGCCCGCCGGCCCTTCGAGCAGCCGGGCGGGCGGTCCGGGCAGCCCCTCGGTCAGGCCGTCCTCCTCGTGCAGGCCGAACATGACCTGGAAGAGCGCGGAGTCCTCCTCGGCGGCCCGTCCGGCGGTGAGCCGGTCGACGATCCGCTCGAAGGGCAGGTCCTGGTGGTCCTGGGCGTCGAGGACGGTGTCCCGGACCCGCTCCAGATGGGTGCGGAAGGCGGGGTCGTCGGAGACGTCGGAGCGGATCACCAGGGTGTTGACGAAGAGTCCTGCAGTGTCGTGGAACTCCTTGCGGTTCCGGTTGGCCACCGGGGTGCCGACGAGGACCTCCTCGGTGCCGGTGTGGCGGCCGAAGACGATCTGGAAGGCCGCCAGCATCACCATGTACGGGGTGCTGCCGGTGTCCCGGCACAGCCGCGCGATCCGGGCGAGCACCGGGGCGGGCACCGCGAAGGAGTGCGTGGCGGCCGCGCGCGGGCCGGGCCCGGCAGCGGCGGCGGGGTCGGTGCCGGGGCGGCGGTCACGGGGCAGCCGGGCCACCGGGAGCTCGCCGCCCAGCTGACGCTCCCAGTAGTCGAGCTGGGTCCGGGCGGCGGGGCCGTCGAGCCATTCCCGCTGCCATTCGGAGAAGTCCGCGTACTGGTACTCGGGGGCCTCGACGGGGAGCCCGGGTCCGGCGGCGTAGCAGGTGAGCAGCTCGCGGAGCAGGATCCCCACCGACCAGCCGTCGCCCGCGATGTGGTGCAGGGCGAGGGCGAGGACGGCCCCGCCGGGGGTGTGCAGCAGCGCCGCCCGGAACACCGGTCCCGACTCCAGGTCGAAGGGCCGGTGGTGTTCGGCGGCCGTCCACGCCTCGATCTCGGCGGGCCCGGCCGCCGTGGCCGAGGACCAGTCCAGTTCCGCCGCGGTGTCGATGTGCTGCCACAGTTCGCCGTCCCGCAGCACGAACCGGGTGCGCAGCGCCTCGTGCCGGTCGAGCAGCCCCTGGGCGCAGGCCCGGAGCGCCGGGCCGTCCACCGGCCCGTCGAGTTCGACGAACACCGGCATGTGGTAGGTCGGCCTGTCCCCCTCCATCTGCTGGAGGAAGTACATCCGCTGCTGGGCTCCGGACGCGCGGAACGCGCTGTACGACGGCCCCTCGGGGTGATCTGTCGGATCGTGACTGGCCAAGACGACTCCCTCGGCGCCCCGCACCGTCTCCCGGCACGGGGCGCTTGCTCCCGCTTGCTTGCCCGCCCAGCCTAGAAATGGTGCGGATCGGGGTGAAGTCGCCGATTCCCGGTCCCTGGTTCACGTGACAGGGAACCGGGAACCGGGGCGCCGGAAGCAGGGGCGCCGGAGTCAGCCGACGATGGCCACCGGGGCGTCCCAGGCGTTGCGGTCCACGTTGATCGTGTGGCCGCCGCGGGTCTCCTTGCTGTTGGCCTTGTACTGGTGGCCGCGGCTGTGGTCCGTGTAGAGCTTGGGGTCCCAGGGCCAGTCCCGGGTGGTGGTCTCCTGGCCGTTCCACAGGGCGTACCAGAGGTTGCCGGGCAGGTCGGTGCGGTCCTTGGCGGTGGCGATCGCCTTGGCGCTGGAGGTGCTGAAGCCGTAGAGCCCGGCCCGGTAGGTCTTGGCCCGCAGGGTCCGGGTGAAGGACCGCACATAGGTCAGGGTGGCGTCGTTGCAGGCCTTGTCGGCGATGTCGTACGACTCCATGTTGAGGTAGACCGGGCTGCCCGGCTTCATGCCGAGCGCGGCGGCCTTGGCCACGGCGTCGTTGGCGTTGCTCGCCCCGACGGAGGCGGCGGTGGCGGCGGTGAACCGCTCCTTGTTCCCGCTCTTCTGGCAGGGCGGCTGGGCGCCCACGTACAGCGGGATGACCCGCCAGCCGAGGCTGTCCACGGACTTCACCCAGGGCTTGGTGAGGTTGGGCTGGGCGCAGCCGCGGTTCTTGCCGCCGATGTAGACGGCGACGCCGCCGTAGTAGGCGTCCTTCCTCCAGGCGGTCATGGCCGCGAGGGAGGGGGCGGTGCAGGCGTCGAAGGCGCGGCCGGTGTAGGTGCGCTGCGCGGGCCACACGGTGGCGGCCACCGAGCTCTGGGCCGCGAGGCCGGCGCCGGCCACGACGAGGACCGTGGTCGCCCCGAGAGCGATGTACCGCCCCTTCCTGGACAGACGATGCTTGGCCATTCCCCACCCCGTATCCCGGTAACCCGCTCGGGCCCCGGCCCTCCGGAGCCGGCCCAGCGTACCGGGCACCGGTGTGGCCCACGCCGGGCCGCTCGTCATCTAAGATTCAAGCCGGCCGCGGGACTGCGGATCGTCGCTCTGCGCGACGGCCGCGGAGCGGTCGGTCCCGGGCCGCACCGGGACCACGGACGCCGATCGTGGAGTTCCCGGGGAATCGTGTGACCCGCCGGAGTGCTTCCCAGTGGTGCGCGCACCGAGCCCAGCCGCCCACGGACAGAAGACCCCCAGGGAGAAGTGAGGGATGCCAGTGATCTGCGTCGGAGGCATGATCGGTATCGGCAAGACCAGCGTGGCCGAACTGCTGGCCAAGGAGCTGGGCAGCGAGGTCTTCTACGAGAGCGTGGAAGACAATCCGATCCTCCCGCTCTTCTACACGGCGAGCCCCGAGGAGATCCAGGCCAGGCGCTATCCCTTCCTGCTCCAGCTGTACTTCCTGCAGACCCGGTTCGCCTCGATCAAGGAGGCGTACAAGAAGGGCGACAACGTCCTCGACCGCTCGATCTACGAGGACTGGTACTTCGCCAAGGTCAACCACGACCTGGGCCGGATCAGCTCCCTGGAGATGGGGGTGTACGAGGGCCTGCTCGCCGAGATGATGCGCGAGATCGACGGCCTGCCGTACCGGAAGGCCCCCGACCTCATGGTCTACCTCAAGGCGGACTTCGAGACGGTGCTGCACCGGATCGGTCTGCGGGGCCGCGACTTCGAGCAGGACGAGTCCCTCGTCGAGTACTACCGGACGCTGTGGTCGGGCTATGACGACTGGGTCAACCTCCACTACTCGGCCAGTGAGGTCCTCGTCGTCGACATGAACAGCACGGACGTGGTGCACAACCCCGAGGACGCGGCGCGCGTGGCGCAGCAGGTGAAGGACGCCCTGGCCCGGGTCCGCCGCGAGGCCTGAGCCCGGCCCGGGACCGCCTCCCGGCGGACCGGGACCGGCCCGCGGCAGGCCGGAGCGGTTGCGGCAGGATGTGCACGGCCCGTCAGAACACGGCGGGCCGTGCGCATTCGGGCCGTGAACCACGAGGTGGATCCTTGAGAAGAACCAGACTTGCCGCGCTCGCGCTGAGCGTCCTGACCGCCGCCGTGGTGTCGTTTCCGGCGCCGTCCGCGGCCGCCCCCACCGCCGGTGACCCGGCGCCTTCGCTGGAGGCCGTGTTCAACGACCCGCGGCCCACCGGCACCGCGGGATACGACCGGACCATCGAGGACCGGCTGACGGCCCTGATCGACCAGGCCGCCCCGAACTCCCGGATCCGGGTGTCCCTCTACACGATGGACGACGCGCGGACCACCGAAGCCCTCCTGCGGGCCGCGCGCCGCGCGGTCGACGTCCGCGTCCTCAGCGAGCGCTGCCACTGGGCGGGCGCGGTGCAGGACTGCGAGAGCCCGCTCCCCAAGGCCCTCGGCGATCTGGTGACGGGCCTCGGCGACCTTCCCGACGGCACGGCCCGCGTGGTCCTCTGCCGGCGCGGCTGCATGCGGAACGAGGAGATCAACCACGACAAGTTCTGGCTGTTCAGCGCCCTGACGGACGGCCGGACGAACGTGGCCGTCCAGTCCTCGCACAATCTGTCGGCCACCAGTCCCGGGCTCGCGGACAACATGGTCATCAGCTCGAACGACCCCGGGATCCACCAGGGCTACGAGCACACCTGGGACACCATGCGGGCGCACGAGCTCACGGACTCGGGCACCGGCCGCTGGCCGGCCGACATCGAGGGGGACGGCGACTTCGCCGGACACGCGGGCACGGTCGCCGGCTGGCGCTACCCCCGGGAGTCCTCCGTGCTGGTGGACGGCCGGAAGGTCGTCAACGACCCGGTGGCCAGGAGCATCCGGGCCCTCGACTGCGCCACCGGCCCGGTGGTGCACATCGCCATGGCCGCCTGGGGTGGTCGTACGGAGGTGGACGCGGCCATAGCCGAGAAGGCCGGGACACCGCCCTCCGCCGACGGCAGGCGGTGCGCGTTCCGGATCCTGGTGGCCGGCGCCAGCAAGGCGGCGGAGGACCTGGAGCGCCCCGACCGTGACGTCCGGCTGTGGTCGGTCACGATGAACCAGCTGAACGGGGCCTCGGCCGGACTGCACTCCAAGTACGTGCTCCTGGCCTGGGAGGACGCCGAGGGTGCGCACCGCGTGGTCCACACCGGTTCGGACAATTTCAACGACAGCGCCGTCACCCAGGCCGACGAGACCGCGCTACGGATCACCGATTCCCGGATCTACGACAGGTTCCTGGACAACTGGGACGCCCTGCGCCGCCAGAACGACCTCACCGAGGGCGGCCGCGCGGGCATCCCCTTCCTCTACAAGGAAAAGGACAAGGACAACAGGGAGACCATCAGGCCGTCCACGCTCGGGACGACCGGCTACGGAACCTTCCGCGACCGCAAGAGCGGCCTGGCGCCCGTCAGCCCGACCACGGTGCGCGACCGCAAGCCCGTCAAGGGCGACTTCAACGGCGACGGGATCCTCGACCTCGCCGTCCTGAACGACGAGGCCCAGGCGGACGCCGCGGGCCGGAAGGTCATCTCCCTGACCACCTTCCTGGGCAAGCCCGACGGCCGCTACGCCGCGGGTGTCACCTCCTGGAAGGCGAACTCCGACTGGGGCTGGTACGCCAGCATGCGCCTCACCAGCGGGGACTACGACGGCGACGGGCGCGACGACATCGCCGCGCTCTACACCAAGGCCGGCAACGGCGACATCTGGAACCTCCTCACCTTCGCGGCCCGTCCGGACGGCACCTTCGCGGCACCGAAGTACGCCCACGAGAGCCCGGGAGGCTGGGGCCGCACCAGCCAGATGAAGATCGTCAGCGGAAGGTTCGACTCCGACCACCGGGACGACATCGCGGTCCTCTACGGCTACGCCAACGGCGCGGTCGGCCTCCACACCTTCACCGCCAAGGCCGACGGCTCCGGAACCTTGAACTCCTCCTTCCGGTCCTGGCCCGTCATCGAACAGGGGACCAGGACGTGGCTCCCGTGGGACCGGACGCGGATCGTGAGCGGGGACTTCGACGGCAACGGCCGCGATGACATCGCGGCCCTCTACGACGAGGCGAACGGCTCGATCTCCCTGCACACCTTCACCTCCCGCCCGAACGGCGTGTTCGACGAACCCGTCGAGTCGTGGAGGGAGCCCAACGCTCCGGAGAAGTACTGGGGCGAGGCCGAGCGGATGAACCTGACCACCGGAGACTTCAACGGTGACGGGCGCGATGACATCGCCTCCCTCTACGAGCACGTGGCGGCGGACACGATGACCGTGCACGTGTTCGGCAGCCGGCCGAGCGGTGGGTTCGACGCCCCGCTCCGCGCCTGGCACGGGAGGTTCTTCTGGCACGGCTTCCAGCTCCCGCCCGCCTGACGGACCCTGACGAGGCCCGATGCGAGGGGCGGGTGCGGCGCCGTCAGACGCACTCGCCCGACGGGTTCACCGGTGTCCAGTCGGAGGAGCCCTTGGCGTTGCCCGCCCGGACCTGGTAGCACTGCCGGTCGGCCGGCTGGCCGGTGAAGACGAACGAGGTGGTGTTCGGGCCCACGCTCACCGTGGTGCCGAGCCTGCTGTTGCGGACCTGGTAGTGGGTCTCGTCCGTCGCCGTGTCCTCCCACACCACCTGCACCTTCGAGGGGTCGGCGGGGTCGGGCCTGCTGGCGACCACCCCGGACACCTCGGCCGGGCGTCCGGCCCCGACCCCCGGGCCGGCGGTGTGCTTCAGGTTGAAGGTCACCGCGGCACTGTCGGGGGAGCCCACCTCGCCGTTGCGGGCCGACAGCTGGGCGCCCGTGAGGCTTCCGCCGGGCCGCATCCCCTGCTGGATGCCCTCCATCTGGCCGTCCAGGTCCCTGGTACGGCAGCTGGAGCCCTCGAACAGCCGGAAGGTGGGCGTCTCGACGACCGTCTCGTCCGGCCGGAGCCGCAGGCCGATGCTGAGTTCGCCCACGCTCTCGTCGCCCACGCAGTGCGAGGTGGTGATCGTGTCCACCGGGTTGTCGTGGGTCAGCCGGGTCTGCCGCAGGATGTTGAAGGTCTCGGTCCGGCCGTCGGTGAAGATGCCGCCCGCGTTGGCGACCGTCATCCGCCCGGTCAGGACGATGGTGTGCGTGGTGGCCGCGGCGGCGGGCGGGGCCGTGGACACGCACAGCAGGGAGAGGGGCAGGGCCGCGGCGGCAGCCGCGGCCGCGTTGCGCAGCCTCATGACCACACCTCGCAATCGGCGGGAGGGGTGGCGGTCCGTGTCCGGGTCGCCACGCGGTGCGCGGTACCGCGCGGTACCGCGCGGTACCGGGTGATGCCGCGTGGTGCCGCCCGGGCGGGGCCGCCCGCCCTTCCAGCATGCGCACCCCGGGCCGGGACCGCAGCTCGGCGGGCCGGCCCGGGCCGCCCCGGCCGCCGCGTCCTACTGCACGGCGCCTTCGGCGAGGGTGTGGGCGACGAGGGCGTTGGCGTGGCCGTGGCCCAGGCCGTGCTCGGTCTTGAGCCAGCCGACGAGCTCCATGTGCTTGCTGAGCGGGGAGGAGCGGATCAGTTCCTTCCACTCGGCGATCGGGCGGCCGTACTTCTTCTCGATGGAGGGGAAGTAGCTGGCGGGGCCCTTCACTTCGGCGGCCATGGTTCCTCGTTTCCGTTCGGTGATGGTGCGGTGCGGTGCGGTGCGGGTGGGGTCTGGGTTCACAGGGTTGGACCGGTGCCGGCCGGCGATCTCATCGCCCCTGCCGGGTGATCCGGGTCACATCACCCTCCGCCCCGGCGGGCAGTGCGCCGCACTGCGGGCAGCGCTCGCGGCCGTCCCACGCGGACCAGCCGAAGTCGGCCGGGGCGAGGGCATGGCCCTCCAACTCCTCGCGGACGGCCTGCCGATAGGCCCAGACGGCGTCCAGATAGGGGTGGTAGACCTCGTGGAACGCCCGGGCCGAGATCCCGGCACCCCCGGCGACCGTCTTCCGGAGGGCGCGCAGTCGCTCGAACATGGTCTGGCCCGCGCCCGCGATCCGGGCGCTGGCGTCCAGGAAGAGGCGTTCGCGGACCTCGTAGATCCGGGCGTCGGTCAGGGCGGCCCGGCTGGCCGTCTCCAGGTCGTCCGCACCGGCCGTGTCCTGGGCGAGCCGGCGGAGTTCGGTGTGGGCCGCGCCCGCCGCGCCGATGAACTCGGTGTAGACCTCGCGGCGGCGCGACAGGACGGCGCGCCGGTGTTCCTGACGGGTCCGCAGCCGGTCGGCCAGCACCGTGCCCGCGATCGCGATCAGACCACCGCCCAGTGTGGCGACCAGCGTTGCCCACTCCACCCGCGCCCCCCGGCCCGTGTTCCGCCCGGGCGCGTGCCGTCGGCACGGCCCCCTCCCGCCGATCATGCCCGACAACACGAAGCGTGGTAGAACCATTTACCCCGGGGGCGGTCCGACTCCCCCGATCCGACACGTCGACACCTCGAAACGTCCTAGGAGATCCGGAACCGATGCCCATACCCGGAGCCGCGCGGAACGCGCTGGTGCTCGCCGCGGCCGCACTGCTCACCGTCCTCGGCCTCGCGCCGGCCGCCCAGGCCGATGTGGTGTCGGGCTCGACCGCGCCGCCCGTGCGGATGCTCACGTACAACGCCTGCGGCGCCTCCTGTGCGCACGAGGGCGTCACGAAGGAGGAGTGGGCGGCGACGATCAGGCAGGCGGTCGACAACTGGTCCGCGGACTCGGTGATGCTCACCGAGGTCTGCTACGGCCAGTACGCCGCGCTGCGCGACGCGCTCCCCGGCCACGCGCCCGCCTGGTACGCCACCAGCAGCGGGCCCTCGGGCTGCGGCAAGTGGGGCCCCGACAAGCGTTTCGGGCTGGCCGTGTTCGTGAAGGGCTCCTCCGTGGAGCGTCTGACCGCCCCGCTGCCGGCGAGCCCGTACGACACCAACGCGCGCGGCCTGCTCTGCGCCAAGGGTTCCGTCGAGGGGCGGACCACGCTGTCCTGCGTCACCCATCTGACCCACAAGGACACGCCCGCGGGCGAGGAGAGCCACCGGCTGCGGCAGGCGAAGGCGGTCCGCTCCCAGGTCGACGCGTGGGCGGCCGCCGGGAACCTCCCGGTGATCCTGGCCGGTGACTTCAACGCCGCGCCCGTGAGCCCCGAGACCGGCGAGTTCTACGGGTTCCAGGGCGGCACGGGCCGCTACGGCGAGGTGGACGAGTCCGACCAGGACCACTTCGGGTCCGTGTGCGCGGGGCGTTCCTACTGCCGTTCCGGGGAGTCCACCCACCCGAACGGGAAGCTGGACTACATCTTCGTCTCCGCGGACCACTTCAGGACCGTGCAGGGCGACGCGATGGGCCGCACGGCGAACATGTCCGACCACAACCTGCTGCGCGGCGCGGCGGCCGTGGAGTGAGCCGACGCCCCCGTTCGGGTGGCGCTGTGCGGCGACCGGCGCACCCCCGGGATGCGGGGCCGGTCCCCGCGGGCAGGGATCACCGGGCCCGTCGACGAGAAACGAGGAGCCCGGTGAGCCCTGACATGTGGAACCACGACCCCGCGTCCCGCTATCTGCCCGGCACCCGGCTGATCGGCTTCCGGGTGGAGGCCGTCGACGGGCACATCGGCAAGGTGGACGAGCACACCGAGGACGTCGGGGCCGCCGCCGTCGTGGTGGACACCGGCCCCTGGATCTTCGGCACGTACGTGCTGATCCCGGCCGGGGCCATCGTGCGTGTCGACACCGAGGCGCAGGAGATCCGGGTGGACCTCACCAAGGCGCAGATCAGGGACTCCCCCGGCTACGACAAGTTCCGGCACCGCGGGGACGCCGAGTACCGGGACCTGCTCACCGAGTACTACAGCCGCGGCGGACACAGCTGACCCGCCCGCCGCACCCTCCAGGGAGGCCGCACGTGAACCCCACAGCCGAACAGCCCGCACCGCGGACGTACGGGACGTACGGGACGTACGGGACGTACGGGACGTACGACCGGGCCGGGAACCGCTACCCCCTGGACGGTGTCCGCTGGCGGGGCGAGGACGGGAGCCCGCTCACCGTCGACCCGCCGCCGGGACTGCGCCCCGGGCTGATCGACACGGGCGAACGCTCCCTCTGGCGCTACCACCGGGCCCTCCCGGTCCCTGCCGCCCACCGGGTGAGCCTGGGCGAGGGCTGCACCCCGATGGTCCCGGTGGACTGGAACGGCGTACGCGTCCACTTCAAGCTGGAGTGGTTCAACCCGACCTCCAGCTTCAAGGACCGGGGGGTCTCGGTCATGATCTCCCACCTCGCCGCGCACGGGGTCCGGCGGGTGCTGGAGGACAGTTCGGGGAACGGGGGTTCCGCGGTGGCCGCCTACGCGGCCGCGGCCGGCATCCGCGCCCGGATCCTGGTGCCCGCGGCCACCTCGGCCGCCAAGATCCTCCAGGCGCGGGCCTACGGGGCCGAGATCGAGCTGGTGGGCGGCACCCGGGACGAGGTGGCGGCGGAGGCCGTCCGCCAGTCCGCGCGGATCCCCTACGCCAGCCACAACTGGCACCCCCTGTTCATCCAGGGCACCAAGACGGTGGCCTACGAGATGTGGGAGTCCTTCGGCTTCGAGGCCCCGGACAACGTGGTCCTGGTGGCCGGGGCCGGCAGCAACGTGATCGCCTGCGACCTGGCGTTCGGCGAACTGCTGGAAGCCGGTCAGATCGGCGCCCGGCCGCGCCTGTTCGTGGGACAGCCCGAGCACTGGGCGACCATCGCGGACACCGTCAACGGCATCGACCCGGCCGGGCGGGGCGAGCGGGTGCCGACCATCGCCGAGGGCGCCTCCATCGCCGAACCGGTCCGGCTGGCCGAGGCGGTGGCGGCCGTCCGTCGCTCCGGCGGCGGCGCGTACGCCGTGCCGGAGGCGGAGATCCGCGGCGCGGTCCGCGCGCTCAGCGGGCGCGGACTGTTCGCCGAACCGACCAGCAGCGTGGCCGCGGCGGCCCTCGACCACTTCATCGCCACCGGGGACATCACCCCCGGCCAGCGGACCGTGGTCGTGCTGACGGGCAGTGCGCTGAAGTCGGCGGAGAAGACCGCCTCGGTGTTCGCCTAGAAGGCCCGCGCCTCCCGCACGACTTCCCGCGCAAAATCCCGTACAACCTTTCGACGGGGCTGTGGGTCTCCTGTGTGATCGCGTGATGACCGCGCAACGATCGCACTGACGAGGAGACCCACCATTACCGCCATGCGCAAGACCCTCATCGCCACCGCAGTCGTCGGCACCGTGCTGGCGGGTGCGGCCGGCTGCGGCACGGTCGAGCAGCTTTCCGCCGGGAAGAAGCTGGACCAGGCCTTCGAGAACCTCGGCAAGGAGAAGTCGGTCTCCTTCGAGCTGGACCTGGACGTCGACGCGAAGACCATCAAGGCCCTCGACGCCGAGTCCAAGCCGGCCCCCGGCGAGGAGGTCCCGGACGAGGCCGCCGAGCTGATCGCCGGCGCGAAGGTCAGCTTCACGGTCTCGTCGAAGAAGCCCCTCGCCGAGTCCGAGGACAAGGACTTCGTCGGGATGGCGATGAAGGTCAGCGGCACCGGCGGCGACCTCGTCGAGTACCGGGTGCTCGGCGACCTCGTCTACCTGCGCTCGGACGTGAAGGCCCTCACCAAGGCCATGGGCATGCCGCTGCCGGCGGACTCGGAGCTGCCGCCGGAGGCGGGCGGCCTCAAGAAGGTGCTGGCCGGCGAGTGGGTGAAGCTCGACGCCAAGAAGATGGCGGAGATCGCCAAGGACAAGGGCGCGGCGCCCGGCGAGGCACCGGCCCCGGTGCCGGCACCGCTGCCCTCCTTCGACGCCAAGACCCAGAAGGAGCTGCTCAGCGGCATCCGTCAGGTCATGGCCCGCGAGGTGGAGTTCAAGACCGCCAAGGGCGAGGACGGCGCCGAGCGGATCACCGCCACGGCCTCGGCGCGGACCCTGATCACCGAGCTGCTGGCGAAGATCCGCCCGCTCGCCAAGGACCTGCCGGCCGACTCCCTGCCGACCGACAAGGACCTGAAGGAGATCCCCGACACCAAGGCCTCGGCCGAGTTCAGCCTGAAGAACGGGGACCTGGAAGAGGTCCGTGTGGACCTGGCCCAGCTGGTCCCGGACCTGAAGGGCAGGAAGTTCGGCCTGGTCCTGCGGACCGGTACGGACGAGAAGGCCGAGCTGACGGCCCCCGCCGGGGCCACCGAGCTGGACCTGGGCGAGCTCATGGGCGGCCTCATGGGCGCGATGCCGCAGGACGCCGAGTTCGACGGGACCGGCCTGCCGGGCGACGGCCTCGACGAGGAGTTCGTCGAGAACGCGGCCTGACCGGGCACCACGCCCGGCGGGGGCGGCGCGGACGCGCCGCCCCCGCCCCGGGTCCCGGAAGTCGGACGCCCGACGGCCGGGGTCCGGCGGGCGGCCGCCGGAAATGGCTGGCAGGGGCATGACGAACGGGGGCGGCCGGGGTCTAACGTCAGAGGGCTCCGGACCGACGGACCTCCGAACGCCCTTGCCGGTGTGCGGTGTTGACGTCCTTCCGGGCTCCCGTCCCTGCCAGGGGGCGGGCCCCCCACGACAGAAGGAGCAGCGATGCCCCTCCGCACATGGCTGAAGGCGGGCACCTCCGCCGCGGCGCTCGTCCTCGCCGCCGGAACCGCGGCCGCCGCCGCGCCCGCCCCCGTCCAGGCCCCCTCCGCGCCGAAGGCCGCCGCCGTGGTGACCCTGCGGTACGACGACAGCCGGGCCGCCGGCTGGGAGGCGGCCATCACGGCCGGCGTCGCCTCCTGGAACGCGAACGTCAGCAACGTCCGGCTGGTGGAGGCGGCACCCGGCACCCGGGCCGAGATCATCATCGTCGCGACCACGGGCTGGCCGCAGGCCACCCTCGGACCCGTCCGCCCGGGCCGGCAGGTCCGGGTGGAGCTCGGCAGCCAGGCCGTCGGCCAGGGCTATGACAAGACCCGGATCGCGGCCCACGAGCTGGGCCACAGCCTGGGCCTCCCGGACACCAAGCCCGGCCCCTGCTCCCAGCTGATGTCCGGCTCGACCGGCGGGGTCTCCTGCACCAACGCCGTGCCGAACGCCACGGAGCGCGCCCGCGTCCAGTCCGCGTACGCGAACGGTCTCGCCGCCCTCGCCCCCACCGACGGCCGCCTCCTCGTCGACGCCCCCTGACCCTCCCCGCGACACCGGCGCCCGCCCCCACCCGGGGCCGGGCGCCCACCACCGCCGCGCCGCCCCGGCGCCGACGCCCGGTTGCCGGCCACCCCCCGGCCGGGACAGCCTCCGCCGGCACCGCATGGCGGCCGCGGGCCGGAACCGGGACGGCCGCGTCGTCCCCGCGGTGCACGCCTACCACTTCACCGGAGGCCCCCGCGCCGAGCTGATGCTCATCGGAGCGGCCGCCGCGCAGGGCGCGTACGAGCCGGCTGCCCCGTCGCCGAGCTGCTGCCCGAGAGCTACGTGTCGATCATGGTTCGGGGCTGAGTTATGTCCGGTTTTGTTCGTTTGTAGGCCGTGAAGCGGGTCACTCTGCGCAACGCGTTCCTCATGGGTCGCAGATGCGGGGGCAGGCGGTCGGAACCTCCGGGCGACCGGAGGGGATGCACCTGAACGGAAAGGCCCGACCCGACGTGAGCGCAGCAGACCAGACCATCCATGTGGGCGGAGAGTGGCGAGCAGCCCGCTCCGGCGCCACCCGCGAGATCATCGACCCCGTGGACGCGACCGTCTTCGCGGTGGTGGCCGAGGGCGGTGTCCAGGACACCGACGACGCGGTGGCCGCGGCCCGCGCCGCCTTCGACGAGGGCTCCTGGCCGCGCACCCCGGTCGCCGAGCGGGCCGCCCTGCTGCGCAGGGTCGCCGCCCTGCTGGAACGCGACCGGGAGCGCATCGGCGCCCTGGAGAGCCGGGACGCCGGCAAGACCCTGGAAGAGGGCCGGGTGGACGTGGACTGCGTCCGCGACGCCTTCCGCTACTTCGCCGACCTCGTGGAGAAGGAGGACGGCGGACGGGTCGTGGACACCGGTTCGGACGAGGTCCACAGCGTGGTCGTCCATGAGCCGGTCGGCGTGTGCGCCCTGATCACCCCCTGGAACTACCCTCTCCTCCAGGCGAGTTGGAAGATCGCACCGGCCCTCGCGGCAGGCAACACCCTGGTGGTCAAGCCCAGCGAGATCACCCCGCTGACCACCGTCGTGCTCGTCGAGCTGCTCCTGGAGGCGGGACTGCCGCTGGGCGCGGCCAATATCGTCACCGGCGCCGGTCACACGGTCGGGGCCCGGCTCGCCGAGCACCCCGACGTGGACCTGGTCTCCTTCACCGGCGGGCTGCTCAGCGGCACCAAGGTCGCCCGGGCGGCCGCCGACAGCGTCAAGAAGGTCGCGCTGGAACTGGGCGGGAAGAACCCCAATGTGGTGTTCGCCGACGCCTGCGCCACCCCCGAGGGCTTCGACACCGCTGTGGACCAGGCCCTCAACGCCGCCTTCATGCACAGCGGCCAGGTGTGCTCGGCCGGCTCCCGGCTGATCGTCGAGGAGTCCCTGCGCGAGCGGTTCGTCGCCGAGCTGGCACGCCGGGCCGATCTGATCCGGCTGGGCCGCGGCACCGACGAGGGCGTGGAGTGCGGGCCGCTGGTCTCCGCGGCCCAGCTCGCGCGGACCGAGGAGTACGTGGCCTCGGCCCTCGCCGAGGGCGCCGTACTGCGGGCCGGCGGCGAACGCCCGGCCGGCCCCGGCTTCTTCTACCGGCCCACCGTCCTGGACGGCTGCCACCGCGGGATGCGGGTGATCCGCGAGGAGGTCTTCGGCCCCGTCCTCACCGTGGAGACCTTCCGCACCGAGGAGGAGGCCGTCGCCCTCGGCAACGACACCGAGTACGGCCTCGCCGGAGCGGTGTGGACCTCCGACGGGGCCCGGGCCGAGCGGGTCGCCGCCCGGCTCCGGCACGGCACCGTCTGGATCAACGACTTCCACCCCTATCTGCCGCAGGCGGAATGGGGCGGCTTCGGGAAGTCCGGCATCGGCCGCGAGCTCGGCCCGACCGGCCTCGCCGAGTACCGCGAGGCCAAGCACGTCTACCGCAACCTCGCCCCGCGCCCGGTGCGCTGGTTCGCGGGCGCCGACCAGCAGCGGCACGACCAGCACCGGGACGACCAGCAGAAGGACCTGGCATGAACCAGCCGCAGGTGTACGACTACGTCATCGTCGGCGGCGGCACCGCCGGCTCCGTGATCGCCTCCCGGCTGACCGAGGACCCGGACGTCAGCGTCGCGGTGATCGAGGGCGGCCCCAGCGACGTGGGCCGTGCGGAGGTGCTCACCCTGCGCCGCTGGATGGGCCTGCTCGGCGGGGAGCTGGACTACGACTACCCCACCACCGAGCAGCCCCGGGGCAACTCGCACATCCGGCACAGCCGGGCCAGGGTCCTGGGCGGCTGCTCCTCGCACAACACCCTGATCGCGTTCAAGCCGCTGCCCTCCGACTGGGACGAGTGGGCCGAGGCGGGGGCCGAGGGCTGGGACGCGGAGTCCATGGACCCGTACTTCCCGCGGCTCCGGAACAACATCGTCCCGGTGGCCGAGGCCGACCGGAACGCCATCGCCCGGGACTTCGTGGACGCGGCCCGCAAGTCCGTCGGCGTGCCGCTGGTGGAGGGTTTCAACCGGAGCGCCTTCCACGAGGGGGCCGGGTTCTTCGACCTGGCCTACCACCCGGAGGACAACAAGCGCTCCTCCGCCTCGGTGGCCTATCTGCACCCCTTCCTCGACCGGCCGAACCTGCACATCGCCCTGGAGACCTGGGCCTTCCGGCTGGAGCTGGAGGGCACCCGGGCCACCGGTGCGCACGTCCGCACCGCGGACGGCGCCGAGCACCTGGTGCGGGCCCGCCGCGAGGTGCTGGTGTGCGCCGGGGCCGTGGACACCCCCCGGCTGCTGCTGCACTCCGGGATCGGCCCCCGCGCCGACCTGGCGGAGCTGGGCATCCCGGTGGTGCACGACCTGCCGGGCGTCGGCGAGAACCTGCTCGACCACCCCGAGTCCGTCATCGTGTGGGAGACGCACGGTCCGATCCCGGAGAACTCGGCGATGGACTCCGACGCCGGGCTGTTCGTCCGCCGGGACCCCGGGTCCCGGGGACCGGACCTGATGTTCCACTTCTACCAGATCCCCTTCACCGACAACCCCGAGCGGCTGGGCTACGAACGGCCCCCGCACGGCGTGTCGATGACCCCGAACATCCCCAAGCCGCGCAGTCGCGGGCGCCTCTACCTCACCAGTGCCGACCCGGCGGTCAAACCCGCCCTGGACTTCCGGTACTTCACCGACGAGGAGGACTACGACGCCCGGACCCTGGTCGACGGCATCAGGATCGCCCGGGAGATAGCGGCGAGCGAGCCCCTGGCGGGCTGGCTGAAGCGCGAGGTGTGCCCGGGCCCGGAGATCACCTCCGACGAGGAGCTCAGCGCGTACGCACGCCAGGTCGCGCACACCGTCTACCACCCGGCCGGCACCTGCCGGATGGGAGCGGAGGACGACGAACTCGCCGTCGTCACACCTGATCTGAGAATCCGGGGCCTGGAGGGCATCCGGATCGCCGACGCGTCCGTCTTCCCGACCATGACCGCCGTCAACCCGATGATCGGCGTGCTCATGGTCGGCGAGAAATGCGCCGACCTGCTGGGAGGCACCACCCGATGAACACCGACTCCGTCTTCTCCGTGCGGAACCTGTGGAAGGTCTTCGGACCCAAGGCCGACCGGATCCCCGGCGACCCCGAGCTCGCCGCCCTGGACGCCGCCGGGCTGCGCGAGCGGACCGGCTGCACCGCCGCCGTCCGGGACGTGTCCTTCGAGGTCCGCAAGGGCGAGGTCTTCGTGGTCATGGGGCTGTCGGGCTCCGGCAAGTCCACCCTGGTCCGCTGCCTGACCCGGCTGATCGAGCCCACCTCGGGCAGCATCGCCATCGACGGCGAGGACGTCCTGTCCATGGACCCCGGCCGGCTGCGCGAACTCCGCCGGCACCGGGCCTCGATGGTCTTCCAGCACTTCGGGCTGCTCCCGCACCGGACCGTCCTCGACAACGTCGCCTACGGCCTGGAGATCCAGGGCGTGGGCCGTGCCGAACGCCGCGAACGGGCGGCCGGGTTCGTCACCAAGGTCGGCCTGGAGGGGATGGAGCACCGCAGGCCCGGACAGCTGTCCGGCGGGCAGCAGCAGCGGGTCGGACTGGCCCGCGCCCTCGCCGTCGACCCCGAGGTCCTGCTGTTCGACGAGCCGTTCAGCGCCCTCGACCCGCTGATCCGCCGGGACATGCAGGAGGAGGTGGTCCGACTGCACCGCGAGGAGGGCCGCACCATGGTCTTCATCACCCACGACCTGAGCGAGGCGCTCAGGCTCGGCGACCGGATCGCGCTGATGCGCGGCGGCCGGATCGTACAGCTCGGCACCCCCGAGGAGATCGTCGGCTCCCCCGCCGACGACTACGTCCGGGACTTCGTCCGCGACGTGCCGCGCGAGCAGGTGCTGACCGTCCGCTCGGCGATGCGGCCGGCCCGCGCCGAGGAGAGCGAGCAGGGTCCGGCGCTCGCCCCGGGCGCCACCGTGCACGAGGCGATCGAGGCCGTGGCCCGCACGGGACAGAACGCGCGGGTCGTCCAGGACGGCCGGTGCCTCGGCGTGGTCGACCAGCGCGCCCTGCTCGCCGTGGTCGCCGGGGTCCCGGCGGACGCCGCGGCCGGGAAGGCGGTGGCCTGATGTATCCGCACACCACCTGGCCGCCGCCGTGCGCGCACTCCCCCCGGGGGTGCGCCCGATGACCACCGCCACCCCCACACCCGCCGCCACCCGCCCACCCGCCGCCGCCCCCGCGCCGGCCTCCCCCGCCCCCGGACGCCGCCGCGGCCGGCTGATCGGGGCGGGCGCGGTCGTGGCCCTGGTCCTCGGTGTCCTGCTGCTGGGCGGCGGGAACTGGCCCGGCGCACTCTCCGTGGACCTCTCCGGCCCGCTGGAACGCACCAGCGACTGGATCATCGACAACCGGGACGGCCACCCGCTGTTCCTGTACTTCCTCGGCCACCTCAGCAACGCCGTGGTTCTCTCCGTCCGCGCCGTCTACCTGCTGCTCCTGGCCCTGGGATGGGCCGGGGTGACGGCCGCCGCCGGCCTGCTGGCCTGGCGGGTCGCGGGCCCCCGGCTCGCGCTGACCTCCGTCGCCGCCTTCACCGTGTGCGGACTGCTGGGCATGTGGGTGCCGACCATGCAGACCCTGGCCCTGATGGCCGTCGCCGTCGCCGCCTCGGTGCTCCTCGGCGGACTCCTCGGACTCGCGGCCGGCCTCTCCGACCGGATGGACCGGATCCTGCGCCCGGTCCTGGACACCATGCAGGTGCTGCCCGCCTTCGCGTACCTGCTGCCGGTGGTCCTGGTCTTCGGCATCGGGGTGCCCGCCGCGGTCCTCGCGACCGTCGTCTACGCCGCCCCGCCCATGGCCCGGCTGACCGCGCTCGGGCTGCGCGGCGCCGACCCCGGGGTGATGGAGGCCGCCGCCTCCCTGGGCGCCACCGGCCGGCAGCGGCTGCTGACGGCCCGGCTCCCGCTGGCCCGCAAGGAACTCCTGCTCGGCCTCAACCAGTCGATCATGATGGCGCTGGGCATGGCCGTGATCGCCTCCGTGATCGGGGCCGGCGGCCTCGGCGACCGGGTCTACCAGGCCCTCGCCGCCGTCGACGTCGGTGCCGCCCTCGCGGCGGGCGTGCCCATCGTGCTGCTCGCCGTCGTCCTGGACCGGGTCACGGCCGCGGCCGGCGCCCGGATCGGCACGGTCCCGGCCCGCCCCGACGGCCCCGGCCGCACCGCCTGGACCGGCGGGCGCGCGACGCTCGCCGCGGGCGCCCTCGCGGTGGCCGCGGTGGCCGCCGCCGGACGTCTGTCCGACCGGCTGAGCTGGCCCGAGGGCTGGACCCTGGACACCGCCGGACCCGTCAACCGGGCCGTGGAGTGGATGACCGCGCACCTCTACTCCGGGGTCCCCGTCGTCGGCGGCACCGCCGACTGGGCCGGCCGCTTCACCACCTGGGTCCTCAACCCGCTGCGCGACGGCCTGCAATGGCTGCCCTGGTGGAGCGTGCTGCTGGCGGTCGGCGTGCTCGCCCTGCTCATCGGGACCTGGCGGACGGCCGCCACCGCCGTCCTGGCCATGGCCGCGATCGGGGTGCTCGGCGTCTGGGACCCGGCCCTCGACACCCTCTCCCAGGTGTTGGCCGCCGTCGCGGTGACCCTGCTGCTTGGCTTCGCCCTCGGCACCGCCGCCGCCCGCCACGACCGGCTGGGCCGCGCCCTTCGGCCCGTACTCGACGTCTTCCAGACGATGCCGCAGTTCGTCTACCTGATCCCGGTGGTCGCGCTGTTCGGCGTGGGCCGAGCCCCCGCCGTCGCGGCCGCCGTGGTCTACGCGCTGCCCGCCGTGGTCCGGATCACCGAGCAGGGCGTACGGGCGGTGGACCCCGGCGCGCTGGAGTCCTCGCGGGCCCTCGGCGCGACCGGACGGCAGCAGCTGTTCCAGGTCCAGCTGCCGCTGGCCCGGCCCGCGCTGCTGCTGGCCGTCAACCAGGGCGTGGTCCTGGTCCTCGCCGTCGTCGTCATCGGCGGCCTGGTAGGCGGCGGGGCGCTGGGCTACGAGGCGGTGTTCGGCCTGGCCCGCGGCGACCTCGCGACCGGTCTGGTGGCCGGTGCGGCCATCGTCTGCCTCGGCCTGGTCCTCGACCGCGTCACCCAGCCGACCCGACGAGGCGGCCGAGCCGGAAAGGTGGCCTGAGATGCCCCGCACCCGCACCACCCCCCGCACACCCCGGGCCGCCCGTCTCCCGGGCGCCCCCCGCTCCCGTGCCGTCCGGCTCTCCGCCCTGCTGGCGGCCGCGGCCCTGACGGCCGGTCTGACCGGCTGCGGGGCGGCCGACATGACCCGGCAGTCCTCCCCGTACGCCGCCGCGAAGGGATCCCGGACGGTCACCCTGTCCGTGCAGTCCTGGGTCGGCGCCCAGGCCAACGTGGCCGTCGCCCAGTACCTGCTGGAGCACGAGCTCGGCTACCGGGTCGACACCGTGCAGATCGACGAGGTGCCCGCCTGGGACGCCCTCAGCCAGGGCCGGGTGGACGCCATCCTGGAGGACTGGGGCCACCCCGAGCAGGAGGAGCGGTACATCGCCGACAAGGGCACCATCGCCCGGGGCGGCGACCTCGGGGTCACCGGCCACATCGGCTGGTTCGTGCCCACGTACTTCGCCGAGGAGCACCCGGACGTCACCGACTGGCGGAACCTGGACAAGTACGCCGCCGAGTTCCGCACCCCGGAGAGCGGCGGGAAGGGCCAGCTGCTGGACGGCTCCCCGTCCTACGTCACCAACGACAAGGCCCTGGTGAAGAACCTGGACCTGGACTACCAGGTGGTCTTCGCCGGCTCCGAGGCGGCCCAGATCACCCAGATCAAGCAGTTCGCCAAGGAACGGAAGCCGTTCCTCAGCTACTGGTACAAGCCCCAGTGGCTGTTCGAGAAGGTGCCGATGACCGAGGTGCGGCTGCCCGCCTACAAGGAGGGCTGCGACGCCGACCCGGAGAAGGTGGCCTGCGGATACCCGCACACCCCCCTCCAGAAGTTCCTCAACGCCCGGTTCGCGGACGGCGGGGGCGACGCGGCGGCCTTCCTGAAGAGGTTCCGCTGGACCACCGAGATGCAGAACGACGTCTCGCTGATGATCGCGGAGGAGAAGCTGGCGCCGCAGGAGGCCGCGGCCCGCTGGGTGAAGGCCAACCCCGCCACCTGGAAGGCCTGGCTGCCCTCCTGACCCCGGCGCGGGCGGGGGGTATGGGGCGGGTGCGCGGAGCGCCTGCGTGCTCCCGGGGGGTGGGGCGCTCTTATATGGGTGCTTCCTCCCCCCACAGGAACGGGCCCATCGATGACGTCCACCCCTCCCGCCCGGCTCTCCCGCCGCGCCCTGGTCTCCGCCGCGTTCGCGTTCTCGGCCGCGACCGTCCTGCCCGCCGTCACGGCCTCCCCGGCCGCTGCCGCCACCGGCGCCGGCGGGTTCCGGGGCCGTGACGGGTTCACCGTGCCCGCGATCACCGACTGTGCCGGCTGGGGCGCGCGGGCCGCGTCGGAGGCCGTGGTGCTGCTCGCCGCCCGCCCCGAGCGGATCATCGTCCACCACACGGCCACGGCGAACGTCGCCGACCTCTCCCGGGACCGGGCGCACAAGCTGGCCCGTGCCATCCAGACCCACCACATGGACCTCCAGGGCTGGATCGACACGGGCCAGCACTTCACCATCAGCCGGGGCGCGTTCGTGCTGGAGGGCCGGCACCGCAGTCTGGCCGCCCTGAACGCCGGGAACCGGATCGTCCGGGCGGCGCACTGCGTCGGCCAGAACAACGTGTCCATCGGCATCGAGAACGAGGGCACCTACATGACGGAGCAGCCGCCGGCCGCCCAGTACGCGGCGCTGGCGGACCTGTGCGCCCACATCTGCCGCCAGTACGGGGTCTCCCCGTCGGAGATCTACGGGCACCGGGACTTCAACAGCACCGCCTGCCCCGGGGACCGGCTGTACGCGATGCTGCCGCAGCTGCGCGCCGACGTGGCGCTGCGCCTCGGCGGGACCGCGCCGGTGTCGCTGCCCCGCCGCCCCTGGAACCCGCCGCGCGACCCGGTCACCGACCCGGCCGCCCTCGCCGAGTCCCTGAAGGAGTACCTGCCGGAGGGCCTCCTGGACCGGGTCCGGACCTGAGCCCTCTCCGGAGGCGGCCTAGAGCCAGCCGCGCAGGGCCGCCCGGGCGCCGGCCTGGAAGCGGGTGGCGGCGCCCAGTTCGCCGAGCAGGGCGTTGATCCGGCGGCGGGCGGTGTGCACGTGGACGCCCAGCTGGCGGGCGATGGCCTCGTCCTTGAGCCCGCCCGCCATCAGGCCGAGCAGGGCCTGCCGCCCCTCCGGTACCGGTTCCGCCGGCCCCTCGGGGCCGCCGAACGGCAGGGCGCCCTGCCACACCGCCTCGAACAGGCCGACCATCGCCGGGGCGAGCAGGCCGCCGGTGACCAGGAGCGCCGAACTGGTCGGGTCCGCCTCCCCGGTGGGCGGCAGCAGGGCGGTGCGGCCGTCGACCACCAGCAGTTTGGTCGGGACGGAGGCCGCGGCCCGGATCCGTACCCCGGTGGCCATCAGCGGGGCGAGCACCTCCCAGCGGCCCGGGCGGTCGAGGGCCTCCTCCCCCACCACGATGCGGACCGCCACCCCCCGGGCGCGCAGGCCGTCGAGGCCGTGGCCGGGGAGGTACGCCTCGGGGCGGTCCGGCATGGCGTAGGGCGGCCGGTCGAGGAAGGCCACCTCGTGGCGGGCGGCGGCGAGCAGTTCGGCCACCCGGCGCACGATCCGCTGCTGTCCGTGGACGGTCTCCCAGCCGGCGCCGTCGGAGCGGCCGGGGGTGTCGGGGACGTCCGGGGCGAGCCGGACCGCGATCTCGTCGGCGGCCGCCCGGATGCGCTCCAGGTCGGCTGCTCTGTCGTGGAGTTCGGCGGCACGGCGGTGGGCCAGGGCGCGGATCGCCGGTCCCGCGGGCAGGGGGCGGGGCAGGGTTCCGGGCGGGCCCTCCAGCACGAAGCCGTGCTCGCGCAGTTGGCCGATCGTGCGGTCGAACCCCGGCCGTTCCATGCCGAGTTCGGCGCGCAGCCGGTCCGGTGCCGCTTCCCGGTCCCGGGACAGGGCGCGATAGACCCGCTCCGCGTCGGCCCCCAGACCGAGTTCCCCCAGTGTGGTCTTGATGGTCATGAGGGGATTCTCGGCATGCGCGCATTCTGCCCACAAGTGTGCTTCCACAGTTGTGACCGGCACTTATTCCTTGATCCACAACGATGCAACACCTTGCATGGGCCCCACACCGATCGTCCGGAGGGAACCCATGGTGAGCAGGTCCAGTACGTCCGCGAGGACGGCCCGGATATCCGGCGCCGCCGCGCTCCTCGGCGCGGCGGCCCTGTTGTCCGGCCTCCTGCCGGCCACCGCGCAGGCCGAACCGGCCCCGCCCGTGGCCGAGGTGGTGCCCGGGGAGGGCACCGCGACCCCGGCCCTGGTCGAGGGGATCGCCGAACCGGCCGATGCCGGGAGCGGCGCGGCCGAAGCCGCCCTCGGCCATCTCGCGGCCCGCAAGGGGCGCTACGCCATCCCCGACCCAGGGCGGGACCTGGCGGCCGCCGGCCCGGCCCTGCAGGAGGGGGCCGAGGAGACCGTCCGGTTCGCCCAGCGGCACCGCGGGGTGCCGGTGCTCGGCGGTCAGTACCTGGTCCGGATGGAGCACCGGGACGGCCGCCGGCTGGTCACCGGGACCTCGGGCCGGTACTTCACCGGGCTGACCGTGGACACCCGCGCGGCCGTCACCGCGGCCCGGGCCGGCGAGCGGGCGGTGGCCTCGGTGCGCGAGCGGCTGTCCCGTCAGAAGCTGTCCCCGGCCCGCCCGTCGAAGCCGGGGGCGGGGGCGCCCGGCGCCGGTGCGGAGCGGCCGGCCCGCGGCCCGCTGACCGCCCGGCTGTCCGCCGAGGGCCACGGCCTGGTCGTGCTGCCGAGGGGCAAGGGCGTGCTGGCGCACCATGTGACGGTCACCGGCAGCGATCCGGCGACCGGCGAGCCGGTGCGGCAGGAGGTCTACGTGGACGCCCGCTCCGGGTTCCCGCTGCTCGCCTATTCGGCGATCCGGCGGATCGAGTCCCGGTCCCCGGCCCCGGTGACCGCCGGTTCCGGCACCCGGCTGAACGGTGCCAAGGTCACCCTCGGCGTGCAGCGGGACACGTCCGGCTACGTCCTGCGCGACCACGGCCGCACCTGGTCGACCAGCAGGCAGCCGATCACCACCTACGACGCCACCGGCCGGCGGGTGGACGAGGTGGCGGGCACCTGGCCGGCCGGCATCGCCCCGGTCGCCTCGCCCGGCAGGGCCTTCGGCCGGGCCGCCACCGACTCCGGCGCGGTCGACGCCCACTGGGCGGCCGGGCAGGTGTACGACTACTTCCGTACCAAGCACGGCCGGGACGGCCTGGACGGCCGGGGCGGGGCCGTCAACTCCCTGGTGGGGGTGCGCGACCCGTACGGCCTGCCGTACGTGAACGCCTTCTGGGACGGCACCAAGATGGTGTACGGCACCGGGGACGAGGAGTTCAAGCCGCTCTCCGCGGACCTCGACGTGGTCGGCCACGAGATGACCCACGGGATCGTGGAGCACACCGCGGGCCTGGTCTACGTCGGCCAGTCGGGCGCCCTGAACGAGGCGGTCGCCGACTACTTCGGCAACGCCATCGACCTGACCGCCTCGGGCACCCCGATGGGCCACCCGGACGCGGGCCTGGTGGGCGAGGACCTGTGCCGGACCCTGGCGCCGCGCGACTGCGCGCTGCGCGACCTCGACGACGGCCGGACCACCGCCAAGGACTTCCTGGGCGCCACGTACGGCACCGACGACGGCGGGGTGCACCTGAACTCCACCATCTTCTCCGGAGCCCTGTGGGACATCCGAGAGGACCTCGGCGCCGGGCTCGCCGACCGGATCGTCTACCGGGCGCTGACCCGCTACCTCACCCCGCTGGACGGGTTCACCCAGGGCCGGGCCGCGGTGCTCGCCGCCGCCCGCGACCTGAAGGCGGGCGGCGCGCAGCTGAAGGCCGTCCGGCGGGCCTTCGACGCGCACGGCATCGTGCCCGGCTGGGAGAAGGCCCTCGGAGTGGACTCCGACCGGCTGCTCGGCGATGTGAACACCACCGGCACCCCGCCCGGCGCGGGCGGCGGCTGGTGGGCCTCCGCCTCCTCGGACGAGTCGGGGCAGGAGGCGTACTCGGTGTACGCCGGGCGCACCGACGGCACCGGCGGGGTGAAGCGGCTCAGCCCCAACGACGGCCGCGCGCACGTGTATCCGGACACCGACGGCAGGACCGCGGTGTGGGCGGCGTACGGGCCGGACGGGGTCTCGGTGCTGTCCCGGCCGCTGGCCGGCGGTCCGGTGCGGACGGTCTGGTCGGCCCCGGCGACCATCGGCAACGTCCGGGTGTCCGGCGGGGTGATCGCCTTCCAGGAGGTCACCTTGGAGGGCCGGTCCCGGGTCGGCTACCTGCGGCCCGGCGACCGCCGGCCGGTGTACGCGGACGGCGGCGCGGCCGACACCGTGACCGCGCTGCCCACGCTGAGCGGGTCGCGGCTGGGCTACGCCAAGCTGTACACCGACTCCCAGGGCTACCAGCAGGTCAGCGTGGAGGTCACCGACGTGCGGACCGGCCGCAGGGCCCTGGTGCCGCCGAAGGGCGGCTACAACGGGCTGGCCTCCCCGGTGGTGACCGGCCGGCACGTGTACTGGCTGGTGGACGACATCCCGGACGACAACCGGATGGCGCTGCGGCGGGCGAACCTGGACGGGACGGGTCTGACGGACCTGATCGGCGAGCAGGATCCGTCGGCGCACTTCTGGAACCTGGACGCCACGGACGCGGCGGTCACCCTGCAGTACTGGCGGCCGGACCACGGCCCGCAGACCGGGCCGCGCTGGTCGAACGACAGGCTGCCGAAGCTGGTGCAGACGGACGCGGACGGCCGCGGCCTCCAGCGGGTCTCCTGCAACCGGGGCGAGCAGCTCGGTCTGGCCGCGGACACCGGCCGGCGCGCCGTATGGCTGGACGGCACCACCGGCCACACCGACCTGGTGACCCGCGCCCGGCCCGCCGGCCGCTGCTGAGGGCAGCGCACGGGGACGGACGGGGCGCGGGAGGGGGCCCCGGCTCAGGAGGGGATGGACAGCGACCAGCCCACGACATCGTCGAGGCGGCCGCGCCACAGCTCGTAGTGCATCGTCTGGCGGGCGGATCCGGTCAGGAAGGTGGCGTCCCGCAGATGCACCCAGGCCGGCAGCGGGTCGGGGTCCGTCCCCTCCTTCCGCTCCTGCTCCTCCAGGGCCCGCCCGACGAGCCCGGGCAGCCGGGCCAGTGACGCGGCCCCGGCTCCCGGGAGGTCG
This sequence comes from Streptomyces sp. NPDC033845, assembly GCF_055576225.1. Classification (NCBI taxonomy): domain Bacteria; kingdom Bacillati; phylum Actinomycetota; class Actinomycetes; order Kitasatosporales; family Streptomycetaceae; genus Streptomyces; species Streptomyces sp. NPDC033845. Next base: position 29,656 of record NZ_JBVIRI010000016.1, on the reverse strand, counting down.
CGCAGCGAGGCCTCCCAGTCCCGCACGTACGTCTCCCGGCTGATCGCCTGCCCGTAGATCACCCCGCCGGGGATGTTGAGGGAGACCCCGAAGTGGGAGCGGTTCTCCCGGTCGGCGTCCACCAGTCTGATCAGCAGGCTGAGCTCGGGATCCGGGCGGGACTCGTCGGCCATCGGGCGTCCTCTCGGTGGCACCGGATCGGGGGCGGTGCGCGGGCGGCGGGGCGCGGGGAGCGCTGGGGCCGTCTGCCCCGTCCGGCGGCGGTCATGCCGCCGCCGGAGGGCCGCTCGCCCCGGGTCCGCGGATATCGTGGTGTCCGACGGCCCGGCGGACGCCCCGGGCAGGAGGGCAGGGCAGGTGAACCGGTTCGCGCGTCTGGCCGCCCGGCTGTCGGGCGCGGACCAGGGTGTGGTGTGGGTGGCCGGGGAACCGGAGGAGGATCCGGAACCCGGCGGTCCGGCGGAGCCCCGGTCCGAGGTGTGGCCCGCCGGTACCCCGGTCCCCCCGGCGGCTCTGGAGGGCTGCCGCCGGGTCGCCGCGCTCGGCCGGCCGCTGTTCCGCTCCGGGGCCGAGGACGGGCCGGGCGGATCCGCCTTCGCCGGGGTGCCCCTGATCGGCGGCTCCGGCGAGCTCCTGGGCGTCCTGGCCGCCGTCTCCTCCGCCTCCCGGGGCTGGGACCCGACGGAGCGGGAGGACCTGGCGGAACTCGGGGCGCTGTGCAGTGCGCAGATGCGGATGCGGATGCGTTCCCAGGAGGTGCGGCAGGCCCGCCGGGAGGCGGAGGAGGCGGCGGAGGCAGCCGAGTACGAGGCCGTCCGGATGGAGGAGCTCCTCGGCCGGTCCCGGGTGCTCCTGCGGGCGGCCGAGGAGCTGGCGGACACCCGCGGACTGGACGAGGTCCGTGAGCGGGTCGGCGAACTCGTCGACGGCCATTTCAAACCCGCCTACGTGGATCTGGTGCTGCTGACCCGGCAGGGCGTGCTGCGCCGGATCGCCGACCCCTCCGAGCAGGTGTCGCCCCCGGCCGCCGTGCCCCGGGCGTATCCGCTGGACTCCGACTGGCCCAGCGCCCGGGCCGTCCGGGAGAACAGGCTGATCGTGGTGGGCGACCGCACCGCCCTGGGCCCGTACGGTCCCGAGGCGCGGGACGGGTTCGACGCGGCCGGCCTGGGCAGTGCGGTGTGCGTTCCGCTGCGCGGTGTGCACGGCACCATCGGGGTGCTGGTGCTGGGCTGGAACGCCCCGTACGCGATCGGCACGGCCGAGCGGACGGTCCTGACGACCGTGGCCGGGTACACCGCCCAGGCCGTGGAGCGCGGGCTGCACCTCGACGAGCGGATCGGGGTGGCGCACGAGCTCCAGCGGGCCATGCTCACCGAGCTGCCGGCCGTCCCCGGACTGGAGATCGCCGGGCTGTACCGGCCGGCGGCCCGCGAGGAGATGGTGGGCGGCGACTGGTACGACGCCTATCCGCTGCCCGGGGACGGCGGCCCGGCCGCGGACACCCTGGCGCTGACGGTCGGGGACATCACCGGTCACGACATGCGGGCCGCCACCGTCATGGGGCAGGTCCGCAGCATGCTCCGGCAGGCCGACCACGACAGCCCCGGGAGCGGCCCGCACGACGCCCTGTCCGCCCTCGAACGAGCCGGCCGCCATCTCGGCCTGGGCATCAGCGGGACCCTGGTCCACGCCCATCTGGGGCCCGCCGGGGACGCGGCGTGGCTGCTGCGCTGGACCAACGCGGGCCATCCGCCGCCGCTGCTGGCCGACCCCGACGGCTCGGTGGTGCCACTGACCGGGCACGACGTGCTGCTGCACCCCGGGCTGCCGCTGGTCCCGCGCACCTGTGGCCGGACGCTGATCAGGCCCGGCGGCACCCTGCTGCTGTACACCGACGGTCTGGTGGAACGGCGGGGCAGCGACATCCTCGGCGATGTGGACCGGCTGGCCCGCGAGCTCGCCGGGAGCGGCACCGACCGGCCCCTGCCGGAGCTGCTGGAGCATCTGCAGGCGGTGGTGGGGCCGGGGGACGCCGACGACGACACGGCCATCCTCGCGGTGCGGGTCCCGACGACAGATGCGGTCCGGGGCCGGATTCCGCTTGACGGGGTGCGGGGCGGGTAGGCGCGGGCTGCGTGCGGCGGTCCGCCGGGCGCGGAACCCAGGAGTGATCCCGATGATTCTCATTCTCGGACTCGTCCTACTCGTCATCGCCCTCGTCGCCGGCCTGACGGGTGTCTTCGCCAATTCCGGCGCGGGGAACGGTCTCGGCGCCGGCGGCGACTTCTCCGTCTTCGGCTACCACGCCACCGGGTCGACCGGCTCCCTCTTCCTGAGCGGGATCGTCGTCGGGGCCGTGGCCCTGCTGGGGCTGGCCCTGGTGGTGGTCGGCGCCCGCCGTGCGGCCCGCCGCTCCTCGCGGGCCCGCCGCGAGGCCGTCGTGGTCGACCGCGAACGCGAGGACCTGATCAACCAGCGCGACCAGGCCGCGGCCACCGGTTCGGCACCGGCGCCGGCGCCCGCCGAGGCACCCGCTGCCGGGAGCACCGGCGAGGAGCGGTCGCGAGGCAGGGGCCACTGGTTCCCGCACCGGACGGCGCCCCGCTGACCTGACCCGGTCCTGACATGACTGCGGAGGATCGGGACACCCGGAGGGTATGACACTCACCGCGGACCCCGGCCAGGACAGCAGCTCCGATCACGGCTCCGATCATGGCTCCGATCATGACGCGGAGCACGACCCGGGCCCGCCGAGACGGTCCTGGTGGGCCCTGCTGCTCGGGACGGTGCGGAAGTTCACCGACGACGAGCTGGCCGACCGGGCGGCGGCCCTCACCTACTACGGGGTGCTGTCCCTGTTTCCCGGACTGCTGGTCCTGGTGTCCCTGCTGGGCCTGGCCGGCGAGTCGGTGACCCGGCGGGTGGTGGACGGCCTGGAGCAGCTGGCCACCGGTCCGGCCAGGGACGTGCTGCACGGGGCGGTGACCCGGCTGCCGACCGACAGCGGGGTGGGATCCCTGCTGGCCCTCGCGGGCCTCCTGCTCGCCCTGTGGTCGGCCTCCGGCTACACGGCCGCGTTCATCCGGGCCTCGGACGCCGTGTACGGCACCCCGGGCGGACGCCCGGTGTGGAAGGTGCTCGTGCTGCGTCTGGTGCTCACGGTGGCGCTGATGGTGCTGGGCGGCGCCGGCATGGTGATCATCGTCTTCACCGGTGGGCTCGCCCGGCAGGCCGGGGCCGTGCTGGGGATCGGCGACACCGCGCTGGCGGTGTGGTCGGTGGCCAAGTGGCCGGTCCTGGTGCTGCTCGCCACCACCATGATCGCGCTGCTGTACCGGGCCGCCCCGAACTCCCGGCACCGCGGCTCCACCTGGGTGACCCCCGGCAGCGTCCTGGCGCTGGCCATCTGGCTGGGCGCCTCCGTCGGGTTCGGCTTCTTCGTCAGCCACTTCGCCTCGTACAACGAGACCTATGGGGCGGTGGCCGGTGTGATCGTGTTCCTGGTCTGGCTGTGGATCACCAACCTGGCGGTGCTGCTGGGGCTGGAGTTCGACGCGGAGCTCGCCCGCCCGGCCGGCTCGGACTGAGTCCGGGCACGGTCGGGACGGTCGGAGTGCGGCGGGCGGCGGGCGGCCGGCCGGGCGCGGCGAGGGGAGTGTCAGCGGCCGCCGGGACGGGTCGAGGTCCGGGCGTGGACGGCCTCGAAGCGGTGGAAGGCCGCCTCCTGCCGCCATTCGACGCTCGCCTTCAGGTCCCGCTCCAGGAAGGCGGCGCAGCGCTCACCCGGCCGCGCGGTCCCCTGGCGTTCGCCGGCGCAGGGGCCGGTGGGGCGGTAGCCGGTGCGGACGTCGCGGTTCCACAGGCCGCGGCCGGGCAGGAAGGAGTGCTCCAGGGAGGCCCGGGCCAGGTCCCGCAGGGCCGGGTAGTCCAGTCCGTACGTCTCGGCGGCGCGCCGGTACTCGTCGGTGATCCCGATGCGGGAGACGCCCGGGTCGTCGGTGGCGAGGACCACCGGTACCCCGTGGCGGCGGTAGGTCGCGAAGGGGTGGTCGTCCCCGGAGACGCGCAGGATCTGCTCGTTGCTGTGGAAGGGCACCTCGACGGCGATGCGCCGGTCGGCCATGTAGCGCATCAGGGATTCCCAGCGGTCCTCGTGGAGCACGGACACGCCGTGGCCGATCCGCTCGGCCCGGCCGGTCTGGGCGGCCTCCCGGATGTGGAAGGTGAGGTGCTCCGGCTTGACCAGGCCGGGCACCAGCTCGCCGGCGTGCAGGGTGATGTGGGCCTTGGGGTACTGGGACTTGAGGTAGTTCAGCATCCGCATGTGCAGCCGGTAGTCGCGCAGCGCGACCTCCCCGTCCTCCGGCTGCACCAGGTTGACGGCGACGAACCGGGGGTCCCGTTCGGCGAGCCGCATGCCGAGCGCCATCTGGGTGAAGACCCGCTCGGGGGTGCCGAGTCGGGCGACCTGCGAGATCCAGCGGTAGGGCAGGGAGCAGGCCGCGTCGGGCCGGGGGCCGTCGCAGTGGGCGGCGCTGCGGAACTCGGTGTCGGTGGCGTCGGCGTCGGCGCGGGCCTGCCGGACGACGGCGTCGAGGCCGCCGCCGGCCAGGAGTTCGTCGTGCATCCGGTCGAGGTCGGCGTCGTAGCCGACCCGGTCGGCCAGCTCGCGGGCCTGGCCGGAGGCCGGGGAGATCATGGTCTCCAGATAGAACTGGTTCTGTCGGGCGGCGGTGTTGGCGACCTCGGCGAGCATCCGTCCAGGGTGCCGCCAGGTCACCTCGCCGAACTTCCCGAAGGTGGCGAAGAAGTGGTCGTGGCCGTTGCCGTCGGCCGGGAAGTCCTGCATGGACCAGGCCCGGATCACCTGGAGGCGGAAGGCGGCGTCGGTCACGGCGTCGGCGGCCGGGCGGGTGCCGGCCCCGCAGGGCGGGGGCACCGCCGTGCTGGTGTCCGTGGTGATGCACAGGCCGTCACCGGCGGCGAGTTCGATCAGGAACTCGGTGCTGACCGCACCGGAGAGGTGGTTGTGCAGGTCGCCGCCCTTGGGCAGGCCGGCGAAGAAGTCCCTCGGCGGGGCCGGGGCGGGGGCCGGGGGCGCGGCCGGCGCCGAGGGGGTGGCGGCGTGGACGGGGGCGGGCGCGAGCAGGGCGAGCGCGGAGAGCGCGCCGATCACATGGGAGGGGATCACGAGCACAGCCTGGTGACCCGGGCACCCGCGGTGCGGCATGCCGGGCCGGGCGCTCCCGGGTGTCACCCGGGAGGCTCCCAGAGGGATCGTTCCTCCTGTCCGGCGGCGCTTCGGGGCGGGTCGGGTCGCGGTCGGGTCGCGGTCGGGGCCGCCGTGCGTCAGCTCGCGGTGGCGGCCGCGGCCGCCCGGCCGGCCTGCCGGCCGGAGTAGAGGCAGCCGCCGAGGAAGGTGCCCTCCAGGGAGCGGTAGCCGTGCATGCCCCCGCCGCCGAACCCGGCGACCTCGCCGGCCGCGTAGAGCCCGGGGACGGGGGTGCCGGTGGCGCCCAGGACCCGGCCGGCGAGGTCGGTCTGGAGGCCGCCGAGGGTCTTGCGGGTGAGGATGTTGAGGCGGACGGCGATCAGCGGGCCCGCCGAGGGGTCCAGGATCCGGTGTGCGGAGGCCGTCCGGCTGATGGCGTCACCGGTGTAGGCGAGGGCGTTGCGGATGCCCATGACCTGGGCGTCCTTGGTGTAGGGGTTCTCGATCTCGCGGTCCCGCGCCTCGATCTGGCGTTGCAGGGCGGGGAGTTCGATCAGGTTCTCGCCGGTGAGCCGGTTCATGCCGGTGACCAGGTCGGGGAGGTTGGCGGCGACCACGAAATCGGCACCGTTCCGTTTGAAGCGCTCGATGGGCTCCGGGCTCTGCCAGATCCGCGACAGCAGCTTCAGGATGTCCTTGTCGGTGAGGTCGGGGTTCTGCTCGGAGCCGGAGAGGGCGAACTCCTTGGCGAGGATCTTCTGGGTGGCCACGAACCACGAGTAGTCGTATCCGGTGTCCCTGATGGACTTCAGGGTGTGCAGGGTGTCGTATCCGGGTATGTCGGGGGTCCCGAAGCGCCGGCCCCGGGCGTCGAACCACATCGCGGACGGGCCCGGCAGGATGCGGATGCCGTGCCCGGGCCAGATCGGGGCGTAGTTGCGCAGGCCCTCGGTGTAGTGCCACATGCGGTCGGGGTTGACGATGCGGCCGCCCGCGCTCTCGGTGATGGCGAGCATCCGGCCGTCCACGTGCGCCGGCACGCCGGTGACCATGGTGGCGGGCGGGGTGCCGAGCCGGGCCGGCCAGTTGCGGCGGACGAGGTCGTGGTTGGCGCCGATGCCGCCGGAGGTGACCACCACGACCGGGGCGCGCAGCTCGAACTCGCCGACGACGGTACGGGAGCTGGGGGCGCCCCGCACCGCACCGCTGGGCTCCAGGATCGCGCCGCGCACCCCGGTGACCGCTCCCCCGGTGGTGACCAGCCCGTCCACCCGGTGCCGGAACCTGAACGTCACCTTCCTGTTGGCGACGGCGGCCCGCACCTTCTTCTCGAAGGGTTCGACGATGGCCGGGCCGGTGCCCCAGGTGACGTGGAAGCGGGGCACCGAGTTCCCGTGGCCGTCGGCGAGTCCGCCGCCGCGTTCGGCCCAGCCCACGATCGGGAACCACTGCACGCCTAGCCCGGCGAGCCAGGAGCGCTTCTCCCCGGAGGCGAAGTCCACGTAGGCCTCGGCCCATTTGTAGGCCCAGTGGTCCGGGCCGGCCGGGTCCTCGACGCCCCGGTCGAAGCCGGCCGTGCCGAGCCAGTCCTGCCAGGCCAGTTCCCGGGAGTCCTTGATGCCCATCAGGCGCTGCTCGTGGGAGTCGGCGAAGAACAGTCCGCCGAAGGCCCAGAACGCCTGGCCGCCGAGGGAGGCCTCCGGTTCCTGGTCCAGCAGCAGCACCTTGCGTCCGGCCGCGGCGAGTTCGGCGGTGGCGACCAGTCCGGCGAGGCCGTGTCCGACGACGATGGCGTCGGCGTGCTGGGACTCGGCGCCGAAGGCGGGGAAGGCGTGGCCGGCCAGGGCGGCTCCGGCGAGGACCCCGCCGGTGACCGTGAGGGCCCGCCGCCGGGTGACCCCGGGGCCGGGCGGCCGGCCGGCCGGATGGTCCGGCCGTATCTCCCGCCGCTGCTCCTGAGGTGCCTCGGACATGTCTCCGGCGTTCACCATGACGGCCTTTCATCCCGGCGGCTGTGAGGGTGGGGCACGGTGCGGGGGACAGCGGGCACCGGCGGGCACCTGGACGTTACCCATCGGTATTACCGACGGTAGCCCACGTCCCACCGGGCCCGCCAGCCCCCGCACCCGCCGCGGTTCAGCCGTTGTTCAGCAGGGCGCAGGCGAACTGCTCCTGGACCGAACGGAGTTCCGCCAGCAGCCGCGGCGCCTCCCGGTTGCCGGTCTGGGTGTTGATCGTGAAGGTGAGCGAGCGCCGTCCGTCCGGGGTGGCGGCGGCCAGCTGCGTGTATCCGGGGAAGTTGCCGGTGTGGCCGTAGAGCACCCCGCAGCGGGTGGTGTAGCGGAAGAGCGCCAGCCCGGCCGCGTTGGTGCCGGGCCCGGCCGGGTCCGAGGAGGCACTGGGGATGAAGTCGAGCTGCTCCTCGCGCACCTTCCCGGACACGAACCCGGGCCCGGCGTAGCCGCGGATGAACGTGCCGAGTTCCCCGGCGGTGCTGACGATGCCGCCGGAGGCCCAGACCCCGGAGGCGCCGAGCAGCTCGCTGATGTCCTCGGGCGGGCCGTCCGGGGCGACCTCGTAGCCGCGCAGATAGGGCTCGGGGAGCCGGTAGCCCTGCGGGAGGCTGGTGCGGCGCAGGCCCAGCGGACGGTAGACCAGCTCGCGCAGCAGCTCCTCGTAGCGCCGGCCGGTGACGGCCTCGGCCATCAGGGCGACGGCGATGTTGTCGGAGTTGGAGTACTCGTAGAGGGAGCCGGGCCGGAAGCGGAGCGGCTGACCGGCGACGAAGTCGAGCAGCCGGCGGGAGTCGAAGCGGTGCCGGGGGTCGGCGGTGAGGAGCTCCACGAACCCGGGGGCGGAGGTGTAGTCGGGCAGCCCGCTGGTGTGCTGGAGCAGCTGGCGCAGGGTCACCTCGTGCCAGGCGGCCGGCTGGCCGGGCAGCACCTCGCCGATGGTGTCGTCGAGGGCGAGTTCCCCCCGGTCGACCAGCCGGAGCGCGACGGCCCCGCTGAACGCCTTGGCGATGCTGGCGATCCGCATGTGGTCGCCCGGGGCGGGGGGCCTGCCGGTCGCCAGGTCGCCGGCCCCGGCCCGGTACACCTCGTGGCGTCCGTCCCGGGTGAGCACGGCGAGGGCCCCGGGCGGGCCGTCGTCCTGGGACACCAGCCGCTCCAGCAGCTTGCGGAGCCGCTCGTCCTGCCGCGGCGGCCGGCCGTCGGGGCCGGTCGGGGACCCGGCCGACGGGGCGACCGGGGAGGCGGCGGGGGCCGAGGTCTCGGCCACCGGGGTGGGCTGGGCGGTGGCGGGCTGCAACAGTCCGCCGAGTGCGGCCGCGGCCAGGGCGGCGGCGGGCAGTCCGGTGCGCAGCAGTCGCCCGCGCGGGCGGTGGCCGGAGCGGGGTCGGAGGCGGTTCCGCATGTACGTGTCTCCCGGGGCGGTGTGGGGGGCGGTCCACCTGCCTGGTTACACCCCGGGGGCCCCGGACCCCCGGCGGCGCGCGACGCGACCCCCGGTCGGCGGACACCGTCGGCGGACGCGGTCGGTGGAGACGGGCCCGCCCGGGCGACGGCCCGGCCCGCCGGCCGCCACGTCAGCGGCGGTGTGCCTCCCCGGCCGGGTCGGGCACGTCCATGTGCAGACGGACGGTGGTGCCCTGCTCCCGGGTGGAGCGGATCTCCACCAGATCGCAGAGCTGGTTCGCCAGCCAGAGGCCGCGGCCGCCGATCTGGTCCGGGGCGGGCCGGACCCGGCCGGCCATCACGTCGGAGAGGTAGCCGGAGTCACGGAACTCGCACAGGAAGGCGGAGTCCTGCGCCCAGGTCCGCAGGGTTCCCCGGCCCCCGCCGTGCAGGATGCTGTTGGTGGCGATCTCCGTGACCGCCACGGCCAGTTTCGCCCGCCCCTCCTCGGGCACCCCCGCGTCGGCGGCGCACTGGGCCACCTTCGACCGGATCGCGGCCAGGTCCCCGCGCGTGTAGCTCAGCTCCTGGTACGGGTCGCAGGGGTCGGCCAGCGCCTCGAAGGCGTAGTGCTCGGCGGCGAGATAGCCCTCGTTGGGCATGTCCCGGCCGTCCCGGCGGATCAGCGGGTGGCAGCCGCTCAGCGACCGCAGGGCGCCCTCGTCCTCGTCCGCGGCGTCGTAGGGGCAGAGCATCGACCAGGTGGGGCTCTGGGCGAACGCCCGGTTCAACAGCCATTCGTGGTAGCGGAGTTCGGAGAGGTGGGCGGCGCTGCGCGCCTGCTTCCAGGCGGTCTCGCCGATGCCGCGGACCGGCCGGTCCCCTTCCCCGCGCTCCCTCATCCAGCTCGCCCAGGCCGCGACCATCCGGCCCGGGTTGGGCCCGGTGGACGCCGTGTCGACAAACGTCACGTCGGGCTCGTCGGCGAGTTCGCCACGCAGCAGGGAGGTCTTGTCGGAGGGCACGGCGACGACCACCGCCTCACCGCCCTCCAGGGCCTCCCGGATGAAGTCCAGGGTGCCGGACAGGAACTGCTCCTCGCCCCGGTAGGGGTAGAGCTCGTGGCGGAACGGGTTCCCGTCCTGGCCGGACGGCGGGGTGGGGGGCACGAGGGCGCTCACAGGGCCATCACCACCGGCACACCGGGCACCGCGTACCCGGCGAGTTCCCAGCACAGGCGCACCGTCTCGTTGGCACCCTCCACCACGATCCGGCGGTCGGGCAGCCGGCGGGCGGCGTCGACCAGGGCCTGCATCCCGGCGGCGTCGATCATCTCCAGGGTGTCGAAACGCAGCCGCACCTTGGGTGCGCGCGCCGTGGCGGCCCGGACCGCCGCGTTGAAGGCCTCCGCGCACTCCGAGTCGATCACACCGTCCACGCTCCACCTGTCGGCACCCGTGCTGAACATCCGGAAAGCCGGACGCTCAGCGCGCGTGCCCGTCTCGTGCGGATGCACACATGCCACACGGTCCAGGGTAGACGCGTCCCACCGGTCGGGACGGAAGGCGCAGACCACGATGGCACCGCTCTCGGAGGCGAACTCGTCGAGCCGCAGCTCCTGCTCCAGGAGCTCCTCGACCCCGCCGGGCAGGGTCTCGGGGGTCCGCTCGGCGAGGACCCGTACGGAGCGGAAGCCCTGGCGGGCGGCGGTACGGGCCTCCTGGCGGACGGCGGCCAGCACGGTCTCCGGATCGGCGGGCCCGGGCCCGGGGAAGTCGAGGATCACCGCGGCCGGGGGCAGCGGGCCGGCGGAGCGGGGCAGCCGGGCGGCCGTCCCTCCAGCGGGCCCGATCACCACGACCTTGTCGCCGTAGAGGGCCCCGTCGGCCAGATAACCGACGGCGTCCGCCGGGAACGCGGCGGACGGGTCCATGCGCCAGCAGACGTGGTCGCCCAGGTCGACCTCGTCCAGTGTCGTCAACGCCCTCGCCGCCCGCACTCCGCCGCCCGCTCCCTTCGGCCCGCGAACTCCTACCCGGTCAGAGCTCTCCGAACAGAAGGTTACCCGGGGCGTCCTCCTCGTTGCCGGTGTAGTACTCGCGGACGGCCACGAGGAGCTCGTCGACGGTGAGGGTGCCGTCCCCGTCCTTGTCGATCCGCCGGAACAGGGCCTCGGCGTCGGCCGGCCTCAGTTCCGGGTTGAAGGCCTCCTGGGCCTTGTGGAACTCCTCGGGGCTGATCCGCTGGTCGCCGTCGGTGTCGACCACGGTCAGGATCGCCTTCGCCATCGGCCGGAAGGACCGGTCGTAGGCGGGGCCGCCCTGGGCGTAGAGCCGGGTCATGCCCGTCTTGTACTCCTGCGCGGTGACCCGGCCGTCGCGGTCGATGTCGAGTTCGGTGAACAGGTCCTGCCAGAAGTCGGCCAGGCCGGCCATCACCGAGGCGGCCTTCGGCGAGGAGGCGGGCTCCGCCAGGTTCGACAGCAGCCGCGCGCCCAGGGCGAAGATGTCCTCGGCGTCGATGACCCCGCTCCCGTCGGCGTCCAGGTGGTTGAAGGCGCGTTCCAGCTTGCGGTCGAGCAGGCCCTCGTCGGTCACGGCCGTCTCGGCCGTCTCGATGGTCGCGGCGGTCGCGCTCGTCTCCGTCATCTCGGACACCTTCCATTTCCATGGCTACACAGGGGATCGACTGGGCCACTCAGCGTAGTTCTCCGGATGATCGTGAACTCCCGCTCCCCGGCCGGGAGGTGACGGATGCACTCGTACGAGCGACGCGCCGCCCTCAGGCCGCGCGGCAGAGCTCCGCGGGCGCGGCCGGAGCCAGCGCGCGGGCCACCACCGGGGCGGCCTGGGTGCGGGTGCGGGCGAACACCACCAGGCGCAGCACCGCGAAGCGGGCGACGCCGGTGAGGGCGGAGGCGGACAGGTAGACGGTCTGCTCCAGCAGCGCGCCGGGCGCCGCCACCAGCAATTGGAGGACCAGCATCGCGGCGCAGGTCACGGCGTATCCGGCGGCCGCCGAGCCGGCGGACTGCGCGTGCTGCCGCCAGGTGGCCCGTCCGCCGGCCCCGAAGGTGAAGCGGGCGTGCAGCTCGGTGGCGAGGAGGGTGGAGACGACGGTGACCAGGGCGTTCGCCAGCGCCCAGGGCATCCAGGAGCCGAGGGCGGTCACGGCGAAGCTGGAGGCCACCCCGATCCCGCCGCCGCAGAGCACGAAGCGGGCGAAGGCGGCCATGGCACCGGGACCCGTCCGCCGCCGGTTGCCCGCCACTGCCTCCATGACCCCACCCCTTGATCGACCCGTTGTTTCTTGTGAGAGAAACGCTACGTTGCATTAATGGATCCAGCAACGGAGTTATTGCGAAGGGGAGTTGTTTGTGCAGGCCGTCGCCCTGAAATCGTTGCACTGGGCGAGGAACTAACGCAACAAACCACGATCCGGCGTTGCATTGGACTGAGGGTGAACGCTATGCCCGGCCCCCGGACGGCCAGGCCCCGGCGGCACGCCGGGCCGGGGACGCGGTCCCGGCCGGGGCCCCGGTAACCTCATGCGCACGCGCAACGGGCGACACACGCCTCAGCCGGATTCGAGGAGGCGATGGTGCTCGGTAAGGGCACGGGCGCACTGGCGGGCGCCTTGATCCTGGCCGGTACCGTCCTGGTCGGTCCCAGCACCCCCAGCGGCGAGGTCCTGGCCGGGTCTCGGCCGGTCGAGCCGGTCCGGGAGGTGGTCCCGAACCGGGTCATGACCTGGAACATCTGCAATCCCTGCCAGGAGAGCAACATCGACCGGGCGGCCGAGATCGCCCGCTTCGCACCCCAGGTCTTCGGCCTCCAGGAGGCCTGCGTACGCGATGTGGAGCGGATCCGCGAGTACCTGAAGAACCGTTACGGGCTGGTCTACCACGTCGAGTACGGCATGGTGCTGCGCAAGTGGGGCCGCTGCGGGGGCGCCCCGTGGAACCCGGGGGGCTTCGGCAACGCCCTGCTCTCGGCGGCCCCGATGACGGACCCCGTCACCGCGGAGTACCCGGACGGGGGGTCCGAGGACCGCGGCTACATGGCGGTCACCACCACCGTGGACGGCCGTCAGGTCCGGGTCTTCAACACCCATCTCGCCCAGCGGCGCCAGGCGGACGTCCGGGCCCGGCAGACCGCCGTGCTCGCCCGGGAACTCGCCCGTCACGATCCGGCCATCGCCCTCGGCGACTTCAACGCCGTCCCGCTGACCTCCGAACTCACCCCGCTGTGGGCGCTGGCGAAGGACGCGTTCCCCGGATGCCGTCCGCCGGGGGCGGGCGACTGCGAGCCGACCACCGACTGGCAGAGCAAGTTCGACTACGTCTTCCTGCGCGGCCTGACGGCGCGGACCCACCGGGTGGTCCCGTCCGCCCACTCGGACCACCACCTGGTGTACGCCGACGTGAACGGCTAGGAGCCGGCCGGCGCGGACGCGGTGGCGGAGGCAGTCGGAGTGGCAGTGGCAGTGGCAGTGGCAGTGGCGCGGAAGGCCCGGCGGTAGGCGGCCGGGGTGGTGCGCAGCGCCTCGTGGAACCGCCGGCGCAGATTGACGGCCGAGGAGAGGCCGACCCGGTGCGCGATGGTCTCCACGGGCAGGTCGGTCTCCTCCAGCAGGGCCCGGGTGGCCTCGATCCGGCGGTCCAGCAGCCAGCGTCCGGGACTGATACCCAGCTGCTCGGTGAAGCGGCGGGTCAGGGTGCGGGAGGAGACCCGTGAGCGCAGTGCCATCTCGGCGACGCTCACCGGCTGGTCGAGCCGTCCGGACAGCCACTCCAGCAGCGGGGCCAGCGAATCGGCCACCGGCCCGGAAGTGGGCAGTTCGGCGTACTGGAGCTGGCAGCCCTCGCGGTGCGGGGGCATCACCAGCTTCCGGGCGATCCGCAGCGCGTACGCGGCCCCCTGGTCGGCGCTCACCAGGTGCAGGCAGAGGTCCACTCCGGCCGCCGATCCGGCACTGGTGGCGATGTCCCCGTGGTCCACGTAGAGCACCGCGGGGTCGACCAGGACCCGGGGGAACCGGGCCGAGAGTTCGGCGGCCTGGGCCCAGTGGGTGGCGGCCCGGCGGCCGTCCAGAAGTCCGGTGGCGGCGATCAGGAAGGCCCCCGAGCAGAGGGCGACGATGCGCGCGCCCCGCGCGTGCGCCCGGCGGACCGCCTCGACCACGGCCGGCGGCGCCTCGGTGCCGGCCGGCTGGTCCCAGCCGGGGACCAGCACGGTGTCCGCGCGTTCCAGGGCCTCCAGTCCGGTGGTGACCAGCAGGTCGTAGCCGGCCTGGGAGCGCACCGGTCCGGGGTGCTCGGTGCAGACCTCGAAGGAGTAGCGGGCCGGGATCGCCGGGCCGTGGTCGGCGAACACCTCGGTCGCGCAGGCCAGCGGGAAGGTCGACTGCGGGGGCCGCAGCAGGGCCACCACCCGGTGCGGGGACGGGGGTTCGGGCAGCGGGCGGGTGGTCATGGCGGGAAAGTACCCCATCGTGTCGGTCAGGACACTGGGACGCCCGATTGGTCTACTCCACTATCGTCCGGTGACCACGGTTCAGACCTCCGCCCCGCAGCAGGATCCCGCCGGTGACCTGCCCCGCCCCCCGCTCTGGGAGCGCCGCTTCGCCCTCTACTTCCTTGCCCGCGCGGTCTCCATGCTCGGGGACGCGATGATGCCGGTGGCCGCCGCGCTCGCGGTCGGCCCGCTGTACGGGATCTCCGGCGTCGGCCTGGTCCTCGGTGTCTGGACCGGGACCTTCGTGCTGCTGGTGCTGTTCGGCGGGGTGCTCGCCGACCGGTTCGGCGCCCGCCGGATGATGGTCGGCGCGGATATCGCCCGGGTGCTCACCCAGGGCGTGCTGGCGGCCGCGTTCTTCGCCGGTCCGCCGCCGTTCTGGCTGCTGGTGGGCATGGCCGCACCGGCCGGCGCGGCCGTCGCCATGTTCCTGCCGGGGGCGAACGGGATGGTCCCGCTGGTCGCCCGGGAGCCGCAGCGGGCCAACGCCACGCTCAAGGTCGCCGACGCGCTGGCGCACCTGGCCGGCCCGGCCCTGGCGGGGCTGCTGATCACGCTGGCCGGCCCGGGGACCGTGTACGCGATCGACTCCGCCACCTTCCTGGTCAGCGCCCTGTGCCTGGCCCTCGTCCGCCTGGCCCCGGCCGCCCCCGGCTCCCTCCCCCTTCCCGTCGCCCCAGCCGGTTCGCCCTGGGAGTCGCTCCGCCGGGACCTGCGCCAGGGCTGGCGGGAGTTCCGCGCCCGCACCTGGATGTGGGCGGTGATCCTGGTCTGGGTGGGGTACGGGATGCTGGTCTTCGGCCCGCTGGTCCCGCTCAGCTCCGCGCTGGTCGGCGAGCGGCTCGGGCCGAACGCCTACGGCCTGGCCGTCTCCTCCCTCGGCGCCGGGACGGTGCTCGGCGGACTGCTCGCCCTCCGGGTGCGCCCGGCCCGCCCGCTGGCCGCCGGTACGGCCGCGATGACCCTGTACGCCCTGCTGCCGCTCTGTGTGGCCCTGGACTCCGGGCTGCCGCTGCTGCTGGCGGGCCACGCCCTCGGCGGTGCCGGGCTGGCGTTCTGGTCGGTGATGTGGGCCACCAGCGTCCAGACCCACACCCCGCCCGCGGTGCTCAACCGGGTGTCCGCCTACGAGCTGGCCGGGTCGGTGTCGGGCATCGCGCTCGGCCAGGTGCTGGCGGGCCCGGCCACCGCCCTCGCCCCGCCGGAACGCCTGCTGCTGGTGTCCGCGGTCGCCGCCCTGGCCGGCTGCGCGGCACTGTTCGCCGTACCGGCGATCCGCACCCTGCGCCGGACCGCTCCGGGGGAGGGCGGCTAGCCGGGGCGCCGCCTCGGGCATCATGTCCGGGGGCACTCCAAGGGCGGGGGCCGGGCAAGGGGAGAATCGCGTGGTGCGGTGGTGGCGTCTGAGTTCCGGGATCCGCCCGGTGCCGGAACGCGTCGAGACCCTCTCGGTGTGGGCCGCCGCGGGGATCGCGGGCCTGGTGATGGTCACGGTCCTCAACTACCTCAACGGTCATGGCGACCCGACCGTAGACCTGCTGCTGCTGTCCGTGGTGTGCGCCGTACTGAGCACCGGCGCCCGGCTCGTCGCCGCGCCGGGCACGGCCCTGGTCAGCTGGCTCACCCTCAACGGCTTCGCCACTCCCCCGATGGGCGAACTGACCTGGTCGGCCCACTACGACCTCGGCCGCCTCGGCTGCCTGCTGGCGGCGGCGTGCACCGGCACGGTCATCGCCCGCTTCGCGACAGCCCGCGTCGCCTACCGCCGGCTGACCCTGGAGAAGCCCACCCGTCCCTGACCGCCAGCCTGGCGCGGGGCGCGGCGGAGCCGCAGGGGTACGGTCAACACGAAACAGGGGACGGGGAACAGGGTGGCGGGATCGGTCCGGCGGCACGCGGCGCGCGGAATACCGGGAATGCTCCGCCTGCGCGGAGCACTGGCGGCGATGGCCCTGGGGCCGCTGCTCGTACTGGGGGCGGCGGGCGGCGCCCCGGCCGTGTGGGCGGCATCGCCGTCCCCGCCGCCGCCCCCGCCCCTGCCCGCGCAGCCCGCCGACTTCTTCGTACCGGTCGCCGGCACCGGGACGCTCCAGGCGGGCCCCTTCCCGGGCAGCATGCCGGTGCCCGCCGGAACGGTCCAGAGCGGGATCGTCGCCACGTACGACCTCTCCGCCGTCGCGGGCGCGGTCAGGATGCTCCGGGTGGACCCCCAGTGCGCCTCCTCCGGCGACCTGGTCACCTGCCGCCCCGAGCCGCACGCCGTGCTGCCGCCCAGCCCGTTCACCCTGGTGGCCCGCGCCTCCGCACGGCTCGGGTACGCCGGTGACCTCACCGTCCGCCACACGGGGCGTCCGGGACTGCCACCGCCCGCCGCGGTCCGGATCCACATCGGGGTCCCGGAGTTCCGGATGCGCTCGTTCCCGGACGCCGTGCTGCCGGAGGGGTCCGGCACCGCCACGCCCCCGCCGATCAGACCGGCGTTCGTGAACACCGGCGGACCCGCCCCCGGGACCGTCCTGCTGCGGATCTCCGTCTCCCCCGACCTGCCGGCCGTCCCCGGACCTGCCCCGAGGCTCTCCCGCGCATTTCGCAACTGCCACTACGACGCGGCCGGGAGCACCGCGTACTGCGAGTTCCCCGGGCCGGTCCGGACCGGCCGGTGGTACGCGACGGACGCCGAGTTCCGCACGGTGAAGGGCACGTGCTGCCCGCCCCCGGGCGCGTACAGCTACGACGTCCTCCCGATCGAGACCCTCTCGTCCGCCGAGACGGCCCGCTACCGGGCGATGCCGACGGGCGAGGGGCGCCCGGTCCGCCTCCGTGAGTCCGCCGGCTCCCCGGGCTCGACGAGCGCCCCGGGCACGCTGCGGTTCCGCTCCTCCGACGCCCCCATGGGCCACTTCTTCCCCGCGCAGTCGAGGAAGGTCGACGGCCCGCTCGGCGGGACCGTCTGGTTCCCGGTTCCCGTGGCCACCACCACCGAGGGGTTCCCCGGGCCCGTCCGCGAGGTGTGGGTCGAACTGCCGGAGGGCGTCTCCCTGGCGCCCGTGCCCGAGCCCGGATCGTTCCCCTCGGAAACGCAGTGGTGCAACCCCTCCGACCTGTCCCTGCGGACGTTCGCCTGCCCGCAGATCGGTTCGGGAAGCCTTCTGATGGTGCGGATAGACCGCGAGGTGCCCGGGGCCCGGGGAAGGGCCTGGGTGCCCGTCGCGGCCGGCGACACCCGGCCCGCCGACAACTCGATGACGTTCGGCGTGTTCGTCAACGGCAGCGCCGCGGACCCGGCATCGGCCCCCGCGAAGGCCTCCCCGGCGGGCGGCCGGGCGCTCCCGGGCGGGACCTCGGCGACCGCGTACGGGACCGGGGCGGCCGCGCTCCTCGCCGCGGGCGGTGCCACCGCCGCACTGCTGCTGCGCCGGCGCCGCCGCCGAAGCACCGCCGCCGAACGCCCGGACCCCGGCCCCCATTGACCGCCGGGGGCCCGGGCATCGACCGGGTCCCCGGCCGCCCCGCCCGCTACGAGGGCACTTCCGGCTCCGCCCTCACAGGGCCAAGGCCGGGATCGGCCCCCGCCGCAGTAGTTCGAATTTGAACGGTATGCTGCGGAGGTCGGGCGAACCGCCCGACCGAGCCCCCGGGAGCCCCCATGTCCGTCCGCCGTCTGAACCACGCCGTGCTCTGGATCCGCGAGGTCGAGCGTTCCGTCGCCTTCTACACCGAGGTCTTCGGCTTCCGGGTCGACCAGCTCATACCGGGCCGGGCGGCCTTCCTCAGCGCCGCGGACACCCTCAACGACCACGACCTCGGACTGTTCGCGATCGGCGCGGACGCGCCCGGTCCGGAGCAGGGCCGGGTGGGGCTGTACCACCTGGCCTGGGAGGTCGGCACCCTCGGCGAGCTCGCGGAACTGGGGCGGGTGCTGGAGGAGCGCGGCGCCCTGGTCGGATCCAGCGACCACCTGGTCTCGAAGTCCTTCTACGCCAAGGACCCGGACGGCAACGAGTTCGAGCTGATGTGGCGGGTCCCGCGCGAGGACTGGCCCGCCAAGGACTCCGACCAGCGCCCCGGCCCCCTCGACCTGCCGGCCGCCATCGCCCGCTGGGGCGCCGACCTCGCCACCGGCTCGGCCGCCGGCTCCCCGAGCTGAACCCCGCGCACTCCGCACACCCCGGCCGTCCCGTCCCGGGGGACGCGGGCTAATCGAGGTGCCCCGGGCGGCCGGGCGCGGTTAGCCTTCCTCGTCGCGAACAACCCACGGAGGTCCCCCACCATGATCAGTACGACGCCGTCGTTTCCCGCGCGGATGGAACTCTCCGGAGAGGGTCTCGTCCTCCGCGACTGGACGGAGGCGGACCTCGAAGCGATGCCGGCCCTGTTCGACCACCCCGACATCGCCTACTGGACCCCGATCGTCTCCCCCTTCGACGAGGAGGCCGCCCGCACCCGCCTGGAGACGAGCCGGAAGCTGCGGTCGGAGGGTACGGCGATCCTGCTCGCCATCACCCTCGACGGCGGTGCCCCGCTCGGCGAGGTGATGCTGCGGCGCTCCCCCGAGGGCACCGAGATCGGCTACGCGGTCGGCCCGGCCCATCGGGGTCTGGGCCTGGCCGCACGGGCGGTGCGGCTGATGGCCGAGTACGCCTTCGGGGAACTGGGCGCGCGCCAGGTGATCCTGGAGCTGGAGGCGGAGAACGCCGCCAGCGTGGCCGTGGCCGGCCGGACGGGCTTCCGCCTCCTCGACGTACCGCCGATCACCGGCGAGGAGAAGGGCCGCCCGTTCACCCTGCAGACCTGGGGCCTGGACCGCCCCTGAGCCGGCCCGCTCCCCGACCTCCCGTCACCACCCATCGCCGCAGGACCGATTGTCAGTGGTGGGTGGGACGGTTGATCCATCGAGTCGGGATGAGCGGGAAGATCGGGGAGCCTCCGTGTCCGGAAACCAGAACTACATCAACCATGTCGCCCTTGTGCTGGACGCCAGTTCGTCGATGTCGCATCTGAGCGGCAAGGTCGTCGAGGTGGCGGACCAGCAGATCGCCTATCTGGCCCGCCGGTCGGAGGAGCTGGACCAGGAGACCCGGGTCACGGTGTACGTCTTCGCGGACAAGGTGGAGTGCGTCATCTACGACAAGGACGTGCTGCGGATGCCCTCGCTGAAGCAGCTGTACCGGGTGGGCGGGATGACGGCCCTGCTGGCCGCCTCGCTGAAGTCGCAGCGGGAGCTGGCCCAGACCGCCCAGCTGTACGGCGACCACAGCTTCCTCACCTTCGTGCTGACCGACGGTCAGGAGAACGCGAGCCACCGCTGTGCCGACGCGCCCTCCCGGAAGCCCGGCGAACTGGTCGCCGCCGTCGCCGAGATGATCGAGACGCAGGCGGACAACTGGACGCTGGCCGTGCTGGTCCCCGACCAGATGGGCAAGCGCGAGGCCATGCAGTGCGGGTTCCCCAAGGAGAACGTCGCCGTCTGGGACGCCACCAGCACCCAGGGTCTGGAGGAGGCCGGCCAGGTCATCCAGCAGGCCACCGAGAAGTTCATGATCGGCCGGACCAAGGGCATCCGGGGCTCCCGCGCGGTGTTCTCCACGGGCGCGGAGGCGGTCAACAGCGAGACCATCAAGGCCGCCGGCCTCACCCCGGCCGATCCCTCGGCCTATGAGCTGATCCCGGTGGCCCGGGAAGCGGCGATCCGGAGCTGGGTCGTGGAGTCCGGCCACACCTATCGCACCGGTGGCGCGTTCTACCAGCTCAGCAAGCCGGAGAAGGTCCAGGCACGGAAGCAGATCGCGGTGCTGGAGAAGAAGACCGACCGGGTGTACACCGGCCCGGAGGCCCGGGCGCTGCTCGGTCTCCCGGCGGTGGAGGTCCGGGTCAAGCCGGACCACAACGACGAGTTCACCATCTTCGTGCAGAGCACCAGCGTGAACCGCAAGCTCGTCCCGAACACCCGGCTGCTGCTGATGGTCTGAGCGTCAACGAGCTGTTGCGAAACGGTCATTGAACGGCCGTCAGACGGCGCGCGATACTGCGATTCCCGCGGTGTCCGTTTCTTCCCGCGGGCGATGGATCGCTTGTCTTTCAGGGGGAAACGACGTGCGTACATTTCGCAATCGGCGGACGGGGGCGGCCGCCGTGGCGGCCGCTGCCGCCATCGCGCTCGCGGCGGGGCTGACGACTCCGGTCGCCGCCTCGCCCGGATCCCCGGCCACCGCGCCGGGGCGGGGGCCACTGCCCGAGCGGCCGGGGACGGGGACCGTCCGGCTGACCCTGGTCACCGGGGACCAGGTCACCGTGGACTCCGGGGGCCGGCCGGTCGGCTTCGTTCCGGCGAAGGGCCGCGAGCGGATCCCGGTGGCGGTCCGTCAGGACCGGGGCCGGACCACTCTCGTCCCGCTGGACGCCCAGCCGCTGATCGACTCCGGGCGGCTGGACCTCCGGCTGTTCGACCTCACCGAGCTGGCCCGGCCCGAGTACCGCCGGGCCCGCGGGGACCGTCTCCAGCTGATCGTCCGCTACGGGGGCGGCGCCGGGGCGTCCGGCACCGCCAAGGCCGCGCTGCGTTCCACCGGGGGGCTGCGCGTGGAGCGTACGTACGGCCTGATCGACGCCGAGGCCGTCACCGCGACCCCGGCGAAGGCCGCCGCGCTGTGGGAGGCGCTCACCGACCGGCGGGCCGGCGGCAGCAGCCGGGACACCGGGACCGGGGTGGCCGCCGTCTGGCTGGACGGCATCCGCACCGCGAGCCTGGACAGGAGCGTCCGGCAGATCGGCGCCGACCAGGCCTGGGCGGCCGGGTTCGACGGCAAGGGGGTGAAGATCGCCGTCCTCGACACCGGTATCGACACCGGTCACCCGGACCTCGCCGGACAGGTCCTCGCGGCGAAGAACTTCAGCGCCTCCACCGGCACCGGCGACCGCTACGGCCACGGCACCCATGTGGCCTCCATCGCCGCCGGGACCGGCGCCAAGTCGGGCGGCAGGTTCAAGGGGGTCGCCCCGGGCGCCAAGCTCCTCAACGGCAAGGTCCTCGACGACAACGGCTTCGGTGACGACTCCGGCATCCTCGCCGGGATGGAGTGGGCCGTCGCCCAGGGCGCCCAGGTGGTCAACCTCAGCCTGGGTGCGGCCGACTGGCCCGGGCTCGACCCCGTCGAGACGGCCGTGAACAAGCTGTCGGCCGACAAGGGGGTGCTGTTCGCCGTCGCCGCCGGCAACGGCGGCCGGTCCGGTCCCGGCTCCATCGACTCCCCGGGGAGCGCCGACGCCGCCCTGACCGTGGGCGCCGTGAACGACAAGGACGTCCTCGCCGACTTCTCCGGCACCGGCCCCCGGCTGGGCGACGGGGCCGTCAAGCCCGATGTCACCGCCCCCGGCGTGGACATCACCGCGGCCGCCGCCCCCGGCAGCGTCATCGAACGCGAGGTCGGCCAGAACCCGCCCGGCTATCTGAGCATCTCCGGCACCTCCATGGCCGCCCCGCACGCCGCCGGCGCCGCCGCCCTCCTCAAGCAGCAGCACCCCAAGTGGACCGGCGCCCAGCTCAAGGGCGCCCTGGTCGGCTCGGCCAGGCCCGGCCGCTACACCCCCTTCCAGCAGGGCAGCGGCCGGATCGCCGTGGACCAGGCCCTCAGGCAGACCGTGATCGCCGAACCCGTGGCGCTGACCTACGCCGGCGGCCAGTGGCCGCACGGGGACGACGCCCCCGAGACCCGCAAGGTGACCTACCGCAACCTGGGCGGCGCCCCGGTCACCCTGAAGCTGTCCACCACCGTCACCGGCCCCGACGGCAAGCCCGCCCCGGCCGGCTTCCTGACCTTCGCCCAGTCCTCCCTGACCGTCCCGGCCGGCGGCACCGCCTCGGTGTCGCTCACCCTGAACACCCGGCTGGGCGGCTCCGTCAACGGCCGGTACCACGGGCACGCGGTGGCGACCGGGCCCGGGACCGGCGGCGGACAGACCGTCCGCACCGCGATCGTCGCGGAGCGCGAGGTCGAGTCGTACGCGCTGACCGTCCGCCACATCGGCCGGGACGGCAAGCACCCCCGGAGCTATCTCAGCAACATCCAGGGCGTGGCCGGCGGGGCCCTCGGCCGACGGTTCGAGAACCACGAGAACTCCGGATCCGAGACCCTGCGCGTCCCCAAGGGCACCTATCTGCTGAACTCCCGCGTCCTCGTCGACCCGGAGGACCCCGAGGCCGGCCTGGACTGGATCGCCCAGCCGCGCCTGGACGTCAACCGCAACACCACGGTGACCGTGGACGCCCGGACCACCAAGCCGGTCAAGGTGACGGTGCCCGCGAAGACGGCGGTCCAGGAGTTCGTCACCCCCACCTACGAGCTGCGGGTCGGCGACGAGCGGTACGGCTTCGGCTGGTGGCTGAACTCCTACGACCGGCTGCGCACCCGGGGCCAGGGGCCCGCACCGGCCGCGGGCAGCAGCCTCTACCAGCAGTGGGACACCCACTGGGCGGACGGCGCCGACGAGTACCACGCCGCCCTGGGCGGCCCGGTGACCGCCCTGGCCACCGGCTACACCCGGCAGCTGAAGGGCGCCGACCTGGCCACCGTGCTCGTCGAGCAGGCCACCTCGGGGCAGGACAAGCAGGCCATGCTGGAGGCCATCGGCCGGCTCCCGGGAAGCACCTGGAGCAGTTCGGTCGCCGCCATGCGGCCGGTGCCCACGGCGGTGCGGATGTACCTGTCGGCCGTGGACGGGGTCCGCTGGATCCTGACCTCCACCCAGTACGGCACGGACGCGGACGGCTATCCGACCGCCGAGGAGGCCGTCTACAGCTCATTCCGCTCCTATCCGGGCGGCCGGACCCACACCGAGCGGCTCGGCGGAGCCGTCGTCGGCCCACGGCTGGACACGAAGGCGGGATACGGGGTGTACCGGCAGGGCGACCAGGTGTCGGGGACGCTGCCGCTGCTCGCCGACAGCGCCGGGCACGAGGGCTTCGGACTCCTCGCCAAGGGCAGGACGGAGCTGTACCGCAACGGGGTCCTGGCCGGCACCCGGACCGCCGAGCTCCGCGACGCCGCGCCGTTCGCGGTGCCCGCCGGTGAGGCCTCGTACAAGCTGGTGAGCTCCTCCACCCAGCCCGCGGCCGTCAGCCGCACCTCGTCGAAGGTGACGGCGACCTGGTGGTTCCGCTCCGGCAGCACTCCGGCGGGCGCCCCGAAGGCGCTGCCGGTGTCGATGGTCCGTTTCCGTCCGCAGATCCGTATGGAGGGCACCTCCAACGCGGGCCACCCGCTCCGGGTGCCCGTCACCGTCCAGGGGCCGGCGGCCGGCCCGGGCCTGAAGTCGCTGACCGTGTCGGTGTCCTACGACGACGGCTACACCTGGAAGGTGCTGCCGGTGCGGGACGGCGCGGTCACCACCCAGAACCCGCCGGCCGGCGGCCATGTGTCGCTGCGCGGCACGGTCACCGACACGGCGGGCAACACGTCGGAGGTGACCGTGCTGCGGGCCTACCTCACCGACTGAGCACACCGTCGGCCGGGCACACGGTCGACGGGACGGACGGATCAGGACGCGGGCGGGCCCTCGGGGATCGCGTGCACCTCGACCGGGTCGCTGCCGGGCTTCCCGCCCGGACCGGGACAGGCCGAGGCACGCGCGGCGATCTCCAGGGCCCGCTCCTCGCTCCCCACGTCGACCAGCCAGTAGCCGGCCAGGATGTGTCCGGGCCGGGCGGGACCGTCGGTGACCTGCGGCCGGCCGTCGCCGCCCGCCCGTACCGTCTTGACCCTCGACGGTCCGCCCAGTCCCTGTCCGTCCACCCACTCCCCGGCCGCGGTGAGCTCCTCGTTGAGGGCTCCCATGTGGGCGAACATGGCCTCCATGTCCTCCTGGGAGAACGAGGACATCACGGCGTCCCACTCCTCCGCGGGCACGTTCATCTGGATCATGTACTTCATGGTGCTCACCCTTCCGGGGTGTCCGATGGCGACTCGGGCTGACGAAGGGTAGACCGCCGGCCGCCCCGGAACTCATCGGCCCGCCGCGGGAACATCCCGGCGGGGAGCACCGCCCGCCGCCGACCGGGTGAAGGACGGGCGCGGGGCGTAGGGCGGCGCGGCGGGGCGGGCAGTGAGGGAGGTATGGACTGGCTGAGGGACCACCTCTTCGAGCCGTATCCCGAGCTGCTCGTGTTCCTGACCCTCGCCGTCGGGTTCCTGCTGGGCCGGATCCGGTACCGGTCGTTCGCCGTGGGCGCCGTGACGGGCTGTCTGCTGGCCGGGCTGCTGATCGGCTCCCAGGTGGGCGTGGAGATCACCGGGCCGATCAAGTCGGTGTTCTTCCTGATGTTCCTGTTCGCCCTGGGCTACGAGGTGGGGCCCAAGTTCTTCCGCTCGCTGCGCAAGGACGCCCTGCCGCAGCTGGCGCTGACCCTGGTGGTCTGCTCCACGGGGCTGGCGGTGTGCTGGGGGATCGCCGTGCTGCTGGGTTACGGGCCCGGGCTGGCGGCCGGTCTGCTGGGCGGGGCGCTCACCCAGTCCTCGGTGATCGGGGTGGCCGCGGACACGATCGCCCATCTGCCGGGCCTGGGCAGGGACGCGGTGTCCGACGAGACGCATCTGGTGGCCATCGCCTATGCCGTCACCTATCCGCTGGGCACGGTGCTGCCGGCGATCCTGCTGCCGACCGTGCTGCCCCGGCTGGTGCGCCGGGACCTGGCGGCAGAGTGCGCGGTGCTGTCCGCCGATCTGACGGAGGCCCTCCCGGAGGCGGAGCCGGACTACGGGCAGGGCTACTACCAGCACGTGCTGCGGGCGTACGAGGTGGACGTGGACGGGTTCGCCGGCCGGAGCATCGGGGAGTTCGAGGCCGAGCAGCGGGAGCTGGACCGGCGGATCTACATCACCCGGGTGCGGCGGGACGGGCGGATCATCGCGCATGACGCGGACACCCGGCTGCGGCTGGGCGACACCCTCGCCGTCAGCGCGGTGCGCGGGGACCTGGTGGCCTTCGACGCCCGGACCCACATCGGCTTCGAGTCCGACGACTTCGAGCTGCTGGGCTACCGCACGGAGACCCTGAGCATCGTGCTCACCAGCCACCATCTGGACGGCAGCACCATCCGGACGCTGCGGCACCAGCCGTTCATGACGGGCGTGTTCATCGTCGGCCAGCACCGTGCCGGGGTGGAACTGCCGATGGGCCGCGGCAATGTGCTGATGCGCGGGGACACCCTGGTGATCACCGGGCCGGAGTCCCTGGTGGAGCTGGCGGCGGTGCGTCTGGGGCAGGCCGTGCCGACCACCTCCGCGACGGATATGGCGTGGATCGCCACCGGGCTGTTCGTGGGTGGCTGCGTGGGCATCCCGGCCCTGCACGCGGCCGGTGCCCCGCTGTCGCTGTCGACCTCCACCGGGGCGCTGCTGATGGGGCTGGTCTTCGGCTACCTGCGGGCCCGCCGGCCCACGTACGGGAACCTGCCGTCGGCCGCGCAGTGGCTGCTGGGCACGCTCGGGCTGTGCATGTTCGTGACCGTGGTGGGTCTGAACGCCGGCCCCAGCTTCGCGAGCGGGCTGGCGGAAGCGGGCTGGCCGCTGCTGGTGGGCGGGGCGGTGGCCTCGGTGCTGCCGCTGCTGGTGGGGTTCGGGGTGGGGCACTTCGTGCAGCGGATCCCCCTGCCCACCCTGCTGGGGGCGCTGGCCGGGGCGCAGACCACGACGGCGGCGATCGGTGCGCTCAACGAGAAGGCCCGCAGCCAGATCCCGGGGCTGGGGTGCACGGTCCCGTACGCGCTGGGCAATGTGCTGCTGACCTTGTGGGGGTCGGCGATCGTGCTGCTGGTGGGCTGAGCGGCCTTCGGGCGTGCGGGCGCCGTTCACGTGTCGATCATTCCTCGATCATGCGTGGATCACGGGAACTTCGTCTGCCATGTGAAATATCACATGGCAGGGGCGGAACTGATCGCCCCCCGTACCGACCCAGTACCGAGGAGAACCTCCGATGAACCGATTGGCCCTGCTCACGGCCGGTGCCGCCACCGTGCTGGCCACCGCCGCGATCAGCCCCGCCGCCGCCACCCCGGCCCGCACCGCGTCCACGGCGACTGCCGCGACCGTCTCCTGCGGCAACTCGGGACTCCAGGCCGGCCTGTCCACCCGGGTGTGCGCCGCGGTCAGCGGCACCACCGTCGAGTTCTACGGCACGGTCGCGCTGGCCGGCCCGCCCTCCCCGGGCAGTCCCCCGCCCGCCACCAAGGAACTGCTCACCACCCTGTCCGCCGGGATCGTCGGCGGAGCGGCACCGGACACCCAGGTGAAGACGGTCCACTTCACCGCCACCACCCTGGAGGTCCACGGGCTGGTCAGCACCGTGCCCTGCGGTTCGACCGTGCGCGGCACCTTCGGGGTGACCTCGTTCCCGCGGCCGGCCAACCCGGTGGCCCACGAGGTCACCCTGCCCTGCTGAGGCCTCCTCCCCGGGGATCCGGCACCGCCGGGGCCGTGCCCCCGCGGTGCCCGTTCCGTAGGCTGGCGGCATGCGCATGCGGCCCACCCTGAGCTGGACTCCCACCGAGGACCTGCCCCCGGGCACCACGGATCCGGAGCCGGTCGCCCGCGCGCTGGCGGCCGGGGGCGTGCTGGTGCTCAGCGGGGCGGGCATCTCCACCGAATCCGGTATCCCCGACTACCGGGGCGAGGGCGGCAGCCTGCGGCGGCACACGCCGATGACCTACCAGGAGTTCACCGCCGGTGCCCGGGCCCGGCGCCGCTACTGGGCGCGCAGCCATCTCGGCTGGCGCACCTTCGGCCGGGCCCGGCCCAACGCCGGGCACCGGGCGGTGGCGGCGTTCGGGCGGCACGGCCTGCTGGCCGGGGTGATCACGCAGAACGTCGACGGTCTGCACCAGGCCGCCGGCAGCGAGGAGGTCGTGGACCTGCACGGCCGGCTGGACCGGGTGGTCTGCCTGTCCTGTGGCACCCGCAGCCCGCGCGGTGAGTTGGCGGAGCGTCTGGAGGAGGCCAACCCCGGGTTCCGGCCTGTGGCGGCCGGCCTCAACCCGGACGGCGACGCCGACCTCACCGACGCCCAGGTCGGGGACTTCACGGTGGTGCCCTGCACGGCCTGCGGCGGGATCCTCAAACCCGATGTGGTGTTCTTCGGCGAACCCGTGCCGCCGGAGCGGGTGCGGCACTGCCGCGACCTGGTCGGCGGGGCCGCCTCGCTGCTGGTCCTGGGCTCCTCCCTGACGGTGATGTCCGGGCTCCGGTTCGTCCGGCAGGCCGCCCAGGCCGGCACCCCGGTACTGATCGTCAACCGGGACCCGACCCGGGGAGACCCGCACGCCCTCACCCGCCTCGCCCTCCCCCTGGGCCCCACCCTCACCGCCCTGGCCACCCACCTGTCCCTCCCCCTGGCCGAGGAACCGCCGCCGTAGGGAGCCCCGGGTTCCGCGGAGGGTGTGCCAGGATTTCGCGATGATCTCCGAACCACTGATACCGGCCGTCGTCCCCGCAGGCCGACTGGCCGCCATGGAACAGCCGGTACTCGCCCTTCCCGGCGGCCTGGAGCTGCGGCCCTGGCTCGCGTCCGACGCCGGGACCCTGGTGGCCGCCGGCCGGGACCCGGCGATCCGGCACTGGAACCGGCTTCCGGCGGAGGACCTGGCACAGGCACGCCGGCGGATCGAGCGCATGCACGAACGCCGACGGGCGGAGCTCAGCGCGATCTGGGCCGTCGCCCGGCCGGACGGCCCGGCCGTCGGACTGATCGGGTGGGGCGACATCGACCTGGCGGGCGGCAGCGCCGAGATCCTCTACTGGATGCTCCCGGCGGCCCGCGGCGGCGGTGTGGCGGTGGAGGCCACCCGGCGGCTCAGCGCCTGGGCCCTTGACGAGCTCGGCCTGCACCGGCTGCGCCTGTGCCACTCGGTGGCGAACCCGGCCTCCTGCCGGGTCGCCGACAAGGCCGGGTACTCCTTCGAGGGCACCCTGCGGAGCTCGCTCCTGCACGCGGACGGCTGGCACGACGAGCACCTCCACGCCTTGGTGCAAGGCGACCTCTGACCCGCCCCCGCCCTCGAACCGGGGCTGACCTGCGGGTTCGGTGGTGGGAGATGCGGGTGGGGCGGGTGCGGCGGAGAATTTGGGGCTGGGGAACCGAGCGGAGGCGCGGTCGCGCCCGCCGCTTCGACCGAACGAAGGAAGGTACCCCCATGGCTTCCGGACCTGGACGAATACGGCGCCGGTGCACCCTCGCCTGCGCGTCCTCCCTGCTGGTACTGGCGGGAACCGTCGGCGCCACCACCTCGGCCACCGCCGCCACCCCCGTGGAATCAGGTACGAGCGCCGGGGTGCGGGCCGTGCTCCCGACGCAGATCGACCCGAACAAGATCTTCGAACTGGTCAACCAGGAACGTGTGAAGGCCGGCTGTCAGCCGCTGGTGTCCGACCCGGCCCTCACGGCGGCGGCTCAGGAGTACGCCAACGACACCACCACCAACCACACGGGCTCGGACGGATCGAGCATCGCGGACCGCATCAGGAAGGCCGGAGGGACGGCCAACTCCGGCGCCGAGAACATCGCCTGGGGCTCCGGTGACGAACAGGTGCACGTGGACGGCTGGCTGAGGAGCCCCTCGCACGCGGGCACCATCAGGAACTGCTCCTACACCAAGACGGGCGTGGCCGTGGCACGTGACCGGATCGTGCAGGTGTTCGCCAACTGATTCCGGCAACCCGGCATTCCGGCATTCCGGCCGAGGGCGTCAGTGGGCGCCCGGCGCCGTCCAGCCGGGATCGCGCCCGCTGAGCCCGACGGCCCGGTCCAGCAGCGGGGCCCCGTCCGGTACGGGCACCAGGGGCCCGAAGATGCCGTCGCCGCGGTCGCCCGCGGCGGCGGCTTCGTACAGGAACGCGTGCGCGGCGCCCAGCGCCGTCCCGTCCGGCTCGTACTCCTGGCCGGTGGCCCGGGCCAGGTCCCAGCCGTGTACCACCAGCTCGTCGACGGCCACCGCCCCCGCGACCTCCCCGGGCAGGTCGACCCCGCCTGCCCTGGTCATCCCGGTCCAGGCGGTCGGATCCTCCCAGGCCTCGGCCAGCTCCCCGAGGACCCGCGGCAGCTCCTCCCGCCAGCCGGCCGGCAGGACGGGCACGGAGGTGTCGGGTGAGGTGTCGGTCGTCGGGCCGAGATCCTTGCGGGCGGCGTCGCGGAAGGCGACCGCGAGCCCGGAGAGGTGTCCGAGCAGCTCACGTACCGTGTAGTCGGGACAGGGCGTCGGCGCGTCGAGCCCCCCTTCCGGAACGCCGGCGACCAGCCGGGCGACGGCCTGGGTCTGGGGACGGAGATCGAACATCGGCCACTCCTTCGGTCTGCGCGGATGCGCGGGTGTGGGGCTCCGGGAGGATGCGCCCGAAGGGTAGACCGCGGGGAGGGGCGAAACTCATCGCGACGCGGCGGGACGCGCGCGTACGACGATGCCCGGCCCCCGTCAGTGGGGGCCGGGCATCGTCGTACACGTCTTGGAGCGTGGGGGCCGCTGGTCTAGTACCAGTGGTTGGCCT
>NZ_JBVIRI010000015.1:0-168796 GCF_055576225.1 Streptomyces sp. NPDC033845 | reverse complement strand
TCGTCGGTCAGCGTCAGGGTGAGGCCCTTGTTGAGGAAGGCCATCTCCTGGAACCGGCGGGAGAGCGTCTCGAAGGAGTACTCGGTGGTCTCGAATATGGACCCGTCGGCCCAGAACGTCAGTGAGGTGCCGGTCGTGGTGACCTCCTCATGCCGGTGGAGGGCCGCGGTCGGTACGCCCTTCTCGTAGTCCTGGCTCCAGCGGTGTCCGCCGTAGCGGACCTCCGCCTCGACCCGGGTGGACAGGGCGTTGACCACCGACATGCCGACGCCGTGCAGACCGCCCGAGACGGCGTAGCTGCCCCCGCCGAACTTGCCGCCCGCGTGCAGGACGGTCAGGACGACCTCCAGGGCGGGCTTCCCCTGCGAGGGGACGATGTCGACGGGGATGCCGCGGCCGTTGTCCACCACCCGCACACCGCCGTCGGCGAGGATCGTGACGTCGATCCGGTCCGCGTGCCCGGCCAGTGCCTCGTCGACCGAGTTGTCCACGATCTCGTACACGAGGTGGTGGAGTCCGCGCTCTCCGGTCGAGCCGATGTACATACCGGGCCGCTTGCGGACCGCCTCCAGGCCCTCCAGGACCTGGATGTCGCCGGCGGTGTACTGGTTGCTCTCGTTGAGGCTGCCGGAATCGGCCACAGTGCGCTCTCTTTCTGGCACGACACACCGCGCCGCCACCGAGGTGGTGGGAGCGGGATGGCATCGGACGGTGGAGTCGGCGGCAGGGCCTGACCGGCGGGGTCAGACCCTGCTGCGCAAGGTTCGGCAGGGAACCGAGAACTAGATCTACCATACCCGATAGGGGTGCCGTAAGTAGGGCTAAAAGGCCTCTGAGTGGCCGCTCAGGGCTTGATTGGGTCCATGCGTTAATCCCCCTACGTGAAACAGCATCGAGGGCGTTAGGTAGCCATCTGGAGCCTCGGGGGTGTGGGGTCGTGCGCGGCGAAAAAAGTGGGCTGGGAGGGGCTGGGATATGCCCCGTACGCGCCCCCGATGCCCCCCGTGGGCGCGGCGGACCCCACCCGGAGGGTCCAGGGCTCGGCGTCACCCCTCGGGTCCCGCACACCGTGATCCGAAAGGCCGCCCGCAGGGCGCGCCCGGATCGGGACGCGGCCGGGCCCCGACCCTGGGGGAGGTGGGTCGGGGCCCGGACGTGGGGCGGTCGCGACGGTGGTTACAGCGTGCGCGGGAGGCGTTCGGTGAGGAGTCGGGTGAAGCGGGCCGGGTCCGGCAGCTCCCCGCCCTCGGCCAGCAGCGCACTGCCGTAGAGCAGCTCGGCGGTCTCGGCCAGCCCGGGATCGTCGGCGTTCGCCTCGTGTGCCGTGCGCAGGGCGGTGATCAGGGGATGCGCGGGGTTGAGCTCCAGGATCCGCTTGACGGTGGGCAGTTGCTGCCCCATGGCCCGGTACATCTTCTCCAGGGTCGGCGTCACATCGTGGGCGTCGCCGACGATGCAGGCGGCCGAGGTCGTCAGCCGGGAGGACAGCCGCACCTCCTTGACCTGCTCGGACAGGGTGGTGGTCAGCCACGGCAGCAGGGCGGCGAAGTCCTGCTCGCGCCGGTTCTTCTCCTCCTCGTCCTCCTCGCCCGCGCCCTCGGATCCGTCGAGGTCGACCTGGCCCTTGGCGATGGACTGCAGGCGGTGGCCGTCGAACTCGGAGACCCGGTCCACCCACACCTCGTCGATGGGGTCGGTCAGGATCAGGACCTCGTACCCCTTGGCCGCGAAGGCCTCCATGTGCGGGGAGTTCTCCACCATCGCCCGGGTCTCCCCGGTCAGGTAGTAGACGGCGTCCTGGCCCTCCTTCATCCGCGCGACGTACTCGGCCAGGGTGGTCGTCTTCTCCGGGTCGTGCGTGGAGGCGGCCGACACCAGCCGCAGCAGGGCCTCGGTGTTGTCCGTGTCCTCCACCAGGCCCTCCTTCAGGGCCCGGCCGAACTGCGCCCACACCTTGGCATAGCGCTCGGCGTCCTTGGACTGCATGTCCTTGACCGCCGCCAGCACCTTCTTGACCAGCCGGCGGCGCACGCCCCGGATCTGGCGGTCGTGCTGGAGGATCTCGCGGGAGACGTTCAGCGACAGGTCGTGCGCGTCCACGACCCCCTTGACGAACCGCAGGTAGTTCGGCATCAGCGCTTCGCAGTCGTCCATGATGAACACGCGCTTCACGTACAGCTGCACACCGCGCCTGGTCTCGCGGGAGAACAGGTCGAAGGGCGCCTGCGAGGGGATGAACAGCAGAGCCTCGTACTCGAAGGTGCCCTCGGCGCGCATGTGGATGGTCTCGGCCGGGGCCAGCCAGTCATGGCTGATCTGCTGGTAGAACTCGTCGTACTCGTCCTGGGCCACCTCGGCGCGCGGCCGGGCCCACAGCGCCTTCATCGAGTTGAGCGTCTCGACGCCCGAGCCGGCCCCGCCGCCCTCACCGCTCCCGTTGTCCTCCGTGGCCCCGCTGCTCCCGGCGGCCCCGGCGGCTTCGGTGGCCATCCGGATGGGCCAGCGGATGAAGTCGGAGTACTGCTTGACGATCTGACGGATCTTCCACTCGGACAGGTAGTCGGAGAGGCCGTCCTCGCTGTCGGCGGGCTTCAGGTGCAGGGTCACCGAGGTGCCGACGGGCAGGCCGTCGACGGGCTGGAGGGTGTAGGCGCCCTCGCCGTCGGACTCCCACCTGGTGCCGGAGTCGGTGCCGGTGCCCACCCGCCGCGTGT
The DNA here is from genome assembly GCF_055576225.1 of Streptomyces sp. NPDC033845. Taxonomy (NCBI): domain Bacteria; kingdom Bacillati; phylum Actinomycetota; class Actinomycetes; order Kitasatosporales; family Streptomycetaceae; genus Streptomyces; species Streptomyces sp. NPDC033845. Next base: position 166,082 of record NZ_JBVIRI010000015.1, on the reverse strand, counting down.
CCAGGGTGACCCGGTCGGCCACCATGAACGCCGAGTAGAACCCGACACCGAACTGTCCGATCAGACTCTCGGCGGCTCCGGCGTCCTTGGACTCCTTGAGCTTCTCCAACAGCCCCGCGGTCCCGGACTTGGCGATCGTGCCGATGAGCTCCACGAGATCGTCCCGGCTCATCCCGATCCCGTTGTCACGGACGGTCAGGGTCCGGGCGTCCTTGTCGACCTCCAGCCGGATGTGCGGATCGCCGCTCCCGGCGTCGCCGAGGCTGGAGTCGGTCAGCGATTCGAGCCGCAGCTTGTCCAGGGCGTCGGAGGCGTTCGAGATCAGCTCGCGCAGGAAGATGTCCTTGTTCGAGTAGATCGAGTGAATCACCAGACGGAGCAACTGGCGCGTCTCCGCCTGGAATTCCAGCGTCTCGACACTACTGCTCATGGGTGGGGCCCTCTCTTGGGGAACGTCGTGAACGAAGGGTAAGGAAGGAAGGTACGGACGGTACGGACGGTACGGACGGAAGGGGCGGGTCTCCTCGGGGAGTCAGTCTGCGGTGGCGGCGCGGTCGGCGGCCCTGGCCCGGCGGGTGGCCGTCACGCGCTGCTCCGCGTACTGCCGGCAGCACCGGGGCGACCGCGGAGATAGCGGCGCTCGGCGGCCTGGCGGCTGGCCACGCCCAGGGGAGGCGCGAGATCGACCCAGCTGGCGCCCGCGTCCCGGGCCGCTTCGATCAGCCCGGTCTCCCAGCCGGGAGGCAGGCCGGCTGCGGTCACGGACGCCTCCAACACCCTCTGTCATCCATCGGATGACAGAGTACAAGGGAACACCACCCGCTCGCTGCGGGCGCTCCTCTTCTGGTCCGGCAGGTGCGGGGTGACGTATCCGTACACCGCCTTGGCGTTCCGGGCCGCCGGCACGTCCACGACCACGGTGGCGGCCGCCCGGCCGCCCCGCCGGCCGGACTCCGGCCCTGTCGGAACCGGGCCCGTGGTGGTCGGGAGGTAGCGTCTGAGCCATGGACACTCGCACCCTCGTCGAGCGCGCGCAGCGCTTCCGGAACCTGCACGCGGAGCACCGACCGCTGGTGCTGCCGACCGTCTGGGACGTCTGGTCCGCACGGACTGCGGTCGGTGCCGGTTTCCCCGCGCTGACGATCGGCAGCCATCCGCTCGCCGACTCCCGGGGCGCCGAGGACCAGGAGGGCCAGACCTTCCAGGAGGTCCTCGACGCCGTCAGGCCGATCATCGCGGCGGTCGACGTCCCCGTGTCCGTGGACCTGGAAGCCGGATACGGGCAGGAGCCCGCGGACCTCATCGCCGGGCTCGTCGAGGTCGGCGGCGCCGGTCTCAACGTCGAGGACACCGTCCACTCGGAAGGCGGGCGCGTCCGCAGCACCGAGGAACACGCACGGTACGTCGCCGGCCTGCGGGCAGCGGCCGACGAGGCGGGGATCCCCCTCTGGGTCAACGGCCGCACCGACCTCTTCCTGCACGCCGAGAACCGCCCGGCCGTTCTCGACGAGGCGATCGAGCGACTGCTGGCCCTGGAGCGGGCCGGCGCCGACAGCGTCTACCCGGTGTTCATCCAGGACGACGACGATCTGCTCACGGCGGTGACCGGCGCCGTCACCGTCCCCGTGAACTCCACGGCCCATCCGGTCACACACGATCTGGAACGTTTCCGCCGTCTCGGCGTCGGCCGCATCACCTACGGTCCGCTGCTGCAACGCGCCATGACGGACGCGATGAACGACATGCTCGCACCGTGGGCGCCCTGAGGATCAGGGAATCGGTACGGGTGCGGTATCCGCCTCGTTCGCGGGAGGAGGTCGCACCCTGCACCTGCCCGTCACCGCCCGCACTGAGCCGAGGAGCCCGACCAGCGCACTACCGCGTCGGGTGGGGCGGGTGTGCCCCAAGAGCACAGGGGGAACACCGAGAGTAGGTCCTCGCGGCCTCCGAGGTCTCCGCGACGGGAAGGAGTGAGGAACGGTGAGCGCTCCGGTCCTCGATCGGCCGCTGCCCCGCAGCGGTCACCCCGTAATGTCGGCACGCGACGCCACCCGCCTGTTCCTCGCCCATGCCGCCCGGCTGCGCCCACCTCGCCGGGCGGAGAGTTTCGACGACGTCCTCCTGGTCGTCAGCGAACTGGTCACCAACGTGATGCGGCACACCTCCGGCCCGGCCGTCCTCCATCTCGAACTGGGCGGCGACCGGCTCACCGTCTGCGTCTCCGACACCAGCCCCCGGCAGCCCTGCCCCTGCCCGCCGCACACGGAGGGGACCGGTGGCTGGGGCTGGCAGCTGATCGACCGCCTGGCCGTGGAGACCTCCGTACGCCCCACCCCGGCCGGAGGCAAGACGGTCTGTGTCCGCATGCCGTGGTGACCGACCTGACCTTGCCCGTGGCACGGTCGGAGGCGGTCCCCCGAACGAACCGGGGGCCACGGGGCGAAGACCCGGACCGGTCCCGGGGTGGGATGTCCGCTGCGGGGGTAGCTTGGAGGAGCCGTTGGCGATTCCCGCGCTGCCGCGTCCTCCGGCGGAGGGCGCTTCCGGTACGGATCTCTCTCAGCGTGCGCCGCATCGTCCGCGCACTGCTTCTCCGCCGAGACCGGGAAGCGGAGGGCTCCGACCGACAGGACGGACACCATGGACCACCACATGCCCGCGAAACCGGGACGGGAACCCGCCGGCCCGGGACGACCGGTGCCGAGTCCGGGCCTGCTCATCCGCCATCCGGCCGGGCCCCCGGGAACACGGGTGCTGGCCGTGGCCGGGGAGGTCGACACGGACACCGAACCCGTCCTCGCCCGCGCCCTGCGCGAAGCCCTCGGCGCCCTGCCGCTGCCCCGGGCCGTCGTCGTCGACTGCTCAGGCCTGCGGTTCTGCGGATGCGCGGGCCTCAACGTGTTCCTGAGGTCCCGCAACAGGGCGGCCAAGCTCGGGATCACGTTCGCCCTCGCCGACCTGAGCGCCCGGACCGGGCGCCTCCTGGACCTCACCGACACCCGGGAGGCCTTCGACATCCTGCCCTCCGTGCCGACGCCCGGGCCGGCTCCCGCCCCGGACCGCACCCGCAGGCCGGGCCCGGGCCGCCCGTCCGGACGCAGCCCGCTGCCCCAGCGGGGCGGAGCGTCCGCCCGTCGGCCCGGGACCGCCCCGGCAGCGGCGGGGATGAGCGGACGGGCCGCCCTGCTCGCGGACCAGGCCCGCGGGCCGGCCGCCGGCGGGCAGTGGGAGCTCTCCCCGACCGATACGGCCCTGGCCCGCACCACGGCCGCCCGGCTGGCCGAGGCCGTGGGCCCGCCGGCGGAGCAGGAGGCGCTGCCCGGCATCGAACGGCTGGAACGCCTGCGCGAAGCCCTCGCCGCCCTGGCCATCGGCACCGCCCACACCCATGGCCAGCTCGCCTGGTTCCTCGCCCGCGCCACCACCACCCTCGCCCCGATCCTCCACTGGCGCGCCCTGACCGCCGCGGACGGTGAAGAGGCCTTCGGGACCGTCGTTCCCACCCTGGAGGAGTTCGTCGAAGCGGAGAACGCCGTCCGGCACCTGGGGGCGGTACTGGACCGGGCGGGGATCGGGGAGGACACCGCCGAGCCCGCTTCCCGGAGCACGGACGGCCCGTAGCCCGTAGCCCTCAGGCGCAGTCCGAATCCGGTGGCGGGCCGCTCAGGACGCCGGGTCGCCTCCCGCGCCGGGGGAGCCGCGCAGGGTGAACAGGTGCCGGGTGCCGGTGACATCGAGCAGACGGAGCGGCTGCGCCCGCAGGCCTCCCATACGGAGGGTGCCGGCTTCGGCGCCCGCCCGGGCGCGCAGGCCGAGGAGGGTGTGCAGACCGCTGGAGTCCATGAAGGCGACGCCGGAGAGGTCCAGCAGGAGGGTGTGGCCGCGCAGGGTGATGGTGTCGGTGACCGCGGCGAGGCGGCGGCCGGTGTCGAGGTCGAGTTCACCGGCCACGGTCACCAGGGTGCAGTCGGGGTGGGTGGCGACGGCGACGGTCAGATATGTGTCCATGGTGCGCTCCGCGCTTCTGACGGGGCCCGGACGGCCGGTGCGGAAATCGCCGACAATTCTTCGAACCTACCTGTGACGGGCGGCGACGACCTTCGGTAACGGCCAGGACGTCGCTGCGTGGACTGTGTTTCGTTTGCCGGCTGTCCCGCCCGCGCCGGCCATCCGCCGCGCCGGCCATCCGCCGTGTCGGCCGTGCGGGTCAGCCGGAGCTGGGCGGATGACCCTCCGGATGCTGGCCGGGGCCGCCCGGCGGTCCGGCCAGCGGAGTGGGGGAGAGGGCGCTGGGTTCCTCGCCGGGTTCCAGGAGGGTGTCGGCGGCGCCCACCACGAGCGGATCGGGCCGCCCGACCGCCTCGGGGTCCTTGCGGGCGTAGTCGATCCGCCAGAGCAGACTGCGCATCGCCTCCAGCCGGCCGCGCCGCTTGTCATTGCTCTTGACGACGGTCCACGGCGCGTCCGGGGTGTCGGTGGCCCGGAACATGGCGACCTTGGCGTGGGTGTAGGCGTCCCAGAGGTCCAGGGACGCCAGGTCGGTGGGGGAGAGCTTCCACTGGCGCACGGGGTCGACCTGCCGGATTGCGAACCGGGTCCGCTGTTCGGCCCGGGACACCGAGAACCAGAACTTGACCAGGATGACCCCGTCGTCCACCAGCATCTTCTCGAAGGCGGGACACTGCCGCAGGAACGTCCCGTACTGCTCCGGGGTGCAGAACCCCATGACCTTCTCCACACCCGCCCGGTTGTACCAGGAGCGGTCGAAGAACACGATCTCCCCGGCGGTCGGCAGGTGTGCCGCGTACCGCTGGAAGTACCACTGGCCGCTCTCCCGCTCGGTGGGCTTGTCCAGGGCGACGATCCGGGCGCCGCGCGGGTTGAGGCGCTCGGTGAACCGCTGGATGGTGCCGCCCTTCCCGGCCGCGTCACGGCCCTCGCAGATCACCACCACCCGGGCCCCGGTGTCCTTCACCCATCGCTGGAGCTTGAGCAGCTCGATCTGCAGGATGCGTTTGGCGCGTTCGTAGGCGCCGCGGCGGATCTTCCGGTCGTAGGGGTAGTTCTCCTGCCAGGTGCGGATCGGGGCACCGGAGGCGTCCAGCAGGACGGGCTGCTCCGGCCGCCGGTCGTCGATCCGCAGCCCCGACAGCAGATCGTCGGCGCCGGACTGTTCGGTCTTGGGGTCGCTCACGTTGTGGCTTTACCCACACATGACCTTCGAATGCGGGCTCGCCCCTCCGGGGATCGGCCGACCCGGCGGGAATTCGGGAGGGGGGCGGGTCGGCGGTGCGCGGGTCGACGGCCGGTCAGACGGCGCGCCGGTTGTTGCTGTCCTGACGGAGCCGGTCCAGCTGCCGGGACACGGCGTCGACGCGGTCGGCGAGGTCGCCGTCCTGGGCACGCAGATGGGGCCGGGTCCGGGCGAGGGGATGGACGAGACGGGTGGCGTCGTCGTCGCCGAGCGCCCGGTGGAGCTCGCCCAGGGCCTCGTCCGCGCCCGGCGCGAGCCCGTCGAGGCCGCTGACCTGCCCCGCGAGACGACGCAGGTCGGCGGCGTTGTCCCGGACCCAGGCGTTCACGGCCCGGTCGGCGGCCCGGAGATCACGGGTGGCCCGGACGCGCTGCTCGCCGGTACTGCCGGCGGCCCCGGGGCGCAGCCGCAGATAGCGGCGTTCGGCCGCCTGCCGGCTGGCGACACCGAGGGGTTCCGCCAGTTCGGCCCAGCTGGCTCCGTGACCGCGGGCCGTCTCGATCAACCCGGTCTCCCAGCCGGCGAGTTCCTCGCGGATCTCGCGGAGCGTCCGCAGCGCGGACAGCGCCGCTTCGGGGAGGTCCTCTCCGTAAGGAAGGTCCTCTCCGTAGGGAAGGTCCTCTCGGTGGGGAAGACCATCTCCGCAGGGCAGCCGCTCCTCCGGCGCCGCCCCGACGCCGGGGGCCGGGGCGGGGGTGGTGACGGGTGGACCGTCGCCACCGTTCGCCCGGTCCAGACCGGCGCGCAGGGTCAGCAGGGCCGCCGCCGTCGCGGCGAAGGGCATCCGGGGAGGTTCGGCGGAATCCGGTCGGGCCATCGTCGGCGCCTCCATGCGTCGTTGTTGCGCTGACATCGGTTGTGTCACCCTACCGTTGCCTGGCACATTGTCACCCGATGGACGACGCACTGGAACCATCGCACGCGGAAGCGCGCGGCGGCAGGCACAGGGCAGGGCGCGGAGCGCGGGAGGTGCTGGTGGTGAGCGGGGCGCTGTTCGTCAGCGGGGACCTGGCCGAGACGGAGGAGTTCCTCTCCACGACCTACACCCCGATGCGCATCGGGGGCCGGCCGGAGGACACCCGCGCCCGGATCGTGCGGCGGACCGCCGGTGAACTCTTCCTGGACGAGCTGGACTTCGGATACACCATGTCGTTCGAGGCCGGTCCGCTGGAGAAGGTCGTCCTGGCCGCCGTCGTCGGCGGGGTCCACACCACGGGCGGGCACGCCTTCGGCCCCGGGTCGACGTTCCTGGTGGCCCCGCCGGACCGCCCGTACTCCGGGGAGGTCAGGGCGGCACGGTACAGCCTGGCCACCTTCCCCACCCAGCTGCTGGCCGAGGCCCATGAGGTGGCGGCCGGCCCGGACGCCGGACCGGTGCCCCGGCTGGCGGGCAGCCGCCCCCTCAGCGCCGAGGCAGGCCACCGCCTGGCGACCACCCTCGCCTATGTGCGTGCGCTGGCCGACGACCCCCTCGCCGCGGGCTCCCCGCTCATCCTGGGCACCGCGACCCGGCATCTCGCCGCCGTCACCCTGGCCGCCTTCCCGACCGCGCCCGTCCGTGCTCCCGCCCACGCCCCGGGGGGAGGGCGGCGTGACTCCAGGGACGCCCACGACGACACCCTGCGCCGGGCCATGCGCTTCATCGACGACCACGCGCACCGGGACATCGGCCTGGCCGACATCGCCGCCGCCGTCCCGGTGACCCCGCGGGCGGTGCAGTACGCCTTCTCGCGCCATGCGAACACCACTCCGCTGGCCTACCTCCGCAAGGTGCGGCTGGCCCGCGCCCACGAGGACCTGAGGAGGGCCGACCCCGACCGCACCACGGTAGCCATGATCATGACCCGCTGGGGTTTCGCCCACTCCGGCCGGTTCGCGGCGGCCCACCGGGCCGCCTACGGCACCAGCCCCGGCGACGTGCTAAGAGCTCAGCTCTGAGTGCTCCGAGTCCTCGCCCGCCGCCCGGGCGCGCAGCGGCAGCACCGCCGTGATGGTCTTGCCGTCCTGGCGGGTGTGGATGGTGACCTGTGCGGCGATCCGCTGGATGAGGGGCCAGCCGAACCCGCCGGAGGGCGCGGATCCGGGCTGTCGCCGGGCCGGGAGCCGGACGCTGCGGTCGGCGACCGAGACGTGGAGCGCGTCGTCGACGACGGCGGTGGTGAAGGCGGTGAGGCCGCCGCCGTGGCGCGTCGCGTTGGTGACGAGCTCCGAGGTCATCAGAAGGGCGTCGGCGGCGACGGTGCTGTCGGCGCGGATCCCGGCCTCCCGCAGCAGGTCCTGGACCCGGGCCCGGGCGACCGCTGAACTGGCCGGGAGGTCGGCGTCCCGCGCGGCGTCCCGCCCGGTGTCCTCCACCGTCGACACCGGACCGTCCTCCACCGTCGACACCGGACCGGGTTCGCCGCGCCCGCCGGTGCCGGCATCCGAGGCCGGGGACCGTCGCGGCTGCGGCCCGTCCGGCTCGGCGGCCGTCAGCACGGCATCGCCGCCTCGACCGTGGCCGCCATCGGGAACAGCCGCTCCGTCCCGGTGACCTCGAAGAGACGGCGGACGGCTTCGGACAGCGGTCCGGCGATCACCAGGGCCGTGCCGGTGGCTGCGTGCGCGGTGCGGGCCCCGAGCAGCAGGTGCAGCAGGGCGGAGTCCGCGAACTCCGTCGCCGACATGTCCAGCACGGTCCGCCGGAAACCGCCGCGGGCCGCCGCGTCGAGCTCCACGGCGAGTTCGGGGGCGCCGGCCTCGTCCAGTTCACCCCGGGGGGTGAGGACGACGGTGTCGGCCCGGACGCTCACCGCCACCAAGGGGTCCGGGTGTTGGTCTCCTCCGCTCATCCGGGCATCCTACTGCCCCGCCCGAGGCGGGTGTTGACCCCTGTGCCGATCCGCACTCCCCGGGCCACGTCACGTCCCGTCGGGTCCGGGCCCGTCCGGGCCGGAGGTGATGGCGATGCATTCCACGTCGATGGTGTCGGCGAGCTCGTCGAGCATCAACGCCAGGCTGTCGACCGTGGGGGCGTCTATCGAGGGGTCGCCGTCCTGCACCGAGGCAACCCAGTCGTTCGCGATGGTGCGCAGCAGGGAGGTGACCTGGTCCGCCGGGATCAGCGGGCCGCCCTCGCCGGTCGGAACGAGTGGAATCGTGAGTCGGAACATATAGGTGCCTCCCTGGGGGTCCATCACTCCGGATACCCGATTCGCGGCGATTAACCTCGGTTGTCCATGGAGGGATCGAGAGTGAACAAGCCTCCGTCCGGATCCCGGGCGACCACCCCGTCACCCTCGGTGTCGGCCAGGACCACCGTCCCGCCGTTCTCCGCCACGGCAACGCGCGACCGCGCCAGGTCCGGTACCCGGAAGTGGACCATCCAGCGGGGCCGCAGGACGGGGACGTACGGGGAGTCCGGACCCGAGTCCGAGCCCGAATCCGAATCCGAATCCGAGTCTGAGCCCGGGTCCGGCTCCGCGGGCTCGACCGGGCCGCTGTCGAGCCGGGCCACGGCCCGCCCGGCCTGCCGCAGCACGACCTGGTCCTCCTCGAAGGACACCTCGCAGCCCCGGGCGTCCTCGGCCGCCCCGTTCGCTTCGTTCGACGTGTCCGGCCCCTGGGCCCCGTCGGAGCCCCACTCCAGGACCCCGCCGTAGAAGAGGGCCGCGTCGAAGGCGTTACGGGTGCGGAGCTCCAGCCAGGCCGGAGCCCCGCCGCCCACATGCCATTCGGAGGGCACCGGCCCCTGCCACAGGCCGAAGTGTGCCCCGTCGGGGTCGGTGGCCAGGGCAGCCCGGGCTTCCGGGGCGCAGGAGACCGGGCCGACGCCGACGGTGCCGCCGCGTTCGCGGACCCTGGCCACCGCCGAGTCGGCGTCGGCGACCGCGAAGTACACCGTCCACGCCACCGGTACACCCAGTTCGGCGGCCCGGGCGCGGATGCCCGCCACCGGAACCCCGTTCAGCTCCGCCACCGAGGACATCGGCCCGAGCACCTCCCGCCGGAAGGTCCAGCCCAGGACCGCGGAGTAGAAGCGCTCGGCGCTCTGGAGGTCGCGCGTCATCAGGCTCAGCCAGCACGGCCCACCCGTCACATCGGTCATCACGAGCGCCACGGCGTCCTCCTGACGTCACTCCGCCCGGCCCGTGCGGGGCGGGCCCGGGTCAATGGGCTCCGCGTTCCCTCCGCGAGCCCCCGGAGTCCCGGCCTCGGTCGGCTTCCTCGGTGCGGTCGGTGTCCCGGGAGCGGCCGATCACGGCACGCTCCGCTTCCTCCCGGGCCTCGGGGTCCCCGCCTTCCCCGATGGCCTCGGACGGCGGGGTCGGCTTCCGCTGACGGTGCCCGGCGCCCCGGGGATCCCGGTCGGCCGGGGCTCCGGAGCCGGTCCGGGCCCCGTGCCCGTCGTGCGGAGGAACGCCGCCCGCTCCACCTTGGTCTTCCATGGTCCACTCCTCACTCATCGGTAACCCATGGGCGGCGCCTACCCGGAATCACCCGCTCTGCACCTTCTCCGCATCGATCACGGTCGGGTCAGCGGGCGTGGCGGCGGATTCCCTGCTGGCGGGGAAGGGTGTTCAGTCGCGGCGCCCCGGTGCGGCGGCGGGTGGCGCGGTGCCGGCGGCCGGGGAGGGGGTTGCGCCGGGCCGGCGCGCTGGGGGCCAGGGCCAGCATGCCCACGAGTGCGGCGACCACGACGAGGATGAGGGCGGTGACGAGGGTCATGTTCCTGCCTTTCGTCGGGTTCAGACTGACTGTCACTACTCCTTGTCACCAAAAGAGCCGCCGATAAACACGATGGGTGATATTCGGGCGGGTTCGGGCGGGATCCGGCCGAACCCGACAGCCGGCCGGCACCGGCTCGCTCAGCCCACCAAGTCCCCTTCCAGCAGCGCGAGTTCCTCCGCGCTCAGCACCAGGTCCGCCGCCCCGGCGGAGTCCGCGGCGGACGCCGGGCGGCTGGCGCCCGGAACCGGGATCACCGCAGGTGAGCGGGCGAGCAGCCAGGCCAGGGCCACCCGCTGCGGACTGATCCCGTGCCCGTCGGCGAGCCGATGGAACGCGGTGCCCTCGGGAGTGGGACCGGAAGGGCCGTCCAGGGAGCTCCGCGAGATCCCGCCCAGCGGGCTCCACGGCAGGAAGGCCAGACCCAGCTCGGTGGCCAGCCGCAGCTGCGGCTCGCTCTCGCGGACGGCGGGGGAGTACTCGTTCTGTACGGACACGAGCCCCTCGCCGAGGATCCGGTGCGCCTCGCGGATCTGGTCCGTGGTCACGTTCGAGATGCCCGCGGCACGGATCGTGCCCGCGTCGAGCAGCTCCCGCAGCCCGCCGACGGAGTCCGCCCAGGGCACCGCCGGGTCCGGTTTGTGCAGCTGGTACAGGCCGATGGCCGCCATCCCGAGCCGTCTGGCCGAGGCCTCGGCGGCCCGCTTCAGCCGTGCGGGGTGGCCGTCGACGGTCCAGGTGCCGTCCCCGGGGCGGCCGCGACCGCCCTTGGTGGCGACCAGCACGCCGGAGGTGTCGCCGCCGTACCGGGCCAGGGCGCGGGCCACCAGGCGTTCGTTGTGGCCGGTCTCGCCGGCGTGCCAGTGGTAGCTGTCGGCGGTGTCGATGAGCGTGACGCCCGCGTCCAGCGCGGCGTGCACGGTTGCGAGGGCCCGGGCCTCGTCGGGCCGGTGCTCGATGGACAGGGGCATGGCGCCGAGACCGATGGCGCCGACCGTGGTGTGGGCGAGCGTGCGGTACCGCATGGGGGATTCTCGGCTCCTCAGGGGGCGGGCGGAGGGGGAGGGGACGGTTACGGGTACGGCTGGTTGCCGGGGCCGGGGCCGGGGCCGGGGCCGGGCCTGGCCCCGGCCGGTCAGGTGAGGCCTTGCGCGGCGATCGCCTCGTCGATGGCGCCCGGAAGCCAGTCCGCCGTCCGCGAGAACGCGAATCCGAGGTCCTTCGCCCGCGCGTTGCTCATCGCGTAGTGGCGCGGGAAGGAGAAGGGGGAGGCGGGTTCCCCCGAGGCCTCCCCGACCTTCCGGTGGACGGCCTCCCGGCCCACCCGTGCGGCGACGGCCGAGATCAGCGCGTACACGTCCAGCAGTCCGTCGGAGCAGGCGTTGACCGGCCCGGTGAAATCGGCCCCGGCCGCCCACACCAGCAGGTCGGCCAGCTCCGCGTAGTGGATGAACACCGTGGGCAGGGCCCGCTCGTGCACGGCGATCGCCTCACCGCGCGCGACACGCCCCACGTAGTGCGCGAGCCGCCCGGTGAACTCCTGCGCCCCGCCGCCGAGCACATGCGCACTGCGCACACTGGCGAAGTCGAAACCCTCCGCCCGGCTCAGGACCGCCTCGGCCTGCCGTTTGCCCTCGCCGTAGTGCGCCTCCAGGTACGCGTCCTCGTGCCATGGCAGGTCGGCGGACACCTTCCAGCCCGCCAGGTCGACCGTCGACTCAGGCACCGGCGTGCCGGGCGGTACGGCCGGGAGGGCGGCGCTCGCCGGGTCGTAGACCTCGATCGTGGACGTCATGACATAGCGGCGGGTGCGCCCCGCGAAGACCCGGGCGGCGATCGCGGCCTGCACCGGGGTGTAGCAGACCTGGTCGACGACCACGTCGAAGTTTCGGGCGCCGAGGGCGGCCGCGAGGGCGGCTTCGTCGTTCCGGTCGGCCACCAGGTGCTCGACCCCGGCGGGCGGCACGGACGAACCGCGGTTGACGACGCTGACCTGATGGCCCGCGGCCCGGAGCCGTTCGACCAGGAGTTTTCCGAAGTACCGGCTTCCGCCGATGACACAGACCTTTTGCATGCCCCCATCCTGGGCACCTATCGTCACCAGCAGAAGTGATCATCTGCTGTTCCGGCATTAAGGAAAACTGTTGATCGATGTGCAGCGGCTCCGCGTCCTGCGGGCGGTGGCGGACCACGGCAGCTTCAACCGGGCCGCCACCGCCCTCCGCCTCACCCCCTCCGCCGTCTCCCAGCAGGTGGCCGCCCTGGAACGCAGCCTCGGCACCCCGGTGGTCGACCGCAGCACCCGCGGTGTCACCCTCACCGCCGCCGGCCGGGTCATGGTCGGCGCGGCGGAATCGGTGGCCGCCGAGCTGGAACACGCCCGCAGGGAGGTGGCGCGGCTCAGCACCGGCCGTACCCAGCTGACCGTCGCCGCGTTCACCAGCGGCGGCCGGCTGCTCCTGCCCGGGGCCCTGGCCCGCCTCACCGCCGCACACCCCGACACGGTGATCCACATCCGGGAGGGCGAACCGGAGGACGCCCTCCCGCTGGTCCGCCAGGGCGCGGTGGACCTGGCCCTCGCCTACCACTTCGACGGCCCCCTGCCCACCGGCCCGCGACCGGCCGCCGCGGGGCCCGCGGGCGAGGGTCCCGCACCCGGCGGGCCCCTATCCGGCGGCTCCCCGGCCCCCGGCCTGGCGTGGACACCCCTTCTGGAGGACCCCCTCCACGTGGTCCTCCCGGCCGACCACCGCCTCGCCGACCGTCCCGTACTCGACCTCGCGGAACTGGCCGGCGAGCCCTGGGTCCTCGGCTGCCTCAAGACCGAGGCGTTCCTGCGCCGCTACGCCGAACGCGCCGGATTCGACCCCGAGGTCCGCGGCACCACCACCGACTACTTCTTCGCCCGCTCCCTGGTCGCGGCCGGGCTGGGCATCTCCCTGATCCCCTCCATCGCCCTCACCCCCGCACTCCCGGGCCTCCGCACCGTCCCCATCACCTCACCCGCCCCATCCCGCCACATCGGTATCGCCACCCTCACTCGCCCCGACCGCCCGCACGTCGCCGCGCTCATCACCGCCCTACGGGAGGAGGCCGCCCGGCACTCAGGCGCACCCACCCCACCGGCCGGCGGGGGCGGCGACGCCACGCGGCGGTGACGGCGGCCTCGAACGCCGGGTCGCCCGGGGTCAGTGGACCAGGACTCCGATGAGGCAGGTGTCGTCGTCGGTGTCGGAGGCGCTGTAGGTGAGGAGGTCGTCCAGGCGCCGGTCGAGGGAGTCCGCGGGCCGCGCCGCCACGTCGAGGAGATGCGTCAGGGAGTCCGACATCGACAGGTCGCGGCGTTCGACGAGGCCGTCGGTGTACATCAGCAGGATGTCCCCCTCCTCCAGCTTCACCTCGACCTCCTCGAAGTCCGCGTCCGGGATCGCGCCGAGGAGTATTCCGGACGGCATCGGGAAGGCGCGCGCCTGCGCACCCCGCACCAGGACCGGCGGCAGGTGCCCGGCGCGCGCCCACCGCAGGGTGCGGGAGGCGGGGTCGTAGACGCCGCAGACCGCGGTCGCCGTGAGCTGGCTGGTGAGGTGGTGTGCGACGCGGTTGAGCCAGGAGAGGAGCTGGGCCGGTCCGGCTCCGGTGACGGCGAGACCGCGCAGGGCGTTGCGGAGGATCACCATCCCCGTGGCCGCCTGGATTCCGTGCCCGGCGACATCGCCGACGCTGATGAGGATCCGGCAGTCCGGGAGGACCACCGAGTCGTACCAGTCACCGCCGACCAGGGCCTGTGATTCGGCCGGGCGGTAGCGCACGGCGATGCGGATGCCGGGGACCTCCAGCGGGGCGGGGGCGGGCGGCATGATGGCCTGCTGGAGCTGCAGGGCGAGCCTCGTGCGGTCGGCGGACTCCGCCTCGCTGTCGGCGAGCTGGTCCCGGGTGGCCGCCAGCGCGACCTCGGTCCAGTGCTGCGAGGAGATGTCCTGGCACGCCCCGCGGACGGAGTTGAGCCGCCCGTGATGGTCGAGCACGGGCTCGGCGACCATGCGGATGTGACGGATGATGCCGTCCGCGCGCTTGAGCCGGAAGTCCACCGAGGACTCCCGGAGCCGGTGCAGCAGGGTCCGCAGGAACCGCCCGACCGAGTTGACGTCATGCGGGTGGACATGACGGGTCAGTTCCTGGAGCGGCACCGGCGCGGCCGTCGGCGGAAGGCCGAAGAGGGAGAACAGCTGGCCGTTCCAGCTGATCTCGCCGGTGGCGGTGTGCTCCTCGAAGCCGCCCACCCGGCCGAGCCGCTGGGCGTGCTGGAGCAGGGTGGCGAGCCGCGCGGTCTCGTCCTCGACCTTCCAGATCAGCAGGAGCGCCGTGCCGTGCCGGGTGATGCTGATGTCGGCGACGGTGGTGAGGGGGATCTGGTCGACGACCGTCTCCAGCGTGGTGCGCGGCGCGTGGCAGGGCTCGCCCGTCGCGTACACGCGTTCCAGCATGGAGAAGAGGCCGTTGTTCTCGGCGGCCGCCGGAAACGCCTCCAGGAAGGGGGTCCCGGTGAGCGTCGCGCGGGGCCGGCCGGCCGGATCGGCGAACCGGGGGTTGGTGTGGTGGATCCGGAAGTCGGCCAGGCGGCCGGCCGGGTCGAGGCTGGGGGTGAGGATCAGGACCGGGTCGTACAGGTGGTCGGCCAGGTCCGTCAGCTCCGCGACCCCCGCGAGCTGGGCGGCGGGGGGCGCCAGGGCCGGCGCCGGGTCCGGGGACCGGTCCTCCAGGGTGTGCGCGCACAGCTCGGCCAGGGCTTCCAGCTGGCGGAGGACCGGGGGCGGCAGGGGCGGCAGCGGGTTCGCCCAGCCGACCTCCAGGACGCCGATGATGCGTCCGCCGGTCCCGGCGGGAACCATGACGCGCCCGCCGTCCGGGTGCCGGCGACGGCCGATCGTCGGGACGCCGGAGGAGGAGAGGGAGTCGACCACGGTCAGTTCCCGGCGGGTGATGGCCAGCCGGGCGCAGGTCGTGACCTCGGGCGGGACATGACGCCAGCGGTCGGCGTCCTGTGCGGTGAAGCCCGCCTGCCCCGCCAGCGCGAGCGAGGAGTCCGGCCCCACCGACCAGATGGCCACCCCGTTGGCCCCCAGCGCTTCGAGGGCGTTGTCCAGCAGTGCGGTCGCGACGGCCTGCGAGTCGCCGGCCGCGAGCATCCCGCTCTCCGCCGACCTGAGCCGCAGCAGGGGTGCCGCGGCCCCGGCCCCGGTGGATACGGTCCCGGCCCCGGCGATCGCGCCCGCTGCCTCGGCTTCGCCTTCGGCGGTGTGCAGGAAGTGCTGTGCGAGGTCGCTGACATGGTCGCGGGCGGCCTGGTTGATCACGTCGACGGCCAGGGCGAGGACCGTCGAGTTCGACTTCTCGGCCAGCGTGCTGAGCTGCCGGGAGGCTTCGCCCGGCCCGCACCCCAGGCGTCCCACGAGGATGCCCTTGGCCAGTTCG
Organism: Streptomyces sp. NPDC033845; assembly: GCF_055576225.1. NCBI lineage: Bacteria > Bacillati > Actinomycetota > Actinomycetes > Kitasatosporales > Streptomycetaceae > Streptomyces > Streptomyces sp. NPDC033845. The sequence continues at coordinate 150,649 of NZ_JBVIRI010000015.1, read as the reverse complement.
ATCAGTGCCCGGCCGTCGGCGGCCTCCTGGGCCTGCAACGCCTCCTGCCGCAGCCGCTCAACCGTGGCGGCCAGGCGGCCGACGTCGCCCGCCGCGCCGGGCCCGCCCGGCGCCGCCCCATGGGCCGATGCCGATGCCGGTGCCGGTGCCGGTGCCGGTACCGGTGCACGGTCCGGGTCCGGCTGTCGTCGTGGCTCCGGGGGCCCCGCGGCCCGCATGGGTTCTGAGAAGGACCGGTCAGCCACGGAAGGCCCCCGAGCTGTCCTTGGGCAGCAGCCACTGGCGCAGGCTGGCCACCAGGTCGTTGGCGTCGACCGGCTTGGTGATGTAGTCGCTGGAACCGGCGGCCAGGCTCTTGTCGCGATCGCCGGGCATCGCCTTCGCGGTCACCGAGATGATCGGCAGGTCGGCGTACTCGGGCATGCCCCTGATCTCCGCCGTCGCGGCGTACCCGTCCAGTTCGGGCATCATCACGTCCATCAGGATCAGGTCGATGCCCGGAGTGCTCGTCAGGGTTTCGATGCCCTTGCGTCCGTTCTCCGCGTGCAGGACCCGGATGCCGTGGAGTTCGAGGATGCCGCTGATCGCGTACAGGTTGCGCGGGTCGTCGTCGACGACCAGGACGGACTTGTCCGCCAGGTTCGCGTTCCCCTGCGCGGGGAGCGGGGCGGTCGCCCCGCCCTCCGGCCGGAGCAGGGGCAGGACGTCCTGGAGGCCGTCGACCGACAGGTGCAGGGTGATCCGCTCGCGCAGTTCGTCCAGGCTGGCCAGCACCTCCAGGCGCCGGTCGGAGGCCTGCCGGTGGACCTCCTCGGCCAGGTCCCCCGACACCCGCCGGTTGTCGTGCGCGAGTACCGGCAGGGAGGCCAGGGCGGCATCACCGGCCAGGGCCCGCAGGAACCCCAGGGCCACGTCGCCGGCGCCCAGGTCGAGGACCACGCAGTGGAACGGGGACTGGGCCAGGATGGTGGCCGCCTCCGCGGCGGTGACCGCGCTGACGACCTCGACCCGCTCGACCGGGTCCACCGCGGCCGGGCCGACCGCCAGCTCCGATGCGGCGCTCTCGGCGACCAGGCTCAGCAGGCCGTTGCTCCGCTCCTCGATGACCAGGAGCCGGCGCGACCGCCCTTCCCCGGCCGGACCGGCCGGGGCGCTCGCGTCGGCCGTCTCCTCCACGGTGCCGTCGGGGCCCTCGGCCGACCCGCCCGCCCTCGCCTCCAGGGCCGGGGCGTTCCGTTCCGGCAGCTCGCCGGAGCGGGTGACGGGCAGGTACAGGGTGAACGTCGATCCGGAGCCCGGCACGCTGGTGGCCGTGACCACCCCGCCCAGCAGCCGGGCGATCTCCCGGGTGATGGACAGGCCCAGCCCGGTGCCCCCGTACTTGCGGCTGGTCGTGCCGTCCGCCTGCTGGAAGGCCGCGAAGATCACCTCCAGCTGCTCCTCGGCGATCCCGATGCCGGTGTCCGAGACCTTGAACGCCACCACCGACCCCGCACCGGACAGCTCGGGCGGAAGCTCGGCGGCGTTCGCCGGCTCGATCCGGACCTGGACCCGGCCGCTCTCGGTGAACTTCACCGCGTTCGACAGCAGGTTGCGCAGGATCTGCTGGAGCCGCGCGTCATCGGTGAGCAGGTCCACCGGCACACCCGCCGCCGTCGTGATGTCGAACTCCAGCCCCTTCTGAGCGGTCTGGGGGCGGAAGGAGGCCTCCAGATAGCCCAGGAGCTTCTTGAGGGAGACCCGCTCCGGATTGACGTCCATCTTGCCCGCCTCGACCTTCGACAGGTCGAGGATGTCGTTGATGAGCTGCAGCAGGTCGGACCCGGCCGAGTGGATGATGCCCGCGTACTCGACCTGCTTGGGGGTGAGATTGCGCGAGGGGTTCTGGGACAGCAACTGGGCCAGGATCAGCAGGCTGTTGAGCGGAGTGCGCAACTCGTGGCTCATATTGGCCAGGAACTCGGACTTGTACTTCGAGGCCCGGGCCAGCTCCTGCGCACGGTCCTCCAGTTCCTGGCGCGCCTGCTCGATCTCCAGGTTCTTCGTCTCGATGTCGCGGTTCTGGCTGGCGAGCAGGGCCGCCTTCTCCTCCAGCTCCGCGTTGGACCGCTGCAACTCGTACTGCTGGCGCTGCAACTGCTCGGACCGGGCCTGGAGTTCGCCGGTCAGACGCTGCGACTCCTGAAGGAGTTCGTCGGTACGGGCGTTGGCGACGATGGTGCTGACGTTGACGCCGACGGCCTCCATCAGCCGGGCGAGGAAATCGCGGTGCACCGAGGTGAAGGAGCTGAAGGAGGCGAGCTCGATGACCCCGAGGACCTGGTCCTCGACCAGGATGGGCAGCACGATCAGTGTGGCGGGGTTGGCGGCGCCCAGCCCGGACGAGATCAGGTACGTGGGCGGCACATTGGTGGTGGTCAGGATGCGGCGGCTGCGGGCCGCCTGGCCCACCAGGGTCTCGCCGTTGCGGACGCGCCGGGTGGCAGGGCTCTCGGCGGGCCGGCCGAAGGAGCCGATCAGGGTGAGCCAGGTCTCGCGCTCGCTCTCCTCCGCGAGGTAGAAGGCCCCGTAGCTGGCCTCCACGAGCGGGGCGAGTTCGTCCATGACCAGTTCCGCGACGACCGCCAGATCGCGGTGCCCCTGCATCAGGCCGGAGATCTGGGCCAGGTTCGACTTGAGCCAGTCCTGTTCCTGGTTGGCCCGGGTCGTCTCGCGCAGGGAGCCGACCATGGAGTTGATGTTGTCCTTGAGTTCGGCGACCTCCCCCGAAGCGTCCACCGTGATGGAGCGGGTGAGGTCGCCCTCGGCGACGGCGCTGGCGACCTCGGCGATGGCCCGGACCTGCCGGGTCAGGTTCCCGGCGAGCTCGTTGACGTTCTCGGTGAGCCGCTTCCAGGTCCCCGAGACCCCCTCGACCTCGGCCTGGCCGCCCAGCCGGCCCTCGCTCCCCACCTCCCGGGCCACCCGGGTGACCTCGGCGGCGAAGGCGGACAGCTGGTCGACCATCGTGTTGATCGTGGTCTTCAGCTCCAGGATCTCCCCGCGGGCGTCGACGTCGATCTTCTTGGACAGGTCGCCGTTGGCCACCGCCGTGGTCACCAGGGCGATGTTCCGGACCTGGCCGGTCAGGTTGTTCGCCATGGAGTTGACGTTGTCGGTGAGGTCCTTCCAGGTGCCCGCCACGTTGGGGACCTGGGCCTGGCCGCCCAGCCGGCCCTCGGTGCCGACCTCGCGCGCGACGCGGGTGACCTCGTCGGCGAAGGCGGAAAGGGTGTCGACCATCGTGTTGATCACCCCGGCCAGGGCCGCGACCTCGCCCTTCGCCTCCACGGTGATCTTCTGCGACAGGTCGCCGCGGGCCACCGCCGTGGCCACCTGGGCGATGGAACGGACCTGGCCGGTCAGGTTCGACGCCATCACGTTGACGTTGTCGGTGAGGTCCTTCCAGGTCCCCGACACCCCGCGGACGGTCGCCTGACCGCCGAGGTTGCCCTCGGTGCCGACCTCGCGGGCCACCCGGGTGACCTCGTCGGCGAAGGCGGACAGCTGGTCGACCATCGTGTTGATGGTCTCCTTCAGCTCCAGGATCTCGCCGCGTGCGTCCACGCGGATCTTCTGCGAGAGGTCTCCCTGGGCCACCGCCGTGGTCACCTCGGCGATCGAACGGACCTGCGCGGTCAGGTTGTCGGCCATGAAGTTCACCGAGTCGGTCAGGTCGCGCCAGGTGCCGGAGACGCCCTTGACGTCGGCCTGTCCGCCGAGCCTGCCGTCCGTGCCGACCTCCCGGGCGACCCGGGTGACCTCGTCGGCGAACGCCGACAGCTGGTCGACCATCGTGTTGATGGTCGTCTTCAGTTCGAGGATCTCGCCGCGCGCGTCCACGCGGATCTTCTGGGAGAGGTCTCCCTGGGCCACCGCCGTGGCGACCTCGGCGATCGAACGGACCTGCGCCGTCAGGTTCCCGGCCATGAAGTTCACCGAGTCGGTCAGGTCCCGCCAGGTGCCGGAGACACCCTTCACGTCCGCCTGCCCGCCGAGCCTGCCGTCCGTGCCCACTTCCCGGGCCATCCGGGTGACCTCGTCGGCGAAGGCGGAGAGCTGGTCGACCATGGTGTTGATCGTGTTCTTGAGCTCCAGGATCTCGCCCCGGGCATCCACCGCGATCTTCTGCGACAGGTCGCCCCGCGCGACCGCCGTCGTCACCTGGGCGATATTGCGCACCTGGTCGGTCAGGTTCCCCGCCATGAAGTTCACCGAGTCGGTGAGGTCGCGCCACACCCCGGCCACACCCGACACCTCGGCCTGACCGCCGAGCCGCCCCTCGCTGCCCACCTCGCGGGCCACCCGGGTGACCTCGTCCGCGAAGGACGACAGCTGGTCCACCATCGTGTTGACGGTGTTCTTCAGCTCCAGGATCTCACCCCGCGCCGCCACGTCGATCTTCTGCGAGAGATCCCCGCGCGCGACCGCCGTGGCCACCTGCGCGATGTCCCGGACCTGGGTGGTCAGATTGCCCGCCATCGCGTTGACCGAGTCGGTCAGATCCGCCCAGGTGCCGGACACTCCCGGCACCTCCGCCTGCCCGCCCAGCGTCCCCTCGGTCCCCACCTCGCGGGCCACCCGGGTCACCTCCGAGGTGAACAGGGACAGTTGGTCGACCATGCCGTTGAAGACGGTGGCGATCTCGCCCAGCAGACCGTCGGTCTCCTCCGGCAGACGCGTTCCGAAGTCCCCGTCACGCACGGACGTCAGCCCCGCCAGGAGCTGTCGGAGCTGCTGCTCGCCGACCGCCCCCGCCGAGTTCGCGCCCACGGTGCCCACCGGCTCGACCATCCCCGCCCCATCTCCGTCCGAGGGGACGAACCCGCGTCGTCCAGCTTCCCCCGGCTAGGCTAGACGACTCCGCAGCCGTGCCCCGGCCGGGCGGCCGGCCGCGGACCTGATGCGCCGTACGGGAGCATGAGCCGCCGGAACGGGGGTACGCGCGTCGCATGCACGGACATCATGCGCGCCCCACGAGCACCTTGTTCCGTACGACCCGGACCCGCGAGGAGTCCCCGGCAGGCGCGGGGCGGCACGCGGGCGGGAGAGGGATGGTCCGCAGGCTGCGCCGCCGGATCCTGACCTACCGGCACGTCGAACTGCTGTCCTCGCGCATCCCCGGGGACACCGGCAGCGGGGACGAGGTCCTGCTCCTCGTCCACGTCCGCAAGGTCGTCGGGGAGGTCCACTACCGGATGTGCCTCGGCTGCGCCCAGGCCGAGATCGCCGCGATCGACATCGACTCGCGCTTCCTCGGCACCGGCCTGGACACCCGGGCCCTGTCCCATCTGCGGGCACGCCATCCGGGACTCGCCTGGCACAGCACCCTGGACCTGCGACGCACCCGGGGCCTGCTCCGCCGGTCACGCATCCGCCGGGGCACCGCGGGCTGCCACCACCTGAGCGCCCGGCCGGCCCCGGCGGACCGGGGGAAGCGGGTCACCGCCACCTGATCGTCACCGGGCTGCGCTCGCTCCGGCCTCGCCCGAGCCGTCCGCGGCCACCCGGCCGGTGCCGGCGCCGGGGCGGACAAGAGGACCGATCCTGCGATGCGCAACGCTCCGTTCCGTTCCGCTACCCCTCCATGGCCCCCGGACCCCGACTGCCGCAAGATCATCGGGTGATGATTCGACACGAGGACCTGTCCGAAGAGTTCGAGGGGCACCGGCCCCGACTGCGCGCCCTGGCCTACCGGATGCTGGGCTCCTTCAGCGAGGCCGAGGACGCCGTCCAGGAGACCTGGCTGCGCCTGGAGCGCACCGACCGAGCCGACCGCGCCGGGATCGACAACCTGGGCGGCTGGCTCACTACCGTGGCCGCCCGGGTCTGCCTGAACCTGCTGCGCGCCCGCGAGACCCGGCGGGAGGACCCGCTGGAGACCCGGATACCGGACCCGGTCGTCAGCGGGCCCCGCGGGCTCGACCCCGAACAGGAGGTCCTGCTGGCCGACTCCGTGGGCCTCGCCCTGCTGGTGGTCATGGAATCCCTCTCGCCGGCCGAGCGCCTCGCCTTCGTGCTGCACGACATGTTCGCCGTGCCCTTCGACGAGATCGCGCCCCTGGTCGAGAAGACCCCGACCGCCACCCGCCAACTCGCCAGCCGTGCCCGCCGCCGCGTCCAGGGACAGGTGCCGCCACCCGACCCCGATCTCACCGCCCAGCGCAAGGTCGTCGACGCCTTCTTCGCCGCCTCGCGCGACGGCGAGTTCGACACCCTCCTCACCCTCCTCGCCCCGGACGTGGTCCTCCGGTCCGACGGCGGAGTCCGCCGCGCCCGCCACACGGTCGTACTCGACGGCGCCCGGACCGTCGCGGCCCAGGCCGTCACCTTCGGCGGCCTCTACCCGTACCTGCGCCCGGCGCTCATCAACGGCACGGCCGGAATCGTCTGCGCCGCCGAGGGCAACCCCCTGTCCCTGATGGCCTTCACCGTCACCGAGGGCAGGATCACCGCCATCGACGTCATCGCCGACCCCGACCGGCTCCGCGCCCTGGACCTGACCCCGGTCCTGGGCTGACCCCGGTCCTGGGCTGCCCCCGACCGCGCCGCCCCTCCCGCTCCTCCACCCGCCCCTCCCGCTCCTCCGGCCCCAGGGGCCCCGGAGCCCCCGGGACCCGCCGTGGACTCACGGCGGGTTCCGGCGTTTCCCTGGTTCCCCGCGCTTTCCTGGTTCCCCGCGTCCGCGGGACACCGGGCCTCCGGGATCGCCGAAAGTTTCCTCTCCCGCGCTGTCACACACTCCCGACCCCGCGGGTCATGGGGGTGAAACCGAAGAGGCCGCCGGAAGACCCCCGGGCACCGGCCCAGCGACAAGGAGCACCCCATGTCCGTCACCGCCACCGTCGTCACCGTCATCGCCGCCCTGATGGCCGGCTACTCGGGCTACGCGATCCTCTCCGGCGCCACCTGGGTCCTCGACTCCCTCACCCAGTACGGAGTCCCGCGGTCCTGGTGGACCTGGCTCGGCGCGGCCAAGGTGGCGGGCGCCCTCGGGCTCCTCGCCGGCCTGCTGATACCCGTCCTCGGACTGGCGGCCGCGATCGGCCTGATCCTCTACTTCACCGGCGCGGTCATCACCGTCGTCCGCGCCCGCTCCTACGGCCACATCCCCTTCCCGCTCCTCTAAATGGCCCCGGTCGTCGCCGCCCTCGCCCTCGGCTACCCCGGCTGAACCCGCCCCGCCATCCCCGCCCGCCCCCGCGAGTTTTCCGTGTTCGGGTGTACGGGCCTCGGGGGCGCGGGATGCTGGACGGGTGGAGGAACAGCAATGCGCGGCCTGCGCCGGCCTGCGGGTGACGGAGCACATCGAGCACTCCGTCGAGACCGACGACAAGGGCCACCAGCGGCCGGTGGTGCGCCACTGGACGGGCCCGTGCAAGGCCTGCAACGGCAGCGGTACCACCTACCGCTGAAACCATGAGGAGGACGACATGCGGACGGTCCACGTCTGTCTCGGATGCGCGGCGCAGTACCTGCCGCCGGAATCGATGACCTACCCGGCCTCCGGCCTCCAGGCGTCACCAGTGCACTGCTCCCTGCCGGCCTGCGAGAGCAGCGCCGAAGAGGCGGCGCGGACGATGGCCGTACCGGAGGAGGAAGTCGCCGCATGGGCCCGCCGGGCGATGGGCCTGGACGGCCCGGTTCGCCGCCCGCGCCCCGGCCGCCGGGCCCGCGGAGGACGGGCGGCCTCGGCCCCCGCCTCGGCCCGCCACCGGCTCGGATAGCCGCTTCCGCACCGACCGGTCCGCACGCCGTCACGTCCCCACGGCCGTCACCACCGCCACGGCGCTGTGTACGGCCGGACCCCGGGGGAGGGCGGAGCGGGACGGGCGGGCAGGCTGGGCGCATGCAGCTCCCCGCCGAAGCCGTAGCCGCCACCGCCCTGCTCGTGGTCGTACGCATCACGTCCCTGCCGGCCCGGCGGGGAGACCCGTACCCCGGCACGGCCGGTGCCCACTGGGTCGGGGCGCAGGCGGCCGACGCGCTGGAGCTGGTCGGGAGCCTGCCCGGCAGCGAACGGCACCGCTGCGGGTTCTCGCCGGGCTGGAGCATCCGGGCGTACCCGGACACCCTCGAACTGGCCTTGTTCGAGGCGGCGTTCTGCTTCCGCTGCCATGAGGTCCGCATGCACGGACCCGCCGTCCCACCCGCCCTGGCCGTGCAGTTCTTCGACCCGGACACCGCGCGGGCACAAGCCCTACTGGCCCGCTTCCGCGAGACCGCCCCCTAGCCGTCCGGTCGGCTCCTTCTGTCGGGTTTCACCGTTCGGACGACACGGCCCCGCCCGTGTGGCTACGGTTGCACCAGCGAGTCCGGGTCCAACCGTCGGCCTTCACACGAAGCCCTCCAAGGATCCAGGTCGCCGATGGAACCGCGCGGGATCCGGATGTCCCACACGTCCCACCGGTGGGCCCGAGGATCCGCAGCTCGACGGGCATGGCCATGCCCCGCTTCACACGTTCCGAACAGCTCGACCAGCGACGACAACGAACGACTACGCCTGAGTCTCCAGTCACCGGCACGGGAACTCGGTTCAGCCACACGATGTGGCCGAACTGAGCAGCCCTGCCCGGTTCGGCCCCGTATGCAAGGGAAGCCGAACGGTGGATTCAGCAATCATTCTCTGGGTTCTGGCCTGGTCCGGTGTCGCGACCTTCACGGTCTGGGCGGCCCGCGAACTCCTGATGCAACTGCTGCCGCTCATCGAGGCGTGGCGACGGGTGAGGGAAGTGATCCGCCGGGACGACGACTCCCGGGAATGAACCGGGCCGCCCTCGTGCCAGCCCGGCCGCCCCGGCCCGATGCCGATCCCGGTGGCGGCCCCCGTGCCGGTCAGCCCGTGAGGATCCAGCCGTGCTGCCCGCCGATGGTCTGGCCCTCGCAGTTGACGTCGTAGGAGAGGAAGTTGTCCTTGCGTACGACGCAGTGGTAGATCGGGATGGTGCCCTCGCGGGGGCTGGTGTACAGCTGCCCGAGGCTGCCCTCGACCGTGTAGCCCGGGGGGACGTTCCAGATGGTGGAGATGTGCTCGCCGCTGGGGCCGATGAGGCGGGTGAGGCTGCGGGTCGGGGCGGTGACGGTGGGCTCCCCGCTACAGGTGGCCTTGATCATGGCCTGCCAGTAGGTGGTCGTGACGCGGATGAACTCGGGGCCCGCCGCGATCCGGCACTGCGAGGCGGCGAAACCCAGCTCGGCCGCCTGGCTGGTGATGCTGGCGGCGGCCGCCTGGGCGGCGATGTTCTGCGGGCCGCCGCCGATGCCCGTCAGATGGACGTTGACCGGGCCCACGTTGGTGACCGCGGCGGGAGCGGTAGCCGGTGCCGCGGCCGGCCCGGCCGGCAGCGGGGCCGCCCCGGCCGGAGCCACGGCGGTCGCGGCCGCGGCGAGCGCGGCGGCAGCGGAGAGAAGGGTCGTACGCAGCCGGGAAGTGCGGCGCAAAGCGGGCTCCTGAGGTGCTCGGCCGCAGGGCCGGTCGGCCGCCGCGGGGTGGCGCGACAGTACGTACCGCCCCATAGGCGGCATGGGCGGCGTCATTCCACACGTCCGCCCCACGGCCGGACCAGTCGGTCTTCGGACGATCCGCCGAGTACGCTCCAGCCACCCGGCGGTGGCCGGCACCTCCGTTTCCGTTCCGCCTCCGTTCCGCTTCCCGGGCCGGCCGCTGCCCCGCCGGCACACCAGCGGATCGCTCATCCATACGAAGTGCACACTTCGGGGTGAACAGTCGCTGATCCGGCGAAAAAACCCGTGGACCGGGCGGTTCGCGATACGGAAAACTGCGGGCTTCTCCCCGACCGGGGACACTCCCGAACACCACACATCCGAGGCCGAGATGACTTCATCCGAGGCCCGCGCGAGCACGCCCTCCAAGGGGGCCGTCACCCTCGCGCTGCGCCACTACGCCCGCGAACTCCTCCGTCTGCGCCGCCTGGCCGTCCCCGCCCTGGCCCTGCCCGCGCTCGGCAACATCGCCATCTTCTACCTGGCGCCCCTGGTGGTCGCCAAGCTCGTCGGTCGGCTCGCCGACGACGATCCACCCTCAACCACCGATCTGCTGCCCCAACTGGCCCTCTTCGCCGGCGCCGTGCTGCTCGGCGAAGCCCTCTGGCGGATCGGTCTGCACTGCCTCAACCGACTCGACGCGCGCGGCATCGAAAACCTCCACATCACCGGAATGGAGGAACTCGTCGGCCGCGACGCCACGTTCTTCCACGACAACTTCGCCGGCTCCCTCACCAAGCGCGTCCTGAGCTACGCCGGCCGCTTCGAGGAGTTCGTCGACACCCTCGCCTTCGCCGTCTTCGGCAACCTGATCCCGCTGCTCTTCGGCTGTGTGGTCCTGTGGCGCTACGACCCGCTCCTCGTCCTCGTACTCCTCGTGATGATCACCCTGACGGCCGTCTGCGTGACCCCCCTCATCCGACACCGGCAACGCCTCGTCGACCGCCGCGAGGAGGCCGTCGCCCACGTCTCCGGACACGTCGCCGACACCCTCGCGAACATGGACACCGTCCGCGCCTTCGCCGCCGAGGCCCGGGAAAGCGCCGAACACCGCGCCCGCGTCGCCACCCTCACCCGGCTCTCCCTCCGCTCCTGGGACTACGGCAACCTCCGCATCGACACCCTGGTCGCCCCCGCCTCCGTCCTCACCGGCACCCTCGGACTCTTCCTCGCCGTCCTCCTCGTCGGCGAGGGCCACGGGGTCGAGGCCATCGTGGTCGCCTTCACCTACTTCTCCAGCGCCACCCGGATCATGTTCGACTTCAACCAGATCTACCGGCGGCTGGAACGGTCGATGACGGAGGCCGCCCAGTTCACCGAACTGCTGCTGACCCCGCCGACCGTGCTGGACCCGCCGCACCCCGAGCCGCTGCTGCCGCAGCCCAAGGCCGCGGTCGCCTTCCGGTCGGTGCGGTTCACCCACGCCGGAGCCGACGAGCCGCTCTTCCACGACCTGGACCTCGACGTCCCCGGCGGTACGAAGATCGGCCTGGTCGGCCGCTCCGGCGGCGGGAAGACCACCCTGGGCCGCCTGCTGCTGCGGATGACGGACATCCAGAGCGGCCGGATCCTGATCGGCGGACAGGACATCGGCCGGATCCGCCAGACCGACCTCCGCTCACTCATCGCCTACGTCCCGCAGGAACCCGCCATGTTCCACCGCACCCTGCGCGAGAACATCGCCTTCGCCCGACCCGGCGCGAGCGTGGCGGAGGTGCGCAGGGCCGCCGAGGCCGCCCACGTCACCGAGTTCGTCGACACCCTCCCCGAAGGCTTCGACACCCTCGTCGGCGAACGCGGGATCAAGCTCTCCGGCGGCCAGCGCCAACGCGTCGCCCTGGCCCGGGCGATCCTGCGCGACGCCCCCGTACTCCTCCTCGACGAGGCCACCAGCGCCCTAGACTCCGAATCCGAACTCCTCGTCCAGGACGCCCTGTGGCGCCTCATGGAGGGCCGCACCGCCCTCGTCGTCGCGCACCGGCTGTCCACGGTCGCCGGCATGGACCGTCTCGTCGTCCTCGACAAGGGCAGCATCGTCGAACAGGGCACCCACGCCGAACTGCTGGACCGCGCAGGCCCCTACGCCCGCCTCTGGCACCACCAGTCCGGCGGCTTCCTCACCGACGACCCCGGCACCCGCCCCGAACCCCTCGGCCCAGCCGCACCCCGCTCCCACGACTGACCGTCTCCCGTTCACACGGCCAGTCCCACGAGCCGGACCGGGGCCGGGCGCCGCTCTCCGTGTACGGATGCGCGGCGCCGTACACGGCGCCGGTGCGCCACGGCGGCCCCGCCCCGGCATGGCCCGTTCCGGCCCGGGCGGCGGCCCGGACGGCCTCGACGACCAGCTCATGGGTGCGGACATGGTCCGGATGCCCGGAGGAACCCGTGGCGTCATGGGTGACGACCACCTCCGGCCGGAAGGCGCGTACGTGCGCCACGAGACGGCCCACCGCTTCCTCCCGGGGCACGTCGCACAGCCGCGGCCGGCCGGGCGCCGAGTCGGACACCCGCAGGTCGGCGTAGCCGAGCATGCGGGGTTCGCCCGCGAAGAGGACGTGCTGATCACCGACCTGGAGCCGGGCACGTACGAGATCTCGCTCAGCAGCTCCAACAGCCGCAAGACGGGCGGGTACTGGTGGGACGAGCACCTGTTCAACGGCCGTACGGACCGTGAGTACTGGACCGAGTTCCCGCTGAGCCGCTGCACGGCGACCATCATGATCTGACGGCCCCCGCGCCGACGGGCCCGACGGGTTCGGGGCTTCCTGCCCCGGACCGGTCGGCCGTCTCGTCGTGTCTCGACGGATACCGGCCATGGCGGCCTTGCTCGACTGTGTTCGGAGGCCGGGGTGCTCAGGACCGCAGGACTGCGTCCGCGAGCGCGACCAAGATTTCGTCCGACGGGCAGGAGACGCCGTCGCCGATGTCCGCGTCGATGCTGAGCTTGATCACGCCGGAGATGTCCACCGTCACCGTCTGGGGACGGTTCATCTCCAGCATGATGTTCTTGCGCTCCTTCCCATCACCCTCGACCGAGAGCCTTCCGGGCGCGGCCACACCGTTGTCGTCGAGTCCGACGGTGAAGGTGAGCGTCTTGTATCGCTGGTTGATGCTGTAGTCAGCGCCGCCCTGACATGGGTAGCGGAAGACCATGGCGTTCGAGAAGGTCTTGCCTCCCATGGTGGCGGAGCTCAGGTTGAACACCTCGTCCCCGTAGGGGCCGAGCGGCGCCAGGTCCTTCAGCGCGACTTCCCCCGTCGGCAGCGGGGCGGGGCTGGAGGGATTCGGTGTGCTGCCCGCGTCGGCGGGTGGTGGCGCCGTGACGGTGACGGTCTCGGTCGCACGCACGGTCTCGGTAACCGTGACGGTGCGGGCGGTGGGTGAGTTGACCACGGCCGGCAGACCGAAGAAGCCGAGCAGCAGGCCGATGACGGCGGTGACGGCGGAGACGAGAGCCGCGATCTCCCCCAGCCGGCGGCGCGGGCGTTCCTGGTCCGGGGCCGCACCGGTCGGCGGTGTGGCGGGTAACGGCGGGATTCCCCCGCTCTCTGGTGGTGTACTCACGACACGGCCCTCCTGCACGCTTGGGTGGAAGGGGAATTGAACTCGATCACCAGGTCGTAGCGCCAGACATCGGGGCGGTTGACGGTACCGGTGGGGTGGGAGGTCGTCAGTTGGTGAACCGGGTTCGGAAGGCGAGCCGGTTGGGGGAGTCGGCGGAGCGGTCCCAGACGGCGAAGGTCACGCGGGTGAACGGGGCGCCGTGGGTGCTCAGGGCCTCGGCGAACGCGTCCGCCACCTCGGCCGGATCGTTGCGGAACACGCCGCAGCCCCAGGCGCCGAGGACGAGCTCGCGCACGCCGTGGTGCGCGGCCACGCCGAGCACACGGCGGGCGCGTTCGGTGAGGACGTCGGCGACATCGACCTTCTCGCCCGGCGAACGCAGTGCCAGCTGACCGGCGTTGGGGGCGGGGGAGGTGAGGAAGGAGACCTGGTGCGGCGGGTCGAGGAGGGTGCGGGAAGCGTCGCGGATCACCGGGACGTGCGGGGAGAAGATCACGCGGTGGCTGTAGTGGAGGTCGGTGGACTCGCGATGGGCCGCGTAGTAGTCGGGGGCTTCGCGCAGGCATGCGTAGAGGAGGGCGCTGCGGCAGAGGTCCTCCTCCTGGGCCTTCGCCCCGCGCAGGTATCCGCCGCCCGGGTTGCGGGCCGAGGCGAAGTTGAGGACGGCCAGGTGCTCGACGCCTTCGTCGGTGAGGCGGCGGGCCGCGCCCATGCTGTCCTCGTCGGTCACCTCGGTCCGGCCGGTGAAGGGGCCGGTGGGTGCGGGGGCGAAGTCGGGGGCGTGGGAGACGGTCCCGGAGCGGGCGGCCGCGAGGGCGGCGGAGACGGAGACCAGGGTGCCGGTGTCGGTGGTGTAGGTCCCGGTGCTCGCGATGTGTTCGTTCTCGGTGGCGAGGTTCTTCAGACGGTTGCTCATGCGGGTGATCCTAGCGAGGAATTAGTGTCAGAGTGACTATTTTTGGGGGGAGCGGTTTCGGGCGGAAGACGGCGCTGCCGGGAGACGATCTTCAGTACAGTGACGGGCAGTTGGCTGGTCCAGGTACTGCTCAGGTGGGAGAACCATGCAGATCGCCATCACGGCGGGGGACGACGGCGGTCGGGTCGGTACGGACGACCTCAGGGCCTGGCTCGGAAAGCAGCGCGAGCTGCGCGGACGCGTCCAGCGCGCGGCCGGTGCCCCGCCGGCGCCCGGAACCATGGGGGCGGCCACCGAGTTCATCACGGTGCTGCTGGAGCCGGGCGGCATCGTGACCGTCCTGGTGGCCGCGGTGGTCACCTGGGTGCAGAACCGCAGCGGCAGCCAGACGGTCACCATCACCCGACCCGACGGCACCGAGGTGACGGTGACCTCCGACCGGGTCAAGGGCCTCGACGCCCAGCAGGCCGGCGCGCTCGCCCAGGAGATCGCCGGGCAGCTCGGCATCCCGATGCCGCCCCGGGACCCGGCCGCGCCGGAACCCGGAGCCTCGGACCGTACCCCCGACCGGGCCCCCGGGGGCGTACGGGAAGAACCCGACCCCGAGCCCGACCCGGAACCCGGCGCCGACCCCGACGCGGAACCCGACCCCGGAGCCGGGGGCGACGGCCGCCGGTCGTGAGCGCGCCGCCGCGACGCACCAGCGATCTCGCGGGCCCCGGTGTCCGGGCGGTGATCGTCGGCACCGGTGTGCACGGCGGCGGGTCGCAGCTCCCCGATCTGCCCGGTGTCGAAACATCCGCCCGGGACCTCGCCCGTGCCCTCCACGAGATCTGCGGCATGGACCCCTCGCAGATCGAGCTGCTCCTCGACCCCGCCGACGGCGCCACCGTCGTCGAGGCCGTCGAGCAGGCCGTCGCCGACACCCGCGGCCTGGTCCTCTTCGCGTTCATCGGCCACGGGCTGCTGGGCCCGCAGGACCAGCTCTACCTCGCCACCGCCACCAGCTCCGCGCAGGGCATCGCGCGGTCCATCCCGTACCAGGTGGTCAGGGACACCCTGGGGAACAGTGCCGCCCGCGTCGTCGTGCTGCTCGACTGCTGCTTCTCCGGCATGGCACAGGGCACTTCGCGGGGATCCGCCCGCGACCCGTACGTCACGGCCAGGCCGGACGGCAGCTTCCTGCTGACCTCCGCCTCCCACTACGCCGTCTCCTTCGCCCCCGAGGGCGAGCGGCACACGCTCTTCACCGGGAAGCTCCTCGACCTCCTCCACGAGGGCGACCCCTCCGCACCCGCCTGGCTCACCCTGGACGGCGTGTACGCCCATCTGGACCGCCGGTTCCAGGACGGGCCGGTGCGCCCCCACCGGCAGAGCGAGGACCGGGCGGGCGAACTCGTCGTCGCCGCCAACCGGGCCTATCCCACCGACTCCGGATCCACTGCCGAGCCCGCGCATCCCGCCGACGGCACGGCCTGCCCCTACCCGGGCATGGAACCCTTCCGGGCCGAGGACCACGGGCGCTTCTTCGGCCGGGAGGAACTCGTCGCCGGCCTGGTCGCCGAAGTCGCCCGGACCGCCGGGACCGCCGGGACCGCCGGGACCGCCGGGAGCGTACGGCAGGCAGGGCCGCCGGAGGCGGAGTGCTCCGCCCCGATCGTCCTCGACGGCGCCTCCGGAGTCGGCAAGTCCTCCCTCCTCCGGGCCGGTCTCCTCGCAGGCCTCGAACGCCGCTACGAGTCGGACCCGGCCACACCCTGGCCCGCGCTGCTCCTCGCCTCCCCCGGACCGCATCCGCTGCGCGCCCTCGCCGACCTGTGGTCCCGGGCCTCCGGCACACCGCGGGAGGAGGTCGAACGGCAGCTCCGTGACGGGCGGCTGCCCGCCGACGGGGCCTGCCGGGTCCTGGTCGTGGACCAGTTCGAGGAGGTCTTCACCGCCTGCACGGACGCCGACGAGCGCGCCCGTTTCATCCGTGCCCTGTGCGGCGGCGCGACCGCAGCCCCCGACGGCGCCCCGGGCGGCAGCCCCCAGGTGGTCCTCGGCCTGCGGGCCGACCACTACGTCAGCTGTCTCCAGCACCCCGAACTCCGTCCCGCCTTCGCACGCCGGTGGACCGTCTGGCCCATGGGCGAGGGCGCCCTGCGCGCCGCCATCGAGCACCCGGCCCACGACGCCGGACTGCGACTGGAGACCGGTCTCGTCGACCTCCTGCTGCGCGACACCCGCGAGGGCGGCGGCCGCGACCACGGCTCGGCGATGCCCTTCCTCGCCCACGCCCTGCGCGAGACCTGGACGCGCCGCAGCGGCGCGACCCTCACCCTCTCCGGATACACGGCCACCGGCGGCATCTGGGAATCCGTGGCCCGCACGGCCGAGGAGATCCACGAGGGTTTGGACGAGCCGGGCCGCGAAGCCGTCCGGGAACTCCTCCTCGCGATGGTCACCCTCACCGGCACCGGCGCCGGCACCAGTACGGGGGACGAGGTCGTACGCCGCCGCATCAGCCTCGGCGAACTGCTCGAAGGGCGCTCCGAGGCCCGGCGGCGCACGATCACCAGCGTCTGCGACCGGCTCGCCCGGGCCCGCCTGATCACCGTCGACCAGTCCACGGCCCAGATCTCCCACGAGGCGCTGCTGCGCGCCTGGCCCCGGCTCCGGCACTGGATCGACGAGGACCGGGCCGGACTGGTGACCCGTCAGCGGCTGGCCGATGCCGCCGACGCCTGGCACGACAAGGGGCGCACCCGCGAGTACTGCTTCCGGGGCACCCGCCTTTCGGAAGCCGAGGACTGGCTGCGCGATCAGCGGCACACACCCCTGGTCCGGCCCCTCGACCGGGCGTTCATCGCGGCGAGCCAGGAACTCGACGCATCCGAACGCCGGCGCGAACGACGCCAGTTGGAGGTGGAGAAGCGCCGTACGCGGGAGCTCCGGGAGGCGCTGAAGCGGGAGCACGAGCACGCGGAGAACCTCAGGAAGGCGGGTGTGCGGCTGAGTCGGCAGGCCCGTCGGCTGAAGCAGTTCGCCGCAGGGATCGGCGCGGTCCTCTGCCTGGCCCTGATCGCCGCGGGGATCGCGCTGCACCAGCGCTCGAACGCCCGGGCCAACGGCGAACGGGCCCAGAACCGCCAACTCCAGGCGGCCGCCCGTGCCGGTATCGGAACCGATCCGCGGCAGGCCCTGCTGCTCGCGGTCGCCGCCCACCGCGAGGAGCCCTCGTCGCAGACCCGCGCCACCCTCATGGACGTCCTGGGCGGAACGCAGTACGCGGGCTCCCTCGACGCCGGCTCCCCGGTCGAGTCGATGGCGTACAGCGACGACGGCCGGACCCTGGCCGTGGGCCTGTACGACGGGGTCGTCGGCCTGTGGGACACCTCCCAAGAGGCGGGCACCGGTGGAGGCGCGGGAGGCGGCGGCGAGCCCCGCAGGCTAGCCGAGGTCGTCGCGAAGGAGTCGGGTTTCCTCGGGGAGCCCGCCCTCTGGATCGGCGACGGCAGGACCCTCCTGCTCACCGGGGCGGACGACGAGAGGTCCGTCGGCGCGTTCTCGCTCCCCGCCGACCGGGGGCGCCCGCAGCCGCGCGGCAGGACCGCGCTGCCGATGGAGGGGTTCGTGGAGCAGGCGGAGTTCAGCCCCGACGGCCGCCTGCTGATGACCGCCTCCTCCTACGAGCCGAGGCTCTGGTCCGTGGACCCCGGACGCGGGGCCGCCCGCGCCCGCGCGGTCCTCCCGCAACGGGAGAGCAGCGTCCAGGCCGCCGCCTTCGGGCCGGGCGGCGACCTTCTCGCGCTGGCCTGGCAGGACGGCACGGTGGAACTGTGGGACACCACCGACCCCGACCGCCCGCGCAGCCGTGGCACCCTGGAAGGCGTCGGCGGCCCGGCCCGGGACATGGCCGTCAGCTCCGACGGAAGCACCCTCGCCATCGGCTCCGACGACGCCCAGGTCCGTCTCTGGGACATCTCCACGGCAGCCGGCCGAGGCCTCGCCGGCACGGACCGCCGCCCCACCGCCGTGGTCAGCGGCCACAGCGGACCCGTCGTAGCCGTCGCCCTCAGCCGGGACGGCCGCCACCTCGCCCTCGGCAGCATCGACCACTCGGCGACCGTCTGGGACATCTCCGCGAGCAGCCCGGTCCGTACCGCCGTCCTCTCCGGCCACGGCACCACCGTCACGGCCCTGGCCTTCGCACCCGATGGCCGCACCCTCGCCACCGCCGACCGGGACGGGGACGTACGGTTCTGGTCGCTGACGGACCGCCTGCTCCCCACCGTCGCCGCGCGGCCGTTCACCGTCCCCCCGGCCAAACGCCGCCTGTGGCTGGAATCGGTGGTCCCGCACGCCCTGTCCGCCGACGGAAACCTCCTCGCCACGGCCACCGCCAACGACCGGCTCGCACTGGTCCCGCTGACGGGCCTGTCCGCCGGCCACCCGGCGGGCACCGTCCGGCTGGAGGCGGGCGCAGAGTTCCGGAACACCGCACTGTGGTTCTCCACCGACGGAGGCCGGCTGGCAGCCGAAGGCCCGGCCGGCGTCCTGACCGTGTGGAACGTCAAGGACCCCGCCCGCCCCCGGCAGGAGTTCCGCGCCCGGGTGGGCGCGGCGGGCGACACGTACGACCTGAAGGTCTCCCTCCGGGACGGCCTCCTGGCGGTCGGCTCCAAGGCGGGAGCCGGCCTGTGGGACCTCTCCCGGCCCGGCCGGCTGGTGCGCCTCGGCTCGATGGCACGGCAATGGAAGGCAGCTCCGAACGTCCTACTCGCCCAAGGTGCCCCTGTCCTGGCCGTTGACGGCGACCTGTACGACATCGGCGACCCGGGTAAGCCCACCCAACTGGCCACCCTGCCCTCCGCCGACGGGAGCCGCAACTATCCGACGCCGCAGGCGTTCTCCCCCGACGGCACCCAACTGGTGGTGACAGACTTCGGCGCGACGGGAGGTTTCCTCTACGACGTCTCCGACCCGGGCCGGCCCCGGTTCAGAGGTCGCCTCGCGCAGGGCAGCGGACTGGGGCCGTACGCGTTCAGCGCGGACGGCCGGCTACTCACCGCAGCCGGCCCCGGCACCCGGCTCCTGGCCTGGGACGTCTGGGACCCCACCGCTCCGCACCCGGTCGCGACCCTCACCCTGGACGACGAGGCCCGCGCCCTCGGCATCTCCGCCGACGGCGCCACCCTGACCACCTACAACTATCCAGGTCAGGCGATCCGCTGGAACATCGGTCAGCTCGGCGCCACCCTGCGGGACCCGGTCGCCCGCGCCTGCCGCCTCGCCGCGGCCAACCCCACCCGCGCCGAATGGGAGCGGATGGCCCCGGGCATCCCCTTCCGCCGCGTCTGCCCCACCCTCGGCCCCGCCCCCTCCCCGTCCCCCGAGGCCCTCTTCCCGACCATCCCGAACCGCCGGACCGCACTCCCCGCCGGCAGCTGAGACCGGGGGGAACGATCAGCACGCGCAGCCGGCTGCCGGCGGCGGTGATCTCCCGGACGGTGCCCTCCCATACGTTGCGCGGGCTGCCCGTGGGCCGCTCCCGGTGGAGGGAGACGGCTTCGGGGGCGACGATGGCCGGCCAGGGACACGGCCTCGACGGGGGTGGCCGCGGCAGGTTCGGGGGTGTCGGCGACGGGGTCCTCGGTGGGCGCGCGCTGTAGCGGGCCTCGCGGACGGAGTGGCCCGAAGTCCAGCGGCCGCGCAGCCCGATGAGGACCACCATCCCGATGGCGAGGAGCAGCAGGGACAGCGACCGAAGCGGTGACGCACCAGCGAGGCGCCGTCTCCTCGTGGCCCGGCCGGACCCGCCCGGGCCGATCCTGTACGGGTTCCCGGGCGTGGTCGCGATGACCAGGCGGTTCTTCCCGCAGGCGGCGCCGGCCTGCTCGAACACACCGGTGAGGGAGGCGGCGGGCCACGGCGGATTCTCATTCTTCGGGCGGTCATGAAATAACCCCGGCAATTTCGAGAATTCACGGGGGTGTTCCCGGTATTTACTGTTCCGGCGTACCCGGGGCGGCTGCATCTGCCGTCCTTCGAGGTGGTGGGCGTGTTCCTGTCGACTGATGTCCAAAGGTCGAATGTCCCAGGTGGAGGCAGCAAGGGTTGCGGAAAGCAGGGGACCTGGGGCCTCCTCGAATACGCCATGAGGATGCGGCTGTTCGGTTGGTAAATACGAAGTGCCGTCCACGGCGGTGAATTGCCTCATGTAGGGTCGTTCGTAACGCAGGTCACACCCGATCCGCGTTCTGAATTTGTCCCCCGAGTTTGTTGAGGCGTGGTTTTCTATGAGCCTGTCCATCCGTAACCAGATCGCCGGTACCGTCACCTCCGTCACGGCCGGCGAGGCCATGTCCTCGGTGAAGGTCCGCCTGGAGGGTGGTCAGGACATCACCGCGGCGATCACCACCGACGCCGTCAAGGACCTCGGCATCGCCGAGGGCTCCGCGGTCACGGCGCTGGTCAAGGCCACCGAGGTCTCCCTCGCCACCGCCCCGGTCGCCGGCGTGTCCATCCGCAACCAGATCGCCGGTACCGTCGTCGACGTCGCCGCCGGCCCGGCCATGGCCTCGGTCAAGGTCGACATCAACGGGGGCGGCCTGACCGCCGCGATCACCGCCGACGCCGTCCAGGACCTCGGCCTCGTCGCCGGCACCTCCGTTGTCGCCCTGATCAAGGCCACCGAGATCTCCCTCGCCGCCGCCTGATCCCGTCCGAGAGCCCCGCACCCCTCCCGGTGCGGGGCTCTCGGCATACCGGCCGTCGGTCGCCGTGTCCGCCGTGTCGGCCGTGTCCGCCGATCAGTGCGGATCGTCCTCCTGGCAGGAGTGGCGCTGGCCGAGGAAGGGGTCCGCGAGGTTGTGGTAGCCGCGCTCCTCCCAGAACCCGCGCCGGTCCTCGGTCATGTACTCGATGCCGCGCAGCCACTTGGGGCCCTTGTAGCCGAAGAGGTGGGGGGCGACCAGCCGGAGCGGAAATCCGTGCTCCACGGTGAGGGGTTCGCCGTCGTGATGCGTCACCCCCGGCAGCGGCGGGGCCAGCTCCAGCAGATGGGCGGCCGGTACGCCGAAGAACTCGTGCCCCAGCGTGCTGGTCCCCGACGCGCAGTGCAGGTCCGCGACCACCGTCGTGGACGGCCAGCCGGCCGGCTCGCCGAATGACCAGACCCTGGAGCGGCCGTCGGCGGTCGCGCCGAACACCTGGAACGACCACTTCTCGGGCCGGAACCTGGGCACCGGCCCGTAATGGGAGACCGGCCAGCCCCGCGCCGGCCGCTGTCCCGCCGGCAGCATGCCCTCGCCCACGTGCGCGTCACCAGACCCGGCCCCTGGCATCTGCGGTGATGGAATCGGTGTCGGTGTCGGTGTCGGTGCCGTTGTCGGTGCCGTCGGTGCGGGCTCAGAAGAGGTCGAGGAGCTCGCTGTGGACGCCGGCGTGGCCGTGACCGTCGTCGACGAGATGGATCCGGAGGACCCAGTGGGCCGGGTAGCCGTCCGGGAGGGTCCGCCGGAGCGGGAGGTCGTTGCCCGGGGCGATGAACCGTTCCGCCGCCTCAGCCCCGTCTCCGGCCGCCGCCGGAGCACCGGTCATCCGACCGGCGTTCCAGGACCCCAGGGACCAGCCCGACCGGCGCGCCGAGGACTGGATCTGCGCGTGCAGGTCCCGGCCGGTGAGGAACTCGTCGGCCCGGTACATGTCCTGCGCCGCCGCCGCGATGGCCGCCAGATCGTGGACGAGCCGTCGCCGCTCCCCGTCCGCCCCCAGGGCCACGGTCCGGGCGAACTCCGTCTCGCACGGGCGCACCAGCGCCCCGAAGTCCAGTACGACGACGTCCTCGGTCCCGATCACCCGGTCCGGTCCCGGCTCGCCGACCACCGTGTTCGGCCCGGATCGTACGAACCTGCGCCCTGCCTGCCCTGCCTGCCCTGCCTGCCCCGCCTGCCCGGCCTGTCGGCCGAAGACCTCGCGGGCGAGCGTCAGGATCCGGGCGTCGGCTTCCCACTCCCGGTCACCGGGCATGATCAGCTGTCCGGAGATGATCTGTGCGAACAGGCGCTGCGCCATGCGCTGGCCCTCGACCAGGCGCAGGGTCCGCAGTCGTATGTCCATCCGGTCCAACGTCGCCATCACGTGCTTCCTCGTCCTGCCATGGGGGTGGGGCCCGGTCCGGCGGGGGCGGCCCGCCGAAGGCCCGGGTCCGGCGGGCGTGGGAAGGACCGCCCGCAGGACCCGGATACCTGACCGGAGCCGGCCACCGGACCTTCGAGTGGGCCGCGGCGCCGGCTGGGTGCCGGGGGAGCGACCACCGACCCCCTCGTGCAGGACCGACGGTAACAACGGCCGAGAGGCCGAAAGCAGTGGTCGATCTACCAGCGCTGGCCCGGCCTGCGGCCGCCCCGCTGGTCGGACCTACGAAACCGGGCGGCCGACGCCACCGGGCGGCGCCCGGCGGGCGAGCACGTCATCCGCAGCGGGTACCTGGACCGCCGAGGCGGGGCGGCCCGGGCGCTGTACAGGTCGGGGGCGGCGGTCAGCGGGGCATCCGGCGCCCCAGCTCCATGGCCCTCTCCCGCATGCCGGCAGCCCAGGCCGCACCCCGTGGAACGGCCTCGTGCCGCTCCCAGTCCACCGCGATCCCGGCGCGCTGCGCCAGTACCAGCACGGTGGCGGCGAACCCCTCGGAGAGCGCCAGCCAGATGGCGTGGCCCGACTCCCGATGCCGGGTCAGAAGGGCGTCGGCGAAGGTGGCGAGGACGTCCGGGCTGATCTGGCACTCGTCGTTCTCCATCGGCCCGATGCCCGAGGGGAGCTCCAGCTCCGCCTCGAAGACCGCCACCTGACGCAGGAACAGCCGGGCGGCGCCGTTGGACGGGTTCCACAGGGTGTCCTCGCCGAGGTCGAAGTACTGGCTCATCGGGACACCCTTCGTGTGGTCATGACAGGCCAGCGTATCCAGCCCATCAGGACGTCGACACCTTCCGGTCCGGTCGTCGGGGTCGTGGGCTGAGCGGACCCCGCGCCAGCGTGTCGGGGGCGGCCTCCCGGCCGTCGGCGGTCGTCGGCACCACCTTGGCCCGTACCCGTACCCGTGCCCGTGCCCGTGGGCGTATCTGTGACCGCACCCCTGACCGGGTACCCCTGCCGGATTCGACCGAGGAGCCCCGTGGACCACCGCCGCCCGTTGCTGGAGCCCGCCGCCCAGGCTTTCGCCGACGCCACCGCCAACCCGCCCTACCTCTACGAGATCCCCGTCGCCGAAGGCCGCCAGGCCGTGTCCGAGGTGCAGAGCGGGGAAGGCGTCCCGCTGGCTCCCGTGGACGAGGAGTGGATCACCGTGCCCGGCGGGCCGACCGGGGAGGTCCGCACCCGGATCGTACGCCCGCGGGATGTCACAGGCACCTTGCCCGTGGTGCTCTACATCCACGGCGCGGGCTGGGTCTTCGGTGACGCCCACACCCATGACCGGCTGGTGCGCGAACTGGCCGTCGGCGCTCACGCCGCCGTGGTGTTCCCGGAGTACGACCGCTCACCCGAGGCCCGCTACCCCCTGGCCATCGAGCAGAACTACACGGTCGCCCGGTGGATCACCACCCAGGGCCCGGAACACGGCCTCGACCCCGCCCGCATCGCCGTCGCCGGGGACTCGGTCGGCGGCAACATGAGTGCCGCACTGACCCTGATGGCCAAGGAACGCGGCGACGTACGTCTGACCGCCCAGGTGCTCTTCTACCCCGTCACCGACGCCTCCTTCGACACCGGCTCCTACCAGGAGTTCGCCGAGGGCTACTTCCTGCGCCGCGACGCCATGCGCTGGTTCTGGGACCAGTACACGACCGACCCGGCCGACCGCGTCCGGATCACCGCCTCGCCGCTGCGCGCCACCACCGAGCAGCTCACCGGGTTGCCGCCCGCCCTGGTCGTCACCGCCGAGGCCGATGTCCTGCGGGACGAGGGCGAGGCGTACGCCGCCCGGCTGCGGGAAGCCGGGGTCCCGGTCACGGCGCTCCGTGTGCTCGGCACCATCCACGACTTCGTGATGCTGGACGCGCTGCGCGACACGCGGGCCGCCCGGCTCGCCGTGGGCCTGGCCGTCGACACCCTGCGGGAAGCCCTGGCGTGACCGCCCGCCGTATGTACGTCCACCGTCCGCGCGTCCGCCGTCCGCCGGGTGCTTCAGGCGCGCTGATCTTCCGCAGCCGGCCAGGCGCCCCGCGCGGACAGGTGGAGGACGAGGGCCCCGATGTTCCAGGCGTCGTCCTCGCCCCGGTGGTGGCGGCCTTCGAGCGGCAGCCCCGCGATCTCCAGGGCCTGTGCCATGCCGGGGCGCTTGCGCAGACCGTGGGCCTCGGTGAACACCGCCTTGGCGTTGGTGTGGTGCCGGCCGAACGGGTAGGGCGCCCGGGTGGCCTCGCACTGCCGGGTGAACTGGTGCCGGTCGTAGTCGCCCCAGCTGGCCCAGGGCCGGACGCCGGCCTGGTGCTCGGCCGCCAGGAGCCGGCACGCCTCGGTGAAGGTGACCCCCTGGTCGACCTCCTGCTGGGTGAGGCCGGTCAGTTCCGTGCAGAACTCGCTGACGGCGGACCTGGCGGGCTTCACCAGGATCCGGTGCCGGCCGACGCGCTCACCGGCGTACGGATCGATGACCGTCAGCCCGATCTCGATGATCTCGCTGACCGACCCGGGCGGCGGGGAACCGGTCCAGCACGTCGCTTCGACGTCCACGACGTTGACGAGGCCCGCGGCCCGGTTGTTGTCCATGCCGGGAGCGTAGGGAGCCGCCGCGGCCGGCGCACCCGGATTTCGGCGCACCCCGCCGCCGCGGCGGCCGGTCGGCCCGAGAACTGAGTGGCGATCACTCATGTGCCCGAGAGGCCGGCGGCCGAAGCTGGTTCTCGCCGTGCCACGGACAGTCCGGCCGCGCCGCCTCCGACTGCGGGGGGAGAGGCGGCGCACAGACCTGCCCGGCGGGTGCGTCGCACGGCATGGCCGGTGCCGTCCAGGGGAAAGGCGGCACCGGCCGGATCCGGCGGCTCGGCCGGCCCACCCCCCGATCGGATGACTCCGGGGACCCGCCCGGAGGGATTCCCTGGACCGTACGCCCTCCTCCCCGAGGCCCTCAGCAGGCACCGGAAGAGGTCCAGGTAGGCACAGGCACAGGCACAGGTAGAGCAGATGAGGCGAACCGGCGGGATCGACGGCCTGTGGCCGCTGACCGGGCGGGACGCGGAGCTCGCGTCCTTCGCGGCCGCGCTGCGCGATCCGGCCTGCGAGGGATTCCTGGTGTTCGGTCCGGCCGGGGCCGGCCGGTCCCGCCTCGCGATGGAGTGCGGCCGGACCGCGAGCGACGCGGGCCACGCCGTGTCCGTCGCGCGGGCCACCGAAGCCGGTTCCCGGGTCCCGCTCGGCGCCCTGGCCCACCTGCTGCCCCCGGGCGCGGGCCCGGCCGATCCGCTGCCGCCGGACGCGTCGTACGGGCGGGGTCCGGACCGTACCGGACGCGGCGCCCGGAGGGTGCTGCTCGTCGACGATCTGCACCACCTGGACCCGGCATCGGCCGTGGTCCTGCGCCGCCTCATGGACGACCGGCAGGTCTTCCTCCTCGCCACCGCGCGCACCGACCCGCACGGCACCCCCACCGCCGCCGTCCGGGCGGCGACCGCGGCCCCCGACTGCGTCCGCCGGGCGGACCTCGCCCCGCTGGACCGGGCCACCGTGGACCGGCTGCTGCGGAAGGTCCTCGGGCAGCCGGTCACCGGGAGCACCGTACGGCGCCTCCACCTGCTGACCGGGGGCAGCCCGCTGCTGCTGCGGGAACTGGTCCCGGCGGCGGTCGCCGCGGCACGGCTGACCAGCGACGGCCGGGTCTGGGACCTCGACCCGGGCGACACCGTCCTCACCCCGGGCCTCACCGCCCGGCTGCGCACCGAGCTCGCCGCCTCCGGCTGCCCCCGCGAACTGGAGGTCATGGCGGCCTGCGGGCCGGTGGCGCTGGCCTACCTCCTCGAACGGATCGACCATGACCGGCTCGACGCCATGGAGCGCGACGGCCTCCTCACGGTCACCCGGGACGGCCGCCGCACCGCGGTCCGGCTGGCACACCCGCTGCACGCGCTCCAGCTCCGCGCCGACCTCACCCAGCTCCGCCACCGCGACCTGCTGCTGCGGCACGCCGACTGGATCGAGCGGCGGGGCGCCCGCCGGAGCGGCGACCCCGGCCTGGTGACCGCGCACACCCTCCAGGCCACCGGCGACGGCCGGCCCGCCCTGCTCGCCTCCGCCGTCCGGCACACCGCCGACACCCATGACCTGGACCGGGCCAGGCATCTGCTGGAATCCGTCCCGCCACCCCAGCGCGGCCACGAGTCCCTCCACCTGCTGGGCCGGGCCCGGATCCGGGCCGGGGACCACGAGGGAGCCGAGGAGGCACTCGGCCGGTCCGCCGCACTGGCCCGCACCGAGACCGAGGCGCTCGGGGTCCTGGCCGCACGGGTGCACAACTTCGTCTACGGGCAGGGCGACTCCGCCGACCGCTGCCGGGCCGTCATCGAGCAGGCCCTCCCGCTGATCGGCTCCCCGGCCGGCCGGCGCGAGCTCCGGCTGCTGCGGGCCACGGCCGCGTACGGGGAGGGGGACTACCGCCGGGCCGCCGAGCTGTGCGACGGGCTGGCCCGGGAGGAGGCCGGGAGCGCCGGGCCGCAGCCGGCGGTTGTCCTGCGGAGCACGGTCCTGGAGGCGATGTCCCTCGCCGAACTCGGTCGGACGGAACGGTCCGTCGACCTCGCCCGCGAGGCCGTCGCCGCCGCCCTTCCCGATCACCCGGACGCCTACACCCGGCTCACCCTCGCCGTCGCCCGCGACACCGCACTGGTGCACGCCCTCACCCTGGCGGGACGGCCGCGCGAGGCGCTGGCCCACGGCGGCCGGGCCCGCGCCCAGGGCCACCGGCGCGACGCGCACGACAGCCGCTGGCTCGCCATGGCCCTGGGCCGGGCCGCACTCGCGGCCGGACGGCTGGGCCTGGCGCACCGGCTGTTCGCCGAGGTGGCCCGGACCGCCCGCGGACAGCACACCGTCCTCCTCGCCGACGCCCTCTCCCTCCTCGCCGCCACGACGGCCCAGCAGGGCGACCTCGACGGGGCGGCCCGGGCCTTGGCGGAGGCCGGAAGTACGCCGCCCCCGACCGGCGGGACCCGCCCCGACCTGGGGCTGGGGAGGGCCTGGACGGCCGCCTGCGGAGGAGAGTTCGGCCGGGCCCAGGAACTCCTGGGCGACGCGGCCGAGGAAGAGCGCCGCCTCGGGCACACCGCGCGCGAGTCCGCCCTGCTCACCGACCTCGTACGGCTGGGCGGAGCGGGCCGGGCCGCCCCACGGCTGGAGGCGATCGCGGCCGAGGTCCCCGAGCCGTACCACCGGGGCCGCGCCGCCCTCGCCCGCGCCTGGCAGGCCCACGCCCCCGAGGAACTGCTGGTCCTGGCGGCGGAACTGCACACCTCCGGCGCGAGCCTGCTCGCCGCCGAAGCGGCCACCGACGCCGCCGACACCCTGCGGCGCTCGGGACAGCCACGGGCCGCCCGGGCGGCGGAACGCACGGCCGCGGACTTCCTCGAACGCTGCGACCGGCCGTTCACGCCGGGGCTGCGCGATCTGCGGCCCGGCGGGCTGCTGACCGCCCGCGAGGCCGAGATCGCCACGTTCGCGACCCGCGGCCTGGCCAACAAGGACATCGCCGCCATGCTGCACATCTCTCCCCGCACGGTGGAGAACCACCTCCACCGCGTGTACACCAAGCTCGGCATCCGGGGCCGGTCCGAGATCCCGACGGGCACCCCGGCCCATCCGGCGGGAGCGGACGCCCCGGACGCCTGCTGAACGAGGCCGGTGGCCGGCCGAGGGAATGGCCCCGCACCTCGATCGATCGGACCAAGCGGGGCGCACCCGCGATGCCGTTCGCTGGAGGGATGACCAGCCTCCAGAGCCCGCATCCGAACCAGGGCCCGAACCCGCTGCCGAGCCCGAACCCGCTGCCGGACGCGAACCCGCCGGACCGGGCAGGGCCACCGGCGGCCCTGCCCGCCGCGCCCGTGTCCGTCCGGGGGACCCCGGCGACGACGGCTACAGCAAGCGGCTCAGACCCCGCCACATCACCATGATCGCGATCGGCGGGGCCATCGGCACCGGGCTGTTCCTCGGCGCGGGCAGACGCCTCGCCACCGCCGGCCCCGCGCTCGCCCTCGCCTACGCCCTGTGCGGGGTCTTCGCCTTCCTGGCCGTCCGCGCCCTGGGAGAACTGGTCGTCCACCGCCCCTCCTCCGGAGCCTTCGTCAGCTACGCCCGCGAGTTCCTGGGCGAGAAGGGCGCCTACACGGCCGGCTGGGCGTACTTCCTGTGCTGGGCCACCACCGGTATGGCCGACATCACCGCGGCCGCCACCTACGCGCGCTTCTGGCCAGCCTTCGCGCACGTCCCGCAGTGGGTGCTCGCGCTCGGCGCCCTGACCCTCGTCCTCGCCACGAACCTGATCTCGGTGCGCTTCTTCGGCGAGACGGAGTTCTGGTTCTCCGTCGTCAAGGTGGGCGCCCTCACCGCCTTCATGGTCCTCGCCGTCGTCCTGATCGCGACCCGCCACCCCGTCGGCGGCCATGTGCCCGGTCTCACGACGATCACGGACCACGGCGGGGTCTTCCCCGCCGGTTTCCTGCCCGTACTGCTGGTCATGCAAGGGGTCGTCTTCGCCTACGCGGGCCTCGAACTGTGCGGGGTCGCGGCCGGCGAGACCCCGGACGCCCGCCGGGTCGTCCCCAAGGCCCTCCGGACGATCATGTGGCGCATCGTGTTCCTCTACGTCGGTTCCGTCGTCCTCCTGACGCTCCTCCTGCCGAGCTCCGCCTACTCGGCGGACCAGAGCCCGTTCGTCACCGTCCTCACCCGGTTCGGCATCCCCGGGGCGGCCTCCGTGATGAACCTCGTGGTCCTCACCGCGGCGCTGTCCTGTTCGCTGCTGTTCTGGAACCGGGCCCGGCGCGGGCTCGCCACCCGCCCCGCTACCGGCTGCCCGGGGCTCCCTACACCCAGCTGCTCACCCTGCCCTTCCTGCTCGGGATGCTGGCCCTGATGGGCGCCGACCACGGGGTGGGGACGATGACCGTCCTCGCCCTGCCGGCCGTGGCCGCAGCGCTCGTCGGCGGCTGGTTCCTGGTCCGACGGCGGGTCGGAGCCCGTGCGGGCCTCCCGGCGGGGGCGGCCCACCGCGGGCGGTATGGTCGCCGCATGGACGCGAGCGGAAGGGTCTGGGGAGCCACGCGCGAGGAGGGGATCGCGCCGTACCCCTGCGACCGTCTCGTGGCCGAGCCGACCGAGCGCTGGACCCGGGCCGTCGACATCGCGGCCCCGCCCCCGCACGTCTACAGGTGGCTGCGCCAGCTGACCGTCGCCCCGTACAGCTACGACTGGATCGACTTCCGCGGCCGCAGGAGCCCACGGGTGCTCCTCCCCGACCTGCCGGACCTCCGGGTCGGACAACAGCTCCTGGTCTTCGAGATCGCGGGCTTCACCACGGACGAGCACATCACCGGCATCCTCCCCGAAGCCCTCGCCCGGCGGCACGGCCCCATGGCCGTCAGCTACCGCGTGCACGCCCGGGGGACGGGCACGCGCCTGGTCGTCAGGGTGGCCACCCAAGCCGGGGGCACGGCCGGACGACGGCTGCGACGAGCCCTGCTGGCCTGGGGCGACCTGATCATGATGCGCAAACAGCTGCTGACCCTGAAGGGGCTGGCCGAGGACACCGCGCCGGGGTGACGGGTCAGGGTGCGGTCAGGCGGTCGACCAGGAGGGCGAGGCGTTGGTCGGCTTCCGGTGGGGGGAGGCGTCCGGCCCGGGTGGGGTCGGCCAGGCCGTGCGGGGCGGCCCAGACACCTCGGTGAACAGCCCCGGGGTGGACGCCCTCGCCGGTGACCTCGGCGAGGCTCTCCAGCAGGGCGGCGAAGGCGTCCTTCAGGGGTTCCGGGGTGTCCTCGACCGCGAAGGCGAGTCCGCCGTCGAGCCGGAGCATGGCGTCGTAGACGGCCGGGTTCTGCTCGGCGAAGTCGAGGTAGGCACGGGCGAGGGCGGTGACCCGGGCGTGCGGGCCGTCCGCGGTGGCGGTCGCGGCCCGCAGGGCCGTGGCCGTCTCGGAGGCGCCCTGGAGGGCGACGGCGCCGATGATCTCGCGCTTGCCGCCGAAGTGGCTGCAGAGGACGGGCTGGCTGTACTCGATGCGCTCGGCGAGCCGGCGGGTGGTGACCGCCTCCCAGCCCTGCGCGCTCCCCGGCGACGGCGGTCAGCTCGGCCGGGCCCACGGGGGCCGGATGCTCGGCGCCGTGATGCCGGTGCAGAGCCCGTACCAGCCGCACTGGCGCCCGTGCGGGCCCGGGCCCGGCGGTCAGAGGATGTTGGCCAGGAGTCCCGTCACCGGAGTCAGTGCGCCGGGCTGGCCCAGTGCCCGGAAGTCCGCCTCGACCTCGGCCAGGTCGAGCACCCCGGCCCGGATGGCGTGGAAGCGGACGAGGGTCCAGACGAACACGTCGAGGTTCTCGAACTGCGTGCCCGCCTCGATGACCTCCTCCTCGTGGAACCACACCGCGACCCGGCCGTCGGCCAGGACGACGAAGTAGTTGCCACCGCCGTCCGCGCAGAGCGACCACACATCGTCGTCCGAGAGCTCCGTCTCGTAGTCGGAGTCCAGGATCCGGCAGTCGTTGCCCTGGAAATCGAAGGCGTACGACCAGTCCGCTATGTCGAGCACGGCCGGCAGGGTGCCGGCGCGGACCTTGAGGTCGAAGGCGGCCAGCGCGGTGGCGGAGGGGCCTGGGAGCCGGGCCAGGAAGGGGTCGACCGGGCGGGTGGTGGCCGGGACGTCGGCTCGCGGGGCCTCGGGGAACCAGCGCGCCACATCGGCGTCCAGGTCCCGCACCACATATCCGGTCAGCTGATCAACAGTGAGTGCCATGCGGTGAGGTTAACGGGGGCCGCCGACAGCGCCGCGGGGGGCCGGGCGGTCGGTGACGGACCGCGCGGATCCGGGGACGCGGCCTTGACCGGGGAGGGTGGTCGCGCGGGAGCATGGGGGGTATGACCATGGCAGAGCAGCGGCGGACATCCGCCGATACGGGGACGGGCACCGGGCCTGGGACGGTCACCGGTACGGGGAAGGCCACCGGTACGGGGCCCGGGATCCGGGAGCGGATCGGGGCCGGGTTGTTCTCGCGCGTGGCCGGACCCTCCGGGGCGGCCAACCGCGCCCGGATCCACGGCACGCCCGGACCGCGCTGGTTCGGGCCCGAACGGCCCGTCCGCACGGTGCACGGCGATGCCGCCATGTTCATCGGCGGCCTCAGCGCGCTGCTGCTCCAGTCACTGCACCCGGTCGCCATGGCCGCCGTGGCGGCGCACTCCGGGTTCCGGGGCGACCCGTGGGGACGGCTCCACCGGACCAGCACCTTCCTCGCGGTCACCACCTACGGCACCGCCGAGGACGCCCAGCGCGCCGTCGAGCGGGTCCGGGCCGTCCACGAGCGGGTGAGCGGCACCACCGCCGACGGGACGCCCTACCGGGCCGCCGACCCGCAACTGCTCGGCTGGGTCCACGTCGCCGAGGTGGACAGCTTCCTCCGCGCCCACCAGCGGTTCGGGGCGCATCCCCTGGACCCTGCCGGGTGCGACGGGTACCTGGCGGACACCGCCATGGTCGCCCGCGCCCTCGGGGTCGTCGACCCGCCGCGGAACCGGGCCGAACTCGCGGACCGGCTGGCCTCCTACCGCCCCGGCCTCCGGGCCACCCCGGAGGCCCGCGACGCCGCCCGCTTCCTGCTGCGCGAACCACCGCTCCCGCTGATCGCCCGCGCCCCCTACGGGGTGCTGGCCGGCAATGCCGTCGCCCTGCTGCCGCCATTCGCGCGCGAGATGCTGGGGCTGCGCGTCGGCCCGCTGCTGCCGGAGCCGTGCGTACGCCTCTCCGGGCTGGCCATGACGGGTGCCATCCGCTGGGCCCTGGGAGCGCTGCCGCCCCCTCCCACACCGCTCACACCGCCCGAACCGAACCCGCCGGAGCCGCCGGAAGCGGTGGACGCCCGGGACTGAGCGTCCACCGACACGGCCGTGCGCCGGGGCCCGCGGCCGCGCCCCGGGCCCGCTCAGATGCCGATGTTGGCGAAGCTCACACCGATGTTGCGGAGCGCGGCGGACAGTGACGGGTGGTTGACCTCGAAGCGTTCCGCGGCCCGGTTCAACGCCTCGGGGAGCCGTGAGTCGGCCGCTTCCCGGTCGGCCTCGGTCTTGTCGAGCAGCGCCTCCAGATGGGCCAGCTCCTCCGGGGTCAGCAGCGGGCTCCGTGAGTGGATCTCCTCGCGCAGCGCCAGCAGCCGTTCACGGGACAGTTCCCTCGGCCGCATAGGGTCCATCGACATCGCCACCATGACTCCTCACGCAGGTCGGTCCGTACCGCCACGTCTGCCCCGTCCGCGCCGCCCTACCCGTGGCACCGAGCCGGTCGGTGCCGGGTGTGGATGGGGGTGGATGGGGGCGGATGTTTTCCATGGGGAAGGGTTTGGGTCGGTTCGTACGGGTCAGACGCACGACACCGAACGCATGGGCAGCACGACCCCTGATCTGAAGGAGCTCGCCATGACGGACAAGGCCAAGGGCAAGATGGACCAGGCCAAGGGCAAGGCCAAGGAAGCGGCCGGCAAGCTCACCGGCAACGACCGGCTGAAGGCCGAGGGCAGGACCGACCAGGCGAAGGGCAAGACCGAGGAGGCCATGGGCGAGGTCACCGACCGTGCGCGCGGGGTCAAGGACTCCCTGAAGGGGCGGCGCCACTCCGGCTGAACCCGCTGGACATGCCTGCGCCCGGCCGCCCCGCCTGTGGAAGGCGGGGCGGCCGGGCGCCGTAAGGGGTAGAGAGGGCCGGTGGGGTCAGGCGTGGCTCGAACGGCGACCGCCGGTGACCACCCGGTACAGGACGAGCAGGATCACCGAGCCGGCTATCGCGGCGATCCAGGTGGACAGGTCGAAGAACCCGTCGATGGAGTCCACACCGAAGATCACCTTGCCGAGCCAGCCGCCGAGCAGACCGCCCGCGATGCCGATCAGCGTGGTGATGATGAAGCCGCCGGGGTCCTTCCCGGGAAGCAGTGCCTTGGCCACCAGGCCGGCGAGAAGACCGATCAGAATCCAGGCCACGATGCCCATGGGCGTTCTCCTTGTCGCGATGTGACGGTCCGAAAGTCGCCGTCCTCCCCGCGTGTGCGCTGTTCGGGCCGTTCCAAACCCGGCCGACGCCTCGAATCGAGGATCAGCCCGCGTCGTTGTCCTCGTCCTGGCCCTCGTCCCAGCGTTCGTTGTTCCGCTGCACGGTCTCGGGGGCCGCGGCGGCGTCCGCCCGGGTGGGGAAGGGGCCGAGGCGGTCCTTCGCCGGGCACCCGGCGCCCTCTTCGGTGGTCTTGTGCTCAAGGCAGTAGTACCAGTCGCTCATCGTGCTGCTCCTCCTGTGCTTCTGTGCTTCCGTGCTTCCGCTCATCGGTACGGGCGGTGTCAGACTGGACGGGTGAGGGACCACACCGCCGAGGACCCGCTGGAGCGGGCCATCCTGGAGCTGCTGGCGCGACGCGGCCCCACCGCCTCCATCTGTCCCTCGGACGCGGCACGCAGTGCGTACGGCGGCGAGGGCGACGGCTGGCGCGCCCTCATGGAACCGGTCCGGCAGGCGGCCCGCAGGCTGGCCGCGGCCGGCGAGGTGGAGATCACCCAGGGCGGCAGGACCGTGGACCCGGACCGCGCCCGGGGCCCGATCCGCATCCGGAGCCGCACCGGGCGCCCCCACTGAACCCGGCCGGGGGCCGGGAGGCACTCAGGTGGCTTCCGCCATCGATCTGGCCATCCGCTCCGTCTCCCCGCCCGCCTCCGCCGGCCTCGCGGCCGTGGACCCGGGAGCGCCGTCGAGGGGGACCAGGACGTCGATGCGCTTGCCGCCCTGCGGGGTCGGGGTGATGGCGATGTCGCGGGCCACCCGGCGGATCAGCGGCCAGCCGAAGCCGCCGACCCGGACCGCGCCGTCGATCCGGGAGAGCGTCTCCGGGCCGGCGCTGCTGGCGTCGGTGGCCCACAGCAGCAGTCCCTCGGGGCGGACCTCGGCGCCGAAACCGACCAGCCCGCCGCCGTGGCGTATCGCGTTGGTGACGAGTTCCGAGGTCACCAGCAGTGCGTCGGTCAGGATGTCCTCCGCGAGCTCCTCCGCGGCGGCCGTCCCGGACGGCAGGATTCCGGCGGACTCGATGAGCGACCGCACACGGTCGCGGGCCTGTGCGACGGTCGGCGCGGGCGGACCGGCCGCGCCGCTCTTCCCGTACGGCACCGGTGACCTCCTTGTGGGTGTCGTGGCGGACGGACCGTTGTCGTCTGCCCGGCGAACGCGCGGGCAATCGCAGAGGCAAAGACCCCGGCCCGGTCCGCGCAAGGGTTTCGGCTTCGGTCTCGGCTCAGTCGGACCTGGGCGGGAGGGGCATCACGGTGGCCCCGGCCACGTCCGGGGCCAGGTGGAACGCCCGGTCCGCGCCGGTGAGTTCCAGCAGTCGCCGCACCCGGCGCGGTATGGTTCCGGCCAGGACCACGGGCCGGTCCAGGGCCGCCTGCAGCAGGATTCCGAGGGCCGTCGAGTCCACGAAGGTCACGCCCGAAACCTCCAGGACGAACCGGTCCGGCGCCGCGGCGTCCGCTGCGCCGTCCGCCGCGTCGCCCGGGGCGAGTGCCGTCCGCAGCTCCGCCACCGAGTCCATGTCGAACTCGCCGGTCAGCACGACGACCCGCGCCCCGCCCTCCGGCCGGCTCTCCACACCGTTGCGCGGCTCGGCGTCGTACCCCTGCTCCGAGCCCGTCTCCCTGTCCATCCGCACCACGTTTCCTCGTTGCTCCCGGCCCTGGTTGTCGATGGCTGCCGCCCGGCCCTCAGAGGGTCTTGGGCAGCTTCACCACGGTGACGAAGAAGTCGTCGATCTGCTGGATCGCCCGGATGAACTGGTCGAGGTCGACGGGCTTGGTCACGTACGCGTTGGCGTGCAGCTTGTAGCTGCGCAGGATGTCCTCCTCGGCGGCCGAGGTGGTGAGCACGACCACCGGGATGTGGTTCAGATCCGGGTCCGTCTTGATCTGCTCCAGGACCTGCCGGCCGTCGTACTTGGGCAGGTTGAGGTCGAGGAGGATCAGGTCGGGCCGCGGCGCGTCCACGTGGTCGCCCCGGCGGTAGAGGAAGTCGAGGGCCTCCAGGCCGTCCCGCACCACGTGCAGCACGTTGCCGATCTTGTTGTCCTCGAAGGCCTCGCGGGTCATCAGCTCGTCGCCCGCGTCGTCCTCGACGAGCAGGACTTCCGCGGGGGTGGCCTGGGGCCGGTCGGTGGGGATGCTCATCGGTTCGTTCCTTCTTCGGCTACGGCGCCGGCGTCGGCGGCGGTGTCGGCAGGCGCGCCGGGGGCGCCTGCCGTACGTACGGTACCGAGCGCGCGGGGGCTGTCCTCGGCGCGGGCCGGATCGGGCTCGGCGGCCGGATCCGGCTCGGCCGCCGGCAGCGTGAACACGATCCGGGTGCCGCCGGTGTGCCCGGTGTCGATCCGGATGCGGCCCCCACCGTGCTCCACGATCTTCTTGCAGAGGGAGAGGCCGATCCCGGTCCCGCCGTAGGTGTCGCGCCCGTGCAGCCGCTGGAAGATCACGAACACCTTCTCCGCGAACTCCGGTGCCACCCCGATCCCGTTGTCGGTGACGGCGAAGGCGTGGAACCCCGGCTCCGCTTCGCCCGCACCGTCCAGCTGCTCGACGGCGATCCGCGGAGGGCGTTCGGGGGAGCGGAACTTGACGGCGTTGCCCACCAGGTTCTGCCAGAGCATCGTCAACAGGGTCGGATCGCCCACCGTGCCCGCGAGGCGCTCCGGCCGGCTGATCTCCGCCCCGCTCTCCTCCACCGCGGCCGCCAGGTTGCGCAGCGCCCGGTCGAGGGTGCCGTCCAGGTCGACGTTCTCCCGGGCGTCCTGCACCCGGCCCACCCGGGAGAAGGTCAGCAGGTCGTTGATCAGGACCTGCATCCGCTTGGCCCCGTCCACGGCGAACCCGATGTACTGGGCGCCGCGCTCGTCGAGCTGGTCGCCGTAGCGCTTCTCCAGCAGCTGGCAGAAGGAGGCCACCTTGCGCAGCGGTTCCTGGAGGTCGTGCGAGGCCACATAGGCGAACTGCTCCAACTCCGCGTTCGAGCGCCGGAGTTCGGTAGCCGTGGCCTCCATCTCGGCTGCTGCGCGGTTCAGCCGGCCGGCATAGTGCCGGGAGGCTTCCAGGTCGGCCACGGTCCGGTGCCGCATGGCCTCCACCGATGCCGCCAGCGCCCGCAGGTCCGAGGGGCCGCGCTGCGGGATCTCCTCGTCGAACTTGCCGTCCGCCACCCGCTGGGAAGCCCTGCGCACCAGGGCCAGCGGCCGCAGCACGGCCACCCGGAGCAGGACCGCGAGGGCGGCGGCGGTCAGCAGGAAGGCCACCACGACGCCCAGCAGGATCCGGTCCCGCTGCACCCGGGCCTGGCCGAAGGTGCTGCGGGCCTCGGACTGGATCGCGTCCAGCCTGGTCTGCTGGGCTTCGAGCCGTCGGCGGACCTCGTCGAACCGGGCCTTGCCCGCCTGGACGCTGGGCGCCGGCCGGCCGGCACGCACGGCGGCGATGGCGGGCTCGGCGAAGTCCTCGCGCCACAGCCGGGCGGCCTCGGACACGCCGGTGAGGTCGGCGCGGACGTCGCGGTCCGAGTCGCGCGCTCCCGCGAGCCGCCGCTCGGCCCGCGCCTCGCTCTCCTTGCCGCGTTCGTACGGTTCGAGCAGGTCCGCGTCCCCGGCCAGCAGATAGCCGCGGATCCCGGTCTCCTGGTCCAGCAGCGCGGTCTCCAGGCGCAGGGCGTCCTGCCGGGCGGGGAGGATCCCGTCGACCAGCCGGTTGCCGGCCTCGGTGGTGTGCGAGAGGAGGGAGGCGCCGAGCGCACCGGTGCCGATGATCATGACGGCGAGCAGGGCCAGCACGGTCGTGAGCCAGCCTTGCAGGCTCATCCCGCGCCGCTTCGCCGTACCGGCCCTCGGGGCGGCTGCGGGCTCCGGCGCGGGGGGCTCCGCTACGGGCGGCTGTTCCGCGGGGCTCTCGGGCGACGGAGCCGCCGCGGGGTCTCGGACGCCGTCCGCGGACTGTCGGGGGAGGGTCACTTGGGGGTGTTCCATTCGAGGTGGAGGACGGCGACGTCGTCGGCGAGGCCGCCCCAGTCCGCGGCCAGGCCCTGCGCCGTGCGGATCAGGGTGTCGACGAAGGGTTCGGCGGGCAGGTCGTGGTGACGGCGGGCTATGTCGAGGAGCCCCTGCTCTTCGAGGCGTTCGGAACCGGGCCCGGTCCGCCCCTCGATGAGGCCGTCGGTGAAGAGCATCACGGCACCCCCCGCCTCCAGCGGCACATCGGTGACGGGCCAGACCGTGTCCGGTCCGGGGACGATGCCCAGGGCCGGGCCGCCCGGAACCTCCCGCAGATCGACCCCGGCGGCGGACCGGATCAGGAATCCGGGATGCCCGGCCCGCTGTACCGCGAGGTCGGCGGACGCGGACGGACGGGTCACGGACACCAGTGTGGCGAAGATCTCCGGGCCGGACCGTTCCGCGAGCAGGATCCGCTGGAGCAGCTGGAGGAGCTCCGCGCCCCGGGCGCCCGCCATCACGAAGGCCCGCCAGGCCACCCGCAGGCACACCCCGAGCGCCGCCTCGGCCGGGCCGTGCCCGGAGACGTCACCCACGACGGCGTGGGTGGCCCCGTCCGGGGTCTGCACCACGTCGTAGAAGTCACCGCCGAGCAGCGACTGGGCGCGCCCGGGCTGGTAGCGGGCGCACACCGCGACCGAGTCGTCGAGGAGGAGCGGGGTCGGCAGGAGTCCGCGTTCGAGACGCGCGTTCTCCTCGGCGCGCAGCCGTCCCGCCTGGAGGGCGACGGCGGCGAGCTCGGTCCGCTTGCGCTGGATGGCGTAGCGGATGGCCCGCATGAACACGTCCGGCTCCAGCCGGCCCTTGACCAGGTAGTCCTGGGCGCCGGCGGCGACGGCGCCCAGTCCGGCCTGCTCCTCCGAAAGCCCGGTGAGGACGACCACGGCGGTCTCGGCGGAGGCCGCGAGCACCTTGCCGAGGCCGTCGAGTCCCTGGGCGTCGGGCAGGTGCAGATCCAGCAGGACGCACTGCGGCGGTTCGGATCCGATCAGCGCCAGGGCGTCGGACAGCGACCGGGCCCGGCCCAGCCGGACCTCGATCCCGCTGTCCTCCACCAGCTCCTCGACCAGGACCGCGTCCCCCTCGTCGTCCTCGATGAGCAGGACGTACGGGGGCTTGCCGTTCCAGAGGGCGACGGAGGGGTCCGGGTCCTCGGCGGCCCGCACGGGGGCGGTCGGCGGCGCCGGCCGGGCCGGGCCGCGGCTGCCCGGATGCGGTGCGTTCAGATCGAGAGCGGTCCCGGTGCCCATGGCGTGGTCTTCCCTTCTCGCCACGGGACGACGAGACCCCACGGAGGACGCACGGTTGCGCCTGGGGGCCAGCTTAGGAGGATCATTTGCCGTTGGGCAATGTTTGAAGAAGTCAATTACTCTGCTCTGTCCGAAAGCGACGGCGGCGGACCGTCAGGCGCAGTCCGGCAGTACCGCGGGGGCGGGCGGATCGGGCCCGTCCGGATCGTCCCGGCCGGGCGCGCCGGATTCCGGCCGGGCCGCGAAACCGTGCGCCGCGGCCTGCCGGAACGCCGTCAGCCCCACCACCAGGGCCTCCACGGCCGAGGCGGGCATCCGGTCCAGCACCGCGGCCAGCTCGCGCAGCCGGATGGCCCGGTGCTCGTCGAGCAGCGCCCGCCCGCGCGGGGTCAGCCGGAGCCCGACCTCGCGCCGGCTGACGGGACTGGGCTCGCGCAGCAGCAGCCCGATCGCCTCCAGCCGGTCGCACAGCCTCGTCACCGAGGGGGGTCTGGAGCCGAGCACCGAGCCCAGGGTCCGCAGATTGATCCCCTCGGAGCCCTCCACGGCCAGCAGCGCCCGCATCTGGGACGGTGACACGGCCGGTGTCGGGGCGTCCTGGCCCCGGGCGCGCAGCACCTCCAGGAGCTCCGCGGCCGCGCTGATCTCCTCCGCGGGGCCCCCGGACGGACCGGCCGCACCCGCCGGGCCGGTGAGACCTGAGAGACGGGACGGGCCGGAGGGGCCGGGTGGACCAGGTGGACCGCCGGTACGGGTCATGCAGCCACTGTGCCACCGTCCGCCCCGAGATGTCGTGTCCGGCTCAGCGGCGGTCCCCGTCTACCGCCCGTCCCCGTCTACCGCCCGTCCCCGTCTCCCGGCCCGTTCCCCTCCCCGGTCTCCCGGGTCTCCCCGGTTCCGGCCGGCCGGCCGTGCCAGTCGAGGCAGACCACCATGGCGTCATCGGCGGCCTGCGCCTCCCCCCGGTGGCCGGACAGCTCCTCCAGGACGGCCCGGGGCACCTGGGACGGCGGCAGCAGCCGGGTGTTCATCACGGCCCGGGCCAGGGCGTGCAGGCTGTAGAGCTCCCCGGACGGGGAGGCGACGTCGTAGACCCCGTCGCTGAGGAAGAACAGCCGGTCCCCGGGCTCCACCCGGAACCGCTGGCAGGTGTAGACGGTGTCCTCGAACATGCCCAGCGGCAGCTGCGGCTCCAGCTCCACCGGCTCCACGACCCCCTGCCGGAGCCGCCAGATGCGCGGGGACCCGGCGTCGATGGCATCGACCTCGCCGGTCTCCAGATCGAACCGGAGCAGCAGCATCGCCAGGTGCTGGTGCCCCCGGTAGTGCCCGTACACGGCCTGGTCCGCCAGCGAGGCCTGGTCGATCAGACCCAGCCCGGACCGGCGGGCGTTGCGCAGCGCACAGACCGCCAGATTGGTCAGCAGGGCCGCCTCGACGCCCTCGCCCATGCCGTTGTTGACCGTCAGGGTCAGGTGGTCGGGCGAGGCCGACCAGTCGAAGCTGTCCCCGTAGATGGCGTACGCCGGTTCCAGCTGGCCGCCGAGGTCGTACTCGGGCCGGGAGCAGGACCGGCCGGGCAGCAGCTGCCACTGCATCTCGGCCGCCAGGGTGAGCCGGGTCGCCCGGCGCGCCCGCAGGAAGAGATCGGTGTCCCGTTCGGCGACCAGGATCTCGTGGGCCAACGCGTCCGCGATGTCCTGGAGTTCACCGAGGCGCTCCGGCGCCCGGGCCGCGTCGGGGAAGACCGCGCTCAGCACACCGACCCGGTCACCGCGCACGCTCACCGGCAGGTGCACGGTCAGCTCGCCGCTCCCCGGCACCACGTACGGCTCCTGGGAACCGAAGGCCCGGCCCGCCGGGGTGCCGTGCACCGACACCGGATCGGCGGTGAGGGGCAGTGCGATGACGGGCTGGAGCCGGGTCATGGCGTAGTCCGCCATCAGCAGTGTGGCCGAGCTCGCCCCGTAGCGAAGTTCCAGCACCTCGCGGACCTTGTCGAACAGCTCGTGCGGAGCCGCGTTCCGCAGAACGCGCTCCACTCCCTCGGGTCGTGACACCGGTCTGGCTCCTGCCTTTCCCGCAACTGCGAAAATGGGGGTGCACCATGGAGCCGCGCCTCCTCGGGGGAGGGCGGCCCGTGCATTCGGTAGGGAGTGTCACATGACTCGGGGACCAGTGGTCACCTCCGGGGACGCCGCTCCGGCGGTGGCGGAGATGAGTGGGCTGATCGAGCTGCTGGAGACCGTGTGGGAACGCGGCCGGGACACGGTCTGCGCCCCGCCCGTCTCCTCGGCCCAGGCCCGTGTCCTGTTCCACATCGAGGCGGACGGGGAGATGAACCTGCGCACCCTGGGACGGCTGGTCGGCGCCGCCCCGCCCTCCGTCACCCGGCTCTGCGACCGCCTCCAGGCCGTCGGATTCCTCGAACGCCATCCCTGGCCCGACGACCGCCGGGAGAGCCGGCTGGTGCTGACAGCCGCCGGCCGGGAGTACCTGAGGGGCCTGCGGGCCCGCCGGGAGGAGGTCCTGACGGAGGCGATGGCGGCCATGTCGGCCTCGTCCAGGGCCGCCCTGGCGGTCGGACTGGCCGATTTCTGCGCCGCCGTCGAGGCCCCGCTGCGGCTGTCCGCCGAGGCCGGGGGCCACCCGGCCCGGACGGCCCGGACCGCCCGAACGGCCTGACGGGAGGGGCCTTCCGCCCCGGTCCCGATCTTGTGGTGGACACCCGTGCGGAACGTCACGAATAGGGGTGACGGGGCCGCGTACGGGCCTGAGCGGGATTGCGCGGGCACCGGCCGATGGTGGATGGTTGCCGAAGGGAAACTGTTTTGCTGTCGAACGTGAAGAGGTGAGGGATTCGCACAGCGGGTCCTCGACCATGACCACTGCCCCAGGGCAATCCGTACAGACGCACCCGGCTCTCATGGGAGCGGTCTGGGCCGCTGCGCCCAGCCCCGTCATCGTCGTCGATCCCTACGGCCGGCTCTCCCTGGTCAACCGCGCGGCCGCCAGACTCTTCCCGTCCGCTCACGAGGGTGCCGAGCTCACCACGGCCGTGCCACGCTGGGTGGGCCGCGCCCACGCACACCTGCCCGCCACCGAGCCCGTCGCCATCCCGTCCCAGGCCGAGCCCGTCGCGACACCGGGCCGGGCCGAGCCGCACACCGGCCGGGACCGGGCCGGAAAGGCCGCGGCACAGCCTGCCGCGCAGCCGGAGGCGCCGGCCGGCTCCGCGCCCGGCGAGGCGGTCCGCGGCACCGTCGGCGACCGCACCTTCGCCGCGTACCCCACCCGGCTCGACGGCGGGAACACCGCCTGGTGGTTCATCGACGACACCGAGCACCTGGCCACCGCGGAGGCCCTCGCCGTGGAACGACGCCGGACCGAGTTCCTCGGCAGGGCCTCCAACGCCCTGCTCTCCTCCCTCAACGTCGACCGCTGCATGGCCGTCACCGCCCAGCTCGCCGCCGAACACCTCGCCGACGGAGCCCTGGTCATCGGACCGGCCGTCGGCCGCACCTACCCGGTGGTGTTCTGCGCCCGAGGCGGCGAGCCCCGCGCCACCCGGCTCGCCCTGCGTCCCGCCGAACTGCCCGGCCTCGCCGAAGCCCTCCAGGGATTCCCGCCGGTCCCCTCCCGCTGGGTCGACCCGGCGGCGGCCCCCTCCTGGGTCTTCCCGGAAGGCTTCGGCAGCGTCGGATCCATCGCCGTCACCCCACTGCCCGGCCCCGGGGTCCCCGCCGGAGCACTGGTCCTGCTGCGCCGCGAGGACCAAGCCGTCTTCGACGACCACGAGGAGGCCTTCGCCCGGCTGTTCGCCGCCCGCGCCGGAGCCGCGATGTCCGCCGCCCGTCTCTACACCGAGCAGAGCTCGATCACCGAGACCCTGATGCGCGACCTGCTGCCCCCGGTGCTCCACCACATCGACGGCATCGAGTTCGCCGGCGGCTACCGGCCCTCCGGCGACGGGGAACGCATCGGCGGCGACTTCTACGACGTCCACCCCGCGACGGCCCCGGCCACCGCGACGGCCACCGCGACGACAGCGACCGGCACCGCCACCGCCAGGGCCGCCGCCCCGATCCGGGCCCCGGCGGACACCCAGCCCCCGGAGCCCCCCGCGGCCACAGTCCCGGGCCCGGCCCCGTCCGCGGGCAACGGCGGCCGGCCCGCCGAACCCGGCCCCGGCGAGGTCTTCGTCGTCCTCGGCGACGTGTGCGGCAAGGGCCTCGACGCCGCCGTCCTCACCGGCAAGATCCGCAACACCCTCCAGGCGCTGCTCCCGATGGCCGCCGACCACCAGCGCGTCCTGCGGCTCCTCAACGGCGCACTCCTCAACTCCCACCACGCCCGCTTCGCCACCCTGGTGCTCGCCTCGGTGGCCCGCCGGGACGGCAAGGTCCGGCTCCGCCTCACCAGCGCCGGCCATCCGCCGCCCCTGATCGTCCGGGCCGACGGCCGGGTCGAGGAAGTCTCCACCCGCGGCACCCTGGTGGGCGCCCTCCCGGACGTCGAGGCCACCACCGTCACGGCCGAACTCGGCCCCGGCGAGACCTGCGTCCTGTTCACCGACGGGTTCACCGAGGCCAAGGGCGGACCGCTCGGCGACGAGCTCTACGGCGAACAGCGCCTCAAGCGCGCCCTGTCCGAATGCGCGGGTCTGCCCGCCGAGGCGATCGTGGAACGCCTGCACATGCTCGCGGCCCACTGGATCGGCAGCGGCCGGCACGACGACATGGCGGTCGTCGCCGTCACCGCGCCGCGCACCCACCATCTCAGCGCCGTCGGCGGACACGGCCCCGGAAGGTACACCTCGTGACCCACCGCGCGCCCCGTCGGGAGTACGGCCACCAGGCGACGACTCCCGGCCCGGAACCCGCGACCCCGCCCGCCGGGTCCCCGCCCGCAGGGGCCACGGTGGACGCGCCCGCCGGAGCCCCGACGGCCGCCTCCGACACCCGCGCCCCCGGGGCCGGACCGGCCGGGGTATGGGTCGACCGGCTCTGGTCCGCCGCCCTCGCCCAGGACGACGTGGCCGCCGGCGCGGCCGTGCTGGCCGCCGCGGACGCGGGCACCGGAGCCGAGAGCGTCCTCCTCGACGTCATCGGCGCGGTACAGCGCCGGGTCGGCGAGGAATGGGCGGCCAACCGGCTGACCGTCGCCCAGGAACACGCCGCCACCGCCATCAACGAACGCGCCGTCACCGCCCTCCTCGCCCACCCGGCCGCCCGCCCCCCGGCCCCGCCACGGCCCGCCCCCCTCACCGTCGCCTGCGTGGACGGCGAATGGCACGGCCTGCCCGCCCGACTGCTCTCCGAGGTGCTGCGCCTGCGGGGATGGCGGGTGGACCACCTCGGCACCCAGGTCTCCGCCCCCCGGCTGGTCGCCCACATCCACCGCACCGGGCCCGAAGCGGTCGCCCTGTCCAGCTCGCTCCCCACCCGGCTGCCCGCC
Source organism: Streptomyces sp. NPDC033845 (assembly GCF_055576225.1). Taxonomy (NCBI): domain Bacteria; kingdom Bacillati; phylum Actinomycetota; class Actinomycetes; order Kitasatosporales; family Streptomycetaceae; genus Streptomyces; species Streptomyces sp. NPDC033845. The sequence goes on along the minus strand of NZ_JBVIRI010000015.1, from coordinate 106,625 downwards.
GCCCACGCGACCATCGCCGCCTGCCAGGCGGCCGGCGTCCCCGTCCTCGTCGGCGGGGCCGCCTTCGGCCCGGACGGCCGCTACGCCCGGCTGCTGGGCGCGGACGGCTGGGCCCCCGACGCCCGGGCCGCCGCCGACCGGATGGCCGCCGGCCGGCTGCCCCGGCCGCCCCTCGAACACGACCCCACCGAGGACCTGCCCCATCTCCGTGACCAGGAGTACACCCTGGTCACCCGGTCCGCCCCACAGCTCGTCAAAGCCGTCATGGCCGGCCTCGGCGACCGCATCCCGGCCATGCGCCACTACACCGAGTGGCAGCTCCACCAGACGGCCGTCGACATCGCCCACATCGTCGAGTTCCTGGGCGCCGCGCTGTACGTCGACGACACCGAGCTCTTCACGGGCTTCCTGCACTGGACCGCGGACATCCTCGCCGCCCGCCGGGTACCCGCCGCCGTCCTGCTCCCCGCCCTGCACCTCCTCGGGGCCGAACTGGGCGACTTCCCCCGGGCCACCCGGCTGATCCGGCAGGCCGCCGAAGGCCTGGAAGGACGGGCCGCGGCCCGGGCCGCCCCGCCGCCGGCCCGGTCGCGGACCGCCCCCGGCGGTCCCGTCCAGGCCCCGCCGGCCCCCGTCCGGCCGGCCCCCGCCCAGTCCGCCCCCGCCCCGGAAGCGTAGTCATGACCTGTCCACCGCCCCTCCCACTGACCCTGACGCCCTCCGCTCCGGACCCGGACCGCCGGAGCATCGGCATCGCCATCGCCGGAGACCTCGACCACGAGACCGCCGGCCAACTCCTCTCCCTGGTGGAGCGGCAGCTCGGCGACCACCCGGGCGCACGGCACCTGCGGCTCGACTGCACGGACCTGCTGGTGTGCGACTCCATGGGCCTGTCCGCGCTGCTGATGGTCAGACGGCGGACCAGCGCGGCCGGGATCCGGCTGCACCTCGACGGCAGGCAGGCACGGCTGGAGCGGCTGCTCACCCTCACCGGCACGCTCGCCCACCTGACCGGCCCGCCGCCCGCCGCCGCCCACGAGAAACGCTTCGGCGAACACCACTGACCACCACGGACCACCGCCGACCCGGCTCGGTCCGCCGGCCGGTCGCTACAGCACGGCCACGGTGAACGCGTTGTCGACGTAGTTGCCGTTCAGGCCGTAGGTGTAGACGGTGACGGAGTTGGCCCCGCAGCGGGTGTTCGGCTCGGTGCTGAAGCTGCGCCGGTTCGAGTTGGGCAGTTCCACCTGCACCAGACTGAACGCGACGTTCACCCGGTCGCTGACGTTCACGCAGTACCGGCCGGTGTCGATGCGGCGCACCCAGCCGATGTTCTTCGCCCGGAGCAGGGTCCCGGAGGCGGAGACCTCCGCGGCGGCCTGGACGTACGGGGAGGTGATGGGGGTCGGGGGCGCGACGGCCGCGGGCACGGCGACGGCGGGCACGGCGAAGGATCCGGCCAGGGCGGCGGTGGCGAGCAGGATGGTCCCGGAACGGCGCATGGACGCTCTCTCCCTGTGAAGGCGGCCCACGGACGGGCCGCGCACGGCCCGACCACCCTCGCCGAGCCGGACGCCCGGCCGGCGCAGCACCCGGCCCGCTGTCGGCCGACCGTGACCCGACATCACCCGCCTGGCCCGCGCACCGACCGGCAGCCCACCGGCGCACCGCCGCTCGGGCAGCGCCGCCGGCGGGCGTGCGGAACTGGCCGATCCGGATGATCCGCGCCGGGTGTCCCCGGCACCGTGCGCCGGACCTTCCCTCAGGTCGGACGGCGCGGGACGGGGGCGGGGGAGCGTGCCGGAGCACCCGGGTTCGGCCATGTGCGCCCGCGCGCCTCCCCCCGCCACGTTCCGACCTCCCCATGGCGGGGCACCCGCTCAGAGCTGATCGACTGTCGTCGGAGGGGAACAAGATGACCAAGGTCCTGGTCCTGCACAGTGCGAGCCTCGTCAGGTCCGCCCTGGCCGCACTGCTGAGATCGGAAGGAGGCTTCGAGGTCACCTCGGCCGGATGGCGGGCCGCGCCACGCCAGGCGGAGTGTTTACGCCCCGACGTGGTCGTGGGGGACCTCGACTGTCCGAGGCTGGCCGCCGGACTGCTCGCCGACTCCGGCCCCGGAGCGCTCTTACCCGGCTCGCCCGCCGCCCTGCTGGTCCTGGCCCGCACCGACGCGCCCGGACCCCTGCAACGGGCCTTCCGCACCGGAGCCCTCGGCTACGTGGACAAGGACGGCTCCCCGGGCCGGCTGATCCGGGCCGTCGGCAAGGTCGCGGCCGGGGAGCGGTTCATCGACGCCAGCCTCGCCTCGGCCTTCATGGAAGCGGACCCGGTGCCGCTCAGTCCCCGCGAACTGAGCGTGCTGGTCCGGGCCGCCGAGGGCGACTCGATAGCCGAGATCGCGCACACCCTCCATCTCGCGAGCGGAACCGTCCGCAACTACATGGCCGCCGCGACCCGCAAGACCGGCGCCCGCAACCTCATCGACGCGATACGGATATCGCGTTCGGCCGGCTGGGTCTGAGCCGCCGCCCCGGGGATCGCCCCCGCCGCCCCGAGGATCGCTCCCACCGTCCCGAGGATCACTCCCACCACCCCACCAGCTCCCGGTACAGCGGGGAGACGGCGGGGAGTTCCGCGTGTGTGCCGCACACGGCCCGAGTGCCGTCGAGGACCAGGACCCGGTCCGCCCTGGCCGCCGAGGAGATCCGGTGCGCGACGACCACGAGGGTGCCGGGCCGGGCGGCCAGCGCCCGCTCGGCGCGCTCCTCGGTCCGGGGGTCCAGATGGCAGGTGGCCTCGTCGAGCAGCAGCAGGGGGGCGGGGGAGAGGTAGGCGGCGGCCAGTGCCAGATGCTGCCGCTCGCCCCGGGAGAGGCGGGCCGGATCGATCACCGCGTCCGGTCCGCCGAGCCGGGCCACCAGCCCGTCCGCCCCGAGGGCGGCCGTGGCGGCGGCCACCTCCGCCGCCGGCACCGGCCCGGGGCACAGATGGGTGAGGTTCTCGCGGACCGTGCCGGTGAAGACGTAGGCCTCCTGCGGCAGCAGCGTCCGCAACGGCACGGCACCGGGTGCGCTGCCGGCCCCGGCCCCGGCCCCGCCCCCGGCTCCGGCTGAGGTCGGTGGGCGGGCCGGCGCCCCGGCCACCCGTACGGTCCCCCGGTCGGGCGGCAGCAGGCCCGCGATCAGGGCGGCGAGCGTGGACTTGCCGATGCCGCTCGGACCCACCACGGCGAGATGCTCGCCCGGCGCCACCAGCAGGTCGAGACCGTCGATCACCGGGTGCGCCCGGGGCCCGTACGCGAACCGCACCCCCCGCAGCTCCACGGCGGGACCGGGCCCGGCCGCCGGAGGGGGCACGGGAGCGGCGGCCGGAGCCGTCGCCCCCGGTAAGGCCGCCGGGGGCGGGGGCGGGGGTTCGCAGAAGCGGTCCAGTACGACCAGCAGCCGGGTGCCGGCCGCGCCCAGCGCGGTCATCAGGGCGTCCAGGGCGGGCAGCAGCGACTGGAGCAGATAGGTCAGGGCCCCGGCCACCGCCCCGGTGCTGACCCCGCGGCCGAGCAGCCAGGGCGTACCGGCCAGCAGCGCCACCACCGGCAGCCGTCCCGCGACCCCCAGGGCCAGCGTCCGCCAGGCGCTCCAGCCCGCCAGCCGCCGGGTCAGCCGCTCCTGCGCCGCGATCAGCCGTTCCGCGGGCGCGCCCGCCTCCGCCGCGCCGCCGCAGGCCACCACGTCCCGGATGCCCGCCGCGAGCTCACCGGCGCGCGCGGACAGCGCCTCGTCGGCGTCCAGGGAGGCCCGCTGCACGCGTGCCATCGGCCGCAGGGTGGCCAGGAACCCGGCCGTGCCCAGCAGCAGCGCGGGCACCACCAGCACCAGCAGCTCCGGGGCCAGCGCGGCCAGTCCCAGCAGGGCGCCCAGGGCCGTGAAGACGAACGAGCGGGCCACCAGCACCAGTCCGGCGAAGGAGTCCCGGGCCATCTCCGTCTGCTGGGTCAGCCGGGCCACCGACTCCGCGCCCGCCGCCCCGCGCGGATCGGCCACGGCCCGGTCCACCGCCTGCCGCACGGAGCGGCGCACCAGCCCGTCCCGCATCGGCTCGACCAGATCGGCCAGCCCGCCGAACACCCCGCGCAGCGCGAGGGCGCCCAGCAGCGCCCCGGCCGCCGCCACGGCGAGCCAGCCGAGACCGGTACCGGTGCGGCCGGCCAGGAAGCCGTCGTCCAGGGCGCGGGCGACGGCGTAGCCGCCGAGGAAGGTGTGCGCGGACTCCAGCAGCGACCAGAGTGCCAGCCGCCGCAGGGCGCCGGTCCGGCCGCGCAGATAGCGCAGCCCCTCGGAGCCGACCCGGCGCCAGGTCCCGTACTCCCCGTGCCCGGCCGGGGCGGCGGGCTCGGCCCGTTCGGCCCGTCCGGCCCGGGCGCTCATCGGGCCTCCTCCCGGGCGGGTGGCTGCGCGATCGGTGGCTCCGCGACCGGGGGCCGTCCGCCGGGCGGTTCCGGGGCTCCGGCGAACACCGCGCGGTAGGCGGGGTCCCGCCACAGCAGCCCGTGCGGGCCGGTGGCCCGGACACGGCCCTCCTCCAGCCAGACGACCAGGTCGGCGCGGGCCGCCGTGGAGACCCGGTGGGTGACGATCAGCCGGGTGCCCGGACGCACCTCCCGGTCCAGGGCCCGCTCCACCTGACGGGCGGTGGCGGTGTCCAGGCTCGACAGCGCGTCGTCCAGCACCAGCAGCCGCCCGGCATGACAGAACGCCCTTGCCAGACCCAGTCGTTGGAGTTCCCCGCCGGACAGCGGGGCGTCCGCCAGCGGGGTGTCGTGGCCCTCGGGGAGCCGTCGGACGAAGTCCTCCGCCCCGGCCCGACGCACCGCCGCGCGCACGGCCTCGCGACCGGCCTCGCGTGCGTCCTCGCGACCGGTCCGGCCCCGGGTCGCCGGCTCCTCGGCAGCGTCTGCGGGGCCGGCCGGGGTTCCGCCGAAGGCGACGGCCTCCGCCACCGTCCGCCCGAACAGCGCCGGCCGGTCGAAGGCGTGGCCGACCTCCCGACGCAGCTCCGGCCCGGACAGTTCGTCCAGCGGCACCCCGTCGAGCAGCACCCGGCCCGTGTCGCAGTCCGTCAGCCGCCCCGCGACGGCCGCCAGCGTCGACTTCCCGGACCCGGAGAGCCCCACCACGGCCGCCGTCCTGCCGCCGGGGATCCGCAGGCTCACCCCGCGAAGGACGGACCTCCCGTCGCGCACCACCCCGACCCCGCGCAGTTCCAGTGTGCCGTTCCCGTCCTTAGGCAACTCGGCCTCTCCCTGGCGGAGTTCGGGGAGTTCGAAGAGGGCGGCGGTGCGCCGGGCGGCGGCCCGGCCGCGGACCACGGCCGCCAGTCGGCCGGTGACGGAGCCGACCCCGGCGGCCAGGCCCGCGTAGCGGACCGCCGCCAGGAGCCCGCCCACGCCGAGTGCCCCGGCGGCCAGCCGGGCCCCGCCGACGGCGAGGACCACGTACAGCAGCAGGGGCAGCAGGGCGCTGGTGCGCGCCATGGTGCTGCCGTAGATCCGCCAGGTCCGACGGCCCTCCTCGGCCAGCTCCGGCAACCGGGCCAGGACGCGGGCCCGCTCCCGCTCGGCGGTGCCCGCCGCCGCGATCGTGCGGGCCCCGGCGAGGGCTTCCACCAGGCGCCCGGCGATGACGAGTTGGATCTCCTGGTAGCGGCCGACGCTGGCCCCGGAGGTGCGGGCGAACGCGGTGAGCAGCAGGAAGAGGAGCGGGAGCCCGGCGAGGAAGGCCAGGGCGGTCCACACGTCCAGCAGGAAGAGGGCCAGCAGGCCCCCGATCGGCGGCAGCAGGGCCGTCGCCGCGGCGACCACGGCACCCGGGACGGCCCCGGCCGCGGTGGCGTGGGCGGTCATACGGGCGGCGGTCTCGCCGGGGGAGTGGCGGCCGGCATGGTGCGGAGCGGTCCGCAGCAGCCTGGCCAGACCCAGGCGACGCAGCCAGGCGGTGGAGCGGGCGTCGACGGTGCCGGTGAGTCGGGCGGTGGCGGCGTCCAGCAGGACTTCGGCGGCGATCACCGCCGCGCACCACAGGGTCCAGGTCCGGCCGGCCGGGTCCTGGCGGAGCAGCAGGTCGAGGGTGTGGCCGAGGACGGCCGGTTCGGCCAGGGCTGCCGCGGCGGCGCCCACCGAACAGCCGGCGGCACCGGCGGCGCGTCCGGCGCTGTGCCGGGCGGCCGCGCGCAGCGCCCGGTCGGCGCCGGGGGCGGCCGGGGCCCCGCCTGCGGGTTCGGGCGCGGTCATGTACGGCGGCTCCCAGGAGGGTGCGGGAACGGGAAATGGCGCAGGTCCGGGCGGTGCACCGCCCGGACCCGCACGCACCCGCCTAGTTACAGGTGGTGATGCTCAGGCTGCTGTCGCCGCAGAGGAGCAGGCTGGCGCGGCTGCCGCCGCCGCCGAGCATCGCGGCCTCGGTGGTCTCTTCCTTGGGGGTTTCCATCGACTGCAGGTCGAGAAGCGTCATGTCCTGTTTCCTCTTCACTGGGTGTTCCGATGGGATGGGTCACGGTCCCGCGAGCGGGACCGGCTCTGGGGGCGTCGCCGCGGTGCGCGGCGGCGCGAGGAACGGCAGTCCCGCGCGCCCGCCGGGCGCCGCGCTGCCGAGGGCGAGGAGAGCGCCGGCCGTGCCCGTGGACAGGTCCATGGACAGGCGCATCATCTGCTCGCCGGGGAAGGCCAGATGGCCTCGGTAGGGGACCGCGTGCCGGGCCAGCGCGTCGATCTGCCGCGCGATGTCCTCGGGTGCGGTGCCCGGACCGGGAGTGGTGGTCCGGGCCAGGTGCAGGATCATTCCGGCGGCTCCGCGGAACAGGCCGGGCTGGGCGTAGAAGGTGGCCTGGGCGGCCCGGACGATCTCCGGGCGGGCCTTGGCGAAGCGTTCGTCGGGGGCGTGCGCCAGCCAGTCGTCGAGGACCATGCCGATACCGACGCTGCCCGCTCCGAGGTAGGGCATGGTGCGCCATCCCTCGTTGACCTGGAGGGTGCCGAAGGCGCTCGTCACACAGTGGTCGAGGTCCCGGCCGAGGGCTTGGCGGGCCAGTTCCAGCAGCTCGGCCTCGCCGGTGCGTTCGTAGAGCCGCAGATGGAGCAGGGCGACACCGCTGTGACCGTGCAGGAGTCCGGCCCGGCCCCGGTCGGGCGCGGTCCGGGAGCCGGCCCCGGTCCCGGTTCCGGCCTCTGCCAGGAGCTCGGCGCAGCGCAGGGCTCCGTCATGGAACCCGCCCTCCCCGGTGGCCGTGCCGAGCGCGTCCAGGGCCAGGCCGATTCCGGCGAGACCGCTGTGCAGATCGGGGCCGACGGACTGCCAGGGCTGGCCCAGCAGTTGTTCGGCGAGGCCGATGGCGCGGTCGCGCCTGCCGAGCCGTTCCAGGGTCCAGGCGAGCCCGGCGAGTCCGTCGTAGAAGCCGAGGGGGGTGCCGGAGGCAGGGTCCTTGACCCGGTCCAGCAGCCACTCCTCCGCCTCGGGCCACGGCCCGGCCCCGGTCTCGGCGAGCGCGTACAGCACCCCGGCGGCCCCGTAGCCGAAGCAGGTCCCGCCCGACGGGGACGCGAACTGGGCCATGTCGCCGGGGAAGAGCCGGTCCTCGCGGTCGAAGCTGGCCGAGGCGCGCAGCGCCGCCGCCATCGAGGCACGGGCGGCCTCCCAGTCCCCCGGCCGGACCGGCAGATAGGAGTCCTCGGCCGGGCGGCCGGGCCCGCGGCGGTCTGCCCGGGGCTCCCGGTACGCGGCCCCGGCGTCGGTCCGGGCCTCGGCATCCGTATGGCCATGGGCTTCGGCATCGGCATCGGCATCGGCATCGGCGAGGATCTCGCGCACCGCCTCGTCCAGGAAGGTGCGGGGGACGGGGAACTGCTCGGCGATGATGTCCGCCAGATGCCGGGCCTTGGCCCGGTCCATGACCAGCAGGCTGGTCAGCGGCAGGAACAGGGCCAGCCGCAGACAGGCCAGGGCGTACCGGTCCACGGAGAACCCGCGGCGGTGGGCGGGAGCGACGAACGCCGGATTGGCGACCGTCTGGCGCAGTCCTTCGTCCACATGCGCGGCGGCCTCGAAGTCCAGCAGCGCCACCGACGGCTCGCCTGTCGACTCGTCCTCCGACACCATGATGTTGAAGAGATGCAGGTCGTTGAAGACGACGCCCCGCCCGTGCACCGCCTCGACCGCCTCCGTCACCTTCCGGTGGATGTCCAGCGCCCATTCCGTGTAGGAGGCCAGCTCCGCAGGATCCGGATCGGCCTCGATCAGCGGGTGCTTGCGGGCGAAGTAGGTGTTGAGGGGTTTGCCGTCCAGATGCTGCATGACCAGGAAGTGGTGGTCGCCGACGGTGAAGGTGCCGTGCAGCCGGGGCACGCAGTCCAGTCCGGCCAGCAGCTCCAGCGCCCGGCGCTCCCGGTCCAGCCGGGCGACGGCGTCCGCCCCGTCGGCGGCCAGCCCGGCGAACGGCCGGCCTTCCTTGAGGACGACCCGCTCGCCGGTCCGCACGTCCTGGCCGGCGTACACGCCGCCGCCGTTGGAGAAGTGCAGGGCCCGCTGCACCGTGTAGGGCACCCCTTCGAGGGTGAGGGCCGCACGGCGTTCCAGATGCGGTCGCAGGAACTCGGGCGTCCCGAGCCACTCCGGCGGGCTGAACACCGGACCGCGCGGGTCCGGTACGAGCCGGCCGTCCGGGTCCTCGATGGCGGGCACCAGCTCGCCGCGCCCGTCGTAGCAGTGCCGCAGGGTGAAGCTCCCGTACCGCAGGTACACCGGTCCGTCGTTCCACCGCAGGTCGCTCAGCACGTACGGACCGGGTTCCCCCGCCAGCAGCCCGTCGAGGTCCGAGGCGAGGCGCCGGCAGGCGTCCTCGTCCGCCGGGTAGACGGTGATGAACTTGCCGCTGGCCGCACGGTCGGCGTACTTGGCGTTGCGGAGGTGGAGCAGATAGCGGTTCGGTACGAACTTGAACGCGATCCGTCGCTCCACGCAGTAGGCGTACACCCGGTCCAGCACGGACTCGGCGTTGTCCAGACCGGCCGAGAGATGGATCTTCCAGCCCTGGGAGGGGAGTTGCGTGTCGAGGGGGCGCAGCGCGAGCCAGTCGCCGCTGCGGTGCGTCCGCCATCCCTGCGGGACGGGGGCGAGCGCGGCCGGGTAGTCCTTCTCGACCCGCCGGTACGGCGCGTCGTAGAACCAGCGGTCGGCGTCGCAGAACGCGGCGTACCCCTTGTTCACTCCAGCTCCCTCGGTCGGTGACGGGCTCCACGCTGTCACGCGCCGGGAGACCCCCGGAAGTCACGCCTGTCACCGACGACTTGTGCAATACCCACGAGTCACAAGGGCCGCCACAGGCCCGTCCCCACCCGGGTCGCGGGCCACTTTCCGCAGGTGGCGACCGTGCGAGGGCCGCGAGCGGGCCCGCAGGCCGCGCGGCCGCCGGGCTCGGCACCCGTATCTCCCGTGCCGGTGCACGATCGGGCGGGCGCCCCGGTCCTCCAGCGGGAATCCGGCAGCGGCACCCGCACCGTACGTCTCGGCACCTGGACGCGGCCGGTGATCCTCAGGCTCCGCCCGTTCCTCCAGGCCGGGGTGTCGGCTGCGGCCATCGGCCGCCGACCGGTACAACCGGGCTGTGATCCAGACGATGAGCGCTGTGAGGGCCGTTACGGCTGTGAGGGCTGTGAGGTCGATGAGGGCGGGGAGCGCAGGGAGAGCTGGGAGGCGGACGGTGGCGCGTGGCCGGTGCGTGCTCGCCGCGACTCTGGCCGCCGTGTTCTGCGTGCCCCTGGCCTCCGGCCCCGCCCGCGCCTCCGACGGCGTACCCCGTACCGGGTTCGAGGCGGCGTACGGGGCCCGTTGGACCGGCGAGTCCCAGGAGCGGGACCTTCTGCGCGCACTCGCCCGGCACGCCGGCGGCCCCGGCCGCACCACGGTCGGGACCATCGGGAGGACCGCGCAGGGCCGCCCGCTGCACCTGGTGGGCGTGGGCCGGGGCCCCGCCCGCATCCTGCTGGTGTGCAGCCAGCACGGGGACGAGCCGGCCGGCCGCGAGGCCTGCCTCAGCACCGTACGGGACCTCGCCCACGCCAGGGACGCGGCCACCCGCCGCCTCCTGGAGGCCGTCACCTTGCTGGTGGTCCCGAACGCCAACCCCGACGGCCGGGCCGCCGGCACCCGCACCAACGCACACGGCACCGACATCAACCGCGACCACCTCGCCCTGACCTCCGCCGAGGCGCGGGCCATGGCCGCGGTCCTGCGGGACCACCGGCCGCACCTGGTCTACGACCTGCACGAGTACCGGGCGACCCCCGGCAGTTACGACAAGGACCTCTTCGACCTCTGGCCGCGCAACCTCAACACCCACCCGGGGGTGTACGCGCAGTCCCGCGTGCTCTCCGACGCCTACGTACGCCCGGCGGCCCGGGCTGCCGGGTACACCACCGGCACGTACGGCATCCGGACCGACCCGGTCACCGGTGCCCCCACCGGCCAGTCGGCGGGCGACGGCCAGGAGCGCATCCTGCGCAACACGGCCGGTCTCAAACATGCCGTGACCCTGCTGATCGAAAGCCGCCTCGAACCGCCCGCCGGCCCCGCCGGTGCCGCGGAGCGGACCGACCCCGCCGTCAACCACCGCCGCCGGGTCCACTCCCAACTCGCCGCCCTGCAAGGCCTTTTCGCCTACGTCACCGAGCGCGCCCGCCCCCTGACGGAAGCCTCCGACACCGCCCGCGGAGCCGCCGCGCACACCGATGACCCGGTCCTGCTGGGTGGCGCGGACAACGCCCCCGCGACCGCCGCCGAAACCCTCGCGGACCCGCCCTGCGGCTACCGGCTGACCCGCGCCCAGTACGCCGGGACCGCCGACCTGCTCGCCCTGCACGGCGTACGCGCGCTGCCCGGACCGGACGGCAGCGCCTACGTCCCGCTCCACCAGCCCCTGCGCGCCCTCGCGGTCCTCCTCCTCGACGGCCGCGCCCCCCACCGGCTCACCACCGGCCGACCCGTCTCGCTCACGGGGTGCGCCGCGCCGCGATCGGTGGACTCCGGGGGTGACCGGGCCGCCGGTCAGGCCTGGTGGCGTTCCAGGTAGATGGCGGTGAAGACGGTGACCTTGGCGCGGAGGGCCCAGGGGTCGAAGGGCTTGCTGATGTAGTCCACGGCGCCGGCGGCGTAGCCCCGGGCCGAGTGCTCGGAGTCCACGCCCATCGCGGTGAGGAAGATGATGGGGATGTCCCGGTTCTTGGGGCGGCGCTTGATGTGCGCGCAGGTTTCGTACCCGTCCATGTCCGGCATCTGCACGTCCATGATGATGACGGCGAAGTCCTCGTGGTCGAGAAGCGCCTTCAGCGCTTCCCGGCCGGAGGAGACGGTGACGAGCTCCTGGTCGAGGGTCGACAGCACCGCGGTCATCGCGAGGAGGTTGTTGGGCTGGTCGTCGACGATGAGGATCCGGGGCAGGGTCTGCCCCGTCGACGACGCGGCGGGCGTCTCGACCACCTCGACCACCTCCACCACCTCGCCCACCTCGACGGCTTCGCCCGCCTCCGCCACCGCGACGGCTTCGACGGCCTCGACCGCGTCCAGCTGGCGTTCGAGGAGGGTGCAGCGGTCCTCCGCGTCCGCCCGCCGGTCCTGCGCCTCCCGGAGCTCCACTCCGAGCCGTCGGACCTCCCGCTGGAGCGAGTCCCGTTCCTGGAGCAGGTCGGAGACATCGGGGTGGGCGGCCGCGAGGGCGTCGGCCCGCCGCTGCTCCGCCGCCCGGTCCGCCTCCAACTGGTTGAGCCGGGTCTGCAGGTCGGCGATCCTCTGGGTACGGTCCAGCAGCGCGTCGCCCAGCACGTCGCCGCGGACGCTGGAGCGCCGGGAGATCCGGTCGGCGGCGGCGAGCTGCTGCTCCAGGATCTCCACCGCGTGCTTGGGGGAGGAGGAGGCGTCCACGGCCGATCCGTACAGTCCGCGCACGAACTCGATGGCCTCCGTCGTCACCGCGGTGCCGCGGTGTTCGGCGACATCGGCGAACAGGTCGCTGATCACCTGCCACGGAGGTAACCGGGTGCCGTTGAGGTAGCGGGAGAAGGTGCCCGGGTCGCGCTGGCGCCGGGCGGCGTACCGCCGGACGGACACGTGCAGACCCTCGAACAGCTCCCGCAGCGCCACCGCGAGCGCCCGGGAGGCGTCGTTCAGATCGCTGCCCAGGGGCCGCAACTCACCCATGGTTCCCGCCCTCCACCCCCGTCCGCGTGGACGGGCTCGTCGCCGCCCGGCGGATGCCGGGGGAGGACCCAGCATGGACGAGCCCGCGCACGTTGCAGCCCGCGATCGCAGAACAGGGCAACACCCGTTCCCGTTGCGGCTCCCCGCCCCGACGGCCCGTCCGGACGTCACGGCAGGTCAGCGCCCGAGGAGTCGCGAACGTTGCCAGAACGTTGCTCCGCAACACCCGCCAGATGAAGCAACGGTGCGCACCGCAGCCCGCAGCCCACCGCCCGCCGGCCTCTCGGGCAACACGCTTGGTCGCCACGCGGATTTCCGCGACGCACGCGTATGCGATGCCCAGGGAGAAGGCGACCATTGCGGCGCCGAAGAACGCTGGACGGCTATGGCCCCCTCTCCCAGCGACACGACACTCAATTACGAGTAACAGGTGTTCTTGGCCTTGATCGAGGCATTCACCGTGCCGTCGAGCCTACGCACCGGGCCACGGCCCCCTGCTCGTCGCCCCGAACCGTCCGGGCCTTCTCCGCCGAGTCGGTGGGATTCGGGTTCGAGGGCGCTGTCGGTGGTGATGATGGTCTCTGCGATTGCGGACAACAGGGGGACGGCGATGGATAGTTCGGGGCTGGCGGCGGGTGCCGTCAGGGGGTTCTTAGCGGATCTGGCCGTCGGGGGTGGGGGTACGGCTCTCGCGGCGCTGGTCCGTGGCGGGTTGGAGCGGAGCGGGCGGGGGCAGGCTGCGCTCGCCGCGCTCGAAGCCGCCCGCGAGGACCCCGGGGCACGAGCCGAGGCGGAGGCGGTGCTGGCCTGGGAGCTCTCCGGCGACCCGGACCTGCGCGGCCGGATCGCCGCCCTGCTGGACTCCTCGGCGAGCTCCTCCTACCGGGACACGGTGGTGATCACGGGCAGCCGGGTCTCTCACAGTCCCATCTCGCTGGGTCCCCTGACCATCAACAACACTGCCGGGGGCCGCGCCCTGGTCGGGCTCGCCGCCCTGCTGGCCGTCGCCGTGCTGGCCCTGGCCGTCTACGGGACCCGTCAGCTGGTCGTGTCGGACGAGGGGTCATCCTCAAACGGCAGCTCCCAGGGGCCCGTAATCGGCAACCCTGACCCGGGAGACGGCAACACGGGCGGGGACGGGGAAGGATCCCAGCTCACGCCCGCGCAGATCGAACTCGTAGCGCCCCGGCCGGAGGACCTGCCCGACAACTGGACCCTGTTCTCGCGCACCGAAACCAGATACCAGTCGGACGGCTGCGGCACCCACGGCACCGAGTACGAGGTGGACGGGGGCGTGGAGGGCAAGGACACCAAGGTCGTACGGTTCCTCGTCTACGCCTGCGCGTCGGAAGCGGCGGCCGAGGCAGCGCTTCCCGGTCTGCCGGTGCCTCGCCAGTACAACCCCGTCGACGAGCTGGACGAGACGCCCACGGACCTGCGGGTCCCGAAGCTCGGCGACGCGAGCACCGCCCGCGCCTACGACCAGGGCGTGTCGAGGACGATCGTCATCGCGATCCGTGAGGGCAATGCCATCGTGCAGCTCACCTACGAGCGCCTGAGCGATTCCGCGGCCGACGAGGACGAAGCGCTCAGCCGGGCGCGTATGGCCCTCGACAGGATGAAATCGGTACAGTCCGGATCCCTGAGGGCCTGAGGGGTTACGTACCTCCTGTGGGTGGCCTACGCGACGGCGCTCAACGCCGCCGTCTGGTGGTCGAACACCTGAGCCCCGGCGTGGGACTGGTGGGCCTAATGGGTGGTGTGAGGCCGGTGTGGGCCGATTGCCGTGTCCGTCCGCCGTGCCGGCGAGTTGGAGGGGTGCCTGCCCGACGGGGGCGGTCGGCCCGACCGAGGGCCGGCGCAGAGGTCACCGTTCGGGCCCGATATGCGAGAAGGAGTTCCAGTGAAGAAGACCACGGCAGTTCTGGCCGCCACCGGTGCGGTGCTGATCGGCGGGGCCGGTGCCGCGGCCGCGGACGCCGGCGCGGAGGGCGCGGCCGTCGGCTCGCCCGGTGTCCTGTCCGGCAACCTCCTGCAGGTGCCCGTCCACGTCCCCGTGAACGTGTGCGGCAACACCGCCCAGCTGGTCGGACTCCTCAACCCGTCCTTCGGCAACACCTGCGTCAACGACTGACCGACGCCGCTCCACACGGGCTCACACCCGTACGCGCGGGCGCGGCCCCCGGAATCCTCCCCGGGCGGCCGCGCCCGCGTCCCCGTTCTCCGCGGAGGAGGCCGTGGAGCGGCACCGTGGTCACCTTCTCCAAGCTGTACCCCGTGCCGGGACTGGAGACGTTCACCGTGAGTCCCGCGCGTGCCGAGCAGACGGAGATCAAGGACGGCGGCAGAGCGCTCGCGCGGCCCGACCGGCAGAAGTGCGGAGCGGCCATTCCTGCCGGTAGTCCTTCCTGGTCCAGGCCCCGCACCCGGTGATGGACTGGCGGTGCACCGGGGGAGGAGCGCGGGAGACGGGGTCGAGCCGCCGGTGCCGCGGCTGACCCGTCCCCATGACGGGCGCAACCGCGGTGACGGCCACCCCTGGCTCCACCCACACCCGTCTTCCGCGTTCCTCCACCGTCGTGCAGACCGACCGGCACCGCCGGTACGGCAGCCTCCCGCTCAAGCCCGGCCCGGTACAGGAGATCCATGTCCCACCCCCACGCCCCCGGTTCCCGCCCCGAACCGGGTCCGAGACCACGACGGCGCCTCCGCCTGCCGGCCACACTGGCCGCCGGCTGCATCGCCGCGGGCTCCCTGGTCTCCGCGACGGCCCCCGCCACCGCGGCCGGGTCCGTCAACGCCGACGCCTTCTACTCCCTGAAGAACGCCCCGCTCCAGCAGGACTGGATGAAGGGCCTCGACGGCGGCACCTCGCTGGCCCGGGTGTCCATGCCCGGCACCCACGACACGCTGTCCATCCACGGCGGCTACTTCGCGCAGACCCAGGAGGACCTCGGCGACAGCGCGGACACCCTGACCGCACAGCTGAACAAGGGCATCCGCGCCCTGGACCTGCGGGTCCGGGTCACCGAGAACGAGTTCTTCACGATCCACCACGGTGCGATCTACCAGAACGCCAACTTCGACGACGTACTGGGCAAGGCCAGGACCTTCCTCACCCAGCACCCGGGCGAGACGCTCGTGATGCGACTGAAGGCCGAGTGCCCGATCGGCGGCGGAGGCGCAGCCACCGACTGCAAGAACGACCCGTCCAACGTGTCCGCCGGACTGATCGCGGCGATCTTCGACCGGTACGCGAAGAAGTACGACGGCCTGTTCTACAAGCCGTCGATCACCCGCAACAGCCTGACCCAGACGCCCACCCTCGGCCAGGCCCGCGGCAAGATCGTCCTCGGTACCTTCGGCGTCTCGGACAGCACCTCCAGCGCCTCGTACGGCACGCTCGGCTTCCACGACCGGCTGGCGGACGACTGGAAGCCGCGGGACGCCGACAGCAAGTGGAACGGCGTCAAGGCGAACATCGACCGGGCCGCCGCGGACGCGGGCAACTCCTGGTACGTCACGTACACCTCCGCCACCTCCAACCTGGCCGAACCCAGCCCCGAGGACTACGCGGGCGGGTACATGGACAACTCCGGGGGCGTGGTCAGCTACGTCGCCGGCCAGAACCAGCTGCTCATGAACTACCTGAACAGCAACGCGACCCGGGGCCGCATCGGCATCGTGATGTCGGACTTCCCGGGCTGGGCCCTGATCCAGAACATCATCGACCGGAACAAGGACGTCGTGGTCAAGGGCAGCCACCCGGCTCTGTGGCTGGTGAACGACGCCAACAAGACCTATGTGAACACCAAGTACAGCAGCCGGTGCATGGTGCGCGGTCCCGAGTTCGACAGCTCCAAGACCGGCGGTCTGGTCACCCAGCGCGAATGCCAGTCGACCCCGCCGAGCAGCCACCAGTGGTCGGCCGAGATGCCGGCGAACAGCCAGGGCCACTTCTGGGTCAAGGCCGCCAACGGCAAGTGCCTGACCGTCCCGTACAACGACGGGAACCGGCCCGCCGCCGGTACCCAGCTGTTCTGGTGGGAGTGCGAGACCCGCTGGTTCTCGGGCAACCAGATGTGGAACATCGTCCCCACCAAGGTGGAGGTCTCCGGGGGCTCCCGCACGGCCTACGCCTTCATCAACAACTGGACCGGCCAGTGCCTGGCCGTCGACCCGGCCACCGCCTCCGTCGCGGGCGGCAAGGTCACCCAGGACGCCTGCCCGAAGTAGCGGGCGGGCCGTCCCGCTCCGACCGTCTCCGTCAGGCGGGTCCGTCCCTGGACGGGCCCGCCCGCCGGTTCCTGGTCCCCGGTCCGTGGGGCTGGTTCGGGGGGTCGCGGGTCTTGCGCTCCGGCGGTGGCGGTGGGTACACAGTGGAGGCATGTGACTGGCCGGTAGTTCAGGTGGGTAACCCAGGCGGGCCGCCGGGGGATTCCCGGATCGGCTGTTATGGCACAGATGGGGTCAATGGCGGCGTACTCACGCTATGGTCCCACGCATGTCAAACATGGACATGTCATTTCGGGGAGCCGGTCTCGGTGCGGCCCGGCGGTCCCTCTTCGTGCTGCTCCTTCTGCTGAGCCTCGTGGGGGCACCTGCCCTGGCGAGCGCCGCACCGCCCCCCACTCCCACCCCGACTCCCGCCACCATCACCGCCGCTGCTCGTGCCGCCGCAGCCGTGAACGCCTCCGCCGCCGCCCAGGCGCGCGCACGCTGGGGCGACCGGCGGCTCGACGAGGTGTCCTTCCTGGGCACCCACAACGCGTTCACCAACTACGAGGACTCCCGCTGGACTTCGGTCGCCCAGTCCGAGTCCCTGCGCCACCAGCTCGACAACGGGGTGCGCGGGCTGAGCCTGGACGCCCACTGGTACGAGAAGAGCAGGTGGCTCTGCGTCATCAGCTTCGGCAGCGACTGCTACCCGAGCGACGCCTACCTCTGCCACGGCGAGTGCAAGACCTTCGCCGGGGTCACGTACGCGCTGCCCCGACAGTCCCTGCACGGCAGTCTGCAGACCGTGGTCGACTTCCTCGCCGCCAACCCCCAGGAAGTCGTGACCCTCTTCCTGGAGGACTACCTCAGCGCCCAGCAGCTGGGCAGCTCGCTCGGCCGGGTACGCGGCCTCGACGCCATGCTCTTCCGGCCCGACGCGTGGAACGTACGCGGGCAGGGGTGGCCGAAGATGAACGACCTCGTCGCCTCCGGCAAGCGCCTGCTGATCTTCAGCGACGAGGGCGACCGCGAGCACCTGGGCGTCATGTACGACCGGGCCTGGACCGTCAGCAACTACTGGAGCCTCGGCGACCTCGGCAACGACGTCTCCTGTGTCACCCGGTGGCCCGACGTACCGCTGGACCGTCAGGAGCCGGGCTTCCGGCGGCTGTTCACCATGAGCCACCACCGCAACGTGCCCACCCTCATCAACGCCGCCCTCGACAACGGGAGCAAGCTGCGGGACCGGGTCAACCAGCAGTGCCGGCCCGCCGCGGGCGGTCGCGACCCGAACTTCGTCTCGGTCGACTTCCACCGGACCTCCGACAGCAGCGGCCACACTCCGGCCTCGATCGTCGCCGAGCTGAACGCCCGCGACTGACCGCCGGCGACCGACCGCCACCGCCCCGACGCCCGGGCTTCCCGGGAGTACGGGCTTGCCCCGCGTCCGGGCGCGGCCCGAGAATCGGCCGGGTGAGCCAGCCGTTTCCGGACGGTCGGGAGCGGGGGAGGGGAGGGAAGGGGCGCGGTGGGTGCGGAAGGGCTCGTACCGGCGGGTGGCGCGTTCGTCATGGTGGCCCTGGTGACGCTGTGGTGGGGTGCCGCCCGGTACCGCCTCCTGCGGGCCGGGACCGCGACCGCGGACCTTCGCCGATCGGTCCCGCCCACCGGCGATCCGACCGCGCTGTCCCTCTACGAGGTGGCGTACCTGTACGGCCGGCGGGTCCGGGTGGTGGAGACGGGCATGGCCGCGCTGTGGCTGTCGGGCCGTCTGTCGGTGACCGGACGGCACGGGGTGGCGATCGCCGAGGGAACCCGCCCCCGGGACCCGGTCCAGGCCGCCGTGGTCGCGGCCCGCGGCGGCGCGCGGGGTCGGGACGCCAGGCAGGTACGGGACGCGGCGATGCGGGCCGAGACCCTCCGCTGGACGGGCTCCAGGCTCCACCGGGAGGGGCTGTACCGGGGCGCGCCCCTGGGCGGCAGGGACTACCCAACCTGGGCGCGGGTCCACCTCGGCGCCCAGGTGCTGACCGGTCTGCTGGGGATCGTGTGGATCGTGGGGTCCGCCCGGCTGGGAGGCGTCTGGACGGCCGTCTCGGCGGCGGTGGTCGCGGCCGTCCTGGCCGCCGGGGTGATCATGGCCCGCCTGACGCCGGTGACCTCGTCGGCGTACGAGGTCACGGAGGAGGGGAGGCGTCTGCTGGCCGCCTTCGACCCGGCCGGACCGGAGACCCGCCGGGCCCTGGGGCGGGGCGCGGGGTTGTCCGGGGAGGATCTGCGGCTGTTGGCGGCGGTCGCGCGGCAGGGGCTGAGCGCACTGCCGGAATCGGCCGGCCTGGACCGTGCCGTGAACGGCGTGCGCCGGTAGATGGGCTCGTGGGCGCCCGCCCGCCCGGCGGCGGCCTTCGGTCGCGGGCCCGGGCCGCTCCGATACGGGGACCGTGCGCGCGGTGGACGCGCGTGCATCGCGATCCGGCTGCGGGTGCGGTCGCTGCGCGAACATGCTGATGCGCGCCGGTAGTTCGGGAGGGCCGCCACCGGTATCGGGTGCCGCGCCCTCCGCATCGGGCGTACGTGACCGGCGGCGGCCCCGGCCGGGCCGCGGTGAACGTGTGCCGGTCCCGCCTCAGGCCCGGGTGGGTCAGTAGGTCAGGCCCGCGCCGTGGGTGGCCGCGATGGTTCCGGAGGCGTATCCGTCGTGGATGTGGAGCGGGTTGCCGGAGAGGTTGCGGACCTTCAGGGTGGTGCGGACCTGGGTGCAGCCGCCGAGCTGGGCCGTCGTCAGACGGAGCGTGTTGGTGGCCGTCTGGTGGTGCTTGGCGTCGGTGATGTCCCACACCGCCACCGGGCCGCGGACCGGGGCCCCGCACACGGCTCCGTCCGCGTTCCGGGGCTGCGCCTCCACCCAGGTCTCGGCCTTCGAACCGCTGTGCGCCGAGGTGCCGCCCGGGCAGATCGAGGAGCCGGCCGCGCAGGTGGACAGGGCCGCGTCCTGGGTCAGGACGATCTCGCTGCCGCCCGACGGGGTGTAGGTGTAGCCGAGGGTGGTGGCGGTGGTGCCGGCCGGCACGTCGGTGCCGCTGCCGGCCTGGAGCGTCCAGCGGGCCGTCGAGGGGTAGACGGCCCGGGCCAGTTCCGCCCCGGCCGGCACCCGCATGGTGACCGTGCGGCCGCCGGTGATGACGGAGGAGTACGAGACGATCGACAGGCGGCAGGTGTAGCTGCCGTCCGCCGGGGCGGTGAACACCCAGCGCAGCCCGGCGGTCAGCGAGCGCTCACGCGGCGGGACCAGGTTCGCCGCCCAGTAGGAGCCGCCCTCGGTACCCTCCGGGAGGGCGGCTCCGCCCGCCGTGCGGCAGCGGATCGCGAAGGTGTTGCCGATGTTGTCCCCGGCGCCCAGGGTGTCGACCGGCTCGGCGGTGAAGTTGCGGGACCACAGGTAGGAGCGGTCCCCGGCGGACGCGTCGAAGGTGGTCTCGGTACCGGGCACGTCCTGGTAGGTGACGGCCTTGCGGGTCACCTCGTACGTGAAGTCCCCCGGCGCGGTGGCGGCGCCGGCCGGGGCCGCCGCGAGCAGCGAGCCCCCGAGGACCAGGGCGGCGACGGCCGCGACGGTCCCGGCCGCCCGGCCCGGCCTGCGGGCGGTGAATCGTTCGAGTATCCGGTGGTGCATGGCATCCCCCATGTGGTTCGGGCGCCGGCTCCACGGCACGGAGCGACGCGGCGCGGCGCGACCATGATCGTATCCGGGGGTTCGCGGGCGCACGGGTGGCCGGTCCGGCCCGCCGCGCACCCCTGGCCCGGCCGCCGGCCCGACCCTTGGTCGGGCCGGCGGTCAGCGGAGTTCGACGGTCACGCCGACACGGGCGAGGAGCCGGAGGACATCGTCGACGTACGGGGTCTCGCCCGCCGTGTCGACCGTCACCCCGGCGAGCGCGCGCCGCGAGACCTCGGAGTGGTGCCAGACCAGGGTGAACGGCTCGGGCGGCGTGTCCCCTCCGCACGGGCAGCCGCGCAAGGTCTGCCAGCACTGCCAGTAGTGGCCGCCGGGGCCGGCGACCGCCTCCCCGATCGCGCACACCAGCCCCGGCACGTCGGTGACCTGCCGGCCGTCGAGATGCCGCACCGGATCCGGCAGGCCCCGGCCGTCGCCGTCCCGGCGGGCGCGGGTGAAGGCGGCCCACTCGGCCCGCCCCTTCGACCCGAACGCGGCCCACCCGCCCGCCTCGGCAGGCGGCCCCTCGAACCAGGCCTCCCACACCGGCCGGACCGCCGGCACGGGACGGACGGCCGGACCCTCGCCCAGCCAGAGGTCCACCAGCGCACCGCCGAGCACGGACGGCCGGGAAGCCGTGACCCGCAACGTCATGTGGTGGAGGTGGCGCATCACGCGCCCGGTCCTGTCCACGGCGAGCCCTCCGGGTCGCGCCCGGGCACGGGGGAGTCCACGGTGAGCCCGAGCTCCCCGGGCCCGACCGGCTCGCCGGCCCGACGGGACACCGGCCCCCTCGGCCTCCGCGCGCCTGGTTCCCCCTCGTTCGTACGTCGCATCCGTCGTGTCCGCCCCCTTAGCCTGCCAGTTCGGGGCCCAGGGGAGGACGGCGGCCCCGCCTTGTGCCCGCCGGTCGCCGCTGGCCCCCGGCGTCACCACCGAAGGTGGGGGGAGTCGAGGTTGCGTTCGGGGGCCTCGGCGTCGATACCGGCCTCCCGCAGCGCCCGGGACAGGGCCGCGCCCCTTCCGATGTCCGGGTCGGTGGCTGCGGCGAGCAGGCCGTCGGCGAGGGCGGAGCAGCGGTGCTGTCCGAAGCTGAGACCGTGCTTTCCGGTGCGGGCATCGGCCGGTTCCCAGGCGTAGGAGACGCCCGGGACGAGGCGGGCGGCGAGCACGGAGGTGGCGCCGCCCGTGCCGGGCAGTCGGCCGAGGGCGGCACCCAGCGCGGGCACCGACCCCCAGGCGTCGTGGCCCAGGTACACGACGAGGGCGTCCATACGCGGATACAGCCAGGGAGCCGAGGCGATCTTCGCGCGGTACCGTACGCCGAATCCGGCGAGCAGCAGCAGGCACTCCCGCCATACCTCGGCCGCCGCGTCCGGGTCCGTCAGGTGGAGGTACAGGCGCAGCAGCGGGCCGGCCGGCGGACGCCCGCCGGGGCCGTCGGCGAGGTAGAAGCCGGGCGACAGGGCGGGCCGCGCCGCCGGCAGGCGGACCGTCACCGGATCACCGACCCGGGGGAGCGGCGGGAGGTCGACCTGCTCGGCGGCCAGCCTGATCCGCGGGGAGGGGAGATCCACCAGGATCTCGCCGGAACGGCCGTGAACCCCCGCGTACCGTCCGGTGCCCGTCGTGTGCCGGTGCGGGGTGGCCGCGGCGAGCCGCTCCTCGAAGGCCTGGTCGCGGAGGTGCCTGGCCCGCGGCTGCTGGGAGTCCCGGCCGCTGTGCAGCCGGTCGTACAGGGAGGCGCTGAGCTTGCCGCGGAACTGGTTGAGGTTCTCCGACCGGAATTCCGTGTCGCCGATACGAAACGCGAGAGAAGTTCCGGGGCCGCTCCAGGTGCCTGTGCCTGTGCCTGTGCCTGTGCGGGCTACTTCTACGTCGGTGAGCGCACGCCACACACGTTCCGCGATCGGAAGGGTTTCCACGGTCATGTCACCGGCTCCTTGCTGGAGAGGTCGGTTCCGAATCCGGCGAGCCGGAGGAACCGCCGGGGATCCAGGACGATGGTCCGGGCTACTCCTGCCTGGGCCTTCTGGAGGGCGGTGAGCCGATGGCGTTCCGAGCAGCCGGCCATCACCCGGTCGAGCAAGTGCCACCCGGCGAATCCTGCGGTCCGCAGCCTCAGCCCGGCATCGTCGGTGATCGGCGGCCGCTCGCAGACGTATCCGTTCCAGAAGGCGCGGATACAGGGCAGCACGCGGTCCAGTTCCCGTCCCCACGCCTGCATGAACATGAATCCGTCAGCGCCCGGTGTAGAACCGGCCGTCCCCGCGACCATGGCGCGGTGGATCCACTCCCCGATGAAGGATCCGAGGTCCTGGGCCGGGTCGGCGCAGCGGAACTCCTCCCAGTCGATCATGTGAAGTCCGTTTGGCGTGCACAGGAACTGGTCGAGCCGCAGGTCACCGTGCACGGGCGTACGTGGTGCCCGCCCCGAGCGGCGGCCCAGCAGTCCGACCGCCGTGGCCATGGCCGCATCGCGCTGGAGGATGCCCCAGAGCTCCAGCAGGGCCCCGCTGGCCCCGGCGTAGTCGGCGGCGCCGACCGCCTCCCAGCCACCGAACGGGTCCCATGCGCGCTGACCCGGTCCCGGACGCGGGTGCGGCTCGGCACCATCGGCCGGCGGGATGCTGTGCAGCCGCCCGACGACGGCTCCGGCCTCATTCGCCAGCTGCTCGGAGACGGCCCCCTCCTCGGCCAGCTCCGCCGCGCTGCGGCCTGCGGCGAGCAGCTCGTAGACGACAATCGCCGACGGCTCGTCCCAGCCGAGGCAGACGGGAGCGGGCACGGGCACCCGGCCCGTCCGGCGCACCCTCTCGAACGACACGGTGCGGTGGAAACGCTCCTGCGCCTTCGGGCCCTGGATCTTCTTGACGAACACCTGCGCACCGCTGGTGGTCCGACCCGACCAGTTGTCGTTCCGCCCGTGGAAGGAACGGACCGTTTCGGCGCGCAGGGCTCCCAGCCCGCACCGGGTGATGGCGCGTCCGACCTCAGGGACGCTGCCGAGATCGACCGGCCGTGGTGTCTGTCGTATGGCCATGGCGCCTTCCCTCCGCTCGCCCCTTCCCCCAGAGTGCCGCCCACTCCGGCCGTGCCGCCGTCCCCTGACCGGTGGACCGGAGGTCAGAGGTCCGGCTCCCCCGGGCGTTCCGTCGATCGTCGGATCACCCCCTGCGCGCCGGCGGGAGATACTGGGACCGCAGCGGTACCGCACTCCTGAGGACGGGAGGGGGATCGACTCATGGCCGCGCAGCTCCCCGCAGCCCCCGACCCGGCCCTCGCGGCCCGGGCGGAGAAGACCGTGGAGGAGCTCGCCTCGCGCCTGGCCCGCCCTGAGCACATCGAGTCCCTGGCCGCCCAGGCCGAAACCCGGATCGAAGCGGACCGAGGCTTCACGGCCTGGCACCCACTGAGCCTGGCCACGGGCCTTCCCGGCCCCGCACTCCTCTACGGCGAGCTGGCGCGCCGGGACCCGGCGTACCGGTCGCTCGCGCACCGCCACATCTCCCGTGCCGCGCTTGCCCTGCCCCGGTCGCCCGGCACGGGTCTCTGGCAGGGGCAGGCCCCGCTGCTCGCCGCCGCGCAGACCTGCGCCGGCCCGCAGGGCGACTACTCCTCCCTGCGTGCCGCACTGGCACAGCGCCTCGCCACGGCCCAGCTCCGCCGACTGGACTCCCTGCACGGCACGCCCGGCAACCCCGGCAACCCCGGCAACCCCGGCACCCTCGCATCGGCATCCGTCTACGACCTGGTCAGCGGGCTGTCGGGGACCACCCGGCTGCTGCTGGACAGCAGGGCGGATCCGGCCGAGAACACCCCCGAGGTCACCCGCTCGGTGACCCGGTCCCTCGCCTACCTGGTGGGCCTCACCCACCCGGTCACGGTGCAGGGCCGGCAGGTTCCCGGCTGGTGGCTTCCCACCGCCGACCTCTTCACCGAGCGGGACCGCGACCGCTACCCCGAGGGTTTCTTCGACCCGGGCATGGCCCACGGCATCACGGCGGTACTCGCCGTGCTGTGCACCGCACTCCGGTACGGCCGTGAGGTGCCCGGCCAACGCTCCGCCATCACCCGCGTCGCCGAGTGGCTCTCCCACTGGCTGCCGCAAGGCCCAGAGGACCGCTGGCCCGAACGCGTCGCCTTCCACGAGCAGGCCGGCGGCACCCTCGACGCCCGCACCGCCGTCCAGTCGGCCTGGTGCTACGGAACCCCCGCCGTGGCGGCGGCCCTGTACCGGGCCGGCGGCCTGCTCGGCGAACTCCGCTGGCGCGAAAGGGCGTTGGGCGCCCTGCGCCTCGACCTCGCACGCGAACAGTCCCAGTGGGGACTGGACGGGCCCACCCTGTGCCACGGGTACGCCGGGTTCCTCCAGTCGACCGCCCGGGTGGCCGCCGACTGCGGGGACCCCGAGCTACTGGACGGGTGCCGGCGCATCGCCGCCGCCGTACTGGCCGAAGCGGACGAAGAGGCACCCTTCCTGTTCCGCCATACCGTCCGCTGCGGGGATCCCGACCGGCCGACGAGGGAACAGGCCGACCGGGCGGGCCTGATGGAAGGCGCCGCAGGCGTGGCCTGTGCCCTTCTCGACTTCATCGGAAACCCCCTCTCCGATCCCGCACTCCGTCCCTGGGACCGCTGCGCCGGCCTCGCGTGAGCCGCTCGAACCCACCCAGCGGCAAAGGGGGGTTCACGCGGTGACGTTCACGCGGTGACGGCGGCCTGACGGGCCTGGAGCCGCGCCCGGACCCGTATGTCCACGAGCTGCGCCAGGGCGGCCGGCGCGCCCAGACCGGGGTGGGCTTCGAAGGAGCGGTCCGCGAGCTCGTAGCCCTTGCGCCAGACGGGATCGGGCACTTCGTGCCCGTCGGCCCGGAGCTGGCTGACGTTGCGCTGCAGGGCGGGCTTCCCCCACATCACGCGGTGCATGCTCGGAAGGAAGATCACCGGCTGGGGCGAGGCGAGGACGATGGCGGGGATCAGGTCGTGCGCGAGGCCGTGCGCGGAGGCGGAAAGGGTGGCGGCGGTGCACGGGAGCACCAGGATCAGATCCGCGTCCATGGCGAGCCGCATGTGTCCGGCGGCGAAGGCCTCGTCCGGGTTCGAGGCGTCGACGAGGTCGTCGGCGATGTGGCGCACGGCCTGAGGGGTGACGAAGCGGGCCGCGCCCGCACTCATGACCACGGTCAGATGGCATTCCGAGCGCTCCCGGATCGCGATGAGCACGTGCGGCAGGGAGAGGACGGAAGCGGCGCCGGTCGCACAGACGAGGATCCGCGGAGCCGGACCGGGACCGGGACCGGGTGTTTCGGGGGAGCTGGCGGTGATCGTCACGAGGGGCTCCTCGGGCGGTGGACGGCGGCGGAGCCGCGGTGTGCGGCTCCGCCGCCGGGGGCTCAGCAGATCTCTCGGGTCGCGAAGAGCGCGAAGTCGGCGTTCAGGTCCGCGTCTTCGACGTTCGCCTCGGCGTCGAGCTCTTCCTCACTCACGTGAATGTCGTATCCGGCGAAGATGTCGGCGGTGTTCATGGGCTTCTTCTTTCGTCGAGTGGTGCGTTGCGACGGGCGGGCCCTCCGGTGGTTCGGCCTGCGGCCCGACACATTCAGACTGGCCGAGGCGGCCCGCTCCGGCTGTCCGCCGGTCGGTGGACCGATCGGTGGACGCGCTCGCCCCCGGTCGTCCCTCCGCCGAACAGCCCGGCCCTTGCGGCTCCGGCCGCCGGTCGGCGAAAATCGCCCTTTCGGCAGTCGGGGGGCGTCGATGGGCGGGACCATCATGGTGTTGGTCGTCGGATTCTTCGTGTTCGCGTCCTCGGCGGGCTACTACTTCCATTCCAGACCACTGCTGAAGCGCGGTGTGCGGACGTCCGCGGTGTGCGTGGACATCGGTCAGGTGGCGCAGGGTTCCGTGCTCCTGCTGGAGTACACCCCGCAGGGCGGGCCGGCCCGCCGCCACAGCGTGGGCCCGTTCACGTTCGCTCCGGTCGCGGTCGGGGGGCGCCTCGATGTGATCTACGATCCCGAGCGCCCCCAGGAGGTCACGCTCCCCGAGCGCCTTCCCCGGGGCACACGCGGGGTGTTGATCACCATGCTCGTCTCCGGCGCGGTCGTGGTGGCGTGCGTGGGGCTCGTGGTGACCGCCGTCAGCTGAGAGCCGGGCCGGCGGAGGGCCGCCCCCGTCCCCCGATGCCCCGTGCTTCGGTCTCGGTGGTCGACATCGCCGCCGGTACGGTCACCGACCGCATCCCGGTCGGTGATCACCACCAGCCCCCGGACGGTCACGGACACTCTCGCCGTCGGCGAGCGGCCCTGTGCCGTCGCCGTCGACCCGGACGGATCACGCGTGTACCTCAGCGAGTTCGACTCGGACACGCTGTCCGTCATCAAGGTCCCGACCGGGCGGGCGGTCGGGACCGTGCTCGTCGCCGTCCAGGGCCTCCAGGCCCGACGGCCGCGATGCCGCCCCGCGTCTTCGTGTTCATTCGCCAGTGCTCCGCTTCAGAGGTCGTGGACCGTGTGCGTCCTCGGGACCCGGGACGATCCGATGCTGGGACACGGTGCCGGGGCCCGTCACCGGCAGCCTTCGGCGACTCGGCCGTTCGGCGGCACCCGGGTCCCGTCGGCCGCGCCGTCGGCGCCCCGCCCGCACCGCTCCTGGCACCCTGTCAGCATGTCCGAGCCGGCCGCCGCGACGCCCCGGGACGGGCTGGCCCCCCGCGATGTCACCGTCATGGTGGTCGGCATCGTCCTGGGCATCGGCATCTTCAGGACGCCCTCGCTCGTCGCCCAGTACTCCGCCGACGAGACCGTCTTCGTGTCGCTGTGGCTGCTCGGCGGCCTGATCACCCTGGCCGGGGCCCTCTGCTACGCGGAACTCGGCAGCGCGCACCCCGACTCCGGCGGCGAGTACGCCTTCCTGCGCGCGGCCTACGGGCCCCGGCTGGCCCTGCTGTTCGCCTGGGCCCGGTGCACGGTCATCCAGCCGGGCGCCATCGCCGCCGCGGCCTTCGTCGCGGGCGACTACGCGAACGTGCTCCTGCCGCTGGGCCGGCACGGCCCCGGCGTCTACGCCCTCGCCTCGATCCTCCTGTTCACCCTGGTCAACCGGGTGGGAACGGGGCCGGGGAAGACCACCCAGAACATCATCGGGGTGGCCGTGGTCCTCGCCGTCCTCGCCATCGTCGTCTCCGCGTTCCTCGCCACCGGCCCGACACCCCGTCACGGCACCCCGCAGGACACCACCTGGGCCGGGGTCGGCCTGGCCATGATGTTCATCCTGCTGACCTACGGGGGCTGGAACGAGGCCGCCTACCTCTCGGGCGAGCTCCAGGACGCCCGCCGCACCATGGCCCGCGCCCTGATCGCCGGGGTCCTCGTCGTCATCGCGGTGTCCCTCGCGATCAACTTCGCCTATCTGCGCGTGCTGGGCCTCGACGGCATCCGCGACACCGACGCCGTGGGCGCCGCGATGATGCGCGCCGTCGCCGGCGGCACCGGCGAGACCGTGACGAGCGTCATCGTCGTCCTGGGCGTGGCGGTCCTGCTGGCGGGCACCCCGCTGCTCCTCGTCCGGACCACCCGCTCGGACTAGGGTCGGACCAGGGTCCCGGGTCCGGGGCCGGGGGCGTGCCCGGGCCCAGCCGGTGCCGCCCGCCTCCGCCTACTACTCCGCCTCCTCCTCCGCGTCGGCGAACGCCTCCCTGCCGGGCAGGAAGGCCACCGCGACCGCCGCCGTGACCAGTACCGCCGCGCCCACGTAGAACGCGGCGGACACGGCCGTGGTGACCACGCCCTTGATGGCCGGCAGCAGCTCCGGCGGCAGCCCGGCGGGCAGCCGGGACCCTTCGGCCGTCGCGGCCACCGCCTTCCCGATCGACCGCTCGACCTCCTCGAAACGGGCGGCCGGGACCCGCTCGTCCCGGCTCAGCAACTCCGCCAGCCGTACCGCCTGAAGATGCGACACGACCGCGCCCATCACCGCCAGGCCCAATGCCGCGCCGACCTCCCGGGCGGTCTGCACCACTCCGGCCGCGTAGCCGCGCATCCGGGGTGCGGTGCCGCTGAGCGCGGCGACCCAGGCGGGGCTGACGGACAGGCCCATGCCGATGCCCATGGCGCAGTAGAAGGCGACCAGCCAGGCGTAGTCCCGCCGGTACAGCGCCGCGGCCGAGCCCAGCAGGGCCGCCACGCACAGCACCATGCCGATGCCCAGGGGCACCCGGGGTCCCAGCCGGTCGCAGAGCCTGCCGCCCAGCGGTGCGAACACCACGGTGGGAAGGGTGAGCGGCAGGACCGCCAGGCCGGCCTGGAAGGGGGACAGCCCGATCACGTCCTGGAGCCAGACCACGCCGAACACGGCGAACCCGACGAACGCGAACCGCACCGTCGAGATCACGGCCGTGCCCACCGCGAACTCCCGGCCGGCGAACAGTTCGAGGTGGAGCAGGGGTTCGGCGGTCCGCCGTTCCCGTACGACCAGCAGGGTCAGCAGCACGGCGCCGGTGGCGAGCAGCGAGATCACGGCGGCCGAGGACCACCCCCAGTGCCGGGCCTGCATGAGCGGCAGCACCACCGCGACCAGCCCGCCGATGAGGAGGGGCGCACCCGCCCAGTCGATCTTCTCCCGATGCCCCGGCTCGTTGGTCAGCAGGAGGCGGGCCAGCAGCACGGTGGCGATGCCCAGCGGCGGGTTGACGAAGAAGATGGCCCGCCAGGAGAACTCCGAGGTCAGCAGCCCGCCGAGGAAGGGCGCCATACCGTAGAAGAGGGTGGACACGCTGGACGAGATGCCCATGGCCTGGCCCCGCTGCCGGCTGCCGAACTCCTTGAAGATCAGCACCTGGGAGGCGGGCCGCAGGACGGCCGCGCCGACCCCCTGCACCGCGCGGGCGGCGATCAGCCAGGCCTCGGACTGGGCGAGGCCCGCCGCCATCGAGGCCGCGATGAACAGCAGGGTCCCGTAGCGGAAGGCGCGCTCGTGTCCCAGGACGTCCCCGAGACGGCCGCCGAGCGCGCTCATACAGGCGAAACCCAGCAGATAGGCCCCGATGATCCACTGGAGTCCGGTGGTGGACGCCCCCAGGTCCCGCTGGATGGTCGGGAGGGCGACCAGGACCACCAGGGCGTCGACGGCGATCATCGAGGAGGCGCAGGTCATCACGCCGAGGACGGACCAGCGGTGGTGCCTGCTCATGGGTCGCCGCCGTCTCGCGCGCTGTTCCGGGGGGCGGCACACGCTAGCAAGGCGGGCCGGTCGGGTAGGTGCGGACACTCGGGCGTGCGTCCGTACGGGTGCGAGGGCGCGAGCGCGCGATGTCGGGAGAGGGGGAGGCCGGGGGAGGGGGAGGCCGGGAGGCGGCGGTCTCAGTCCGCGGTCACGCCGTGCGGTACCCGCAAGGGGTAGGTGTCGACGGTCGAGGTGAGGGAGGGGTAGCGGACGTGGGCCGCGTCCGGGTCGCTGTGGTGCGCGGCCAGCGCGAGGAGGACGAAGGCGGCCAGGGCGACGAGGGTGACGAGGAAGCTGCTGAGGACGCGGTGCGTGGACATGGTCCGTCCCTCCGGGAGGCTGGGGGTCCGTCGGTGCCCTGCCCGGTGTCGGGCGGGCCCCTCGGCAAGCAGTCAACCCGTGATCGCCGCGACGGGGTGTCCCCTCGTCGGTGGACGCGTCGGGGGACCCTGCCTTGGACCGGAAGGCGCCTGGCGTCCGGCGCCTGGCGCCCGGGTCCAGAAACGCATCCAGGCCCTGCCGGAGGAGAGCAGGGCCTGGTCATGCGACGGCCGAGGTTCATGTGGGAGGCGTCACAGGAGAAAGTGTTGCACCGGGCGGAGAGCATCCGGTAGATGGCGTCAGGTATAGGTTCTGCCAAGCGCTGCCATCGAACGGCTTTGCCGGGCGCGGCTCGTGGACGCCGCTCAACGGCCGTGGAACCGGGCCCGTGCCACCTGTTCGCCGTCGTCCATGGCCCGGCCGGCCTCGGCGAACGCGCCGAGATCGGGGAACTCGCCCTCAGGGGTGAACACTTCGACCCGGGTCCCGGTGGATCGGAGCGCCTCCAGTTCCTCGCGCATCAGGGCCGGGACGGTCTCCGGGGTGAAGGCCCCCAGCCCGGCCGGGGCCAGCACCCACACGGTTCCGGCGCCACGGGCGAGATCCGAGTTGAGGAGGGATCCGTAGCCGCCGTCGATGAACTGCCGTCCGCCGACGGCGACGGGGCCGGTGCGTCCGGCGGACGCCGAGGACCCGGCCACGGCGAGGTGCAGCGGCACCCCGCCACGGAAGACCTCCCTGACTCCCGTCTCCACTTCCCGCGCCACCACGGTCAGTTCGCCCGCCGGCCATACCTCGCCCACCATCTGACGGACCTGCTCCACATGTGCGCCGCCGTCGGAGTGCCCGCCCATCAGCCTCCCCAGGACGCTGACGGCGCCCGGGCCGCCGGTGTACGAGTCGGCCGCCGCCCGTCGCAGTCCGGGATCCGGAACCGGGGCCGGCCCGGCCGCCGGACCGCCGCCCGGGGGCGGCGGGGCGGCGGCCTGCCGGGCGGCTGCGCGCAGCGCGCCCGTGACGGCCTGCCTGCGCTCGGGGCCGAGCAGCAGCAGGGCCCCCGCCATGGCGCCGGCCGAAGTCCCGATCACCGGCACCTTCCCGGTCTCCAGCGGCACCGCCGCCCTCGTGGCCTCGGCCAGCCAGCCCAGCTGCCAGGCCAGACCCACCGGCCCTCCGGCGCCGAGAACCAGCAGGTCGGGAGGCGAAGCCCGTTCGGGTGCGGCGGGTGAGGACTGGGCGTCGGGCGCGGTTTCCACGCGGGTACTCCACATTGCGGGGCGGTGGGCTGCGGGCTGCGGGCTGCGGGACGGCAGGGCCGGGGGGCAATGGGGGATCGGGGATTACGGCGCTGAGCCCCCGTGACCGGGCAGTGGGGGACCGCTCAGCCGGGCCAGCAGGCTGGACAGTTCGCCGATGTCCTCGGCGCTCCACCGGGGGGCCTGGAAGATCTCCGCGGCCACCTGCTCGGCCGTGGCGAGCAGGTCCGCGAGGCGTTCGCGGCCGGTCTCGGTGAGGGCCGCGTACGCCACCCGGGCGTCCCTGGCGTCCGTCTCCCGCGTGACGAGACCGATCCGCTCCAGCGGCGCCAGCCCCCGGGTCACGCCCGATGCGGTCAGGCCCAGTGCCTCCGCCAGATCCACTCGCCGCATCCGCCCGCCGGGCGCCTGCCCGAGCCGCAGCAGTGCCGTGAAATCGGACAGGCTGACACCGTGCAGTCCGCCCAGGGCGGAGTCGAAACGCTTCACCAGGGCCAGCTGCGCCCGGCTGAGCCGCAGCACGGCGTCCAGCGGGCTCTGTGGGTGTGCGGGATCGTTCATTGCGACCTCCTTGACTCCTCAAGTATCCAGATCGATGCTTGAGGAGTCAAGGATTCTGATCAGGCTGAGGCTCAGGCTCCCGAGCCCGCGCCCGTGCCCGCGAGGACCGGGGCCTCGGCCGGGGCGGTGGCGCACAGCTCGGTCACCGGGGCGTACGGGTCCTCGGCCAGGGCGGCCATCACCCGGGCGGCGCCTGCCACCTCCTCCTCGGTGACGTCGTCGACGAACACGGTCCGGCCGATGGCGCGCAGCAGCGTCAGGTACTGGTGCCCGTCGCGGTGCCGCATGGTGTCGGCCAGGGCGCGCAGCATGGTGGCGGGGTCGCCGAACATCGGGTGGGAGGGGGCGAGGCCGATCCGGTTGACCGTGTCGACGATGCGTACGAGGTCGGCCGCGGGCAGCAGCCCCCGGCGGGTCGCCAGGACGGCGCTGAAGACGCAGTCCATGGCCACGGCCTCGCCGTGGTGCAGTTCGGGCAGCGCGCCCATCTCCACGATGGGGGAGAAGGTGTGCCCGTAGTCCACGATCCGGCGCAGATCGGTCTCCCAGAGGTTCTTCCGGAGCTCCTCGGCCATCCCGGAGATGGCACGGTGGATCACCGTCTCGCCGGGCCCTTCCTCCCCGGGGTGGCCGCCGGTGTCCTGAAGCCGCTCGGCCACGAGCCGGTCCCCGTGGGCCTCCAGCACCTCGAACAGTGCGGGGTCCTTGATCAGGGCCATCTTGAGGGCCTCGCCGAGCCCGCTGCGGACCTGGCGGGCGGGCAGCGTGGCCAGCAGCGAGGGGTCTATCAGGGTGCGGGGCGGCGGGGCGAAGGTGCCCAGCCGGTTGCGGCAGCCCTCGTAGTTGACGCCCGTCTTGGCGGACACGCTGCCGTCGATCTGGCCGAGCAGGGTGGTGGGCACGCGGACGTAGGGGATGCCGCGCCGGTAGAGGCTGGCGGCCATGCCCACGATGTCCTGGACCACTCCGCCGCCGATCACGATGGGCGGGGTGCCGACCCGGTCGGTGCCGATCTCGGTCAGCCGGGAGGCCACCCGCAGCATCTGGTCGAAGGTCTTGTGGTCGTCACCGCCCTGGAGGGTCAGGTACTCGACGGAGGTGTTCGTCCGGTCGAAATAGGCGCGGATGCGCTCGCCGAAGATCTCCTCCACCGTCTCGTCCATGACCACCAGCCGGGTGCCGTGGCACCGGCGGCCGTCCGGGAGGCGGCTCAGCTCCGGGTTCGAGGGGTCGAAGAGGTCGGTCGTCTCGACGATCTCGTACGTGATCTCCTTGACGGCGTTCATGGTCCACTGGGTGGTCGTGGTCATGGTTCCAGTCGCCTTCCCTGCTGATGGGTCTGCTCGGAGGGGTGCGGGCCGTGGGGGCCGTGTCTCCACTGTGTTCCGGGCCCGCCGTGCCGGGGTGTCCACCGACCGGGCCACGGACCGGTGGATACGGCCTCCGCCGTTCCCCGTGCCGGGCCCCGGAGGGTCGGCTCCCGGGCCGCCGGGGCGCGCTTCCCGCGCGGGAGCGGGATCCTGGATGCGTGGACGAGACGGACGGCAGGTACCGCGTGCTGGTGGCGGACGACCACCCGGTCTACCGGGACGGCATCGTCCGGGCCCTCACCCTGAGCGGCCGCGTCGAGGTGGTCGCCGAGGCGGAGAACGGCGAGCAGGCCCTGGAGCTGATCCGCTCGCAAGAGCCCGACGTCGCCCTCATGGACTACCACCTCGGCGGCGGTCTGGACGGCATCGGGGTGGTGCACGCCGTCGTCCGCGACCACCTCCCCACCCGGGTGCTGATGCTCTCCGCCACCACCGACAGCGCGGTGGTGTTCAAGGCGCTGGAGGAGGGCGCGGCCGGCTACCTGCCGAAGGACGCCGACCGGGCCACGGTCGTCGACGCCGTCCTGGCCGTGGCCCGCGGGCGCACCGTGGTCCCCTCCGAGCTGGCCGGGGAACTGGTCGGCGAGATCCGGATGCGGGCCGACCGGGACGCCCCGGTGCTCTCCGAGCGGGAGACCCAGGTCCTCCAGGCCTTCGCCCGCGGCCTGAGCATCCCGCAGATCGCCGGGGAGCTGTTCATCGGGGCCAGTACGGTCAAGACCCACACCCAGCGCCTGTACGAGAAGCTCGGGGTCTCCGACCGGGCCGCGGCGGTCGCCGAGGCGATGCGCCGCGGACTGCTGGAATGACCTGCTGGAATGTCCTGCCTGAACGTTCCTGCCCCGCTGCCCGCGCGGTCAGCTGTCCGGCTCGCCGCCCCGGGGCAGGGTGACCCGTACCGCCGTACCGCACCGGACCGGCAGGTAGACCAGCAGGCCGCCGGCCGCCTCCACCCGGGCGCGCAGCGAGGCCACGCCGATGTGGCCCTCGGCCAGTCGGGCGGGCAGCACGGAGGGGTCGAAGCCGCTCCCGTCGTCCGTGACCTCCAGGACCACCTCCGCCGATGAGACCACCAGCCCCAGGTGCAGGTGTGCGGCGCCGGAGTGCTTGACGGCGTTGGCCACCAGCTCCCGAGCCACGGTGAACAGCAGCCTGTCGTGTCCGGTCGGGCGCTCGTCGCGGTCCCAGGCCACGGCTATCCCGTCGCGTTCCCGTACCGAACGCAGCAGCCGGTCCAGGGCGGTGGCGAGCCCGGCGGACTCCAGGACGTCCGGATGCATCTCGGAGGTCATCCGGCGCAGTGCCTTCGTGACGTCCTGGAGGGTCCGGTCGGTGCGCCGGAAGTCCTCCTCGGCGCCCGAGAGGCCGTACTCCTGGAGGTCCTGCCGGGCCGCGAGGAGGGTCTGGAGGGCCTCGTCGTGCAGTCTCTCGGCCAGCGTCCGGCGCTGGTCGTCCTCGGCCGTCATCACCTGGCGCAGCAGCAGCGAGCGGCTGTCGAGGAGTTCGCCGATCCGGTAGGTACGGGACCGCTGCATGGCCGTGATGGCGAGCACCAGCAGGCACAGCGCGAGATGGGACAGGACCAGCACCACGCGGTTGGCGACCGGCACGGTCAGGGTGAGGGCCGGATCGGTCACCACGGCGATGGTGAAGGCCACGGCGTTGGAGGCCAGGGGCACGACCGTGTTCGGGCGGCGCAGGTTGAAGGCGGCGAACACCGGGAGGATGAACAGGAGCAGCAGCAGGAGGTAGGCGCCGTCGGTGAACTGGAGCAGCAGGAAGGTGGCCAGGACGTCGATGACCCCGCCCAGGGTGGCCACGAGCACCGAGTGGCGCACCGGCGGCCGCCGGACCCACAGCAGCAGACCGCCCGCGCCGATCAGCACGTACGCGCCGACCACGCCCAGCAGGGGCGGCCACTGGGCCCGGGGGACGTCCACGCACACGGCCACCGCCAGGAGGCCCGCGTAGACCAGCCGCAGGATGTTTCGCAGCCGCTGGATCCGGTCGGAATAGCCGGTCAGGACCTTTTCGGTGATGGAGAGCGCCATGGGTGACCTCCCGTCCATTGTCCGGTCCGCCCCGGGACCCGGCAAGCAGGCCCGGACGGGGCCGTCGGCCGGGAGGAGGAGCGGGACGGGGGACGACCGGAGGGCACGGTCGGAGGACATCGGGGTCCGCCCGCGGCTCCCGCGTCCGGTGGATGCCCTGCGGTGCCGGCGACCGGCAGTGTGGACATCACCCGCCAGGTACCGGCGGACAACCGAAGACGAACGCGGACCGTCCCTCACAGGAGGAGCCTGGAGGGCCGGCAAGCTTCCAGGCGCGCTCCGGTCATGGCCGGCGGTAACCAATCCGAGCGCCGGCCTTGCCGGCAACAGCCGCAGCCGGAACCGGTGACCCACCCGCCTCGGGCCCACGGACCCAGGACTCGGCTCACAGCCCGAGGACGGTGGTGGTGAAGCGGTTGGCGAACTTGTGGGAGGGATCGTAGGAGTCCAGCAGCTCCAGGAACTCCCGTCGGCGCGGATGGAGGTCGCGCAGCTCGGCGGGGCTCGTACCGAACACCTTGCCCCAGTGCGGGCGGGCGGCGAAGGGCCCGAGGGCCTCCTCCACCCGTCGTACGGCGGGGAGGACGGCCCGGGTGTCGTCGGTCCAGGTGAAGTGGACGGCGAGGCTGGGGCGCCGGTGGGCCGGGCTGAGCCAGCAGTCGTCGGCGGCCACCGTGCGGAGTTCGGAGACCTGGAGGGCGTCCCGGATCGCCGGCCGGATCCGCTGGACGGCCGCCACGGCCTCCGCCCCCCGGGCCCGGTCCACGAAGTACTCGGACTGCAGCTCCGCCCCCGTGCTCGGTCGGAACTCGCGGCGGAAGTGCGGGAGCCGCTCGTTCCAGCTGCCGGCCGCGCCCAGCTGGGGGGTGCAGTGGGCGGCGGGCATGCCGTGGGCCGGGTGCAGGTCCTCGGTGGCGGGGCGCACGCCCAGGTGCCGGAGGTCGTGGAAGGGCTCGCCGAGGTGCCGCTTGGCCCAGATCCGGTTGTCGTCCGCCCAGTCGGTGAAGACGCTGACGCTGTAGGCGCTCGCGAAGACCTCGTCCAGGCCGGTGACCAGCCCGGTGCGGTCCAGGCCCAGGAGGACGTGCTGGGCCATGTCGTAGCTGGGGAGCAGGTCCAGGGTCAGCTCGGTGAGGATCCCGAGGCTGCCCAGGGACAGGACGGCGCCGGGGAAGGCGGGATCCCCGCGCGAGAGCGTCTCGGTCCGGCCGTCGGCGGTGACGAGCTCCACCGACCGGACGGCGGCCGCCAGGACCGGGTTGCGGTCGCCGGAGCCGTGGGTGCCGGTGGCGCAGGCGCCGGCGACCGAGATGTGCGGCAGCGAGCCCAGGTTCCCCAGCGCGAGACCCTGCTCCTGGACGGCCCCGGCGAGGTCCCCGTACGGGGTCGCTGCGCTCACCCGCACCACCGCCCGGCGAGTGTCGACCTCCAGGACGCGCGGCATCCGCTCCAGTGAGACGAGGACTCCGGGGGTGTCGGCGATGTCGTTGAAGGAGTGCCGGGTGCCGAGCGCGCGGACCTGTCCGCTGCCGGCGACGATCGCGGCCAGCTCCTCGACGGAGGCGGGGGCGGCCAGCCGGGCGGGCCGGAAGGTGATGTTTCCCGCCCAGTTCCTCAGGAGGTCCACGGGTGCGGGTCTCCCATGCCGGGGATCGGGGACCCGCCGTTCAGGACCCTGACCATCGCGGCGGCGGCGCCGGCGATCTCCTCGGCCGTCACGTCGTCCACGAAGGTGGTGACCCCGATGTCCTTCAGCAGGGTGAGGTACTGGTGGTTGTCTCGGTGGCGCACGGTGTCCGCCAGCGCGGTGTTCAGGAACTCAGGGTCGCCGAAGAGGGGGTGGGAGGGCTGGAGGCCGATGCTCCGGGTGGTTCTGATGATCCGGTCGAGCTGCCCGTAGCGCAGCAGTCCGCGGCGTGCGGAGAGGACCGCGCAGAAGGTGCAGCCCATGGCGACGGCCTCGCCGTGCAGGATCTCCGGCAGGGCGTGCATCTCGACGGCGGGGGAGAAGGTGTGCCCGTAGTCCACGATCCGTTTCAGGTCGGTCTCCCACAGGTTCTTCCTCAGTTCCTCCGCCATGCCCGCGATGGCCCGGTGCATGCACTCGCGGCCGATCCGCCGCTCCTTCGTGGACGGTCCGGTGTCCTGGAGGTTCTCGGCCAGCATCGCGGGACCGTGGGCCTCCAGCAGCTCGAACAGCCGGGGGTCCTTGATGAGGGCCATCTTCAGCATCTCGCCCATACCGCTGCTGATCTGCCGCTTGGGCAGGGTGGCGATCAGCGTCCGGTCGATCAGGGTGCGGGGCGGCGGCGCGAAGGTGCCCAGCCGGTTGCGGCAGCCCTCGAAGTTCACGCCGTTCTTCGCGGAGACGCTCCCGTCGACCTGGCCGAGCAGGGTGGTCGGGACGCGGACGTACGGGATGCCCCGGCGGTAGAGGGAGGCGGCCATGCCCACCACGTCCTGGACCACCCCGCCGCCGAACGCGATCGGCGGGGTGCCGACCCGCCGGGTGCCGATCGCGTTGAGGCGGGAGGCCACCCGCACCACCTGGTCCAGGGTCTTGTGCTCGTCCCCGCCCGGCACTGTCAGGAAGTCCATCGGGACGTCCCGGCGGGCGAAGTAGTTCCGGATCCCCGCACCCAGGATCCCCTCCACGCCCTCGTCGACGACGACCAGGCGCTTCCCGCCGCCCGGCTCCGATCCCCTCGGCAGAGCGGCCAGATCCGGATTCGCGGGGTCCAGGATGTCGAAGGACTCGACGATCTCGTATTCGACCTGCCGCGTCGCGGTCATGTTCCAGCGGGCGGCGATCAGCTTGTCCATGACGGCCTCGCGTCATCTCGGAGTCATCCCGGAGCGCCCCGACGGGCGCACGGCCCGGGCCGGCGGCCGCAGCATCCGCCGTTCGATCCTATGACCGGTGGACGGCCCGTGCGAGCCGGGCCCCGGGACGGTCCGGCGGGCGGCATCCGTCCCGCACCGCCTAGCATGGGGAGAGCCCGACCGACCGTCCGCGAGGGATCGGGGCCCGGCGGCCCGACGAAGGCGACGCCGACGTGGAGACCTACCGAGCCGATGTGCTGATCGTGGGATCCGGCCCGCTGGGCGCGGTGTTCGCCCGCAAGGCCGTCGCCGCCGGCCGGCGGGTGCTGATGGTCGAAGCCGGGGAGCAGTTGTCCGCCCGCCCCGGCGAGAACCTCAAGAACGCCTACATCTACCAGCGCGACCCCAACCTGTTCGCCCCGGTGATCCGCGGCCACCTCCACCTGCTGTCGGTGCCCTCCAGCGCCCGGCCCGAGCTGGCCGTGGACCCGTCGGCGGTCCCCGAGTACGGCACGAACCGCAGCAGCGCCCGCAACGCCGAGAACCCCGACCAGGACCCCTACCGCAACATCCCGGCGGCGGCGGCCTGTTACGCGGTCGGCGGGATGGCCACCCACTGGACGTGCGCCTGCCCCCGGCACCATCCGACGGTGGAACGCTACCGGGGGATCGGCGAAGCGGACTGGGACCGCTACTACGGGGAGGGCGAGGAGATCCTCGGGGTCAGCCGGCACGAGTTCGACGCCTCCGTCCGCCAGCGCCTCATCGTCGACACCCTCCGACGGGAGTTCTCCGAACTCCCCGAGGGGTACGGGGTCCAGGGCCTGCCGCTGGCGGTGAGACGGCGTACGGACAATCCGCGGATGGTGCGCTGGGCGGGCGCCGACACCGTCTTCGGAGATCTCGCCGACGGCGCCCACGAGGACCTGTTCACCCTGCTCCCGCACCACCTGTGCGTCCGTCTGCTCCAGGACTCCACCGGCTCGCGCGTCGAAGGGGCCCTGGTGCGCGACCTGGCACGGACCAGGGAGGTCCGGGTGGAAGCCGGGACGTACGTGGTCGCGGCCGGGGCGGTGCTCACCCCGCAACTGCTGTGGGCCTCCGGGATCCGCCCCCCGGCCCTGGGCCGCTACCTCACCGAACACCCCACCACCTTCTGCCAGGTGACGCTCCTTCAGGAACTGATCGACCTGGCCGGCAACGGAATGATGTTCCGCGACGCGGTCGCCGCCCACCGGGATCGCTACCCCGAGGACGAGCTGCCCATCCCGGTGGACGATCCGGATCCGAACGTGTGGATCCCCGTCACCGAGGGACGGCCCTGGCACGCCCAGATCAACCGGGACTCCTTCCACTACGGGGACATCCCGCCGCACGTGGACGGCCGGCTGATCGTGGACCTGAGGTGGTTCGGGCTGGTCGACCCCCGGCCGGAGAACCGGGTGCTCTTCTCGGACACCCACACCGATGTGCACGACATGCCGCAGCCGACGTTCGAGTTCGCGTACGGGGCCGCCGACGACGCCCGGCTCCACCTGATGATGGCCGAGATGATCCGCGGCGCACTGGCCATCGGCGGCTTCCTGCCGGGCGCGGAGCCGCGGTTCCCGACCCCCGGGCTGCCCCTGCACATCTCGGGCACGGTGCGGATGGGGGAGGACCCGGAGACCAGCGTGGTCGACACCGGCTCCCGGGTGTGGGGGTTCGAGAACCTCTACCTCGCGGGCAACGGCGTCATCCCGACCGCCACGGCCAGCAACCCCACCCTCACCAGCCTGGCACTGGCCCTCAAGGCGGCCGACGGGCTGCTGGGCGGCGGGTAGCGGCCCCACCCCACGAGGAGAGCCATGTCCCGTACCAGCGCGAGCACGGTCCGCCGCGTCCTGATCACCGGATCGACCTCCGGCATCGGCGAGGCCACCGCCGAGGCCTTCGCCGCCGACGGCCACACCGTCTACGTCAACGGCCGCGACGAGCGGCGCACCGCCGCCGCCGCGGAACGGGTCCGCGAGGCCGCCGGCCCGGCCGCCGGCCAGGTGCTGCCCGCCGTCGGGGACGTGGCCACCGAGGAAGGGGCCGCGGCCCTCTTCGAGGCCGTCCCCGAGGCGGACGTCCTGGTCAACAACGCCGGCATCTACGGCGAGGCCCCGGCCTTCGAGATCAGCGACGAGGAATGGCGCCGGCTGTTCGAGGTCAACGTCCTCAGCGGAATCCGGCTCACCCGGCACTACGCCCCGGCGATGATGGAGCGCCGATGGGGCCGGGTGGTGTTCATCAGCAGCGAATCCGCCCTCTTCATCCCCAAGGAGATGATCCACTACGGGATGACCAAGGCGGCCCAGCTGGCCGTCTCCCGGGGCTTCGCCCTCTGGACGGCCGGCAGCCCCGTCACCGTCAACACCGTCCTCCCCGGGCCCACGCGCACCGCCGGAGCCGAGGAGTTCATCGCGAACTCCTACCCCGGGCTCTCCTTCGAGCAGGCCGAACGCGAGTTCTTCGCCGCCTACCGGCCGACCTCCCTCATCCAGCGCCTCGCCCTGCCCTCCGAGGTCGCCGCCATGATCCGCTACGTCTGCTCCGACGAGGCCTCCGCGACTACCGGGGCGGCCCTGCGGGTCGACGGCGGGGTCGTCCCGACGATCCCCTGACCCGCAGCTCCTCCTGTACCTCGGCCAGCGGACGGTCCTTCGTCTCCGGCACGAACCGCCGCAGCAGCACCAGGAACACCACACTGACCACGGCGAAGAACAGGAACACCGCACCCACCCGCTCCGGAACCCCCGGCGTGCCCACCACCAGCGGGAACAACAGCGCGACCAGCAGGTTCGCCGCCCAGTTCAACGCCAGCGCCGAACCCGCCACCCGGGCCCCGGCCTCCTCCGGCAGCACCTCCGCCATCAGCACCCACGCCAGCGGGCCCGCAGAGAACGCGAAGCACGACACGTACACCAGCATCGCCGCGACCGTCACCCAGCCCGCCCCCGAACCGCCGACCCCCATCAGACTCCAGGCCGCCACGCACAACGCCACCGCCATCCCCGCCAGACCCGCGCCGAGCAGCGGCCGGCGCCCGTACCGGCGGATCAGACCGAGGGCGGCCACCGTCACCGCCATGTTCGTCAACCCCACCGACAGGCTCGCCGCCTCCGCCCCCGAGGACCCGCCCACCCCCGCCGAGGCGAACACCAGCGTGGAGTAGTACACCACCGCACCGATCCCGACCATGGCGTTCCCCAGCGCCGCCGCCAGCGCGATCGCCGTCGCCAGCCGGCGCCCCGGATCCCGCAGACTGCGCACCACCCCCACCCGGGGCAGCCCGCGGGCCCGCACCAGCCGCGCGTACTCCACCCCGGCCTCCGGCTCCTCCCGGGTGGCCGACAGCACCGCACGCGCCTCCCCGTCCCGGCCCCGCACCAGCAGGTCC
This sequence comes from Streptomyces sp. NPDC033845, assembly GCF_055576225.1. Lineage (NCBI taxonomy): Bacteria > Bacillati > Actinomycetota > Actinomycetes > Kitasatosporales > Streptomycetaceae > Streptomyces > Streptomyces sp. NPDC033845. Next base: position 65,419 of record NZ_JBVIRI010000015.1, on the reverse strand, counting down.
TCCGGGGCCTGCGGGACCAGGCAGGCGGCCACCGCCAGCAGCAGCGCCGGGATCCCGTTGGCGGCCAGGGACCACCGCCACTCACCGGCCCCCCGGGTCACCAGCCCGCAGGCCAGCGCAGCCACCACACCCACGGTGATCGCCAGCTGGTACGAAGTGATCACCGGGCCCCGGAAACGCGCCGAGGACAGCTCGGCCAGCAGCACCGGAGCCACCGCCGAGGTGGCACCCACACACATGCCGGTCAGGAACCGCCCCACCACCAGCGTCAGCTCGTCGGGCGCCAGAGCGCAGACCGCCACCGCGGCCGTCGCCACCGCACCGCACCCGGCCAGGACGCTCCGCCGGCCCACCCGGTCGGTGACCCGGCCCACCAGCAGACAGCCGGCCAGCGCACCCACCACCAGCGCGCTCACCACGATCCCCTGGTGCAGCCCGGTCAACGAGAACTCCCGCCCCACCTCGTCGATGACCTGGTTCATGGCGGAGATCGAGAACCCGAAGAACGCGCCGCAGGCCGCCGCCAGCAGCACCAGCCGCGCCCTGGCCCCCCGGCCGACCGGACCCGCGCCCGGGCCCGCGCTCGTACCCGCTCGTCCCCTCACGCGCCGCTACCCGACAGCACGACCTTCACCACGTCCCCGCCCAGGTCCTCCAGCGCCGCACCGGCCTCCTCCAGCGGCCGGCTCCGGGAGATCAGCGACTCGAACGGCATCGTCCCGGCGGACAGCATGGCCATCCCCTCCGTGTAGGACCGGGGCGGATTGAAACTCACCCCCAGCACGCGCAGCCCCCGCTGGCACAGGTCCCCGGCCGGATCCAGCGGCACCGTACTGCCGTCGGAGACGATGTTCCCGACCTCCACCACCGTGCCCAGCCGCCGGGCCATCCCCAGCGCCTCCGCGAACGCGGCCGGCCGGTTCGTCGCGTCCACCACCAGGTCCGCACCACGCCCGCGCGTCAGATCCAGCACCCTGCGACGTCGGTCCCCGACACCGTGCTCCGCCGTGTCCAGCACCACGTCCACACCCAGCGCCCGGGCCGCCGCCAGCCGCGAGGGGCGCGAACCCGTCCCCACCACCGTCCCGACCCCGCACCGCCGCAGGATCCCGGCGGTCAGCAGACCCACCGTTCCCAGACCCAGGACCACGGCCGTCGAATCCGCGGTGAGCACCTCGTCCCACACCCCGGTGGCCGTACGCGTCACGTCCACCGTCCGCACCGCCACCGCCAGCGGATCCAGCAGCGAGGCGACCTCATCCGGCAGGGACTCCGGAACCCGCCACAGATAGGTGCCGGGACGGACCTCCACATGCCCGCCGAACCCGCCCGTCAGACCGGGACCGGAGCCCCCGTCCGCGGCCGGCGCCGGCGGATCCAGCCCGATGGCCTCCGGCGGGATGCCGTACACGAAGGCGTCGGAACAGGTGGTGGCACCCGGCCCGAACCGGTGGCAGCCCCAGCAGCGGCGACACGGCAGCCACGGGAACAGGGCGACACGGTCGCCCTCCGCCAGCGGCACCCCGTCGGCGTCATGACGCTCATGGCCGGGACCGAACCCGACGATCCGGCCCACGATCTCGTGCCCCAGCACGAACGGCGTCGAAGGCTCACCCGACAGGAAGTGCAGGTCCGTACCGCAGATGCCGTTCGCCGTCATCGCCAGCAGCAGACCACCGCCGGACGGCTCCGGCACCGCCAGGGACATCGGCTCCAGCCGGTTCGCCCCCACCCACACCTGCGCCCGGGTCCGCCCCTGCGCTCGCGTCGACTCCACGGAGATCACCGCCCGGTACTCCCGGCCCGCCGCCCGAATGCGGCGGGCGGACCTTCACCCCCGCCCCTCCGGCGGCCACAGGCCGGGGAAACCGCGCTCGTCACGGTAGGCGGGACGCCCGTCGTCCATCACGATCGGCTGCGGCACCGGGCTGACGAACTCCAGCCGGATGCCGTACAGATCCTGCTTCTCGGTGAACCACAGCAGGATCCTCCCGTCCTCGTCCAGGGCCATGCCGTCACAGTGCATGCCCTGCGCGGCGAGCTCCTCCTTGCGCCCCTCGACGGCGGGATGGTCCATGAAACCGAGGTGGTGGATCCCCTCGCCCTGCCGCGCCGAATGCGTGCCCTCCCCGTGGAACTCCATCAGCTCGATGAACGGCGGGCCCTCCTTCGAGAAGCAGATCCGCGCGTCGTGATGGTGCGGCCGCTCGTCGCTGTGGTCCACGTAGTGGTCGGTCACATAGCGGCCGACCTCGCTGAACGTGTAACCGGTGGCCAGGGACCAGCGCGCCACCGCCTCGTCCAGATCGGCGACGAGGAGACCGATGTGATGGATCCGTTCGGTGCCAGACATGCGCCCTTACCTGCGCCCTTCCAGCTCGGCCCGGGACCGCGACCGGTCCCCGTCATCCCACGCTACGCCGCGCCCCGGCACCCCGCCCGGCACGCCCCGGCCACCCGCGGCGCCCCCGCTCCGGTGGCCCGGCCGCCGACTCCTCCTTAGGCTGAACGGGTCGTGCCGCGCGAGGCCGGCACCCCCGGGCAGGCCCCGGCGGGTGCCCGTGGATCCCCCGGCACCTCCCACCCGTCTGCTCTCCCCCTGCGACCGGAGGTCGCGCCATGAACCCCCTCACCCCCCTCACCCGCCGACGCGGCGGTGGTCTCGGCTTCGCCGCGCTCATGGCCACCGGCCTGCTCCTGGGCGGCGGCACCCTCGCCCCCGCCGCCACGGCCGCCGCGGCGCCCGCCGCGATCAGCCCGAGCGAGCAGCAGTCCATGCTCGCCGAGACCAACTCGGTCCGTCAGCAGGCCGGCCAGTCGCCCCTCACCTGGGACGGCGGCCTCGCGACCGAGTCCCAGGCCTGGGCCGACAACCCGGCATCCACCGCCGGCGGACTCCAGCACGAGGACATCAACCACGCCGCCGAGAACATCTCCAGCGCCGGTCCGAGCGCGGCCGTGGGCCAGTGGGCATCGGAGCAGGGCGCCTACGACGCCGACCCCAACCACAGCACCGACAGCCCCGGTTACGACACCTGGGGCCACTACTACAACATGATCCAGCCCAACTACACCAAGATGGGCTGCGGAGCGCGCACGGACGGGGGCACGATCACCGTCTGCCGCTACATGTGACCGGGCCACGGGTGACCGACCGGACGTACGGCACCGGCGGGCGCGGTGGCGCCCGCCGGTGGAGCGGGGGCTCAGGCGCCGGTGGTGTCCGCGGCCCCGGCGCCCTTCTCCGGCTGCGCCTCCGCCACCGGGGCGGAAGCCGCCGCGGCCGACGACCAGGTGTAGAACACCGTGCCCTGCCGGCTGTCCTTCTCCAGTTCGCCCTTGGTCGCGAGCCTGAGCAGCGCGTTGCGGACGGCGGTGTCGGAGACACTGCCGCGCCCGGGGTGGGCCTCGTTCAGCTCGGCCCTGATCTCGCTGAACTTCTTCGGCTCACCGGGCTGCCGGCGAAGCAGCTCCGCCAGCAGCACCCCGAGAGTGGGGGTCGGGGCTGCGGTCGGGGCCGGAGCCGTGGCCGGAGTCGCGGCCGGGGTGGGCTCCGCGGGCTGCTCGGACGCGGCGGTCTTCTTCGCCGACTTCGGGGCCTTCAGGGTCTTCGGAGCCTTGGGGGCCTTGGCGGACGGGGCCGTCCCGGCCCCCGAAGCCCTCTTGCGAGGAACCGGGGACTTGCGGACCGGGGTCCGGCGCGCCGGGGTCCGCTCGACCGGGGCGGTGCCACTCCCGGAACCCGCGCGCGGCTTCGGAACGGCCTTGTCCTCCACCTCACCGCGCGGGGCGGTGACGGGCGCCGCCGTGGCAGGAACCGGAGCCGGGGCGAATCGCGGGCCGGCGGGCACCAGTTCGGCCTCGGCCGACGGCATGGTTTCCAGGGTGGCCGCGAGCCACTTCTCCTCCGTCCGCAACTGGTCGAGGCGTGCGCTCAGGGTTGCCTGTTCGGCTTGGTTGGCGGCCAGGTCGGCGGCCAGCTGCTCCGCGTACTTGGTGTGGATGGGGGGTGTGACCGATTCGGGGCTCACGGGAAGTCCACGCTCCTTCATGGTTCGTGCGTTGCTGCGGGATGCTACTCGCCGCAGGCCGCGGGCGGTTGGGATGCGCCAGACCGGGTCCACACCGACGGCCCGCTCCGGAACCTCCGGACGCCCTGTTCAGCCCGGGCCGGCGGTCTCGGCGCCCTCGCACAGGTCCGTCAGGGTGGCCGCCAGCACCTCCCGCGCCAGCACGATCCGGTACGCGGCGCAGGGCCCGGCGCGGGCCGCCGACAACTCCTCCGCCGCGGCCGCCGCGCACCGGTCGGCGGTGGCCGGCCCGCCGAGCAGGGCCGCCTCCGCCCGGCGCGCCCGCCACGGGGTGGTCGCCACACCGCCCAGGGCGACCCGTACGTCCCGGATCCGGCCGCCGTCCTCCAGGTCCAGGGCGGCGGCGACCGACACGAGCGCGAAGGAGAAGGAGGCCCGGTCCCCGACCTTGCGGAACACCGAACGGGCCGCCGCCGGCAGCGGTGGCAACTCCACCGCGGTCACGAGTTCGCCGTGGTCGAGCACCGTGTCCCGCTCCGGACTGGCCCCGGGCGCACGGTAGAACGAGCCGACGCCGATCCGGCGACCACCGGAGGGACCCTCGACGCACACCACCGCGTCCACGGCGCACAGCGCGACCGCCGGATCCGAGGGATGCACCGCCGCACACCGCTCCGAGGCACCCAGAACCGCCCGGCGTTCGCCCCCGCCCTCCAGGAGCGAGCAACCCGAGCCCGGCTCCCGCTTGTTGCACCGGGTGCCGGGGTCCTGGAACGAGGCGCACCGGGTGCGTTGCAGCAGGCTGCCACCGAGCACGGCCATGTTCCGCAGCTGCGGAGAACCGCCCGCCAGCAGCGCCTGCGCCACCAGCGGCCAGCGCGCCCGCAGGAGGGGATGCGCGGCCAGCTCGGCCACCCGGACCACCGCACCCACCCGCAGCCCGCCACCGGGCAGTTCCTCGATGCCGTCCAACGGCAGACCGGTCACGTCCACGAGCAGCGTCGGCCGCACGATCCCCAGCTTGAGGTGGTCGAAGACATTGGTCCCGCCCGCCACGAACAGCGCCCCCGGGTCCCCCGACACCAGGGCGACGGCCTCGGCGACGGTGGCGGGACGCAGATAGCGGAACGGCCTCATCCCGCCGCTCCCCGGGCCGCGGCCTCGCGCAGCCGGCGGGGGCCCAGCGGCAGGTCGCGGACCCGGATCCCGGTCGCGTGCCGGACCGCGTTGGCCACCGCCGCCGCCGTGCCCACGATCCCGATCTCGCCGACCCCCTTGGCACCCATCGGGCTCGCGTCGAAGTCGGCCTCCTCGACCCACAGGGCCTCGATGTCCTCCGGCAGGTCCGCGAAGGTCGCGATCCGGTAGCTGCCCAGGTCCCGGGTGGTGAACTGCCCGTACGTCCCGTCGATCAGGCCCTCCTCCGACAGGGCCATGGACACGCCCATGGTCATACCGCCGAGCAGCTGCGACCGCACGGTCACCGGATTGATCACCCGACCCACCGCGAACACCCCGAGCAGCCGTGTCACCCGCACCTCCCAGCTGACCGTGTCCACACTGACCTGCGCGAACTGCGCGCCGAAGGCGTGCTGCGAATGCGGGCGCGGCGGGGCCAGCTCCGCCGCGGTGTCCGCGAAGGCCTCCAGCCCGCCGGCCGGCACCCGCCCGCCCCGCCGTACGATCTCGGCCCGCAGCGCCTCGCAGGCGCGCACCACCGCCGTTCCCCAGGAGGTCGTGCCGCTGGACCGGCCGGCCCAGCTGGCCGCCGGCTGACCGCTGTCCCCGACCTCCACGGCCACCCGCTCCAGCGGGACCCCGAGGGTGTCCGCGGCGATCTGCGCCAGGACGGTCCGCGCCCCCGTCCCGATGTCGGCGGCGGCGATCCGCACCGTACGGCGGCCGTCCGCCTCGGCCCGCGCGCTCGCCCGCGACGGGAACCGGTACTGCGGGATCGTGCACGCGGCCACCCCCGCCCCCACCCTCAGACGCCCTCCCGCGTGCTCCGCGCGCAGCCGGTCCCGGTCGGCCCAGCCGAACCGGCGGGCGCCCACGCGCAGACAGGCCGCCAGGTTGCGGGTGCTGAACGGCAGCCCGCTGTGCGGGTCGTGGGCGGTGTCGTTCCGCAGCCGCAGCTCGACCGGGTCGATGCCGCAGGCCAGGGCCAGCTCGTCCATGGCCGACTCCACCGCGAACATCCCCGGGCACTCACCCGGCGCCCGCATCCAGGTCGGCGAGGGCACGTGCAGCCTCATCCGCCAGTGCCGGGTCTCGCGGTTCGGCGCCGCGTACATGGTGCGGGTGGGGGCGGCCGCGTACTCGGTGTGCTCGCCGGACATCGACGTCTGCTCGTACGACACGTGGGAGACGGCCCGGAGACGGCCGTCGGTCCCCGCGCCCAGCCGGATCCGCTGCACGGTCGGCGACCGGTACCCGACCACGGCCGTCAGCTCCTCACGGGAGAGGGCCGTCCGGACCGGCCGCCCCACCACCAGGGCCGCCATACAGGCGAGCACGAGCTGGGCCCGGGGCGCCGCCTTCGAACCGAACCCGCCGCCCACGTGCGGGGAGAGGACCCGGACCCGGTCCGGGGCGATGCCGAACAGCTGGGCCAGGATGTCCCGCGTCCCGGAGGGCCCCTGGGTCGCGTCGTGGACCGTCAGCCGGCCCTCCTCGTCCCAGTACGCGAGGGAGGTGTGCGGTTCCAGCGGATGGTGGTGGTGGACGGGGGTGGTGTAGACGGCGTCGATCCGGACGGGCGAGCCGGCGAGGGCCCCCTCCACGTCCCCGTGCGAGCAGTCGGCGGGGAAGTACGGCACATGCCCGGGCGGCCGGTGCAGCCCCTCACCGGCCGGATCCAGGGCGACCCGGTGGGGAGCGGCCGCGTACTCGACCCGGACCGCCCGGGCCGCCTCCCGGGCGCTGCGCGGGGTGTCGGCGACGGCCGCGGCGACGAACTGGCCCCGGAAGCCGATGTGCGCGGACTGGAGGACGGCGAGGTCGTCGTCCCCGGTTCGCCGGAGGGCCGGCCGGTCGCCGGGATGGAGCACGGCCAGGACGCCGGGCACGGCGAGGGCGGGCCCGGTACGGACCGCCGTGACGCTGCCGTGGGCGATCGCGGCCGGAACCACCGCGACGTACACGGTGTCCGGGAGCCTCATGTCCCCGGTGTAGCGGGCGGCACCGGTGACCTTCTCCTCGGCCTCACGGCGGGGGACGGGGGCGCCGATCGCGGGAGGGGCGGGGGAGGCCCGGACCTCGCCGGGAGTGCGGGGACGCGTGCGGGTGCCGGTCATGGGCCCACGGCCAGGATGGCCTCCACGATGCCCCGGTAGGCCCCGCAGCGGCACAGGTTCCCGCTCATCCGCTCCCGCACCTCCGCAGCGGTCAGCCCGGGCGGGGCCCGCAACCCTCCGCCGGCGGGGCTGGGCCAGCCCCGGCCGAACTCGTCGAGCATCCCGACGGCGGAACACAGCTGGCCGGGGGTGCAGAACCCGCACTGGAGCCCGTCGTGCTCGACGAACGCCCGCTGGAGCGGATGAAGCCGCCCCGCCGGACCGGGACCAGAATCCGGGAGTCCCGCCAGTCCTTCCACGGTGGTGATCCGGGCCCCGTCGCAGGCCGCGGCGAACACCAGACAGCCGTACACCCGCCGCCCGTCCAGAAGCACGGTGCAGCACCCGCACTGACCGCGCCCGCACCCCTCCTTGGCCCCGGTGAGGCCGAGCAGGTCCCGCAGGAGGTCCAGGAGCGACATCCGGGTGTCGACGGTGAGCCGGTGGTCCCGCCCGTTCACGCACACGGACACGTCCACGTCGAACGGGGCCCCCGAGACCGGCGCCGCTGCTCCCGTCATGGGGCGGACCCCCGTTCACATGAGTCGGTGCCCCCGGATCCCAGTCTAGTTGCGCTCAGCGCAGTTGCTCGGCGAGCCCGACGATGATGCCCTCCGGGCCCCGGAGGTAACACAGCAGATGGCTGTCCCCGAACCGGGCGATCCCGCCGAGGAGTTCCGCACCGTGCGGACGCAGCCGGGAGACCGTGTCCTCGATGTCGTCCACGGCGAACATGACCCGGTGCGTGCCCAGGATGTTGTGCGGCCGGTCGCGCGCCCCGGGGTCGACGGCCTCGGGGCTGCGGTACCTCGCCAGTTCGAGCCGGCTCAGGCCGTCCGGCGTCCGCACCATCGCGATGTCGCAGCGGACCCCGTCGAGACCGGTGCACCGGTCCGCGAACTCGCCCTCGACCGTCGCCGTGCCCTCCAGCTCCAGACCGAGTTCCTGGAAGAACGCGATGGCGGCCTCCAGGTCCTCGACGACGATCCCGACATTGTCCAACCGCTGAACCGCCATGCGGACCTCTCCCTCTGCACCGTGCCGCCCCACCGCCCGGCCGGGCGGCTCCTGGAGAAGGGTCCTACCATGAAAGGCATACGGTGACGTGCGCGTGCACGCGTGCCGTCGTCGCACGTTCGAGACCGAGGAATGGTCATGGGCCTCAGCGACATCATCCGCACGCCCCTGGGTTTCGGCACCGGTCCTCTGGGAAATCTGTTCCGCGCGATATCGGACGAAGAAGCCCAGGACACCCTGCGGACCGCATGGGACTCGGGAATCCGCTACTACGACACGGCCCCCTTCTACGGAGCCGGGCTCGCCGAGCTCCGCCTCGGTGAAGCGCTCGCGAACCGCCCCCGCGAGGCCTTCGTGCTGTCCACCAAGGTCGGACGGGTCGTCCTGGACGAAGAGGTACCGGCGGAACTCCGCCGAGGACGCCCCTACGAGCACGGCCATCCCAACAAGGTCGTCGACGACTGCACGGCCGACGCCACGAGACGCTCGCTGGAGGACAGCCTCCGGCGGCTGGGCGTCGACCGCGTCGACGTGGTCTGGGTCCACGACATCGCCCGGGACGCCCACGGCGACCTGTGGCTCCAGCGACTGGAAGAGGCCCGCACCGGAGCCTTCCGGGTCCTCGACGGGATGCGCGACGAGGGCGTGATCGGGGCGTGGGGGCTCGGCGTCAACCTCACCGAACCCATCGAGATCGTCCTCGGACTGGACGAGCCCCGCCCCGACGGTTTCCTCCTGGGCGGCTGCTACACCCTCCTCGACCACACCCACGCCCTCCAGCGGCTGCTCCCCATGGCCGAGGAACGAGGGCTGGGCATGGTGGTCGGCGCCCCCTACAACTCGGGGATCCTCGCGGGCGGCACCAACTTCCAGTACCGGGAGGCCACGGCGGAGGTCCTCGCCAGGGTGGAGCGGATCCGGGCGGTTACGGACCGGTACGGAGTGAGCCTGAAGGCGGTGGCCCTCCAGTTCCCGCTCGCCCACCCGGCGGCCGTCACCGCGATCCCCGGAGCCTCCCGCCCCGAACGCATCACCGAGGACACAGCGGCCCTCCACGAACGGATCCCCCCACAACTCTGGCAGGACCTCAGGTCCACCGGCCTCATCGACCCGTCCGCCCCCACCCCCAGCGGCCCCGACACCGCCCCCTGACCCCGCACCCCCGTCACCGGGTGGCGGCGGGGATGCCGGTGGAGGCTGCCCTGCGGGCCGGCCAGAGGGAGGCGAGGAGGGCGGCGGCCAGGGCGAGCAGGACGCCCAGGGCGAGCCGGCCCCAGGGGATGACCAGGGCGTATCCGGCGACGCTCTCCTGAAGGGTGTTGCCGAGGGCCCAGCCGGTGAAGACGCCCATCACGGTGCCGACGGTCGCGCCGAGGGCGCCGACGAGCAGGGCCTCGATGCGGATCATGCGGGCGACTCCGGCCCGGTCCAGGCCGAGGGCGCGCAGAGTGCCGATCTCCTTGCGGCGTTCGAGAACGGACATGGCGAGGGTGTTGGCGATGCCGAGGGCGGCGATCACCAGGGCCATGCTGAGCATGGCGTAGAACATGTCGAGCTGGTCGCCGATGCCGCTGGTGTCCTCGGCGCGGACGGCCTCCTTGTCGAGGACCGACAGGGCGGGGTTGTCGCCGAGCGCCCGGACGATGCCCGCCCGTTGGGCGCGGCCGGGCCCGCCCGCGGTGGCCACGACGATCGAGTCGGTGTACGGGGCGGGGTCGAAGCGGGCGACCAGGGAGTCGGGTGCGGTGATGCTGGGCAGCACCTTGCTCTGCTCGTCCGCGTGGTAGATCGCCCCGATGGTGATCTCGCCCTGCTTGCCCAGCCGCTTCACGGGCAGCCTCTGGCCGACCTTCCAGCCGTTGGCCGCGGCCTTGTAGTCGGCGACGGCGACCTGGCCCCGGCCGAGGCGGTCCAGGGAGCCCGCGGTCACCTCGTAGCGCAGCAGACGGCCGATGGTGGCGGGGTCGACGCCGGTCAGGACGGAGCGGACACCGCCGATCTCGTATTCGGTGGACTGGTTGAGCGGGCTGTACGTGGCTCCGGCCAGCTTCCCGAGGGGTTCGGCGGTGGCGGGGGTCATCCGCGGTCCGCCCGAGGGGGCCTGCACCAGGTAGTCGGCGGTGATGTCCCGGGTGGTCGCGCCGTCCAGGTACTGGGCGGCGGAGGCGCCGAGGACCGAGAGGCCCGAGGCGAGCGTGAGGGCGATGGCGAGCGCCGAGGCGGTGGCACCGGTACGCCGGGGATCGCGCACGGTGTTGCGGGCGGCGAGGTCGCCGTGCACCGGGCTGAAGCGGATCAGCAGCGGCCGGAGCAGGGCGGTGAACGGCTGGGACAGCAGCGGGATGAGGGTCATGGCGCCGGTCAGGGTGAGGGCCGCGCCGAGGCCGATGACCGGCCTGGCGTCGCCGTCGGCGGCCAGCGCCCCGTACAGGGTCGCGGCCGCCCCGGTGAGCAGCAGCGCGGAGCCGAGCCCGGTGCGCGGGGAGCCGGCGCGCGCCGGGGCGGCGGGCTCGGCGGCGCCGAGTGCGGCGACCGGCGGGATGGCCATGGCCCGGCGGACCGGCAGCCAGGCGGCGGCCACCGGCAGGGCGGTGCCGACCAGCAGCGCGATCAGCACCGTGGAGGGCAGCAGGGTCAGCGGGGCGTCCGGGCTGCCGGCGGATGTGAAGAGGCCCTGGAGCAGGGCGGCGACCCCGGTGCCGGCCAGCAGCCCGGCCACGGAGGCCAGTACGCCGACGAGCGCGGACTCGGTGAGCAGGATCCGCCGGACCTGCCTGCGGGTGGCGCCGACGGCCCGCATCAGGGCCAGTTCCCGGGTGCGGCGGGAGATGAGCATGGTGAAGGTGTTGGAGATCAGGAAGGTGGCCACGAACAGGGCGACCGCGGCGAAACCCACCATGATCTGACTCATGGTGTCGCTGTCACTGGAGGCCGTGTTCGCCTGGAGGCGGGCGAGTTGGGCGCCGGTGACGGCCGTGGAGTTCTTGGGGACGACCGCTTCGACCCGGCTGAGGAGCTCGATTGCGTCGGTGCCCGGTGTGGCCGTGATCTCGATGTCGGTGTACTGCCCCGGCCGGAGGAACAGCTTCTGGGCGGTGGTGTCGGCGAACAGCACCAGACTGCCGCCGGGGGACAGCTTGGAGGCGTCGGTCCGGAAGGTGCCGCTGAGCCGGTAGGAGCGGGCGCCGGTGCCCGTGCCGACGCGGACGGTGTCGCCGACGCGGTACCCGCCCCTGGCGGCGGAGGCCTCGTCGAGGGCCACGGACGTGCCGTCGACCGGACCGGATCCCGCCGTGAAGGAGTAGGCGGGGTCCCTGCCATCCTCGGCCGGGGCGAAGTTGCCGCCCCGACGGAAGTCGGCGCTGCCCAGCAGCCGGCCCTCGGGGTCGGCGATCGCGGCGAAGCCGTTGACCCGGCCCGCCGCGGCGGCGACCCCGGGAACCCGGGCCAGGGAGGCCGCGGTTCGGGCGTCCAGGGTGCCGGGCGGGCCGCCGGGCACGGTGTCGGGCGCGACGTTCAGGCAGACGCGGTCGTAGCCGGCGCTCGCCCGGTCGACGGCGGCCTGCTTCTGGCTGTCGCCGTAGACGAGGCTGCCGGTGACGAAGGTGACCCCGAGCATGACCGCGAACACGGTCATCAGCAGACGGGCCTTGTGCGCGAGTACGTTGCGCAGGGCGGTACGGAACATGGGATGCGGATCCTGGAGGAGCGGGCCCGGGGGAGCGGGCGGGGGAGTGGAGGGGAGGGACGGCAGGGGCTCGGCTCGTGCGGGTGTCAGCTCGTGCGGGCGTGCGCGTCGAAGGCCTTCATCCGGTCCAGGACCCGGTCCGCGGTGGGCTGCCGCATCTCGTCGACGAGACGGCCGTCGGAGAGGAAGACCACGCGGTCGGCGTAGCCGGCGGCGACCGGGTCGTGGGTGACCATGACCACGGTCTGACCCAGCTCGCGCACCGAGTCGCGGAGGAACCCGAGGACCTCGGCCCCCGCCCGGGAGTCGAGGTTTCCGGTGGGTTCGTCGCCGAAGATGATCGAGGGCCGGCCGACCAGGGCCCGGGCCACCGCCACGCGCTGCTGCTGCCCGCCGGAGAGCTGCCCGGGACGGTGGCCGAGGCGGTCGGAGAGCCCGGTCATCGTCACCACGTGGTCCAGCCACCGGGGGTCGGGCTTCCGGCCCGCGATGGTCAGCGGCAGCGTGATGTTCTCCAGCGCGGTCAGCGTCGGCATCAGGTTGAAGGCCTGGAAGACGAAGCCGATCCGGTCGCGGCGCAGCCGGGTGAGCTGCTCGTCGTCGAGGGAGCCCAGCTCGGTGGTGCCGATGCGGACGGAGCCGGAGGTGAAGGAGTCGAGTCCGGCGGCGCAGTGCATCAGGGTGGACTTGCCGCAGCCCGAGGGGCCCATGATCGCGGTGAACTCGCCCTCGGCGAAGGAGATGTCGACCCCGTCGAGGGCGACGACCCGGGTGTCGCCGCTGCCGTAGACCTTCGTGAGGCCGGTGGTGGAGGCCGCGGCACCGGTCGGCGCGTACGCCGGGCGCGGATGCGGTTGCGGTTGCGGTTGCGGGGCAAGGGGGGTGGTCACGGGGACTCCTCTTCGAGAGCGGGAAGCTGCGCTTCGAAGGGTGTCGGGGGGAGGTATCGGAGCCTGGACTGCGGTGTAGCGGCGGCCACTCCGCTGTGTATCGGTTGCGTAGGTGACGGGTGCGGCTGTGTCAGTCCGGCAGGCGCAGGGTGGCGACGGCGCCGCCGTCCGGGGCGTTGGTGAAGCGGAGTTCGGCGCCGAGCACCCGGGCCTGGCCCACGGCGATGGTCAGGCCCAGGCCGTGGCCGGTACCCCGCTCGCTCGCACCCGTCCGGAACCGGTGCGGGCCGTTGGCCAGCAGGTCGGCGGGGAACCCGGGCCCGTGGTCGCGTACGACGACGGTGGAGCCCTGGACGGTGACCCGGACCGGGCTCCGCCCGTGCCGGTGGGCGTTGACCACGAGGTTGCCGACGATCCGTTCGAGGCGGCGCGGGTCGGTCTCCACGCCGCGGGCGGCCCCGGCCCCGGCGCCATCCCCGGTACTGGCGCCGTCGAGCTCGATCTCGGTGGCGAGGCCGGTGCGCGCCACGGCCTCGGCGACGACCTCGCCGAGCGGGACCCGGGCGTGGACCGCCCGTTCGGCGCCCGCGTCGAGCCGGGAGATCTCCAGCAGGTCCTCGACGAGGCCGCGCAGATCGCGGACGCGGGCGCGGAGCAGGTCCTCGGTCTCCCCGGGCGGCAGCAGGTCCGCGGTGGCCAGCAGGCCGCCGACGGGCGTCCGCAGCTCGTGGGCCACGTCCGCGGTGAACCGGCGCTCGTCGCGCAGCCGCCGGCCGAGGGTGTCGGCCATGCGGTCGACGGTGGCGGCGATGTCGTCCAGCTCGTCGCGGCTCCCGGTGATCCCGGTCCGGGCGTCGAGGTCCCCGGCGGAGATCCGGCTCGCGGTCTCCGAGACCCGCCGGAGCCGGCGGGAGAGCAGCCCGGCCCCGTACGCCGCCACGGGTGTGGCCACCGCGAGGACGAGCAGCGAGGCGACCACCATGGTCGTGTCGAGCCGGCGCAGTCCGTAGAGCCCCGCGTTCATGCTGACCCGCAGGGCGAGCACGGGGCTGCCCGGGCCGCTGACCCGCTGGGCGCCCCAGACGCCCGGCGGCATCGACCCGTCGATGCCGTCGTAGTACGCCGTGTGCCGGGAGCCGTCCGCGAGGTTCCGCAGGGAGGCGGGCAGCTCCGGGGGATCGAGCTCGGCGCCGTCCGAGAGCGTTCCGGTGCGCCGGTAGGTCTCCATGGCCGAGTAGATGTTGTTGGAGGCGTGCATCTCCGCCTGTGACCGGATGTCCGCGGCGGTCCAGACGTGCACCAGGACTCCGACGGAGACGGCGACCAGGCATCCGGTGGCCGCGGCCAGCGCGGCGATCTTCCAGCGCAGGGGCACGCGGCGCGGCCCGGGACGGCGGAACGTACGCATCGCGCTCAGCGCCTGAGCTTGTAGCCGAAACCGCGGACCGTCTCGATCCGGTCCCGGCCGAGCTTGCCGCGCAGCCGCTGCACACACAGGTCCACGACCCGGCTGTCGCCGTCCCAGCCGTAGTCCCAGACGTTCCGCAGCAGGGTGTGGCGCTCCAGCACGATCCCCGGATGCGCGGCGAACTCCAGCAGCAGCTTCAGCTCGGTCGGGGTCAGCGCCACCGGGGTGCCGGCGACGGCCACGTCCAGGCCGCCGGTGTGGATGGTCAGGTCGCCGAAGGCCAGCAGATCGCCCTCGTCCGGTCCGGTGTCCCGGTCGGGGACCGGCCCGGCCGCCGGGGCGGGGGAGGGGGCAGGCGAGGGGGCGTACGTGGCGCGCCGCAGCAGGGAGCGGATCCGGGCCACGAGCACGTTGGTGTCCACGGGCTTGACCACGTAGTCGTCCGCCCCGGCCTCCAGACCGGCGACGATGTCCAGCCCGTCGCCGCGCGCCGACATCATCAGGACCGGGACCAGGCTGGTCTCCCGGACCTTGCGGCACAGGCTGATCCCGTCCAGGCCGGGGAGCATCACGTCGAGGATCAGCAGGTCGAATTCCTCCTCGCGGAAGGTTTCGAGGCCGCCGAGTCCGTCGGCGGCGGCCCGCACGGTGTACCCGTAGCGCTCCAGGGAGACGGCGAACGAGCGGCGCATCAGCTCGTCGTCCTCCACCAGCAGCACACGAACGGGTCGCGGCGCGGCGGGAGCCGGGGTGGGGGAGGACACGGGGGGACGGCTCCTGTTCGGTGGCGGGCGGGTACCCATCAGGAACGATAGGCCCCCGGAAGCTCTGGTTCCGCCTGCCACGGCCCCGCAGGCCGATCAGATGAAGAACCGAGCGCCCGCTGATACCCGCCCGATACGAAGAGCGGTCGCGTCGGACGGCCTGCGGGCGGCGTCGGGCCTGTGGCAAGGTGGCAGCCAGCGCACGATCTGGGGGGATCGCCACACATGATCATCAGCATCGCCGGGACCGGGGCGACCACCACCGACCTCGCGCCCGCGGCCACCGAGGGTGAACTGCGCTCGCTCGGCCAGTGGCTGCGGGACGACAGCCGGGTGCGACGCCACGCCGAGATCACCCTGGGCGGCGCCGAACCCGCCCCCGGCTCGATGGGATCGCCGCTCGAATACGTCCAGCTCGCCCTCGACACCGGATTCGACCTCGCCAATCTGGCCGTCGCCTGGTTCACCTGGCGCGCCACCCGGCCGCACCCCCCGGCCGTCACCTTCGAGCACGAGGGGGTCACGGTGACCCTGTCCGGCGAGCACCCGGAAACGGCCGCCCGGCTGCTCGAAGCCCTCGCCCGCCGCGACGGATGACCGACCCCTCCGCCTCCGCCGTCCCCGCCAGATCCAGCGCGGTCCTCATCGGCGTCAGCGCCTACACCCACCTCCCCGACCTCCCCGCCGTCCGGGCCAACCTCACCGATCTCGCACGGTAGTTGCAGGACCCCGGCGTATGGGGCCTGCCCGCCGACCGCTGTCATGTCGCGGCCGAACCCGCCACCTCCACGGCAGCCCTCGCCCCCCTGCGGACCGCGGTGGAAGAGGCCCGCGACACCCTGGTCGTCTACTACGCGGGCCACGGACTGATCGACCCCGACGGCGGCGGCCTCTGGCTGACCCTGCCCAGCTCCCGCGCGGGCGAAGCCGACACCGCCATGCCCTACGACTGGCTGCGCCGACTGCTGCTCCGCAGCCGCGCCGAGCGCACCATCGTCATCCTCGACTGCTGCTACAGCGGCCGGGCCCTGGGCATGATGGGGGCCGCCGAGGGCACCGACGCGCTGGCCAGCGGGGCGGTGGTCGAAGGCACGTACCTCATCGCCTCCGCCAGCGAGTCCAGCCAGGCACTCGCACCGCCCGACGCCCGGCACACCGCCTTCACCGGCGAACTCGTCAGGCTCCTGGAACGCGGTCTGCCCGACGGACCCGAACTGTTCCGCCTCGACGCCCTCCACGGCCTGCTCGCCACCGGACTGCGGGCACGCGCCTGCCCCGAGCCGCAAACCAGGGTGCGCAACACGGCGGGCGAGCTCCCGCTGTTCCGCAACCGGGCCTACGTACCGCCGAGTTCACGCACCACGCTGCTGGACGGACGCTACGAACTGACCGGTTTCGCGGCGGTGCCGACGGACGAGGAGACGGACAACTACCGGGGCCGCGACACCCTCCTCGAACGCGAGGTCGGCATCCGGGTCATGCGCCCGGCCGCGGCCGGCGACCACCACCAGCGGCAGGCCTTCGCCCAGCGGATGCGCGCCCGCGCCCGACTCGGGCACCCGGGACTCGCCGTCGTGCTCGACCTCGGCGAAGTCCCGCGCGACGGGATCCGCTGCCCGTACGTCGTCACCGAGGACTTCGCCGGCGGCAGCACCCTCGCCGACCGCCTCGGCCACCCGCCGGACCTCCCGTGGCTGCTGCGCGCGGCCGACGAGATCCTCGACGCCCTCGACCACGCCCACCAGCACCAGGTGACGGGCTGGCACCTCGACCCCGCACGGGTCCGGGTCACCGTCACCGGCCGCGTCAAGCTCGCCGACAGCAAGGGCGGCCCTTGGGGGACCGCGCAGAGCAACGACCTGCTGGCTCTGGGCGACCTGCTGCTCCGCCTGCTGGGCCTCGACCGGGTGGACCCCCAGGGACGCCCGCACTTCCCGCCGGAGGTCCCGCACGAGCTCGCGGAGGCCGTCCACAGGATCCGCGTGGCGCGATACCGGAACGCGGGCGAGGTGCGGACGTTGCTGCGGGAATTCGGGAGCCGCGCCCCGA
The DNA here is from genome assembly GCF_055576225.1 of Streptomyces sp. NPDC033845. Classification (NCBI taxonomy): domain Bacteria; kingdom Bacillati; phylum Actinomycetota; class Actinomycetes; order Kitasatosporales; family Streptomycetaceae; genus Streptomyces; species Streptomyces sp. NPDC033845. Next base: position 48,237 of record NZ_JBVIRI010000015.1, on the reverse strand, counting down.
CCGCGGTGGCGCGGTACTCCGCGGTACCGCGGTACGAGGCGCCCCTCGTCATCCCGCCGCAGCCGACCGAGCCGCCGGGCCCCTCGCTCACCCTGCGGTTCCTCGCCGGATCGCACAAGGGCATGATCCCCGAGCGGAACGAGGACTCCGGATTCGCCGGCCCGCGCCTCCTCGCCGTCGCCGACGGCATGGGCAGCCAGGTCTTCGGCGAGGTCGCCAGCTCCGAGGTGATCTCCACCATCGTCCCGCTCGACGAGGACGTCCCCGGTCCCGACCTCCTCACCGTCCTCGCGACGGCCGTGCAGCGGGCCGACGAGAACCTGCGCGTGATGGCCGCGGAGGCCCCCGAGCTGGCCGGCATGGGCAGCACCTGCACAGCGCTGCTGTGGACGGGCCGGCGCCTCGGTATGGTGCACGTCGGCGACAGCCGCGCGTACCTGCTGCGGGACGGCGTGCTCACGCAGTTCACCGAGGACCACACCGTGGCGCGACGCCTCCTCTCCGAGGGCCGGATCACCGAGGAGGAAGCGGCCACCCACCCGCAGCGGGGTGTCCTGACGCGCGCCCTGGGGCAAGGCCCGCCCGTCGAACCCGATCTCTCGATCCGCGAGGTCCGGGCCGGCGACCGCTATCTGCTCTGCACCGACGGACTCTCCGACCTGGTCTCCCACCAGACCCTGGAAAAGGTGCTGGTCGCCAACCCGGAACGGCAGCGCGCCGTGCACGAACTGATCGAACGGGCCCTGCGCGGCGGCGGCACGGGCAACATCACCTGCATCGTCGCCGATGTCCAGGATGCCGCCGCCGACGGCACCCCGCACGCACACTCCGAGGACATCCCGATCGTGGTCGGCGCCGTCGCCGAGAACCAGCAGCAGCACCTTCCCCCGCCAGGCCGCCCGCCAGGCAGGTGCATGCTGGGGGCGGCCGTGGCAGCAGGTGCCGCGGGCTCGGCGTCGGGGGAGTCATGAAACAGCGATCACTCGGACGGGCAACAGCGGCTCTGGTGCTCGTGCTCGGTATCGGGATCACGGTGGGGGACGGCCCGCCCCCGGGGCTTCGGCCGCAGAGCGGCCCGTTGGAGATGCGGCAGCTGATGGCGGTCCTGCCCAGGGGCGGGGACATCCCCGGCTACCGGGCCGCCTTCGAGAGGGCCTCCGTGCACGACGTCTACCGCGAGGTCGAACTGTGCATGCCGGTCGCCCGAGCACTGTGGAACGAACGGCGGGACCCGGTCGCAGCCACCACCGTCCTTCTGGTGCCCCGCTCGCGCGAGCCCCGCATCGTGGCCTCCTCCTACAGCTACCCGCCCCGGGAAGCGGCACGGGTGATGGCCGAACTCCGCACGGCGATACCGCGCTGCGCCCACTACACCGTCCCCACCTGGTCCTCCGAAGAATCCCGCCACCAGGGCCTGCGCCCCGTGCCGACGGCGGCGTTCCCGGGCGACGAGTCGGTGACCTACCAGGTGATGCGCGCCCCGGAAAGCGAAGTGGGGCCCACGGAGCCGCACTCCCTTCCCCTTGCGGATGAGATGATCACCTACGTGCGCGCCGGCGGCGTCGTCACCCAGTTCATCGCGCTCGGCGGCGACACAGCCGTCCACGAGGACGTCGTCGCCGAGTTCCACCGCCGTCTGACGAGGGCACGGCAACGACCGGCATAGTGGGAGCGCCCGGCACCGCGGGTGCGACCCGTCAGTCCGCCGACAGGCCGACCGCCAGGGTCAGTTCCAGGACCCGCTGCGGCGATGCCAGATCCGGGAACAGCTCCCGCAGCTGCGCCATCCGGTAGCGGACGGTCTGCGGGTGGACGAACAGCGCGGCCGCCACCTCGTCCCGCCGGCCCTGGTGCAGCAACCAGGCCCGCAAGGTCCCCTCCAGGCGGTGCGCGGTCGCGGGCGGCAGGGCGCTCAGCGGTGCCAGGGCCCTGGCCCGCAGGTCCGCGAAGGCGTCCGGATCGGCGCTCAGCACCAGCTCGGGCAGATGGTCCTCGGTGTCGCGGATCCCGGAGGACAGCGTGCGCGCGCGGACCGCCCGCAGATACGAGGCGGAGGCCCGCGTCCACGGCCGGGCCGGGCCGACCACCGCGATCCCCTCCGGCAGCTGCCTCAGCAGGTGCGCACGGTCGGCGTCGGGCACCAGCAGCACCCCGCAGTCCTCCGGCAGGTCGTCGAGGACCAGGGTGCCCGGATCCAGGGACCGGTACGCGGGCCGGGCCTGGGCGGCCGGGAGCAGCACCGCGGTCAGCGTGGCCGGCGGCTGCCACATGGCCCGGCCGGCGGCGTCGAGGAGCGCGTCCGGGCCCGCACCGGCGAGGAGGTCCCGGGCCAGCTGCTCCAGGTGCCGCTCGTGCGCCCGGCCCCGCGCCGCCAGCTCGTCGGCGTGGCCCGCGGCGCTCGCGGCGGACAGCTCGTCGATGTACGCGAAGGTCAACTCGGCGAACTTGGCGACCTCGGCGGCGGGCAGCCCGGCCGGGACGGCTCCGGCGGCCAGCCCCCGCCAGGCCACCCGGGCGCCGACCCGGTAGGCGCTGAGCAGGGCGTCCATCGACCGCCCGTCGCGGACCTCGCCGCGGCCCAGCTCGTAGGCCGCGGCCCCGGCGTCACCGCCCGTGCCGTGGCCGCTCGCCAGGTCCAGATAGAGGCCCAGGGCGGTGCGGACGGCCCGGCGGATGGTGACGCCCATGCGCCCCGACAGCGCGTGGGAGTAGGGCGGGACCTCGTCGATGATCGCCTGGACGACCTCGTCGGCGGTGGTCCCCAGCGCGGCCCGAAGGGCCGTGACCGTCGTCTCGTCCAGGACCAGCTCCTTGGCCCTCCGCACTGAATGACTCATGTTTTTTGTTCCCTGCGCACAACCGGACTGATCAGATTCACATCCTGCGGACAGGACTTTACCCTTCGGGGCGCATCAAGCTGGGGTCATGACGAGTACAGCGCTCCGCAGCAGGGCGTGGAAACTGCTGGAGATGGTCACGACACCGCTGCTGCCGTCGGACTACCTCGACCTGGTCAGCCCGCTGCGCGCGGGCGCCGACCTGCGGGGGCGCATCGAGGCCGTCCATCCGGAGACGGACGACGCCGCGACCGTCGTGATCAGACCGGGGCGGGGCTGGCTCGGCCACACCGCCGGCCAGTACGTGCGGATCGGCGTCGACGTGGACGGGGTGCGCCTGTGGCGCGCCTACTCGGTCACCTCGCCGACCGACCGCCGGGACGGCCGTATCGCGATCACCGTGAAGGCGATCCCGGACGGCAAGGTCAGCAACCACCTGGTCCGCAGGGCCCGGCCGGGCACGCTGATCCAGCTGGACCAGGCCACCGGGGACTTCGTCCTTCCGGCGGCCAAGCCCGCCAAGGTGCTGTTCCTGTCGGCCGGCAGCGGCATCACCCCGGTGATGGGCATGCTGCGCGACACCGCCCTCGACGACGCCGTGATGATCCACTCCGCGCCCCGGCCCGAGGACGTGATCTTCCGCGAGGAGCTGCACGCCCTGGTCGTGGCCGGGAAGCTGCGGCTCGTCGAGGTGCACACCGACACGGACGGCCTGCTCGGCCTCGACCGTCTGAAGGAGCTCGTACCGGACTGGGACGAGCGCGAGACCTGGGCCTGCGGACCCGCCGGCCTGCTCGACGCGGCCGAGGACCACTGGAGCGGGCACGGCCTCGCCGAGCGTCTGCACACCGAACGCTTCCGGGCCGGGGTGGTCGTCACCGGTGACGGTGGCGAGGTCACCTTCGCCACCACCGCCAGGACCGTCGAGGCGGACGGTGCCACACCGCTGCTGGACGTCGGCGAGGCGGCCGGCGTGCTCATGCCGTCCGGCTGTCGGATGGGCATCTGCTTCGGCTGCGTCTCGCCGCTCACCTCGGGAGCCGTCCGCGACCTGCGCACTGGCGAGATCACCGAAGCCGGGCCGGGCGTCCTCATCCAGACCTGTGTGTCCGCCGCGGCGGGCCCCTGCGACATCGAACGGTAGGAGCACCTTGACCGCCATCGACCCCACCGCCCACCTCACCGCGGAGCAGATCGAGGAGCTCGGCCGCGAGCTGGACGCGATCCGCGACGAGGTGATCGCCGGCCGCGGCGAGAAGGACGCCGCCTACATCCGGAAGGTCATCTCGGCGCAGCGCAAGCTGGAGCTGGCCAGCCGGGGCGTCCTGCTGTTCTCCCTGTTCCCGCCCGCGTGGCTGATCGGCACCGCCGGCCTGTCCGTGGCCAAGATCATGGAGAACATGGAGATCGGCCACAACGTGCTGCACGGCCAGTGGGACTGGATGCGGGACCCGAAGATCCACTCCACCACCTGGGACTGGGACCACGTCTCGCCGGCCGACCAGTGGAAGCACTCCCACAACGAGCTGCACCACACGTACACCAACGTGCTCGGCAAGGACAACGACCTCGGCTACGGCATCATGCGGGTCGACGAGGACCAGAAGTGGCACCCGTTCCACCTCGGGCAGCCGCTGTGGAACTTCCTCAACGCCTGCTTCTTCGAGTACGGCATCGCCGCCTACGACCTGGAACTCGGCCGGAACCTGAGCAAGCACCGCCGCAAGAACCCGGAGTTCCGGGCCCGGGCCAAGGCCGTGGGACGCAAGATCCGCAAGCAGGTGCTCAAGGACTACGTGGTCCACCCGCTCCTGTCGGGCCCCTCCTTCCTCCCCACGCTCGCCGCCACCTTCACCGCGAACATGGTCCGCAACCTGTGGACCCACTCGGTGATCATGTGCGGGCACTTCCCCGAGGGCGTCCAGGTCTTCGAGCGCCGCTCGATCGTCGGCGAGACGCGCGGCCAGTGGTACCTGCGCCAGATGATGGGCTCCGCGAACATCAGCGGCGGCAAGGCCATGCACTTCATGACCGGCAACCTGTCGCACCAGATCGAGCACCACCTCTTCCCGGACCTGCCCAGCAACCGCTACGCCGAGGTCGCGGTGAAGGTGCGCGCCCTGTTCGAGAAGTACGAGCTCGACTACGTCACCGGCCCGCTCCCCAAGCAGGTGTTCTCGGCCTGGCGCAAGGTCTTCCGGCTCTCCCTGCCGAACAGCAAGCCCAGGCCGAAGCCGAAGTCCAAGACCCCGGACCGCGAGCCGGACCTCGTGGCGGCCTGACCCGACGGGTAGCCCGTCAGTCGCTGTCGGCGGACGCGGACGTGTAGCGCGCCCGCGTCCACAGGGGCAGGACGAACCAGCAGGTCAGGTACCAGACCAGCACTCCGGCGACCAGCCACGGAACGAGGTGGTTGTGGGTCGCCACCCGCAGGACGAGGAACAGCGCGGTCGTGCAGGTGGCCAGCAGCAGGCACAGCCCGGTGAAGGTCAGCCGCGAGGCCCACACCACCGCCTGGTGCTTGATCCGGCGGCCGGAGACGATCCGGTGGAAGGACACCGGCCCTATCAGCGCTCCCGCCGCCAGAGCCCCCAGCACCACGGTGACGATGTAGAGGTTCTTGTCGGCCTGCTCCAGACCGTGGAACAGCGGGGTGAACACCACCGTCAGCAGGAACCCGAAGAGGATCTGCACGCCCGTCTGGGCCACCCGGATCTCCTGGATGAGCTCCTGCCACTGCCGGTCGGCCCGCTCGGCCTCGCTCTCACCACGTCCGTCGCCGGCTCTCTCCACCGCCATCGGTACCCCCCTGTTCGACGTTGTTCGACTCCGTCGCTGACGCATGCCCGCTCATCGCCGTGTCACGCACGGCCCGGTGGGGGAGCTGGTGCGGCTCAGAGGGTGATGTGGGCGCAGGCCTCCGTGGAGGAGTCGCCCAGTGCGCCGGGGTAGGTGCAGGTACGGACGGCGAGGTCGACCTCGTACCGGGCGACACCGGCGCTCCAGCCCGCAACCTCGATCCGGGCGAATAGGGTCGCGAAGCCCGGGCATCGGCGTTTCGAGCGGGCAAGGAAAACTCACGTCTGGAGGAATTTCGCATGACGGAGAACATGTGGGTCTATCAGCCGAACACCAGCCGTCTGCCGACCACCGATATCACCGGTTTCAAGGTCGAAGCACTCGACGGCAGCATCGGCAAGGTCGACAAGCACTCCGACGAGGTCGACGCCTCCTACCTGGTGGTCGACACCGGAGTGTGGATCTTCGGCAAGGAGGTCCTGCTGCCGGCGCGCACCGTGACCCGGATCGACGAGGCCGAGCAGAAGATCTACGTCGACCGGACCAAGGACCAGATCAAGGACGCGCCCGAGTTCCACCGCGAAAAGCACCTTGAGGACCCCAGCTACCGCAGTGAACTGGGCGCCTACTACGGCGCCGACGGCCGCGGCCACATCTGATACCCGGACCACCGCGAGGTCCCCGGTCCCACCCCAAGGGGCGGCACCGGGGACCGCCTCATGCCCGACCCCCGAGCAGCGAGCCCGATAATCCGTTGGGCCCCTGCACGACGTCCTGTTAGCCTCGGCGCGTTCGTTCCGCATCGTTCCGGGCCCGTGCGCCCCGGGGAGAAGAAGGGGTGTTTCATGACCCGGCCCGCGCCGAGTGCGCCTCGCCACACCGTGTGATCTGACGAGGCCATTCGGCCTGCTCTTGCTGCTTCGACCATTCCCCAGCAAGGAGCACCCGGGTGTCCAACCCCACCACCGGCATCACCAGCACCACCGACACTCTCCGCCCCGCCGTCTTCGCCTGCGCGTGGTGCGGTCTGACCGCGTCCGCGTACGCCGCCGACGGCGCGCCGCGCAACCACTGCCCGTCCTGTCTGCACTCCCGGCACGTCCTCGACCATGTGGAGGGCGGCCCGAGCGACTGCGAGAGCCGGATGTCGCCGATCGCCGTCGCCGTGCTCCGTAGCGGTGACTGGACGGTGATCCACCGCTGTACCCGTTGCGACGAGCTGACCTCCAGCCCGGTCTGCGAGGACGACAACCAGCTCGTCCTGATGCGCATGGCCGTCCGCCCACTGGCCCAACCACCTTTCCCCCTCGAAGCGTTCGGAACCCTCTGACCGCGCGAAGGAAAGGAGCCACAGCCATGTCACGCAACAACCGCGGCAACAGCGGTTTCGGCGGCAAGGGCGGTAACGGCGGTAAGGGCGGCAACCGCGGGCGACGCCGTCCGCAACGGCACAAGGGCGTCCTGCACACCCGGGGCGGCCACCGGGCGGAGGACTTCCGGTGCGTCTCCTGCCGGCTGGACGTCTCCGTGCTCGCACCGGGCACCGCACACCGCAACCACTGCCCCAACTGCCTGGCCAGCCTGCACGTCGACCGCAAGATCCCCGGCGACCGCGCCGCGGACTGCCGCGGCCGGATGGAGGCCCTGGGCATGGCCGTCCGTGCCGACGGCGAGTGGATGATCATCCACCAGTGCGCCACCTGCGGCGAGCTCTCCGCCAACCGGATCGCAGGCGACGACAACCCCCTCGCCCTGATCCGCCTGGCCCTCAGACCCCTCACCGACCCCAGGGCCGCCCGCCGGGCCCTGCTCACCCTGTGACGGGCAGCCCCTCCCCAGGACGCCGGATCCCCGCCCCCGCATCGCGCGGGAGCGGGAATCGGCGTGCTGGTCCGCCCCGGTTCAGCAGGCGCCGGAGATCGGGGTGTGGCCGACGTATGTGACCCCATTGCCGTTGATGTCGACGGTCTCACCGGGGTGATCCTTGGTGTGGCTGGCCCAGGCGACCTGGCCGGAGGGGGTGTAGACGACGAAGTTGCCGTCGTGCTGGTAGACCGCCCAGTTGCCGGAGGACCCGGTGTAGGTGTTGGACGCCCAGCAGACACGGCTGCCGTAGCGGTTCATCTTGTACTCCACCAGGTTGCCGTCCGTCTGCATGATCAGACGCCAGACGATGTAGTTGCCGAGGACATCCATGCCGCTGCGCTGGATGGACTCGCCCGGCGAGAGGCTCTCGCCCCGCTGGAGCCGGTCGCCGAACTGGTGCTGGGCGGATGCGGCCCCGGCGCCGGAGAGCAGCAGACCCGCGACGAGGGTGGCCAGAGCCACGGCTCCCGTGGTGGTGCGACGCAGTGTGGTGAACAAGTCGATTCCCTCCCGATTCCGGTGAGGCCCCTTCGGCCTCCGGGAGTGATGTTCGTCCAGGTCACGACACCGGCGCGATGCTTTCGGCCCTCGCCGAAAGGTGCCTCGGCCGGGTCGACGGGCCCGGCTGGGGTGCGGGTGGCGATGGTTCGCGGACCAGGGTGGCGAGCGACTGGGGCCCGCACCGGAGGGGGAAGCCGGCGTCGGGGGTGGGGGCTCCGGAGGCGAAGCCTTCGTGGACCTGTTGGGGGGGTCCGTTGGCGGGGCGGGAGGCCTGGTGGATTCCGTACGGGCCGCCGGGCTGCCGGCGCGGACCGGCCCGGTGGGGCTGATCCCGCAGCCGGCGGCGCTGAGGACGAGTGCCAGCGCCGTGACCGCCGTGACCGCCGCGACGCACGCGGAGCCCGCCCCCGGGACGACCCGGGGGCGGGCTCCGTGTGCGGCCGTCCGATCAGCAGTGCTTGGTGGCCCCGCGGGTGCCGTCGGCGTTCTGGGTGAGGTTGGCGTCGGAGATCCAGCCCTCGGTGCTGGTGCCGGAGATCCGCGCCCACGTCCAGGTGTTGCCGTAGTCGTTGCTGACGTAGCAGTGGTAGTAGAGGTAGGTCCCGTTGTACGTCTGCCCGTTGTTCGAGCAGGCGGCGTACGGGCCGGCCTTCAGTGCGTAGGTGCCGGTGGAGTAGCCGGACCCGCTGTCCTTGTTGCTGTGGCCCCAGCCGCTGCAACTCACGGCCGCCGCGGCGCTGCCGGGAGTCGCCGCTCCGAGGGTCGCGGCCGCCGACAGGCCGATCGCGGCGAGGGAGACGCCCAGGGTCCGACGTGCCTTGAGGGAAAGGGGCGAGACTGTCATCAGGGATTCTCCTGAGAAGGCCGGGGAGCCGATCTCCCCGCTCGTCGGCCATCCTGTACGGCAGGACGCTGCGGGTCGTTAGCACTCAGTGCCAACTGCTGCGCCCTGAGCGCCCGTTGTCGCCGTGAGGAGAGCGACGGCCCGGTATTCGCTCGGCGGAATCCCGTAGACCGAGCGGAAGGAGCGGGTGAAGTCGGCGGGCCGCCGGAACCCCCATCGTGCGGCTATCGAGTGGATGGTGCGGGAGGCGAGTGCCGGGTCCCGTAACTCCTGACAACAGCGCTCCAGGCGCCGGAGCCGGACGAAGGCGGCGACGGAGAGGTTCTGTTGGGCGAAGAGGCGGTGCAGCTGGCGCAGCGAGATCTGGTGGGCGGCGGCGATGACGGCGGGGCTGAGATCCGGGAGGGCCAGGTTCGCCTCGATGAAGGCCCGGATGCCGAGAAGCAGGGTTTGCTGTCGGTCCTCCGGTGGAATGGCGGAGGCTTCGTCCAGATGGTGCGCCAGGAAGCTCGTGACCAGTTCCCGGGTGACCGATTCGAGGCGGATCCCTTCGCGCGGCTGCAGTACGGAAGCCTGCGCGGCCAACTGCACCAGGAATCCGGAGAGGAGCGCCCCGGTGCCGGTCGCGGCCGGCAACGGGGTCGCCAGGAGCCCTTCCAGCTTGCGCGGGGACAGGTGCAGGGCCGAGCGGGGCAGGTCGATGGTGATCGCCCTCATCGCCGCCCGCCGTTCCGGGAACTGCACGTCGAAACTGTGCGAGGAGTCGTAGAGCATCAGATTTCCGGCGGTCAGCACGGTGTCGCGACCGCAGTGCGACAGCCGGCGGCTTCCTCCCAGGCTCAGTGTCAGATGGAAGAAGTCCGGATCGGAGCGCCGGACCAGCCTCTGCGAGCGACGCACCCGCATGGAAGGGTGGGTGAGGACGGAGACCCGGGTGGCGCCCATGTGCAGTTGCCTGACCGTGGTGCGGAAGTCGCGTGTGTGGTCGCTGGTGACGACCGCCGGCTCCGAGGAGTCCGAGATCATCGCGGACCACCACTCGAACCGTTCCCCTGCCGGCAGATCCTCACTGCGAAGCAATGTCTCCATCAGCTGTTCATATCCCGCCCAGCCTGTCGTTAGTCATGCCCCTGCCAAGGTGTCGATGTGGATGCCTTCCGCATCGCACGGGAGCGCGTCGAACGACAGCGCTGGTCGGATTCGGCCAGGGCGCCGTGTTGCCGCCAAACCCCGGTGAACCGGTCACAGCGCCTCTGACCGGCGGCTACACAGGACGTGGGGGTGGTCGTCCGCTGCCCCCGGCAGTTCGGACGACGGGGGGGGGCTGGGCAGCGTGCTCACGATCAATGTGGCGGTACTCCTGGCGGTCATCGTGTTCGTGCGGCTACGCCGACGAACCCAGGCGCGGAGCCGGTTCGACGAGAAGATGACCGTGGTCATCGTCCTGGCCCTCGGAATCGTGCTCGCGCCCACCGAGGTCGGCCAGGGCCTCGCCGACTTCATCGGGCAGCTGGTCACCAGTGCCTCCGAGGCCGGTCAGTGACCGGGCGGCGGTCCGGCCGCCGGCCCGGCCGGCCCACGCCGAGGCCCCGGCGGCGGAGGTCCGGCCGCGGCAAGGGCCCGTACGCGGAGCAGGGGGTTCTCGCCGTTCTCGCGGCCATCGCGGGACTCAGCCTGGCGGCCGCGGTGCTCCGGTGGCTCGCCGACAACCCCTGGGTGGTGGCCGCCGTCCTTGCCATCGCCGCCGGCGCACTGGGCCTGTGGGTACGGCAGCGCCGCGAAGCGGCACGGTGGGAGCAGGCGCGGGCCGGCGCACTGCGGTACGCGCTCGGCCATCTGGACGCCCTCCAGCACCGGGCGTTCGAGTTCGCGGTCCGGGACCTGATGCGCCGCGACGGCTGCCGGGACGCCCAGCAGGTCGGCGGCCGGGGCGACAACGGCGCAGACGTCAAGGCGACCGACCCCTTCGGGCGGCGCTGGGTCATCCAGTGCAAGCACCGCCGGGACGGCTGGTCCGGAAAGCCCGTCGGCACTCCCGACCTCCAGGTCCTCAACGGCACCGGCCGCCAGATCCACGACGGTGACGTCCTCGTCATGCTCACCAACGGCCGGATCACCGCCAACGCCGCCGACTTCGCGAAGTCCCAGCGCCTCCACCTGGTCGACCGCCATCTCCTCGCCGAATGGGCCGGCGGATCCCGCCCCTTGTGGGAGCTCCTGCGAGCCCTGCCCCCGGCCGGCCCCGCCCGGTGACCTCCCTACCCCGTCCGGCCACCATCCGGCCCCGGCCGCTGGCCAGCTGCCCCCGACCGGTCAGCGGGCGGGTGGGCGCATCCAGTGGCCCGTCGTGGTCCAGCCCTGGAAGCGGCGGGCCAGCCCGCCCAGGGCGGTGCCGTCCGCGTCGAAGGTGCCGCCGCCCGCGACCAGGCGCAGACCGGCGATCACCGGGGCGAGGCGGGCCGCCGTGTGCCAGGGCTGCCCGGCGGCCTCCGCCGCCATCCGCCGGACCAGTTCGGCCTGCCGGGCGGGCGGGCACAGCGACAGGAAGAACAGCGTCTGCCGCCAGGCGTACGCCGCGTCCTTGATGGTGCCCAGCGGGCGCGGGTTGCCGTGGACGCGGGCCACGAGTCGGCACACCGTGCCGAAACCCGCCTCGGCCAGCGCCTCCCAGCCCGCCTCCGGGGCGATGCCCGCGTGCCGCACCAGCACGGCCAGGTTGTGGGTGGTGAGGATCTGCGCCTGCTCGATGACCGTGCCGTTGGCGGCAGGGGACCAGGAGCGGCCGGTGCCCGTACCGGACCGGTCCCCGCAGAGCCCGTCGAACGCGGGCGCCGTGCGCGCCGGACGCGTCCGGCCGAGGCCTTCGGCCGCGTGCACCACCGCCATGTTGCGCACCGCCGCGCAGTCGATCCCGTAGTAGCGGGCGTAGAGGCTGTCCTCCAGGAGGTCGGCCGCGATGCGCGCGGCGGTCAGGAACTTCGGGCTGAACGTGCCCATGAAGATGTCGGCCGCCAGCTCCTCGGTGAACGGCGCCGACAGGTCGGCCTGCCGGGCCAGGTGCGACATCTCGCGCACCAGAGGATTCGGCAGCAGCGTTCCGGGGAAAGCGCCGACGGCCAGATCGCCGAGGCGGCGCAGCGCGGCCGACGCGGCAGCCCGCGCCCGTTCCTCCGTACCGGCGTCGCTGCCGTGTCCGGCGACCGCACGCACCCAGGGCAGCTCGTCCACCCGCACCTGGTGCGCCAGATGGAGCAGCAGCAGCGAACGCCGGTTGCGGAACGCCCGGTAGGTGGCCGCCTCCAGGGTGCGCAGGGCGGGATCGGCATGGCGCTGGGCGGTGGCGTTGGACACGAGCTGCGGTACGAGCTCGGCCAGCACCTCCGCGGACGGCACCAGGCCGCGCGCGACGAGTTCCTCCGGGGGAGCGCTGAGCGCGGCGCGGACCACCTGCCGCAGACGCGGCGGCACCACGGTTCCGGCGGGCAGGCCGGTCCCGGGCGCCTCCGGCTCCGTCACCGGTACGAGCAGCCCGTCCACGTCCGGCGTTCCGGCCCGCTGGTCCAGCGGTACGAGGCGGTCCGCCACGGCGGCGGCGATCCGGTGGTGTGCGGGCAGGGCCGCCTGGCGCGCCTGCTCGGCGCGCAGCCGGGTGTGCCGCTCCGAACCGGGCAGACCCCGCTTGGCGACCACCGAGGCCACCGCATGGCGCAGCAGCCCGGCGAGCCGGGGCTCCGGCGGGCGCCCGGCGGCGGCCTCCTCCAGCGCCCGCAGCATGATGCCCGTGTTGGACTTCGGGTCGCGGTGCTTGCGGCACCGGGTGTGGACGGCGGCCAGATCGCGATACCGCTCCAACAGGGCCGCTGCCTGGGCCTGGGCCCCGGCACGGGGGTGCGCGTCGGCACCTCCGCCATGGCCGCGGCCGGTCCGCGCGGTGGCCGGGCCGGTCGCTTCGCCGCCGTGCCGCGCCAGCCAGTAGCCGAGGAGCTCGTCGTCGAAGGGGCGCCACACGCCCAGGGCTTCGCGCTGCACCTCGATGGCGGTCTTGGGTCCGCGGGCCCGCAGCGCGTCCGAGACCTCGCCGACGCTGCGACGGTGCACCGCGTCCGCTTCCGGGGCGGGCCGGTCGGCCGGGCGGGGCAGGAAGCGCAGCCGGTCGGCGAACGGCGAGAGCTCGCCCACCAGGGCGGCGGCCACCTCGAAATCGCCGGCCCGCACCAGCCAGGCGACGGTCAGCAGGGCCGCCTCCTCCGGCAGGGACACCTCGTATCGACCGCTGTCCAGCAGCTCCCACAGTTCGGCGAGACCCCGCTCGGTCAGCGCGTGCGCGAAGAGCGCCGCACGGTCGGCCGGTACGCCGGCCCGGCGGGCGGCTTCGGCTTCGTACGGGGCGAGGGGCCCGCCCGCACCGGGCGTACCGGTGGCGAATCCGCCGCGGACGACCTCGGGGGTGACCCAGACCGGCAGTCCGACGACCGGGGTGCGCGTACCGACCTTGAGGCTGCCGTCCGACATGCCCGCGAGCACCGCACGCCACTTCCGCATCCGGTCGGCGGCGCGGTCGCGGGCGGCCGGATCGGCGTGCGAGACGGAGGTGCGCAGCGCGCGGGCCAACTGGCCTGCGGCGTACGCGGACGAGGCGGTCGGGGGCTGCTGGTCAGCGTTCGCGTTCATAGCCGGCGTGGCAGGATCCGCCCCTGCGCCCCCCGGGTAGGAAGCCCGGTGCTCTGACTGACTGAGCTACACGCCGTTCGATTCCCCGACCCTAGAACGATCATCCGGTCCGGGCAATCGAATTGCGGGTCACTCCGTGACGGGCAGGCACTCGGCGAGCAGGGCGACGATGTCGTCCCAGGCCCGCTGCGCGTGCCGTGGGTGGTGGCCGACGCCGGGCGGCGTCGGGTGGTCGACCGTCGGGTGGTGGAAGGCGTGGAGGGCTCCGCCATAGACCACCAGCCGCCAGTCGACGCCCGCGGCCCGCATCTCCTCGGTGAACGCCTCCCGTTGGGCGGGCGACATGATCGGGTCTTCCGACCCGACACCGGCCCAGACGGGGCAGCGGATGCGTGCCGTCTCGCCCGGCCGGCCCGTCATCAGCGCGTTGACCGTCCCGATCGCCCGCAGGTCGACGCCGTCGCGACCGAGTTCCAGGGCGATCGCGCCCCCGGTGCCGTAGCCGATGGCGGCGATCCGGCCGGGGTCGACCCGCGGTTCGGACCGGAGCACGTCGAGCGCGGCGTGTCCGATTCCCCGCATACGGTCGGGATCGGCGAGCAGCGGCATGCAACGGGCCAACATCTCCTCCGGGTCCGCCAGATAGCGTCCGCCGTGGAGGTCGAAGGCCAGTGCCACGTAGCCGAGTTCGGCCAGGGCATCGGCTCTCCGGCGCTCGACATCGCTGAGCCCGACCCCTTCGGGCCCGATCAGCACAGCGGGCCGGGGCCCGGTCCCGGCCGGGAGCGAGAGGTGTCCGATCATCGTCAGGTCGTCGGCCGGGTATTCGACCGTCCGCGTGGTGGCCGTCGTCGTCATACGGCTCGACGCTAGCTGCCGACAAGGCGGCGCGGGGCGGTGTTCACCGATGGCAGACAGCCGTCGAACTGGGCGTCCAGCTGATCGACACCGCCTACCTGTACGGCGGGGGCACCAACGAGGAACTCCTCGCCTGGGGCCAGTCGGGGGCGCGGGCCGAGGTGCCCGTCGCCGTCGCGGCCGAGGTCGAGGCACCCCCACAACCCCGTACGAGGCCTGTGGCTCCCCGGTCACCGGGAGTCCTACCGGGAGTGCTCCGGGTTCGGATGGGCCGGGGACTCGTCGTGTCGCGGGGCGACCGTGGTGTGTGAGGTGTGCGGCGGCGGGCTGAGGTCGGGCCCGACGGCCGCACCGACGCCGTAGGCGGAGCCGAAGGCGGCCGCGAGTGCCACGACGAACGCGGTGATCTTGGCGGCTGTGGGCATGGCGGATCCTTTCGATGCCGGGTCCCGGAGCGGGCTTCCCGGATTCACCATATACCCCCTAGGGGTATCGATCCAGCGTCGGGTGAGGGCTTGCCTCGATTACCGGGAGGGGGTATACCTGAAAGGGCTTCCAGATACCCCCCTAGGGTATCTGGGAGGGGTGGTGAAGAGATCGACGGGCAGCTCGCTCGCCGGTCGCCTCCACCACGGACGTCCCTATCTGTTCGAGGAGTAGTGATGACTACCAAGGCCCCCTCCGCCGCCGAGGTCGAACTCGCCATCGGCGGTATGACCTGCGCCTCGTGTGCGGCTCGCATCGAGAAGAAGCTCAACCGCATGGACGGGGTCGAGGCGACGGTCAACTACGCGACCGAGAAGGCCAAGGTCACCTACCGGGGCGACGAGGTGTCCGTCGCCGACCTGATCGCCACCGTGGAGGCCACCGGATACACCGCCGCCGAGCCGGCTCCCGCCCGCTCCGCCGGCGATGGCGGCGGCACCGGACCGGCGGACCCGCGGGACGCAGACGCGGACGCCGCCGCGGACGCGGCGCTGCGGCCCCTGCGGCAGCGGCTGATCACGGCCGTCGTCCTGGCCGTACCGGTGATCGCGATGGCGATGGTGCCGGCCCTCCAGTTCCAGTACTGGCAGTGGCTGTCCCTGACGCTGGCCGCGCCGGTGGTCACGTACGCCGCCTGGCCCTTCCACCGGGCCGCCTTCACCAACGCCCGGCACGGCGCCGCCACGATGGACACCCTGGTCTCGGTCGGTACGGGCGCCGCGTTCCTGTGGTCGCTGTGGGCGCTGTTCTTCGGCACCGCCGGCACCCCCGGCATGACCCACCCCTTCGAGTTCACCCTCGCCCGTTCCGACGGCGCCGGGAACATCTACCTGGAGGCCGCGGCCGGTGTCACCGCGTTCATCCTGGCCGGCCGCTACTTCGAGGCCCGCTCCAAGCGGAAGGCGGGCGCGGCCCTGAAGGCGCTGCTGGAACTGGGCGCCAAGGAGGTCACGGTGCTCCGCGAGGGACGCGAGGAGCGCATCCCGACCGCCGAGCTGCGCATCGGGGACCGGTTCCTGGTCCGCCCCGGCGAGAAGATCGCCACCGACGGCACCGTGGTCGAGGGCTCCTCCGCGGTGGACGCCTCGATGCTCACCGGAGAGTCCGTACCCGTCGAGGTCGTGGTCGGGGACACGGTCACCGGCGCCACCCTCAACGCGGGCGGACGCCTCGTCGTGGAAGCCACCAGGATCGGCTCCGACACCCAGCTGGCCCGGATGGCCAAGCTGGTCGAGGACGCGCAGAACGGCAAGGCCGCGGCCCAGCGCCTCGCCGACCGGATCTCCGCGGTCTTCGTGCCCGTGGTGATCGTCCTCGCCCTGGCCACCCTCGGCTTCTGGCTCGGCTCCGGCGCCGGCCTGCCCGCCGCGTTCACGGCCGCCGTGGCCGTACTGATCATCGCCTGCCCGTGCGCCCTGGGACTGGCCACCCCCACCGCCCTGATGGTCGGCACCGGCCGCGGCGCACAGCTCGGCATCCTCATCAAGGGGCCCGAGGTGCTGGAGTCCACCCGCAAGGTCGACACCATCGTCCTGGACAAGACCGGCACCGTCACCACCGGCAAGATGACCCTGCTGGCCGTCCACACGGCCGCCGACACCGACCGGGCCGAGGTCCTGCGCCTGGCCGGGGCACTGGAGCACGCCTCCGAACACCCCGTCGCCCGGGCCGTGGCCAACGGCGCCACCGCCGAGGTCGGCTCCCTGCCCGACCCCGAGGACTTCACGAACCTCCCCGGGCTCGGCGTCCAGGGCATCGTGGAGGGCCATGCCGTCCTCGTCGGCCGGGAAACCCTCCTCACCGAGTGGGCCATCGAGCTGCCCGCGGCCCTGAAGCACGCCAAGACCGACGCCGAAGCGGCCGGCCGCACCGCGATCGCGGTCGCCTGGGACGGCGAGGCCCGCGCCGTACTGGAGGTCGCCGACGCGGTGAAGGACACCAGTGCCGAAGCCATCCGACGCCTCAAGGGCCTCGGCCTGACCCCGATCCTGCTCACCGGCGACAACCAGGCCGTCGCGGACAGCGTGGCGCACGAGGTCGGCATCGAGGAGGTCATCGCCGAGGTGATGCCGGAGGACAAGGTCACCGTGGTCAAGCGGCTCCAGGAGGAGGGCCGCAGCGTGGCCATGGTCGGCGACGGCGTCAACGACGCCGCGGCCCTCGCCCAGGCCGACCTCGGCCTGGCCATGGGCACCGGCACCGACGCCGCCATCGAGGCGGGCGACCTCACGCTCGTCCGCGGCGACCTGCGGGCCGCGGCCGACGCGATCCGCCTGGCCCGCAGGACCCTCGGCACCATCCGCTCGAACCTCTTCTGGGCCTTCGCCTACAACGTGGCCGCCCTGCCGCTGGCCGCCGCGGGACTGCTGAACCCCATGATCGCGGGAGCGGCGATGGCCTTCTCCTCGGTCTTCGTCGTAGGCAACAGCCTGCGCCTGCGCTCCTTCCGGGCCGGCAGCTGACCCGGGCGGCCACCGCCCCGCCCGCAGAACGCCCCCGCCGCGCGGTACCGGCGAGGGCGTTCCGCGTACGCCGGCCGATACCCAGCTGAAACGCAACCGTGCGACCCCCGAAGAGCGCTCCTGACGCCCCGGAAGTGCGCCTCCCCGAGGCTCTGGGAGTACCGGATCCGGATCACACCGGAGCACACCGGATCAACGGCGTACGCGATCGGAAGGCAGCTGCCGTGCTGAGCACCCCGTACCGTCCCCAGGCCACCGGCGAGCCGGAGCCGCCCGGCCCGACTCCACCGACCCCGCCAACCCGGTCTACTCCCCCCGGCCCCGGCCCCGGCCCCAGCCCCGGCCCCTCCCGCACCCCCGTGCCCGCATGGCTCCGCCGCCGCGGCATGCTGATCGCCGCCGGAGCGATGTGCGCGGCCCTGACGATGGCCCTGCACTCCTGGATCCCGAACGGCTTCGGCAACCTCGGCAGCCTGTTCCAGACCTTCCTGCCCTGGGCCGGGCTGAGCGTCCCCGCCCTCCTCCTGGCCGCGGCGGTACGCCGCTCCCGGCTCGCTGCCGTCACCGTCCTCGCCCCCGCGATCGTCTGGGCCGCCCTCTTCGGCAGCACCCTCACCGACAAGCGCTCCGGTCACCCGGGCGCCGGGAACCTCACCGTGGTCAGCCACAACGTCGACGAGGAGAACCCCGATCCGGCGCGCACCGCGCGAGCGCTCGCCGCCTCGGGCGCGGACGTGCTGGCCCTGGAGGAGATGTCCGCGAAGGGCACGCCCGTCTATGAGCGCGAGCTGGCCGCCGCCTATCCGTACCACTCCGACTCCCTCGGCGTCAGGCTGTGGAGCAAGCACCCGCTGACCGGCGTGGAAGCGGTCCCGATCATGCCCTGGACCCGTGCCGTACGGGCCACCGTCGAGACCCCGGGCGGCCCCGTCGCCGTCTACGCCGCCCATCTGGCCTCGGTGCGCGTCACCCCGGCCGGAGGGTTCACCACCGCCCGCCGCAACGACGCGGCCCGGAGACTGGCCGAGGCCGTACGGGCGGAGCCGCTGGCCCGGGTCGTGGTCATGGGCGACCTCAACGGGACGACGGACGACACGGCCCTCCGCCCGGTGACCTCCCTGCTGAGCTCCGCGCAGCGCGAGGCCGGCGCCGGTTTCGGCTTCACCTGGCCCGCCCGGCTCCCCGTGGTCCGTATCGACCAGATCCTGGCGAAGGGCATGAGCGCGACCTCCGCGTGGACCCTCCCCGCCACCGGAAGCGACCACCTTCCCGTCGCGGCCTCCTTCCGGCTGTGACCGCTCCCGGGTGTGACCGCTCCCGGCAGTGACCGCTTCCGGGTGCGACCGAGGCGCGATCCCCGTTGACTACGATGGGCTGCACAAATGTCCGTTTCTGAGCAGGTAGGTGGCGTGTCGGTATCCCGGGGCCCGGACCCCGTCAGCGTCCTCGTCGTCGAGGACGACGCCGTCATCCGCCGCGCGGTCCAGCTGTCCCTGGAGCGGTACGGCTACCAGGTCGCGGTGGCCGCCGACGGACTCGACGGCCTGGAGGCCTTCCGGGCCGGCGGCCACGACCTGCTGATCCTGGACGTGATGCTGCCCGAGCTGGACGGCATCGGACTGTGCCGCCGGATCCGCGAGGAGAGCCTGGTCCCGGTCCTGATGATGTCCGCGCGCGGGGACGCCCTCGACGTGGTGTCCGGACTGGAGGCGGGAGCCGACGACTACGTCGTCAAACCCGTCGACACCCCCGTCCTCGTCGCCCGCATCCGTACCCTGCTGCGCCGCGCCACCTTCCGGCCCGCCGAACCGGAGCCGGCCCCGGCCCGGACGCCCGCCCCCGGTAGGCAGACCCCCGGGGAACTGGTCTTCGGGGACCTCACCGTGAACACCCTCGGCTTGGAAGTCCACCGTGCCGGCCGGCCCGTGCCGCTGACCCCCACCGAGCTGCGGCTGCTGCTGGAGTTCGCGGCGGCTCCCGGCGCCGTACTCGACCGCCGCCGGCTCCTGCGCGAGGTCTGGGACTACGGCTGGGAGGGCGACACACGGGTCGTGGACCTGTGCGTGCTGCGGCTGCGCAAGAAGATCGGAGCCCATCGGATCGAGACCGTCCGGGGCTTCGGCTACAAACTCGTCCGTGACTGAGGGCCGTACACAGCCATGCCATTCCTCAACCCGCGCGCCCTGCGCTGGAAGATCGCCGCACTGACCGCCGCCGCCTGCTGCGCGGTGTCCGCGGTGATCGGCGTCCTCGTCCACCAGGCGATGGCCGAACGCGGCGACCGCATCGGCGAGGAACGCCTCTCCGTCCGGCTGGACGCCGCGGAACGCGAGTACACCCGTACGGGCAGCGCGCCCCTCGACGTGGAACTCCGCACACCGGATGAACTCGAAGCACCCCTCGCCCGGGCGCTGGCCGCCAAGGACCCGGGCGCCCTGTACGCGACCTGGTACGACCGCAAACCCCCCAACTGGTACTGGAAATGGGCGGTCATGCCCGTCGAAGGCGGCCGGGTGCTCGTCGCCCGGACGGACATGAGCTTCGAGGTGCGCGGCCTCCAGCTCCTGGACCGCAGCATCGTCAAGGCCGTGCTCGCCGCACTCCTGGTCGTCGTACCGCTCGCCGCCCTGGCCACCGAGCCGATGAACCGCAGACTGCGCCGCGGGTCCCGGACGGCCCGCGCCATCGCCGACGGAGACCTCGACGCCCGGATCGGAGCGGGCGGCCGGGCACGGGACGAGATCACCGAGATGTCGGCGGCCGTGGACGCCATGGCCGGGGCGCTGCAACGGAAACTGGAGGGCGAACGCCGCTTCACCGCGGACGTGGCGCACGAACTGCGCACCCCGCTGATGGGGTTGTCCACCGCCGCCGGGCTCCTCCCGGAGGACGACGAGGTGGCCGAGCTCGTACGGGACCGGGCCCGCGCCCTGAACGGCCTGGTCGAGGATCTCCTGGAGATCTCCCGGCTCGACGCGGGGGCCGAACAGGCCCGCACCGACACGGTCCCGCTGGGCGAACTGGTCACGGACATCATCCGCCGCACGGGAACGCCGGCCACCGTGACGGTCGGTGCCGATGTCGGGACCGTGGAGACCGACCCGCGCCGAGTGGAACGGATCGTGGTCAACCTCGTGACCAACGCCCATCGGCACGGTGCCGCCCCCGTGGAGATCACCGTGGAGACCACCGCCACCGCCACCGGCGCGCGGATCCTGGTACGCGACCACGGGCCCGGCTATCCCGCCGACCTGCTCACGGAGGGCCCGCAGCGCTTCCGTACGGGAACCCCGGAGCGCGGGCGCGGGCACGGACTCGGGCTCACCATCGCCCAGGGCCAGGCGGAAGTCCTCGGCGCCATGCTGACCTTCGCGAACGCCCCGGAGGGCGGCGCGCTCGCCACCCTGGAACTGGACGCCGCCCCGGCCGGCCCGTCCGACGGCTGAACCAACCCGGAACGGCGGTCCGGCGTCTTGTCAGGGTCCGGGCGGGGTCAGATCGTGACGGTCCCGTTGGCCGTGGCGAACTCGACGGAGACCAGCCCCGGTTCCTCGTCCTCGACCCAGGTGACGTCGATCTGCTCCAGGGGGTGGGAGGCCGGTTCGCCGAGGAACTCGGCGATGGAGGCGGCGTCACCGGCGATGGAGAGCCCGTGGATGGTGGTGGAGGTGCGCGGCGCGGCGCTCGGGCACTCCTCCTGGGGGACCAGCCACTGGAGGAAGTACGGCAGTTGCGGGTCGTCCATCAGTTCCAGCAGGCCGATCTGCTTCCACCGCAGGTCGAAGCCGTCCGGGCGGACCCGGTGGCCCTCGGCCGCGGTACGGCCGAGACGGGCCTCCACCGGGGCCATGTCGCGCACGGAGACCACCCAGCCGAGCCAGCCCCCGCCCTCGGCGGCACGCCGCGCGACCGCCTGGCCGAAGGGTGCGCGGTCGGCCGCCGGATGGTCGAGGGTGGTCACGACCTCGACATAGGTGCCGCCGCTCAGTGGGAGGATGAAGTTGCGGGTGCCGAACCGCGGGTGCACGCCCCCGTCGACGAATCCGGCGCCGAGGGCGGAACCGATCCACTGGACGGTCGAGACGAAGCTGCCGCGGTCCACCGCATAGGACACATGATCAAGTCGCACGGCGCCATCATGACCCGGCAACCCGCGACGCGTCCCGACGCCACGCCCACCACCCCGGCCGCACCCGCGTGGACGGCCGCCCCGATCACGGTACGGACACAGAAATGAACATGTTCAGAATATTGGCTGAACATGTTCAGAAAGCTGTCTAGGCTGCACACCATGATCGAGAGAAACGCCCTCGAACGGCGGATCCGTGGCTGGCTCGCCGTGTTCACCGTCTGCCTGGTCCTCAGCGGCCTGACCGCCTTCCCGCTGGTCACCGAACTGCGCTGGCTGAACTCCCTGGTGGAACACGAGTGGCTGGCCCGGGTCGGCTCCGGGCTCGAACGGGCCGACGCCGAGTACCCCTTCCTCCTCTACGGCACGGACTGGCTGGCCTTCGCCCACCTCGTCATCGCCGTCTTCTTCCACGGCGTGTACCGCGACCCCGTGCGCAACATCTGGATCGTCGAAGCCGGGATGATCGCCTGCGCCGGAGTGATCCCGCTGGCCCTGATCTGCGGACCCATCCGGGGCGTCCCCTTCTGGTGGTCGGTCATCGACATGTCCTTCGGGGTCTTCGGCGTGATCCCCCTCCTGATCCTCCGCCGCATGATCAAACGCCTGGAGGCCGCGACCACCACGGCCTGACCGCAGGCCATCGTCATGCCGGTCCTCGAATGACCCGATGCCGCGCCTTTGCGGAGGTGGGCCCCGATTCGCCCCGCGCCCCCCCCGGCCGAGACGGTCGGCGCGCCGCAGACGGCGGCCGTGCCGGCCGCTCCGCGAAGAGGGCATGGTGAAGGCATGACGACCGACCTGCCGGCCCGGATGCTGCGCCTGCTGTCCCTCCTGCAGACCCGCCGTGAGTGGTCCGGCAGCGAGCTCGCCGACCGCCTCGGCGTCACCACCCGCACCGTCCGGCGTGACGTCGACCGCCTGCGCGCTCTCGACTACCCGGTGGAGGGCACCACCGGCTACGCCGGCGGCTACCGCCTGGCCGCCGGCGCCGCGATGCCCCCGCTGATCCTCGACGACGAGGAGGCCACCGCCACCGCGGTCGCCCTGCGCACCGCCGCCGGTCAGCTCACCGGCATGGAGGAGGCCGCCCTGCGTGCCCTCGCCAAACTTGAGCAGGTCCTCCCTGCCCGCCTGCGCTCCCAGGTCGCCGCCCTGCAACAGGCGACCGCCACCATCGAGTGGGAGCGCCGGGGCCCGCGTACGGATCCCGCGGTACTGACCGTCCTTGCCGCCGCCTGCCGCGACCGGGAGACCGTCACCTTCGCCTACACCACCCGCACCGGCCGCGACGGCGACCGCCGGGTCGACCCGCACCACCTGGTCGCCTCCGGTGGCCTGTGGTACCTCCTCGCCCACGACCACGCCCGGGACGACGCCAAGACGGCGGCCCGCGAGCTCCTCAACGCCTACGGCTGGACCGACGTCATCGACCTCGGCCCCCTCGCCGCCGCCCGCGGCCTGGAAATGTACGCCCACTTCCACACCGCCCTCGGCCTCGCCCTCGGCAGCCGCTTCGGCGTCAAGATCGTCCGCTGACCTCAACGCCCCTCCGCGAGGCCTTCGGCACGACACAGCCCGACCCGCCACCCCGCACGCCGGAGCGAGTCGACCGCTCTCTACACGACGTGCGGTGGTGCGCAAGGTCGAAGCGCCACGGCCGGCCGGACGGCCGTACGTACGTACTTCAGCCCAACTGGTCGGAGTACGCCGGGAGGACGGTGCCGGGAGCCGTCAGAGCCGCGAGCTCCAGCGACCGCAGCATCGCTCCCCGGTCCTCCGGCACGTACTCCACATCGGCGGCGGCCGCGTCCAGCACCTCCTGGACCTCGGCCGCCGTGAGGCACCGCGCCTCGGCCGCGGCCAGCAGGCCGTCCGCCCGCGGCCGGGGCAGTCCCCGCTCCGAGGCGATCAGGTCCCCTACCGCCTCCTCACGCACGGCGAAACGGCTCATCCCGCAGTCGAGACCGTCGTCGTCCAGTTCCTCCGGGTACGGCGCGCGGGCCCAGGCGCCGTTCTCGTACCAGTACACGCACCCCAGCTCCCAGCCCTCCAGCAGCCCCCGCAGACGCTCGAACGGCAGCCAGTCCGGCCCCTGCGCCAGCATGTCGATCGCCGGTTCGTGCCATTTCACCGCACTGGACTCGTCCTCGCCGTACAGCAGGAAGCGGCCCTCGCCCAGATCCTGGAACGTCCACCAGGTGCAGCCGCGGTCGTCGAGATGCAGACCCCGGCCGTCGATCCACGTGCCGCCCCGCCGCTCGCCCCGGGCCTCCGCCTTCACCGAGGCCTGCAGCACGGCGACCAAGGCCCAGCGCGCCCACAGCACTTCGGCCGCCGGCAGGTCCTCCGGCCGTCCAGGCCTGTCGATCGCCCTTGTGTCCCCCATGTGCGTGCCCCATTCCTTCCGCGGAATCCCAGCCGGTCCGGTCCGGCCCGGCCCGGTCCGGCCCAGCGCGATCCAGTCCGGTCGAGTGCGTGTACGGCGTCCGATTGATCGCCGAACCGCGATCGTAGAACAACGCCGGCCGGCTGCCTGTCAGACCGTCCTGCCACACTGCGGCACATGTCCCTCGCCGAACTCACTCTCGACCAGTGGCGGTCCTTCGACCTGCCGACCGCACGCCGCTTCGCCCACGAGGCCGCCGCCCTCGTCGGGGGCCGGGTGACCGCCGTCGAGACGGCCGAGCACCTCGGCGGCCCGCTGCACCGGGTCCGGATCGAGCGGCACGCCCAGGAGTTCGCCCTCGTACCCGGCGGCCGGGTGGCGCTCGGCTTCGACCTCGATGCCTGGCGGCCGACACCCGAGCAGACCGCCGACTACGCGGAGAGCCTGGAGCAGGGCTTCGGCTACGGCCCCGACCTCCAGGCCCACCTCGCCCAGGTCCTCAGCCCGCCCCGCACCGCCATGCTGGCCGCCGTACTGATGGCCGTGGACGACGAGGACCTGACCGAACCACCCACCGACATGCCGGCCGTACTCGCGGCCCGCGGTCTGCGGATGCCCAGCCCGGACGAGTGGGAGCACGCCTGCGGGGCCGGCGCCACCACCCTCTTCCGCTGGGGCGACGGCTGCCCCCTCGACCACATCCCCCACGAAGGCTCCGACGGGCCGCACAACCGGCCGAACGCCTTCGGCCTGCGCATCGCCTACGACACCTACCGCACGGAACTGACCAGCGACATCACCGCGGTCCACGGAGGGGACGGCGGCGAATCGGTGTGCGGCGGCTACGGGGGCCTGCTGGGCTGGCTGCCCCTGGCCACGGCGAACCGAAACCCCGCCATGGCCGAGTTCGTGTACGGCTCCGACGGCGAAGACCTCTGCGAGGACTACTCCACCCGTCCGGTGCTCACCCTGGAACCCCACGACTCACGATGACCCCCACCCCGTCCCGATGTTCGACCGGACCGGTACAGGGCTGATGGCAGGGGTGACAGGATTCGAACCTGCGGCGCGCGGGTTTGGAGTCCGCTGCTCTGGCCAACTGAGCTACACCCCTTGGTGCTCCAGAGCTTGGCAGACGCATGGCCGGACCTCCACGGGATTTCCGCGCGGCAGCGCGCATACCCGCCCGGACGAGGTTGCCCTGACCACGCTCACCGGGCGGAGGTCGTCACCAGGCCCGCCTCGTAGGCCATGATCACCAGGTGCACCCGGTCGCGGGCGTCGAGCTTGGCCAGCAGTCGGGTCAGATAGGTCTTGGCGGTGGCGATGCTGATGCTCAGCTCGCCCGCGATCTCCGTGTTGGACAGGCCCCTGCCGACAAGCGTCAGCACCTCGCGCTCCCGGGCGGTGATGGCGTCGAGCTCCGCAGGCCGTGGCGGTGTCCCCGCAGGACGGGCGGTGAACTCCTTGATCAGTCGGCGGGTGACGGCCGGAGCGATCAGGGCGTCCCCGGCGGCGACGATCCGGATCGCGGCGAGGATGTCGTCCAGGGCCATGTCCTTGACGAGGAACCCGGACGCGCCGGCGTGCAGCGCCCCGTAGACGTAGTCGTCGTCATCGAAGGTGGTGAGGACGAGGACGCGTGCGGAGCCGGACGTGCAACCGGAACCGGAACCGGAATCGGAGCCGGCACCGGCACCGGCACCGGATACCGAGCTCCCCGTGATCTGCCGGGTGGCCTCGATGCCGTCCATGCCGGGCATGCGGAGGTCCATCACGACCACGTCGGGGGCGAGTTCCGCCGTCAGCCGCACCGCTTCCGCCCCGTCCCCGGCCTCACCCACCACCTCGATGTCCGCCGTATCGGTGATGACCATCTGGAGGGCGGTACGGATCAGGGGCTGGTCGTCGGTGAGCAGGACGCGGATGGTCATCGGGTTCTTGCCCTCTCTTCCACCGTGGCCGTGGCCGTGGTCGCGGTCGTCGTGGGTATGGCCGTGGCCGGGATCGGCAGGCGGGCCAGCACCCGGAAGCCGCCCCCGGGACGGGGGCCGGCCGTGAACTCGCCGTGCAGGAGGGCGACCCGCTCGCGCATGCCGATCAGGCCGAACCCGGCACCCGGGCCCGATCCCGATCCCGATCCCGTGCCCGATCCTGAGCCCTCGCCCGCGTCCCTGCCCCGGTCCGAGACCTCGATGGTGACCTCGTCCGCGCGGTACTCGACGCGTACGCGGCAGGAGGCGGCCCCCGAGTGCCGTACGGCGTTGGTCACCGACTCCTGGACGATCCGGAACGCCGCGAGGTCCACATCGGAGGGCAGCGGACGAACCGCGCCCTCCCGGAGCACCTCGACGCGGACACCGGCGGCCGTGGCCGTCTCGGCGAGCCGCTCCAGGTCCGCCAGCCCGGCGGCCGGGCGCAGGGACGCCGACAGGCGCTCCCGCCCCTGGTCCTCGTCGGCCTGGCGCAGGGCGCCCAGTGTCCGGCGCAGCCCCGACAGGGCCTCGCGCCCCGCCTTCTCCACCGTGAGCATCGCCTCCCGCGCCCGCTCCGGCTGGGTCTCGACGACGCGGGCCGCCGCGCCCGCCTGCAAGGCGATGATGCCGATGCTGTGCGCGACCGTGTCGTGCATCTCGCGGGCGATGCGCAGCCGTTCGGCGGTGACGGCCTGTTCGGCGGCCCGTGCGTACAACTCCTCGGTGTGGGCGCGGGCCTGGTGCACCGAGTTGCCGATCAGCCAGGCGATGACCACGGTCAGGGCCAGGAACGGCTCGGGCGCGATCCCCGAGTCCTCGCCCACGGCCAGCCGCAGGACGTAGTAGCAGGTGAGCACGGAGAGCGCCGCGGCCCCGGCGGTGAGCGACCACCTTCTGGGCCGTACGGCCGCGAGGTAGCAGAGGGCCGCGTCCACGGTCAGGAACTGCAAGGGCGGGATCTCGTCCTGCCGCCAGGCCGCCGTCCCGGCGACGATCCCGGCGATCACGAGCGCGTACGCCGCCGCACCATGCCGCCGCAACAGCGCGCTGCCGGCCAGGACCATCACGAAGGCCAGCGCCAACAGCAGCCGGGAGAGGGGCGAATCGAGGCCGTCCCGGGGGAAGTTGAGCGAATGCGTCGGGCCCGGCGGCATCACGACGTACTCGACGATGGGCTGCACCGCCGTCGCGAGCCACGCCAGTGCCGTGCACAGGCCCGGAGGTATCCGCTTGAGCAGCGGCAGGGACACGGAGGCTGACATCCGGTGATCGTAACCGGGCGCCGAGCGGCGGCCATCGGCCCCCGGACGTACAACCCTGGTCGACATCGGCGCACCCCGTTTGTCGGCCACGGTCCGACGACGGGAGGGGGCGGCCCCCGGCACCGTTGTCCTCGTGATCGAAGTCAACGAGCTGACGAAGCGGTACGGCAACACGACGGCCGTCAAAGACCTGACCTTCACCGTGAGACCCGGCCAGGTGACCGGGTTCCTCGGCCCCAACGGCGCGGGCAAGAGCACCACCCTGCGGATGATCCTCGGACTGCACGAACCCACCGCCGGCAGCGTGCACGTCGGCGGCCGGCCGTTCCGCGACCACTCCCGCGGCCTGCGCCATGTCGGCGCGCTCCTCGACGCGCACGACGTGCACGGCGGACGCAGCGCGCTGGCGCAGCTGTCCGCCCTCGCCCGCAGCAACCGCATCCCGCGGTCCCGGGTGGAGGAGGTGCTGCGGGAGGTCGGCCTCGCCGAGGTCGCCCGGCGGCGCATCGGCGGATTCTCGCTCGGGATGAAGCAGCGCCTGGGCATCGCGTCCGCCCTCCTCGGCGACCCGCCGGTGCTGCTCTTCGACGAACCGCTCAACGGCCTTGACCCGGAAGGCGTGAAGTGGGTGCGCGACCTGTTCAGGCGGCTCGCCGCCGAAGGCCGCACGGTGTTCGTCTCCAGCCACCTGATGTCCGAGATGGAACACACCGCCGACCGGCTGATCGTCATCGGCCGCGGCGAACTCATCGCGGCGGAGAGCCTCGCGGAGTTCTCCGCGCGGGGCACCCGGCACGGCGTCACGGTGGGCACCCCCGCCGCGACCGCCCTCGCGGGCCTGCTGACCGCCGACGGAGCGGCCGTACGCACGACGGGCGGCGACGGCCTCGCCGTGACCGGACTGACGGCGGCCCGGATCGGCGAGATCGCCCTGGAGCACCGCATCCCCCTGCACCACCTCAGTGCCCGACCGGCCTCCCTGGAGGAGGCGTTCATGGAACTCACCGCCGACAGCGTGCAGTACCTCGCAGGAGACCCCTCATGACCACGGACAGCACCGCGACGACCACCGCCTACAAGGCAGCCGCGCCTGCCGCGGCCGAACCGCACACCCCCGACCCCCGCGCCCGCTTCCACGACCTGCTGGCCGCCGAGTGGATCAAACTGAGCTCGCTGCGCTCCACCTGGATCGCGTACGGGTCCACCGCCCTGGCCGTCATCGCCTTCAACGCGGGCACCGCCTACGACACCTACAGCTACTGGGGGGCGCGCAGCGCGGCCGACCGGGCCGAGTTCGTCCGGGCCGGCATCCCGCTCCAGGAGGCGTTCACGGCGAACGCCGCCATGGTCATGATGCTGGCCCTGGCCGCGATCGGCGCCGTGGCGATCACCTCCGAGTACGGCACGGGCACCCTCCGCACCACGTTCGCGGCCGTTCCGGCCCGCCGCTCGGTGATGGCCGCCAAGACGGCCGTCGTCGCGGGCGTCGCCGCCGTCTTCGGCGCGATCGTCGCCGGGACCTCGTTCGGGATCACCCAGGTGATCCTCGACGGACGGGGCGCCGGCGTGCCGCTCGACCACCCGGGCGCACTCCGCCTCGTCCTGGCCTCCGCCCTGCTCGCACCCGCGTCCGCACTCGCCGGCATGGCCATCGGCTCCGTCCTCAGGCACACCGCCGGCACCATGGTCACGGCCGCGGTGCTGGTCCTCGTCCTGCCCATCGCCCTCACCGACGGCCGTCACTGGTCGGCGGTGGCCGGCCACACCACCCTCTTCCAGGCCTGGTCCCGTCTCGTGGAAGCCGGCGCGCCCCCCACGGACTACCCGTGGACCACGGGCGGGGCCTGGACGGTCTACGCCCTGTGGCTCCTCGCGGCGGCCGCGCTCACGGTGCTCAGCACCCACCGGCGCGATCAGTGACCCGCCGCCGCCTCGCCCTTCCCCCTCGCCCTCGCCCTCGCCCTCGTCCTCGTCCTCGCCTCTCAGACGGATCCGTGGCCGATCAGGCCGCGGGCGCAGTCCAGCACGCTCTCGCGGGCCGGCCGGGCCTGCCGGCCGAGGACGGGGTGCGCCTTGGCCGTGCTGTGCCGGTTGCGGCGCCCGAGGGCCGGGGCGATCTCGGTCATCGCCGGGTTGCCCCGGACGATCTCGTCGGGAATCTCCTCCACGGAGACCCGCTCGCCGTCAGTCGGTGAGCCCGTCCTCGCGGGCTCGCCGGGCCAGGTCGATCTTCGTGCAGGCGGGCCGTCCCACCTGTCGGTACTTCTCCTTCACCTGGTCCAGATAGTGCTTGGCGGTGTTCACGGTGATCCCCGCCCGCCGGGCCGTCGCCTTGAGGGTCAGCCCCGACGCGTAGTCGCGCAGGACCTGCCGCTCCCGCGGCGCGAGCCGCGGCCGCTCGGGGCCGGTGTCGCCGACCCAGGCGAAGGCCAGCTCCGGCGAGTGCGCCGTACCGCCCGCGGCCACCGTTTCCACGGCCTCGACCAGGGTTTCAAGGGCGTGGTCCTTGGTGAGGTAGCCGTCGGCCCCGGCGGCCACCGCCGCGATGACCCGGGACCGGTCGGCGACCGTGCTGATCACCAGGACCCGGCTGCCGCTCTCGCACACCCGCCGCACGTTCGCCTCCGGCGTCGACCCGTCCCGCAGCACCAGGTCGAGCAGTACGACCGGGACCCCCCGCCCCGGTCCGGCGAGCAGCTCGTCGACGGTCGCCGCGGTGGCGACCAGGCGGAGCCGGTCCTGGTCCGCCAGCCAGGACCGCAGCCCTTCCCGCAGCATCCGGTCGTCGTCGACCACGGCGATCTCGATCACGCCGGCCACCGCAGCTCGACCACGGTCCCTTCCCCGGGACTGCTGTCCACCCGCGACCAGCCGCCGATCCCGGCCAGCCGGCCGTGCACGGATCTCCGCAGTCCGGTGCCGGGGCCGGAGCGGTCGGCGCCACCGCTGTCGAAGCCCGCACCCCGGTCGGCCACGGTCACCTCCACAACACCGGAGGCGGTGCCGGTGACGGTGACGAAGGCCGTACCCGTACCGGCGTGCCTGCGCACATTGTTGAGCGCCTCGCCCACGGCCGCCGCCAGGGCCTCCGCGACATGCCGCGGCACCTCGGGCACGGCGTGCTGGTACCGGGCCTCCACCCGCAGCCCGAGACCTTCCGCCGCCCGGACGGCCTCCTCCAGCGCCGCGCCCACGTGCACGGCCCCGCCCGGCGCACCCCCGGCCCCGGCCGGCCGCGCCTCCTCCTCGAACTGCACCAGGCGCCGTACGTACGCGGCCTCGCGCGCACAGCGCTCGCGGAGGGCGGGCGCGGTGGCGTCCACCCGCCCGGCGGCGATCGCCGTCAGCGTGGCCAGGACCGTGTCGTGCAGAGCGGCGTGGTGGGCCGTACGTTCGGCCCGCCGCGCCCGGGCGGCCTCGGCGAGGACGGCCCGCCCCTGCGCGGCGTCGAGCCTCCGGCCCTGCCACCGCAGATACCACCATCCCGCCGTGGTGAGGACCACGCACTCCACGACGGCCCGGAAGTGTTCCGCCAGTTCCGCCATCTCGGGCCCGGGGGCCGCCTGGTAGAGCGCCAGGGAGGTGAGCAGCAGGAGCAGTACGGACAGGACGGCGCCCCGCGAGCCGAGCGCCACGATGGCGACGGCCGCGGCCGACAGGGCCTGCACCATCAGCCAGCCGTGCGGCTCCACGGCCGGCCCCTCGCCGACGGTGGCCAGCGCCACCCACGGCAGCAGGCACCCGGTCCAGAGCACGTCGCACCATACCCACCAGGGCCGGAACCAACCACGTAACAGCGCCGAGGAATAGAGGAGGACGGTGACGGCCACCACCCCGCCCCACAGGGCCACCGACCACCCGTCCACCGGGTCCGACGCCACCGCCTCGGCACCGACCACGAGATGCGCGACCCGGAACAGCCCCGCGGCCTTCACGGCGGTTCTGCGCGCACGCTGAAGCCCCACCCCGTACCCCCCCATGTACCCACCGCTTGCGCTGCTGCGGCTAACCCCCCGTAAGGGAGGAATCCAGTGGATCTCGCCGCGATTCCCGGAGTCAAGGCCACCCCCGGCCGCTCTGGGGCGGGTTCCCGCCGGGCCCGCCGAGGAGGGACCCCCCCCCGAACAGGCGGGTACCGCGCGGCCGGACCGCCTCGTTAGCTTCGACGGGTCAGGAACGTACTCGGAACAGGAGAGAACGCGTGGCCCGAAAGTCGATCCGCTTAGGCCGGCACGCCCTCGCGGCCGCCCTCATGGCGCTGCTGGCCCTGCTGCTGCCGACATCTTCGGCGCAGGCGGCGGAGAACCCCGGCATCATCCACACCACGAACTTCCGCAACGCGGCGATCTACGAACTGCGCGCCGCCGTCAGCTGGAAGTGCCTGGACATCCGCGGCGGCGGTGCGCCCCAGGAAGGCGCGATCATCCAGACCTTCGACTGCAAGAACGCGCTCCACCAGCGCTTCACCTTCCAGCGCACGGGCGGCGACACCTTCACCGTCGGCGCCTTCGGGACCTACTGCCTGGGCACCCAGGGAGGCACCGCCCCCGGCACCCCGCTGATCCTCAGCAACGGCTGGGGCTGCGCCACGTTCACCTGGAACTACCGCGGCACGGAGGCCTACCCCAACCGCTGGGAACTCGTCGAAGCCTCCACCGGCCAGTGCATCCGGGACACCGGCCGACGATCCCCCGTGGTCCTGGGCGCCTGCGGCAGCACCACCACCCCCTGGCCCGAGGTCTGGGCCCCGCTCTACGACCGCCAGTTCAACTACGACCAGTTGGGATGAGCCGATGACCGCACTGCGCAGGGCCCTTACCGCACTCGCCCTCACCGTCCTCGTCGCCATGGGGTCGGCGGGCACCAGTCACGCCTGCGACGGAACGCCGCCCACCGGCGCCGGCGACTTCTACTGCCAACCCGCCTGACACCCCTCGCACCGTACGGCCCCGCCCGAGCACCACCTACCGGGCGGGGCCGTGCCGGAGGCAGCACCACCACCCCCTGGCCCGAGGCTCAGGCGCGCTGGGTGAACCAGGACCGGGATTCGGGCTGTTTCGTACGGACCACGGTCAGGATCGAGGGCACGAGCCAGACGAGCGCCAGGAAGAGGATGGGAATCAGCAGGTAGATCACCAGGGTGAACCCCACCGCGGTCCAGCCGTAGGCGGTGGCCGACATGCGCAGAACGGCCTGGCGGGTGGGGAACTTGAGGGCCGTGACAATGCCCCATGCGGCGACCGCCAGCACGAGCAACGCGACGAAGACGACGATCCCCGCGCGGTCCTCACTCGCCGTCGAGGCCTCGCCTTCGTCCCAGAGGGCACGGGTGACAGCGGGGCCGTTGGTCAACAGGCCGAGTCCGACGACGGCCTGTACCCCGCCGAGGACCATCAGCAGCACGCGAAGGCTCTTGACCGGCGGCGGCATCACCGCACCGAAACCGCTCGGAGGGATCCCGGGCGGCCTCGGGGGGATCGCACCGCCGCCGTAACCCCGTGGCCGCCATGGCCGGGTCCTGGGTTGCCGCTCGCCCTGGAGCGGGCCTCTCGCGCCCGGCCGTCCGGATCTCCCGCACCGCTCATGCTCTACCGCCCCCCGGACACAGCCCGCGCGTATGCATGAATGCTCCGCCGCTTCGCGCTCGCTGTCGAGACCTGATTCCGGCCGGGGGCTCCTGAGCATGGCGCAAGACGGGGCGGAGCCAAGGGGATCCTCGTGGTGTGGCGCATCAGGTGCGGCTCCGGCGGAGATCGTGCGGTGCGAGGTGAGGTGAGGGTCGGGCGGGGGTGAAGCGGATCGGCGACTACGCGGTCGTCCGCCTGCTGGGCAGTGGGGGAATGGGCTCCGTCCATCTGGCGCACTCGCGGTCCGGACGGCTCGTGGCCATCAAGGTGATCCGGCCCGAGTACGCCGCCGATCCGGACCCCCGCAGCCGTGGATGGCCAGCGCGTACATCGAGGGACCGACCCTGCAGGCGGAACTCGCCCGGCGCGGGGTGGACGGACCCGGCAGTGGTGCCGGGCGATCGCCGTGGTGTCCATCCAGCTGGCACCCCTTCCGATCGGGGCGGACGCCGGATGGCCGGCCACCGGCGCCGTTCCTAGCCTGAGTTCATGATCATTCGTCGTCTGTGGATATCAGCCGCGCTGCTGGGGCTGGCCGTGTCCTCCCTGCCGTCCGTCACGGCTTCGGCCGTGGAACGCCCAACCGGCCCCGCCCGGTCCGTGCAGCGGGACGCCGACGCGCTGCGGGACACCGGGATCACCGGGGTGGCCGTCCGTCTGGAAACCCCGGACGGGACGGTCACGGCCCGCTCCGGGGTGGCGGACCTGGCCACGCGCCGCCCCGTTCCGAAGGACGCCCATCTGCGTCTGGGCAGCACCACCAAGACGTTCGTCGCCACCGTCATGCTGCAACTGGTGGGCGAGAAACGCATATCCCTCGACCAGACGGTGGAGCAGTTGCTGCCCGGGGTCGTGTCCGGCGCGGGCAACGACGGCCGCACCATCACCGTCCGCAACCTGCTGCAGCACACCAGCGGCCTCTCCGACTACATCCACGACGTCTTCCCCGACCCCAGTGCCCGGACCTACCTCACAAACCGGTGGCGTGCCTACACGCCCGAACAGCTGGTGGACCTTGCCGTCCGCCATGAACCCGCCTTCCCGGCCGGCTCCGGCTGGGCGTACTCCAACACGAACTACCTCCTCGCCGGAATGATCATCGAGAAGATCACCGGCCGCAGCTGGGAACAGCAGGTCCACCACCGCATCCTGCGCCCGCTCGGCCTCCAGGACACCGAAACTCCCGGCACCTCCCCCTTCCTGCCGGCTCCGCACACGACCAACTACCAGCAGTTCACCGCGAACGGCCCGCTGGTCGACACCACCATCCCCTACCGTCCCTTCGACAGCGGGGCCGACGGATCGATGACCGGCACGGCCCGCGACCTCAACCGCTTCTTCGCCGCACTGGCAAGCGGAAAGCTGCTGAAGCCCGCCGAACTCGCCGCCATGCGGAACACCGTGCCGGTACCGCAGAACACCGGCCACCCGGGCGGCACCCGGGACGGCCTGGGCCTGTTCGCCACCCCCCTGTCCTGCGGCGGCAGCTACCTCGGCCACGGCGGAAGCGGCTTCGGATACGTCATCCGAGCGGCGACAACCACGGACGGCCGCCGCACCGTCACCGTCTCCACCCACAGCCGCTCCGCCGACCCGCAGACCACGGCCCGTCAGGAAGACGCACTGAACGACCTCATCGACCACGCCCTGTGCCGCACCACCTGAAGCCACCCCGGCGAGGCGCACACCCTCCGGCTTCATCGCGAGGTCAACGGGGCACGACGACGATCGCGTTGCCGACCTCGCGCTCGGCGGGGGCGGCGGCTTCGTGGAGGGTGACGCCGATGCTGGTGTCGGGCCTGCGTCCGTCCACCGTGACGAGGAGGAGTTCGCCGGTCGCGGTGACGCCCGCGAGGGTGCGCGGGTGGCGCTGGACGATGGCGTTGGTGGCGACGCCCGAGTCGGGGTTGAGAAGGCCGTTGACATCGGCATTGATCTTGATCTCGCCGTTGCGGAGGAGGGCGGGCCCGCCGCCCGCCACGGCGGAGAAGGTGGGGCTGGTGACGGGCGCCCCCTGGGAGTCGGTGATGCTCGTGCCCGGCTTGAAGGCCTTCCCGACCGCGCCGTGCGCTCGCAGCCACTGGGCGCCGGTGCCGATTCCCTGCACCACACGGCCGCCGGGCGGGACGGGGCGACCGCCTCCGGGGGAGTGGACCGCCTGGACGACCCAGTTCCCGTCCATGAGGACGTCCACGCTGTCGGCCGTACCGGCGGGAGGCGGGGGAGTCGTGGTGCCCCATTCCGGGCGGAAGACGACGACCTCGTCGGCATCGGTGCACAGGATGTCGCGCAGCGGCCGGAGTTCGGGGACGAAGGTGTCCTTGCCGATCTGGCGGACGTCGTCGCCGACCCCTCCGCAGCCGACGCTGCGTCCGGTGGCGCGGTTGATGCCGTCCACGACCCGTCGCCCTGAAGGTCACCCCCGTACCCGGAGAAGGCCGGGTTGTTCGTCGAGTCGATGTCGAAGTCGGAGCCGTTCACGGCGGCCAGCGCGCCGGCGGCCTGACCCATCTCCCGTACCGTCTGCGGGGTCGCGACGTCGTTCCCGTGGACCGCCTTGAAGGTGACGGCGGCCGACGGGTCCACCCGCACCACCCGCACCTCCCACGGGCCGGTGCTCTCGTTCCCGTCCTGCGCCGTGTACACGGTCCGCCCGGTGAAGCCCTTGCCCGTCAGTTCCGTCAGTTCCGTCAGTTCCGTCAGTTTCGTCAGTTTCGCCCTCGCCTCGGCGAGCCCGCCCGGGCCGAACTCACCCACGCGCACCATGTGCTGGCGCGGCAGACCCGCGCCGACGCCGGGACCGGCCGGCAGCTCCCGCACGTCCACCCGTCCGGTGACCATCGCGCCGTGCCGTCTTGCGACCAGGGCGTCGGCGTGCACCCTGTTGCCGACCGACCAGGCGGTGCCGGCGGGGCGGGTGCTGGTGGCGGGATACGGCACCGGCTCCGAGGCCTTCGCCGTGACCTGGAGGGTCTCAGGGCCCAGAGGCATGCGTCCGGCCACGGGCTGGACCGCGCCGCCGGTCGCCGTGGCACTGGCGGGGGAGAGGGCGGCTATCGCGCCCAGTGCGACGGCGCGTGCCGTGATGCGGCGGATGCGGGTGGCTTGCGCGGCACGATCCGGCAGCCGGAACGCGAGCACTGGCCACGGCCCTCAGCGACCGCTCGACCTTCCACGTCGCCGCCCGCGAGTTCGGTCCCGCGCGCGACGACCTCCGGCAAGCCCTGAACCGCCTGGGGAACCTCGGCCGGATAGCGCCCTGCGTAGTCGTCGCCGCTGTCCACCCTGAGGGCGTACGGGCCCCCACTGCCCGGCCGGCCACGGTCTGCGCGAACGCACCCCTCCGCGGCTCCCGCGAGGGTCGTCCCCCGGTGTCGTCCGTTCGTAGGAAGGGGCCGACAAGGAAGGCTGGTGAGATGGAGGAGCCCGACTTCCCCTCCCTCTGTCCGTTCCGAGGAGATCCCCATGCCCACTACCACCTCTCCCACCGCCCTTCGCGAGTCGGACCCCGACTTCCTGGGGCTGCTTCGGATCCCTGTGATGTCCAGCAGGTATGCACAGGAGCAGGAACTCTGTGTCGCCGCCTGCGGCGCCTTCTGCCTCCAGAGCGGAAGTGGGCGGCGAGCGCCGAGGGTCCGAGCCCGAGGCGGGACAGCGGCCACGAGCTGACCGCCCTTCGGTCCTGAGGGCTCGGGGTGGTTCCCCGGCCTCGGCCCGTCCGGACCGAAACGCCCCGTCCCCGTGGTCGGCCGTGCCGGGCGGGCCCGCACCCTCACCTGGCATGACGTGGCGCCACTGGGTGTGGTGGTGGCGCGGTGATCCGGCACCCCGGCACATGGCCTTCCTCGGCGAGCTGAGCTCCCTGATCGCCCAGGGCAGGGAGACGGCCGTCCGCGCCGCGCACTCGAACGGCCGGCACGACCCGGGCCTGCTGACCGAGCTCGAAAAGCTCATCGCCGAGGCCGAGCAGTCCCATGACGGCCGCTACGGGCTGCTCCAGCTTGCCCGCCTGGCCTACGCGACCCATCTGCTGACCTTCGAGAGGCCGATCGAGGCTGGCGATCGCGCACGCGCACCTGCCCCGAGACGAGAAGGCGGAGGACGTGCGCCGCCGCCCTCCGGCGCCGGCCGACTGGCGGCCCACCGGGCCGCTGCCCTGTACGGTCCGGGCCGCCCGGGCCGACTAGCTGATCTGCGTGTACTTGCTCCAGCCCTTGTCCAGGAAGGAGCGGCCGGTGAAGGCCTTGATGCCGGGCAGGCCGGTGGCCTTGAACAGCCACACCTGGCCCTGGGCGTCGCGGGCGATCAGGTCCGCCCGCCCGTCGCCGTTGAGGTCGCCGGGCGCGGCAAGGGTGTTGTAGGTGTTCCAGCCGGTGCCGGCGAGTTCCCGGGCGGCGAAGGGGGCGGTGGCCTTGCCGGTGCCCTTGTAGTAGTACAGGTTGCCGTCGGGGGACTTGGCCAGGAGGTCGGCGCGACCGTCGGCGTCGAGGTCGTTGGCGCCGAGGACCTGGTCGTAAATGCCCTAGGGAGTGGGAGCGGGAGCGGGAACACGGACAGGTCAACCACGAAGAACCAGCCTTTCGGACAGAGCGCCCCCGACCCGGGAGCAAGAAGCGGCCAAAGCCCCATCTTTCCCTCTGCCTCCGACAGGAACGTCACCCGTCGGGCACCGACGACCCCTCCTCCTCGGGGATGACCTGCCGCACCTACACCCGGGTCCGGGTCAGCGGCCCGGCCCCTCGCTGATCGGCGGCGGCGTGTCGGGCAGTGCGAAGTGGGGGTTCTCGATCAGTCCGAGGATCGAGCCGGAGGGCTCGATGACGGAAGCGACGCGGATCGAGCCGCCGACGTCGCGGGCGTCCTCGCGCGGCGTCGCGCCGGCCGCGACGAGTTCCGCCAGGGCCTTGTCGACGTCCGGGACGCCCCAGTAGGTCACCGGACCGTCGGAGGGGCTGGCGTGCGGACCGAGGGCCAGCTCGTAGCCTCCGACGTTGAACCCGACGTAGAACGGCTCGTCGAAGTACGGTTCCACGCCGAGTACCGAGGTCCACCACGCCTTGGCGGCGGGGAGGTCGGGGGCGGGATACACCACTGTCCGAAGACCGAGAAACATGTGACGCCTTCCCATGCGAACAGCGGTTCAATCGGTGCGGGCGGCTGCCGTCATCCATGCGACCGGGGCCGCCTCCTGTTGGATCTTGCCGCTTCGGCACGGGCCCGGCAAGATCCGGGAGAAGACAGCCCGAGGGGGCCGGGGAGTCGCCGGGATGCGTTTCAACGCCGTGCGGCCCGGGTCCAGTAGTCGGCCCATTGCCGGGAGGCACGGAGCATGGGTTCCACCTCGGCGTCGTGCTCGTCGATCTCGGCTTGCCAGGCGGCGGCTTCGGCTCGGGTGAGTGCGGCGATCGCTTCCCGGGGGGCGGTGGCGAAGGCGGGGATCGTCGCGGTCCAGGCGGCCGCGGCCTCGGGGCTCTGCGGGCCCTCGTAGACGATGCGGAACCCCCACAGGGCGGCGGACACCCATCCGGGGCCGCAGGCCGACCACCCCCAGTCCACCAGCCGCATGCGGCCGTCCGCCTCCATCATCCAGTTGGCGCCGCCCGGGTCGCAGTGGACGAGACGGTCCCCGGTCAGGAGGTCTCGGTGGGCGGGTTCGCAGAATCTGCCCCAGCGGTCCCAGACGGTGGGGAGTCCGGCCCCACGGGGGGCGGCCACCCCGCTCAGTTCGCGCAGGACCGCGGCGGCCGGCTCCAGGTGCTCGCTGCCGGTGTCGAACCAGGCGTAGGGCGGATCCGCCACCACGGGCTCGAACCCCAGAAGGGTCCAGCCGCCGGCCCGCTCGGTCCACAGCAGGCGGGGCGCGAACGCGGGCAGATGGGGGCCCAGGCGGGCCTCGGCCTCCAGGTCCGGCAGCCGCTCCGCGCTGTCCGGGAGGCCCTTGACGAAGGCCCGTCGGCCGTCGGGTCCGGTCAGTACGGCCGCGACTCCGGAGCTGAGGCCGGTCACCTGCTCCTCCGCGGTGAACGGGCCGCCCAGCCTTCCCGCGAGCGCCTCACGAGCGGCCGCCGGGAGGCCGGCCGCCCCGACCCTGGGTTCGATCCCGCCGCTCACGACTTCGGGGGCCGTGGCGGTGGGGGCAGCGGGGTCGGCTTCTGCGGATCCGGCCGGGCCGGCGGCTTGGCCGTCTGCGGTCGGCGCGTATCACTGACGGGACTCCCCATGCCGGTCACCGTACCGCCACACCCCGAACACGGTCCGGGAGACGGACACACTGCCCCCGCTCACACCGCTCACACCGCTCACACCGCTCACACCGCTCACACCTGCACACGAGCCCGGAGGCGCGTGCCGTTCCCGGCACCGCAGGATACGGGTCGCGAATGAGCTGCCGGCCGGGGAAAGGTGCCGGGCCGCGGGGTGGGGCGTAGAAATGTGCCTCACCCCGGGGCCCGTTCAGCCGGTCAGACGCAGCGTCCGTCCATCCAGTCGGTCATGCCCTTGGTCCACGAGGTGGCCAGCCGGGTCGCATCGGCGTCCAGGGCCCGCTGCCAGGACGCGTAGTTCCCGGAGGCCGGCGGGGGCGGCTCCTTCCAGTCGACGACGTCGTACCAGTCGGGGGCGCCGTCCAGGGCCGCGGAGAGGCCCGCGGCGGTGATGCGGCTCTTGAGCACCGGAGCCAGGTCCTTGTCGTGCGTGTAGACCATGATCTCCTGGGAGGCGATGCGCTCCGTGATCGGTGCGAGCACCTCGTTCCAGGCCGTCTCCCGGATGGTCGGGTCGCTGTGACGGAGGAACTCCGAGGTCTCCCCCTTCACCTCCACCAGCACGGGCATGCCGAGGGACTTGGCGCTGTCGAGCCACTCGCGGAACGTGTACACGGTCTCGCCCTGGTAAGGGCCGCGGGTGATGGTGCGCCCCTTGAGCGGGTTCGTCCCGCTGGCCCACGTCAGCTCCGAGATGGTGCCGGACGGGCCGCTGAGCCCGTTGGTGCTGGCGTTGTGCCACATCACGGCCTTGGTGCCGTTCTTGGTCAGCCGCAGATCGGCCTCCACCCCGGCCGCGCCCCAGCTCTTCTCCTGGGCGAGGCCCCTGGGGGTGTTCGGTGCGCGGATCTGGTCGACCTTCCAGCCTTCCGCCTGCGTGAGGGGGTACCCGCCGTGTGCGAACACCGCGGGGCAGTAGGGCAGCAACGTGGGGCTGGTGTAGCCCTCCAGCATGTGGACCTGGCTGAAGGTCC
This sequence comes from Streptomyces sp. NPDC033845, assembly GCF_055576225.1. Classification (NCBI taxonomy): domain Bacteria; kingdom Bacillati; phylum Actinomycetota; class Actinomycetes; order Kitasatosporales; family Streptomycetaceae; genus Streptomyces; species Streptomyces sp. NPDC033845. Next base: position 8,293 of record NZ_JBVIRI010000015.1, on the reverse strand, counting down.
AGTTGCCGGGCTCGGACTCCCAGCTGTGCAGTGCGGTGTTGAGGGCGCCGTCGGGCTTGGCGGTGAAGGTGATCGTCTTCACCCGTCCGTCGGTGTAGCCGTAGAGGGTGGCCAGGTCGTCGCGGCCGTCTCCGTTGAAGTCGCCGGTGACGATCTTCATGCGCGAGCGGTCGTAGGAGCCTGTCGGGATCTCCAGCATGTCCTGCCGGCCGCCGAACTTCCCGTCCGCACCGAGATGGAAGCCGATCACCGCGTCGTGCCCGTCGGCGTAGTCGTACCAGGCCGCCAGTTCGTCACGGCCGTCACCGTCGAAGTCTCCGGCGTGCAGACTCGCCTGCCGGAACGTCCAGCTGGGGGACTCCCAGCCGTGCACGGGCTCGGCGAAGCCGCCGTTGGTCTGCCCGGCCCAGTACAGCAGTTTCACACTGCCGTCCCGGTAGCCGTACAGGGCCGCGAGGTCGTCGCGGCCGTCCCCGTTGAAGTCGCCGGTGGCGAACTTCATCCGGTTGACGCTCCAGCCGTCGGCGGCGGCCCGCTCGAAGGAGTAGAAGTGCCCGCCGAAGCCGCCGTCCGGGCCGGCCAGCATGGTGAAGAGCCTGTCGCGGCCGTCCCCGTAGGCGTACCAGACGGCGACGTCGTCACGGCCGTCTCCGTTGAAGTCGCCGGCCTGGGCGGTCATCGCGTCGAAGTTCCATGTGCCCGGCTCCGCGGTCCAGGTGTGGAGGGGGTCCGCGAAGGTGCCGTTTCCGCGGCCGATCCAGGTCAGCAGGGTGACCCGGCCGTTCTCGTAGCCGTAGAAGGCCGCGAGGTCGCCCACGCCGTCCCCGTTGAAGTCGCCGGTGAGGCGCTTCATGTTCTCGACCCAGTAGTTGCCCGGGGCGGTCTCCCAGCCCACGCCGGGCGTGGCGAAGGCGCCGTTCGGCTCCGTGAGGAAGGTGCGTACGGCGTCGTGACCGTCCGCGTAGTCGTACCAGGCGGCCATATCGCTGCGGCCGTCATCGTTGTAGTCGTGGCGGGCACCCCTGCCCGGTCCGGCCGCTCTACTGGTCGGGGCGTCTGCCGTGCCGTCGAACGCCTTGGCCGCGACCGCCGGTTGCCCGGCGACCGCCGGTTGCCCGGGCGTACCGGTCGCACTCCCGGTGCCCGTGGACAGGCCGAGCAGGGCCAGGCACAGCACGGCCGAGCCCATGGCTATGGAAGGTCTCTTCATCCAGCTCTTCACATCCCTTGCCGTCGAACGAGAAAACGCACCCCTCGGCGGGGGTGCGGAGGAACGGGCCCTCGCCGACCGGATCGTCCATCGCGGCACACCTCTGGCGCGGGTGACGGCCGACCGCTGCGGGGCCGTCGATCATTAGAACATTCAAGATCCTTGGCAGCAGCCACCTCCGCCGCGCCGGGGTCGGCGATCATGGGTCGGGACGGACGGCAGACGGCGGGGGTGCGGGATGCAGCGGATAGGGCAGGGTCGCGAGGCCGAGGTGTTCGCCTTGGACGGAGCCCGGGTGCTGCGCAGGTTCCGGGACGGACGGGAGCCGGCGGGGGAGGAGGCACGGCTGCTGGCCTGGCTGGCCGGACAGGGTTACCCGGTGCCCCAGGTGTACGAGGCGCACGGCGCGGACCTGGTCATGGAACGGCTGCACGGACCGACCATGAGCCAGGCGCTGCGCCACCGGCCGTGGCGGGCACCGGCCTACGGAGCGATGCTCGGCCGCCTCCACGACGACCTGCACGCCCTCCCGGACCCCGGCTGGCTCCCCGAACTCCCAGGCGCCGGGGACAACCCCCGGGTCCTGCACCTGGACCTCCATCCGGAAAACGTGATCCTCACCGACCGCGGGCCACGGGTCATCGACTGGACCACCTGCCGCACCGGCCCACCCGAACTCGACCCCGCCATGACCACCGTCATCCTCCGCGGCCTCGTGCTACGCCCCCACGAGCGCGGCCTGATCAGGGTCTTCCTGCGTGCGATGGCCCGCACCTGCGGGAGCGACCGGCATGCCGGCATGCCGGCCGCCATACGGCGGCGACTGGCGGACCCGCACCTGACGGAGGAGGAGAAGGGCCTGGTGTCCGCCCTCCGGCGACGCCACACCTGAGGCACGGTCGGGGGCGGGCCCCCTCGGGGACCGACACCGACCGGGGCCGGGTCGGGAACGTCATGCGGCGTCGGCGGGTAGGGAAGCCTCGGATGCCGTGCAACAGTCGGGTCACCGGCTGCGCCGCCGCCACGGGACGCAACCGGTAGGAGGTGGAGACGGTCTTCATCGCCGCGGCCAAGCCTTCCCCTGCATGAAATGAGGTGTGCGGATCCGTGAGAATGGTCCGTCCCGTGGCTCTCGGAGTCGTGCTCTCCCTTGCCCTCCTCGGCTGCGACAGCGCCGGCGAGGGCCCCTCGGGGGGCGAGCCCGCGGCCCGGCTCGCCGCGCTGCCCTCTTTGGCTGTCGAGGGGGATCCCCTGGCAGACCTGGGTGACTCGCTGGCGGGCAGCTCGCCCAAGATCGTGGGCGAGGCGACCAGCGGTGGGACCCGGCTGCTCGTGTACACCGGCGAGGGCGCCTGCGGCCTGGCGACCGTCAGCGGCACCGGGTCCCGGAAGTCCCCGAGCCATCTCCTCGCCCAGTGGCCCAAGAAGGGCGAGGGACACGAGGAATTCCCCGCCGGCCCCTACAACACGGCGTCCGGCTCCGGCGGTTCCGGGAGTTGGGCCTCGGTGGCCTGCAGTCCCCACGCCATGGTGATCGAGTACAGCGCCGACCGCGACGGGTCGGCGCAGTTGCCGCAGGTCCGCGGTCAGCTCTCGGTGGTACCCAAGGCAGGAGCCCGAGCTGCTTGGACCTTCGTCGTCGGAGACGAGAAGACCCGTGCGGAGATCACCCCGGCACTCAAGGCCGACTGACAACCGCCACACGGCCCGCCTGGTCAGGTATTCCGCTGGTGGGCCCCGGCGCCCCGGCAGCACCACGGGGTGTCACCGCGCCACCGCCCCGGGAGGGAACCCGTACGACCGCCGCACCGCCCGCACCGCCCGCACCGCCCGCACCGCCCGTGCCGTTCGTCCGACGTGCGCTCGGAGGCCGGCCGTTCACCGAGATCGGGGAACCGGAGCTGGCCGTCGACGACGACCGCTCAGGGCTGCTCGCGGTCGGCGGGGACCTGGGGCGGATGCAGTGGAGCGGCAGCGGTACCGCGGACAGCGGCTGGTCGGGGTACCGGATCGGCGTCTACACCCGGGACGGGCTGCGGTGCCGCCGGCTGGTGCGGTCCCGGTACCCGGTGCGCGCGCTGGCCTTCCACCCCGTGCTGCCCCTGCTGGCGGTGGGGACGGGCCGCTACGACGGCGGCTACGCCTTCGAGGGCGAACTCCTGCTGGTCCAGCTGGATTCGGGCGCGGTGGTCTCCGCCCTGGAGTACCCGCGCGAGGTGCTCGGCGTGGAGTGGCTCGGCGAGAACGGCCTGCGCCTGGTCCTGGCTCCGCACAACGACTTCGTGGACCCGCTGGCCCACCGGCAGGGACATGCCGTCGTGGTGACGCGCGCGGACTGGGCGGCGGTGGGGCACCGGGCGGTCCGCTCCGGGGAGACGGACGTGCCCGCGGAGCCCTTCGAGCGGTCGGACCGCTCGGCGCGGGCCCGCCGGATCCCGGCGGAGCTCGCGGAGGCGGCCGGCGGGCCGCCGTGGGCGGTGCGCCGCCGGGTGTGGGCCGTCGAAGGCCTGCCGGACGGGCGCGTGCTGGCCGCCCTGGACGGAGTGCTCGCGGAGTCGTGGCTGCCGTCCGGGGAACGGCAGTGGGCGGTGACCGACGAGGAGGGCGGCCGCCAACTGCTGTCGGCCTCCGACGGGACGTCCGTATGGGCCAACGCCGAACGCCGCGGCCGCGGTGGCCCGTCGGCGCCCCGGGTGGCCCGGATCGCGCTCGACACGGGGGAGGTACGGGAGAGGGTGAGCCCCGACACGGTCCCGGTGCTCGTCGCCGGGGGCGGCGACCGGATGATCCTGCGGCCGCTGACCGGCCGTGGCGGTGGCCCGCAGCAGCTCACGACGTACGACCTGACCGCCCTGGACGCGGCGACCGGCGCGATGCGATGGCACACCGAGCTCGCCGTCGACGGCGTCGCCGTCACCGCGCTGTCCCTGGCGGTGGCGCCCGGAGGGCGGTTGCTCCCCGGGCCCGTCTCGCGGTGTTTCGAATACGGCGGGCCCGTCCCCGGGGGTATGCAGCGGGGCGGTCGGCCGTGGGGCGGAACCGGGCCGCACGGCGGAGAAGGCCGGGGTGCGCCGTACGGCATGCCGTACGGCGGCGGACTGCGGGTCCAGGTGTTCGTCGATCTCCGCGCATTCCTTGCCGTTGTGGACGGCGCGGGCGATGTCCTCGCGCAGCTGCCGGGCGCTCTCGGTGTCGACCTCGGCGAGGGCGGGCGCGTCGAGGGCGCGGCCGGCCGACGACCGGGTGGTCGACCACCTCCCGGACCTCCGCTTCGGCGGCCCCGACCATGGCGGCCGGGTCACGGTCCGCCACCTGCTCCAGCAGACCTCGGGCATACCGCAGTCGGCGACCTTCGAGGTCACCGACTGCGTCGACGCCGACTGCCCGGACGTGACCGGCCGGACCGCCGCACTGGACGACATGCGTCCACTGGGGCAGGCCGGCGGCGCCTCACCCTCACCCTCACCCTCACCGTCCTGTGGTGCCTGCTCGGTGCCGTGCCCTCGGTGCCGTGTCCTCGGTGGCCCTGGTGGGGGCCCTCGCCCTCGTAGGCCCCGCAGCACTCTGGACCTGGACCCCCGACGCGTTCACGGCCAACGTTTCGGGCAGCGGTGACCCCGCGTCCGTCATCGTCACTGGCACGGATGCTGTGGCGCGGCCGTTGGCTCAGGGGGTGCCGGTGGGGTCTGGGGCGGAGGTTCTTGCGGCGTCGGGGTGGACGGAGGCCCGCAGTGTCCGCAGGTGGGCTTCCAGGTCGGCGAGCTGCGGCGGGGTGAAGAGGCCGGTGAACCAGCGTTCGATGCCGGCGATGTGGTCGGGCAGGACCGTGCGCAGCCGTTGCCTGCCTTCGGGGGTGATGACGGCGTAGGTGCTGCGCCGGTCCTGGGGGCTTGCTTCGCGGTGTACGAGCCCTCCGCGCTGGAGGCGGTCCACGACGCGGGTGACTCCGCTGGTGGACAGAAGGAGCTGGGCGGCCAGGTCGCTCATCCGCAGCCGGCCGTCGGGGGAGTGGTTCAGCCGCATCAGGGTGCTGAAGTCGAGGGAGGAGAGGCCGGACTTCTCCAGGGTGGGGGCCAGGCGGGCGGCCAGCCCGTCATGGGTCTCGAAGAAGAGGCCGGTCAGGGTCAGGCGGGGGTCGTCGTGGGCGTCGGGGCTCATGGGGCCATCCTAGCCACAGATGGTTGCTGTGCGGATAGTTGACGTGAGGAATAAACCTGGATAGAAAGTGTCTGTCGTGAGGATATTCCTCATGGCAAGTAAATTGGTCGCTGCCCGCCCGGGCCGGCCGCGCCGTCCGCGAACTGACGAGGAGTCCGCTCATGACCACCACCTGGGTCGCAGCCTTCCGTTCCGCAGTCCTCAGCCCCTACGAGGACATCCAGCTGAAGCCCTCCCGGGGGTTCCATGACCAGACACTGCGACAGATCCTCCACCTGGACGGGTCGGGAGAGGCGCTGCGCGTCATCCTCAGCAACGAGTACGGCAAGGAGCCCCTGTCCGTCGCCGCCGCCACCATCGCCCTCCGCGGCCACGGCACCGCCATCGACACCGCCACCGAACACGTGCTGCGGTTCGATGGGGCGAGCGAGACGGTCATCCCCGTCGGCGAGCGGATCCACAGCGACCCCGTCCCCCTGGCCGTGACCGCCGGGAGCGACCTGGCGCTCACCCTGCACCTGCCGGGAGACACCGGCCCGGCGACCTACGCCCACACCCCCTCGCAGAACGCCTACCTCCTGCCCGGGCCCGCGCTCTCGGAGGACTTCTCCCAAGCCGAGGAGATCGACGGCCGCTACTACGTCACCGGCGTCGATGTGCTGGCACCCCAAGGCACCGCGATCGCCGTCGCCTTCGGTGACTCCTGGTTCGAAGGTGTGGGAACCACGCCCGGAGCCAACCTGCGGTTCCCCGACCAGCTGAACCGGCGCCTGGACCGCGGCTGGGTCGTCAACCAGGGGATCGGCGGCAACCGCCTGCTGACCGACGAGGTCGGTCCGCGCGGCCTGGACCGCTTCGAGCGGGACGTCCTCCAGGTGCCGGGCGCGACCCATGTGCTCATCCACTTCGGCCTCAACGACATCGGACTGCCCGGGATGAGCGGCCGCCCCCCGGCCGGCGCGGCAGAACTCATCGCCGGCTTCACCGAGCTCGCAGGACGCGCACGATCCGCCGGACTCGCGACGATCGGCATGACGATGGGCCCCTACGCCGGCACGATCTACCCCGGCATCGACACCCCCGAGGGCCGTGTGGTGCGCCGCGAAGTCAACGACTGGATCCGCACCTCCACCGTCTTCGACGCCGTGGCCGACATCGCCGAGGCCGTCCAGGACCCCCACGCCCCCGAACACATCCGCGCCGACCTCGACAGCGGGGACCACCTCCACCTCAACGACGCGGGCGCGCAGGCCATGGCCGCCGCCATCGACCTCGCCACCCTGCGCCTGTGACCGCCACACCCGGACCCCCGCTGCGGCGCCAGGGCGCCGCGGTCAACAACAGCGAGGGGAGCGGCCGCGGTGCGCGACCCAGGTGTTCGGTCCGCGCCTCCGGGCCCGATGGCACCATCCCTCGGATCATCAGCGCAACAGGAGTCATGCGGACCCGGCGGCCGGGACCCGTGGCGCGACGCCCGCTTCGCGGGTTGCGGCGCGCAGTGCCACGGCCTCCGGGCCGCCCTGTCGCGCGATTTCGATGCCGGCGTTGACCAGCGCGTTGCGCAGGTCAACGTGGCGGTAGGTGGTGCGCTTGGGTTGGCTGGTGGCCGGTGTCGTCACGCCCCCAATGCAGACGGCGTCCACTTATCCCGCCTAAGCTGCTGCAAGATCAACCCGGGGGTGCGGATGGCCGTGCCGCCCGAATGTGGACACCGTACACAAGGGGCACGGTGTGCCCCGCATCAAGGGGGATTCATCTCATGCGCGAAATCATCAGCTCCGCCTTCATCTCCCTCGACGGTGTCGTGGAGGCCCCCGGCGGAGAGCCCGGCTACCGGAACTCCGGCTGGACCTTCAAGGACATCGAGTTCCTGCCCGAGGCCTTCGAGATCAAGGGCCGGGAGCAGAAGGGAGTCTCCTCGATGCTGCTCGGCCGGACCAGCTACGAGGCCTTCAGCCCCGTATGGCCCGGCATGGAGGACTTCGCCGACTACAAGGCGATGCCCAAGTACGTCGTCTCCACCACCCTCACCGAGGACGACCTCGTGTCGGACTGGGGCGACACCACCATCCTGCGCACCCTTGACGAGGTCGCCGCGCTCAAGGAGACCGAGGGCGGGCCGATCATCATGCACGGCAGCGCCGCTCTGAACCGGGCGCTCTCCGACGCCGGCCTGATCGACCGGTACCACCTGCTCGTCTTCCCGCTGCTGCTCGGTGCGGGCAAGCGTCTCTTCAGCGCCACGGACAAGGACGCACAGAAGCTGAAGCTCGTCGAGCACGCGGCGTACGACAACGGCCTGCAGCTGAACGTCTTCGAGGTCATCCACTAGTACTCCAGCCGGACTTTGATGCTTTGCCTGGTCAACGGCTTGGGTGTGGGGAGTGTAGCGGGGTGGTGCCGGGTGCGGGACGGGTTCGCGAGGCCCGTCCCGCGAACGAGTGCCCGCGCCGTGTGTAATGACATCGGCGTGCTCTGGCTTGGTGTCGGCGGCGCCATCGTGACCAGTTCATCGAGTGGTCGCCCCGTGCAGCAGGATGTCGGTGGGCAGCTGCCAGCAGACGGCGAATCTCGGCTGGTGTGAGGTCCACGAGGTCGGGTGTGTCCCGCTCTCGTCCCCCTTTTCCCTCGCGTGGGCGGCGGTGACGGCCAGGAACGCGTGGGCCAGCATGGCAAGGGTGACGTGCCGGTGCCAGCCGGTGTAGCGGCGGACTTCGTACTGGTCGAGGCCGCAGTCGTTCTTCGCGCTCTGGAAGCACTGCTCGATCTTCCAGCGGCAGCCAGCGACCAGCACGAGGTCGGCGAGGGTGGCCTGCAGGGGTGCCGAAGGCAGGAAGTAGGCGAGCTCGTCCGGCTTGGTGATGCTGCGGCGGGCAAGCATCCATCGCTGGCGGGTGGGCTCGTCACCGTCGAACTCCCAGACAG
>NZ_JBVIRI010000014.1:0-187543 GCF_055576225.1 Streptomyces sp. NPDC033845 | reverse complement strand
GGCATCCCGCTCCAGCTGCTGGCGTACCACACCGCCCTGGCCCTGGGCCGGGACATCGACAAGCCGCGCAACCTGGCGAAGTCCGTCACCGTCGAGTAGCACGGACGGACGATCCGGGCGGACGGCCCGGAACACGGAACGGCCCCCGCGCACCGAAGGGTGCGCGGGGGCCGTTCCCGTCCCGCCGGACGGGACCTCAGCCCGCGGCGACCGCGCCGCGGCGCGACTTGCCGAGGGCCATCGGCCAGTTCGCCAGGGCGGCGGTCGCCCCGTACCAGGCGAGCAGGCCCGAGAGGGCGGCGACCCAGCCGCCGGCCTTGGCGAGGCCCCCGCTCTCGGCGAAGGCGCTGATCGCCAGGAGGAGCAGGGAGACCGTCAGCAGGCCGTAGACGCCCTGCCCGAACAGGCCGCCCGAGGCGGCGGCGGTGAGGCTCAGCGCGAGGAGCGCGAAGAGCACGAGAAACGTTCCGGCAGCGTCCGCGGACACCGCCGCACCGGCCCCCTTGGCCCAGGTGAACCAGAAGACCCCGAGGCCCGCGAAGGCCGTTCCGTTGAACCCGTCGCCGCCCCGGTACTCCAGGAGACCGGCTATGAAGAGGGCGGCGCCGCCGACGTACATGGCGAGGAGTACGGAACTGGCCACGGTCACCCCGTCGATGACTCCGGTGTGGCCGATTCCGAACGCGAGAAGGGTGAGTCCCAGGGCCAGGTGCCCCAGGGTGGAGATGGAGGCCGTGCTTCCCGCAGAGACGTCGTTGTCCACGGCGGGGCTCCCTTCGATCTGCAGTTATGTGCTGCTACCCAGCGAGTTTTATGCACCCTTCACACCGGGTCACAACCGCACAATGCGCAGTCAAGCGGTCACGGAGCGATTACGGAATGACAACGACGGGCCGCTGCGCGCGCTTGGCCAGCCGGCCGGCCACCGAGCCGAAGATCCGGCCCACGATGCCGTGCGTGGAGCCCACCACGATGGCGTCGGCCGAGTACTCCCGGCCCACCTCCTCCAGCTCGTGGCAGATGTCCCCGCCGCGCTCGACCAGGATCCACGGCACCTCCGCCAGATAGTCGGCGCAGGCCAGTTCCAGGCCCAGCACCTCGGTGCGGTGGTCGGGGACGTCGACGAACACGGGCGGCTCGCAGCCGGCCCACACCGTGGTGGGCAGCCGGTTGGCCACGTGCACGATGATCAGACCGGAACCGGAGCGCCGGGCCATGCCGATGGCATAGGCCAGGGCCCGTTCACTGGAAGTGGAACCGTCGAAGCCCACCACGACCCCGTGCCGGAAGGCCGGATCGCAGGGGTGGGGGCGGGTGTCCTCCGCGGCGCGCAGATCGGCCGACGGGGAGTCGGCGACGCGCTTGTGCTTGCGGTCCGCGGGTTCGGGGAATTCGTGACCGGCCATGGCTGTCTCGGCGTTGGATCCTCGGGAATCGGGCGGATTGGCGACGCAGGGTGACGGAGCTGGAGTCCGGGAAGCATCTTCCCAAGCCCTTACCCACCAGGGTACGGCGACACTCCTGTCCTGCACAGGGCATGCCGCCCTTGGAGAGCGTCCCAGGGAGCATGCCGGAGCGGACCCTCCTTGGCAATGGCGGTTGGTCCCTACAGGCAGTGACGAGCCACCCGTGCGCGCAGTGACCGAGCCAGGTGGCGGGGCGTTGGACAAGAGTCCGACCGCCGAAGGAAGACCCCGCAGGGAGTACTGCCGTGTCACCCCACCCGGTTCACCCCGTCCGTCCGGCCCACCCCGTCAAGCCCGCCCCGCCCGCCCAGGAGGACCCCGCCGGGGAGGTGGTGCGCTGGGCCGCCTTCAGCTGCCTGCTGGTCCCGGTGGTCCTGGTGGTCTACGGCACCTCGTACGGCGGGGCGGCCGTGGCCACCCTGGGTCTGGCCGCCGTCACCACGGCCTGCCGGGTGATGCTGCGGCACGCGGAGAAGACGGAGCGGGCGGCCCTGGCCCTCGCGATCGCCCGGGAATCGCCGGCCCAGGGGCCCGCGGCGCACCGCGGCCGGCACTCCCGGACCGGGGCCGGCGCGCACCGCGGCTGCCACGGGGCGGCCACGGCCAACGGGGGCACCCCGCAGGACTGACCGGTTCGCACACCCGCGCCCGCATGTTTTCAGCCAACTTCACATCCGGACGCACCCCCTGCCGGAATGTCCCCCCACCCCCCTCACCACCAGTGAATACGGGGCGTGGGGGGCCCGTTGACCCGTCGGGTACTGGCCACCGGCATAGGCCGCTCTACCCCCCAAGGTCGCGGAGTGGAACGCTTACTGATCGAATGCTTTTCGCCAAGTTGCCAAGTCGACATAGCGCTGCGTGCTGAACTTGTCACGCCGACACCACGCGACGCAGTAGATTCGATCATGTATTTACGGCGGGGGATCACGTGCAAGGCCGAGGGGATACGTGCAGGTGCGACCAGACCAAGGAGTCGCGACACCCAAGGGGGGCTTAGCGCCATGAGCCAGGATTCCACCGCCGTCGTCGCGGACGCCGGCCGGAAACTCGCGGGGCGCCGCCGCAGGGAAATCGTCGCGGTGCTGCTCTTCAGCGGCGGACCGATCTTCGAGAGTTCCATTCCACTCTCCGTGTTCGGCATTGACCGGCAGGACGCGGGAGTTCCACGCTACCGACTGCTCGTGTGCGCCGGGGAGGACGGTCCGCTGCGGACCACCGGCGGACTCGAACTGACCGCACCGTACGGTCTGGAGGCGATCGCCCGCGCCGGCACCGTCGTCGTCCCGGCCTGGCGGTCCATCACATCGCCACCGCCTCCGGAGGCGCTCGACGCACTGCGTCTGGCGCACGAGGAGGGGGCCCGGATCGTCGGACTGTGCACGGGCGCCTTCGTGCTGGCCGCGGCCGGTCTGCTCGACGGCCGCCCGGCGACCACCCACTGGATGTACGCGCCGACGCTCGCCAAGCGCTACCCGTCCGTCCACGTGGACCCGCGCGAGCTGTTCGTCGACGACGGTGACGTGCTCACCTCGGCCGGCACCGCGGCCGGAATCGACCTGTGCCTGCACATCGTGCGCACCGACCACGGCAGCGAGGCCGCCGGGGCGCTGGCCCGCAGGCTGGTCGTGCCGCCGCGGCGGACCGGCGGGCAGGAACGCTATCTCGACCGGTCGCTGCCGGAGGAGATCGGCGCCGACCCGCTGGCCGAGGTGGTGGCCTGGGCCCTGGAGCACCTCCACGAGCAGTTCGACGTGGAGACCCTGGCGGCCCGCGCCTACATGAGCCGGCGCACCTTCGACCGCCGGTTCCGGTCACTGACCGGCAGCGCCCCGCTCCAGTGGCTGATCACCCAGCGGGTGCTGCAGGCCCAACGGCTGCTGGAGACCTCCGACTACTCGGTCGACGAGGTCGCCGGACGCTGCGGGTTCCGCTCCCCGGTCGCGCTGCGCGGGCACTTCCGGCGGCAGCTGGGGTCCTCCCCGGCCGCCTACCGCTCGGCCTACCGGGCCCGTCGCCCGCAGAGCGACGTGGCCCCGGCGGACCGGCACTCCGACGGACCGGTCCCGCACCAGCGGACCCCGCAGCCCCAGCGGGCGGCGGCGGCCCTGGCGGCCACCGGGCCCTCGGTGGCCGAGCTGTACGCCCCCGGGCGGGCCCTGCGCGAACACGCCTGACCCCCCGCCCGGGGTCGCGTGGCGGGACATGGGTGACGAAGGTCCCCGGATCGGTGCACGACCGATCCGGGGACCTTCCGCATAAGGTGAGACGCATGAACGATCGCATGGTGTGGATCGACTGCGAGATGACCGGGCTCTCGCTGACGGACGACGCACTTATCGAGGTGGCCGCACTGGTCACCGACTCGGAGCTCAACGTGCTCGGCGAAGGCGTGGACATCGTGATCCGCCCGCCGGACTCGGCCCTGGAGACCATGCCCGAGGTGGTGCGCGCCATGCACACCTCCTCCGGGCTCCTCGACGAACTGGCCGCGGGCACCACCCTCGCGGACGCCGAGGCCCAGGTCCTGGCCTACGTACGGGAACACGTCAAGGAACCCCGCAAGGCCCCGCTCTGCGGGAACTCGGTCGGCACCGACCGCGGGTTCCTGCTGCGCGACATGGCCGCGCTGGAGAGCTGGATGCACTACCGGATCGTGGACGTGTCCTCGATCAAGGAACTGGCGCGCCGCTGGTACCCGCGGGCCTACTTCAACAGCCCGCCCAAGAACGGCAACCACCGGGCGCTCGCCGACATCAGGGAGTCCATCGCGGAACTGCGCTACTACCGCGAGGCGGTCTTCGTGCCGCAGCCCGGACCCGACTCGGACACCGCGAAGACGATCGCCGCCAGGCACGTCCTGCCCACCGAGTAACCGCCCCCGGAGGAAGGACCGGGAAAAGGGGTGCGCGAGCACCCCCGAACACCCTGTACCCTTTTCTTCGGCCGGTCGGAATTCCGACCGGACATGGTGGGTGTAGCTCAGCTGGTAGAGCACCTGGTTGTGGTCCAGGTGGCCGCGGGTTCAAGTCCCGTCACTCACCCTGTCGAAGGGCCCCGGTACGCGCGAGCGCACCGGGGCCCTTCACGTTTGCCACCAGTCCGCGTACGGCGGCTCGCCCATCGGGCCCGGCCCGGTGCGGGCCGGGGTGGCGGACCGGATCGTCCGGGCGGACCCCGCGGGCCCTCCGCCGGGAAGACTGCCACCGCACCGGCCGCGATCAGCAGACCCGCGGTACGGGACGCGGGGCGCGGCGCGCCTCAGCCGTGCCGTTTGCGGCGGCCCGGACGCCCGGGGCGGCCCGGGCGGACCCGCCGGCCGGCGCCCGGCCGGTCCCCGCCGCGGCTGCGGCCGTCCAGGCCGATCCACACCCGGACCTCGGTGCCGCCCAGCACCGAACGGCCCAGCCGCAGGTCCCCGCCGGTGGACTCGGCCACCCGCCGGACGATGTCCAGGCCCAGCCCGGTGGAGCCGGTGCGGCCGCCGTCGTTGCCGCGCCGCAGCGCCGCGTCCGGGTCGGCGATGCCGGGGCCCGCGTCCGAGACCAGCACGATCACCGCGTCCCCCGCGTCGTGCACGTCCACCGAGAAGGGGGTGCCCTCCGGGGTGTGCCGGAACACGTTGCCCAGCATCGCGTCCAGCGCCGCCGCCAGCTCCGGGCGCGCCACCGGGATCCGTACCGTCCGGTCCACGCCGGCCAGCCGGACCTCCCGGCCCTCGTCCTCGGCCAGTGCCGACCAGAACGCCATCCGGTCCCGGATCACCTCCGAGGCGTCGCAGCCGGCCGCGCCGGAGGCGGCCCCGGCGGCAGCCGCCGGGCGCTGCTCCCGGGCGGTCCGGATGATGGTGTCCACCTCCCGTTCCAGCTGCTCCACCGCGGCCCGGGTCTGGTCGGCGGCCGGGCCCTCGCCCAGCGAGGCCGCGTTGAGCCGGAGCACGGTCAGCGGGGTGCGCAGCCGGTGCGAGAGGTCGGCGGCCAGCTCCCGCTCGTTGGCGAGGAGTTCCACGACCTGGTCGGCCATGGCGTTGAACGCCACCGCCGCCGAGTGGAGTTCCCTGGGCCCGCCCTCCGGCACCCGTGCCCCCAGCTTCCCCTCGCCGAGCTGCTGGGCGGCGTCCGCCAGGCGTTTCGCCGGACGGATCATGCGGGCGCCGAGCCGGTCGGCGACCGCCACCGAGCCGATGACCAGGGCCAGTCCGACTCCGGCGAGCACCAGCCAGGCGGTGGTCACCCCGTTGCTGACCTCGCTCTCCGGGACGAGGATCTCGACCACGGCGATGTCCCCGGAACCGAGGGCGGTGGGCTGGAGCAGCGCCGAACCGCCGCCCGGCACCGGGGTGGTGCGGGCCGAGCCCTCGCGGCGGGTCTGCTCCACGGCCGCCCGGCCCGCCCAGCCCGGCTCCCCGATGGTCGCGGCCGGGGCGTCGTCCACGGCCGGGACGTGCACGGACATCCGGCGCACCGCGCCCATGTCGGTGCTCTCCACGGCCCGCAGCAGCTGGGCCGCGTCGGTGGTGATGGAGAGGGTGGGGCCGATGGTGGCGGCCTGCCGTTCGGCGTTGGAGAAGGCCCGGTCGCGGGCCATCTCCTGGACCACCAGGCCCAGCGGCACGGCGAACGCGACCACCACCATCGCGGTGACCGCCAGACACACCTTGACCAGGGCCCATCTCATGCCGGCGGCTCCAGCTTCACCCCGACCCCGCGCAGGGTGTGCAGATAGCGGGGGCTGGCCGCGGTCTCGCCCAGTTTCCGGCGGAGCCAGGAGAGGTGGACGTCGATGGTCTGGTCGTCGCCGTAGGACTGCTGCCACACCTCGGCGAGCAGCTCCCGGCGGGCCACCACCACCCCGGGCCGGCCGGCCAGGAAGGCCAGCAGGTCGAACTCCCGCCGGGTGAGGTCCAGTACGGACCCGTCCAGTTCGGCCTGCCGGCGCAGCGGGTCGATGGCGAGGCCGCCGACCCGCAGCACCCGGGAGGGCGGTTCGGCGCCGGGGGCGGAGCGGGCCCGGCGCAGCACGGCGGCCATCCGGGCGGACAGGTGCTCCACCGAGAAGGGTTTGGTCAGGTAGTCGTCCGCGCCGTCGTTGAGCAGCCGGACGATCTCCGCCTCGTCGTCCCGGGCGGTCGCGATGATCACGGGGACGTCGGTGATGCCGCGGAGCATCTTCAGGGCCTCGGCGCCGTCCAGGTCGGGCAGCCCCAGGTCGAGGATCACCACGTCGAACCGGAAGTGCGCGACCTCCCGCAGGGCTTCCAGCGCCGTCCCCACGCTCCGCACGGTGTGCGAGGCATCGGTGAGGTGCCGGATCAGAGCGGAACGTACGAACTGGTCGTCCTCGACCACGAGCACACTTGCCATGGGCGGCACCGTACGCCATTCGGGGGACCCGCCGGGGTGGCGGTCCGGTACTCGACGGGGTGGTGCAGTATGTGGCCTGATGCGACGAGGACTTGTTCATGCGCTGGCCTGGACCCTGGCCACCGGGGCGGCGGTGACCCTGTCCTGGTGGGGCGTGCACACGGTGATGTCCGGCACGGCCTACGACCGGCCGCAGGCGATCCCCCTGGTCAGCCGCCCGCTGTCCTCCTCCACCCATGACACCCTCCCCGCCCCGCCGCCCTCGCCGACGCCTGCGGCCTCCCCGTCGGCGAGCCCGTCCCGGCCCTCCCCGACCGTCTCCCGCCCGCCGTCGAAGACCCCGCCGCGGCCCGGGGCCCAGTCCCGCCCCAAGCCCCGCCCCAAGACCTCCGGCCGGGTCGAGGGAACCACCGTGGACGGCGGCCGGGTGGTCTTCGACCTGGGCGGCCCCGTCGGGGAACTGGTCTCGGCGACCCCGGAGGCGGGCTGGCAGATGCAGGTGTGGAAACAGCCGCACTGGATCCGCGTGACCTTCACCCGGGACGGCCGCGAGGTATCCGTCTTCTGCACCTGGAACGACCACCCGCCCCTGGTCGAAACCTGGGAGTCCTGATAAGTGGTACGGTAATCCCGTACGGCTTGCCGGCCTGACTCGGAACGCATCTGGAGGTCATACCGTGCCCATCTCCGCGAACGAGGCCCGGCAACGCTTCTACCCTCTGATCAAGCAGGTCAACGAGGACCACCAGCCCATAGAGGTCACCTCGCGCGAGCACGGCGACATCGTGATGATGTCCGCCGAGGACTTCCGCTCCTGGCAGGAGACCGTCTACCTGCTGCGGTCACCGCGCAACGCGCAGATCCTGATGGAGTCCATCGAGCAGTTGGACGCCGGTCTGGGCCAGGCCAGAGAGCTGATCCTGGAGGAAGGCGAGGACGAAAACACGTCAGGAGCCACTGCGTGAAGATCGTCTTCTCGGACGCCGCCTGGAACCAGTACACGTACTGGGCCACGGCGGATCCCAAGATCCTCAAGCGGATCAATCGTCTGATCCAGGAGATCAGCCGGACTCCGTTCGAGGGGATCGGAAAGCCCGAGCCCCTCAAGGAGGGCCTCACAGGGTGGTGGTCCCGGCGGATCACGGACGAGCACCGGCTCGTCTACCGGGTGCGAGACCAGGCCGTGGAGATCGCCCAGGCCCGCTACCACTACTGAGCCCCGGCCCCCCGGTCCGCCGTCAGTGGAAGGCGGAGGGCGGTGGGGCCGGGGAGCGGGTGGCGGTGGTGTCGGTGACGGGGGTGGCGCCGCCGGCGAAGTCGGCCAGGGGGCGGCCGTGTTCGACGCGGCCGGGGTGCGGGTCGCTGGCGACCCGGCGGGTGAACTCGGCGACGGGGAGTTCGCCGTCGGCCGCCACCAGGACCGCGTTGCCGAAGCGTCTGCCCCGCCAGACCACCGGGTCCGCGGCCATCGCCAGCCGCTCGAACCGGGAGGCCGCGGTGGCGATCTGGGCCCGCAGATGGGTCAGCGGCGGACCGTCCGCGAGGTTGGCCGCGTACCAGCCGGTGGGCGCCATCGTCCGCCGCACCTCGTCGAGGAACTCGGTGCTGGTCAGATGGGCCGGGGTGCGGGCCCCGCCGAACACGTCCGCGATCACCAGGTCCGCCCAGCCGTCCGGCACCTTGGCCAGCCCGGCCCGCGCGTCCAGCGCCCGGACCCGGACCCGGGCCTGCGGGTCCAGCGGCAGGTGCTGTCGTACGAAGGCGACCAGCCCCGCGTCGATCTCCACGATCTGCTGGGCGGACCGGGGGCGGGTGGCGGCGGTGTAGCGGGCCAGGGTGAAGGCCCCGCCGCCGAGGTGGAGCACGTTCAGCGGCTGCCGGGCCGGTGCGGCCAGGTCGATCAGGTGGCCGATCCGCCGCTGGTAGGAGAAGTCGAGGTGGGTGGGGTCGTCGAGGTCCACGTGGGACTGGGGGGCGCCGTCGATCAGCAGGGTCCAGGCGCGCGGCCGGTCCCGGTCCGGGGCCAGTTCGGCCAGCCCGCCGTCCACCGGGCCGCCGATCGTCTCGGAGGTCTCCCGGGTCTCGCGTCCGCCGCGCCGTCTGCTCTTCGCCACCAGCTCATTATGGCTGGTCAGCGGCGCGGCGGCCGGGCGGTGGCGGGGGCGCCGGTCAGCGGCAGTTGTCCGCGGCCTCGATCAGCCGGGCCGCCTCGCCGAGCGCGGCCCGCAGGACCGCCGGGTCGGTGAGCGGGTCCCCCGCCTCGGGCGGCAGCAGCCAGCCGGTGCCCATGGCGGCGGGGGCCTCGCCGATGCGGATGCCGCGCCCGTCGCTCTGGGTGCAGGCGCTGCCGGGCAGGTCCCAGCCGTCGGCGGTGCCGGCCGGGACGAGGAAGCCGAGGGTGTCGCCGGAGCCGTCGTGCAGGACCGGGCCGACTCCGGCCGGTGAGGGGGCGGCCGGGGAGGCCGCGGCCCGGCGGATGATGTCCACCGCCTCCAGCCCCTGGCGGGTGGGCACGGTCACCAGATCGGGCTCGGTCCCGGGCGGGAGGCCCACCGCCGTACCGAGTGCGCCTCCGCCGAGGCTGCTGCCGTCCATGCCGGCCTCCATCATGGGAACCCCTCCTCCTGCGTTCCTTGAGCGCTCCTCAAGGCTCAACGCGCGGGGGCGTCAACAGTGGCGGCGGCAGGACGCCGCAAAGGATGGCAGTTCATGGCGGATCGCGGGTGAGATATCCGTTTTGTAGCCAAACCGAGTGTGGTGGGGCATCGGGTGGCGGTACGTTCGTGCGCGCCGGTTCCCCACCGGCCACCGGCAGTCAGTCTTGCCAGAGAGGCCACGTCGATGACGTCGTCCCCCGTCGCGCTCACGCCCAACACGCCTTTCCGGCGCCTGCGCGGGCAGCACTCCCCGGCCGAGTTCGCGGCCATGGTGCGCCGGGCGGCCCGGGAAATCGGAGAAACGGTTTCCTGCGACGCCCGCTACATCGGCCGCGTGGAGTCGGGCGAGATCCGCTGCCCCAACTACGCGTACGAGCGCGTGTTCCTCCACATGTTCCCCGGCCGCGCCCTGGCCGATCTCGGGTTCAGCCCGCGGGAGTCGGTGCGCGGCCGGTCGGCCCGGCCCGCCCCGGTCCCGGTCCCGGTCCCGGTCCCGGCCGCGCGCCGGGGCCCGGGCGAGGACAGCGAGGTGCTGCGGCGCGCCTTCATGGCCGGCGGATCCGCCACGGTGGCCGCCGCCACCCTCGGCCTCGGCCTCCTCGGGGACCAGCGGCGGCCGCCCGGCCGGGCCGGCGAGTCCGAGGCCGTGGCCGTGGAGGCGGCGGTGCGCCAGATCCGGCTGCTGGACGACCGGCACGGCGCCGACACCCTCTACCGGCGGGCCACCGAGCCGCTGCGCGCCGCCTACGCCCTGCTGGACGCCGGGGCGACCCGGCAGTCCACCGAGGACCGGCTGCACGCGGGCGCCGGGGAACTGGCCCTCTCGGTGGGCTGGCTGGCGCACGACTCGGGCCGTTTCGACGACGCCCGCTCGCACTACGCCGAGGCGCTGGCCACCGCCCGGGTGTCGGGGGATCCGGCGCTGGAGGCGCACGCCTTCAGCAACACGGCCTTCCTGGCCCGGGACTGCGGCCGGCCCCGGGAGGCGGTCCGGGCCGCCCAGGCGGGCCTGCGGGCGGCCCGCACCCTGGGCTCGGCACGGCTGCTGTCGCTGCTCTCGCTCCGCGAGGCCGGCGGCTGGGCGGGGCTGGCGGACCGCCGGGCCTGCGAGGAGGCGCTGACCCGGGCGCACACCCAGTTCTCCCGGGGGGCCTCGGCGGCCGACCCGGAGTGGATGTCCTTCTTCGGCGAGGCGGAGCTGGAGTCGCTGGAGTCCCGCTGCTGGGCGGCGCTGGGCGAGCACCGGCGGGCCGCCCGGCACGCCCGCCGGGCGGCCGACCTCCAGGATCCGCACTTCGCCCGGAACGTGGCCCTCTACACCGCCGAGCTCGCCGAGGACCTGGCCCGGGCCGGCGCCCCGGACGAGGCGGCCTGGGCGGGGCACCGGGTCCTGGACCACCTCGACGAGGTCCGCTCCACCCGGGTCCGGTCGATGCTGTCGGCCACCGCCGAGGCGCTCGTACCGCACCGGCGGTCCCCCCGGGTGGCCGAGTTCCTGGCCCGCCGGACCCTCGTCCAGAAGGTCTGAGCGCCACGGGTCCGGCGCCCGCGGGTCAGTCCAGGTGGCCGGTGTCGTTCCAGCGTTCCAGCGCGGGGGCCCCGTAGGACCAGCCGAGGATGGACAGGGAGGTGGGGTCCAGCCGGATCCGGGAGCCGAAGAAGGCGTCCTCGCCGAGCCAGCGGGCGGCCAGGGTCCGCAGGATGTGGCCGTGGGCGAAGACCAGGACGTCCCGTTCGGCCGAGCGGGCCCAGGCGACGACCTCGTCGGCGCGGGCGGACACGTCGGCGACGGTCTCCCCGCCCTGCGCGCCGTCCCGCCAGATCAGCCAGCCGGGGCGGACCGCGTGGATCTCGGCGGGGGTCATCCCCTCGTAGTCCCCGTAGTCCCATTCCATCAGCGCGTCCCAGGGATCGGCCTGGATGCCGAACCCGGCGATGTCGCAGGTCTCGCTGGCGCGGACCAGCGGGCTGGTGCGGACCTCCAGACCGGGCAGGCCGGACCACGGGTCGCGGGCCAGCCGGTCGCCGAGCAGCTTCGCCCCGCGCTTCCCCTCCTCCAGGAGCGGGACGTCGGTCCGTCCCGTGTGCTTTCCGGACAGCGACCAGGCCGTCTGTCCGTGGCGGGCCAGCAGAATACGGGGCGCCATGTCTGTTTCTCCCGGGTTCGTACCGCTTGGGCTTTCCGATCATCATCCAACACATGAACACCAGGCAACCCAACCGCGCATGCGTTCGTCTTACGTCGTATGACTGAACGGCACCGGACCACCCGATGGTGGTCCGAACTGCTGCTGCTGGGACTCGTCTACGCGGCGTACTCCTGCGGCAGACTCCTGGCCCGCGGCGATGTACAGCTGGCCATAGACCACGGCCTCGCCATCCTCCGGTACGAGGGCTTCCTCGGCATCGACTTCGAACGGCCCCTGAACCGGCTGTTCACCGCCCAGGCCTGGATCGGCGTACCCGCCGACTTCGTCTACGCCTCGCTGCACTACCTGGTCACCCCGGCGGTGCTGGTCTGGATGTACCGCCGCCGACCCGCCCACTACCGGGCCGCCCGCACCTGGCTGGTCGCCTCCACCCTGCTGGGGCTGATCGGCTTCGCCCTGCTGCCGACCTGCCCGCCCCGGCTGCTGTCCGCCGGCCACGGGTTCACCGACACCATGGCCTACTACAGCTCGTACGGCTGGTGGGGCGCGGAGGCCAGCGCACCGCGCGGCATGGGCTCCCTCACCAACCAGTACGCGGCGATGCCCAGCCTGCACGTGGGCTGGGCCCTGTGGTGCGGGGTGCTGCTCTACCTGCACGGGCGCCGCCCGCTCGCCAAGGCGGCCGGCATCGCGTACCCGCTGCTCACCACCCTGGTGGTGATGGGCACCGCCAACCACTACTTCCTCGACGCGGTGGCCGGGGCCGCCGTCATGGGCGCCGGTTTCCTGCTGGCCCGCCGACTGCTCTCCCGCCGTTCGAGCCCGGTTGTCAGTGGCGGATGGGACACTTCCGCGGGTGAGCTCCTACCCGCCCAGCGGCCGCCCGCCGAAGACGACTCTCCGGCAGCGACTCGCTGATCTGCGCGGCCCCGCCGTGCCGCCCCGCCCGCTGGACGCCCGCGCCCTGGCGGCCCTGGCCGCCAACCCCGGCTGCGGCCGCCGCGCCCTGCTGGACGGCGCCGGGGTCGACAAGACGGTGCTGGCGGGCGCCCTCGGCAGCCCGGCCGGCTTCGGCCAGTCCCAGTTCGCGATCATCCGCGGGAACTCCTTCGAGGCCCGGGTCAAGGCCGACGGCGGCACCGAACTCCTGCGTCTGGTGTACGAGGCGCTGGGCGCCGCCGGCGGCGAGCCGCCCGGCCCGGCCGTCCGCGTCCCCGACCTGACCGCGGCCGGGCCCGACGGCCGGGCCGGCCGGACCGCGCTGGCCCTGCGCGAGGCCACCGCGGCCGCCCTCGCGGACGGCGCCTGGACCCTCCTCGACCACCCGATGCTGGTGCTGGAGGTGGCCGGCACCCCGGCCTATCTGGAGCCGGACGCCCTGGTGGTCGGCCCCGACGGCCGCTGGACCGTCGTCGAGATCAAGTCCTTCCCGATGATCGACGGCTCCGCGGACCCGGCGAAGGCCGGGGCCGCCGCCCGCCAGGCCGCCGTCTACGTCCTGGCCCTGGAGGGCGTCGCGGCCCGGCTGGAGGGCGCCACCGTCGACCACCGGGCGCTGCTGGTCTGCCCCAAGGACTTCTCCAACCTGCCGACCGCGGCCGTCCTCGACATCCGCAAGCAGCGCTCGGTCACCCGCCGCCAGCTGGACCGGCTGACCCGGGTGGAGGACCTGGCCGCCGCCCTCCCGGAGGGCCTGAGCTTCGACCCGTCCCGGCCGGCCGAGGAGCTCGCGGAGGCGGTGGCAGCCGTGGAGGCGGCCTACGCCCCCGACTGCCTGGCCGCCTGCGAGCTGGCCTTCCACTGCCGGGAGCGGGCCCGGGAATCGGGCACCGTCACGGTGCTGGGCCGCTCGGTGCGCGCCGAGCTCGGCTCCCTGGCCACCGTCGGGGCCGCGCTGGCGGCCGCCGCCGGGCCGCCCGCCGCCGACGCGGCCCCCGACCCCGCCGCCGAGGCCCTGCACCGGGCCGCCCGGCTGCGCGCCGAGGCGCTGCGGGCCGCCGCCGACCGTCCGCGCCCGGGCACGGAGGCCCCCGCATGTCCCTGCTGAACACCCTGGCCCGGCTGGAGGCCGTGCACACCGGGCGGGCCCAGCCGCTGGCCACCGTCCGGCACCGTCATCTGGGCGCCCGCCCGATGGTGCTCGTCCCGCTGACCACCGCCGGTGAGGCGGGCGCCCCGCTGGGCGCGATGCTGGGCACCGACCGCCACGAGCCGGTGGTCCTGGTGGTGCCCCAGCCCCGCGACCGCGACCTGCGCTGGGAGTTCCTGGCCGAGCTGGCCGAGCACCTGATGCCGTACCTCGACGGGTACGCGGAACCGGTGGAGCCGGCCGAGCGGACCGAGACCGACCCGGAGACCGGCAAGCGCGTCAAGGTCGAGACCGAGGTGTGCGCGGACGCCCCGCAGCTGATCGTGCCCAGCGGGGCCGGTGTGGAGTACGTCCGGCTGCTCGGCCGGTCGATGCGGTTCCGGCGGACCGCCGAGCAGGACCCCGAGGCCCCACACCCGGTGCCCTCCCGGGTGCCGCTGCTGGGCCGCTGGCTCACCCATCTGGCCGAGCGGTCCCGGGTGCCGGGCTCCTCGATGCTGCTGTCGGCCACCGACCTGCTGTCCCGGCACTGGGCCACCGGCCAGAGCGGTCTGGAGGACCAGCACCTGGGCTCCCTGCTGGGCTGGATAGACCCTCCGGAGGGGCTCTCGGGGGCCGAGTGCGCGCTGCGGGCGGAGCTGGACCGGGACCCGGAGGGCCAGCTGCGGACACCGCCGGCCGGTCCGGCCACCGACCCGGCCTTCGACAACCGGCTGCTGGCCCCGGCGATGGCCCGGTTCGACGCGGCCCGGGCCGAGGCGGCGGACGGGCCGGCGCCCGGGCCCGCCGCGGCGGCCGCCGCGCACGCCGCCGAGCAGGAGGTCCGGCGGCTGGTCGCGGACCAGATGCGCGGCACCTGGTCGGCCGTGTGGCAGGCCCTGGACCTGCTGCGGGAGCTGCCGCCCGGCGAGCGCACCGGGGAGCGCTGGACCCGTGACCGCTGGTCCTACACCGGCCACCGGGACCGGGTCCGGGCGGGCGAGCCGCCCCAGCCGCGCCGCGACGACGCGGTGACGGCGGCCCAGAAGCTGGCCACCCGGGAGACCGAGCAGGCACGTCTGGACGCCCAGGAGGCGCTGGACGACCCGCTGGTGATGGCGGGCCGCCGGCTGTCCGGGGAAGCCTTCGAAGGGGAGGTCACCGAGGTGGTGATGACCTGGACGGAGTCCAAGCGGCCCAGCCCCCGCCCGCTGGTGACGGTGGCCACCGAGGACCGGCCGCAGCTCCCGGAGGGCGGCGGCGGAAAGCTCTTCCGCTCGCTGGACGGAAGGCCGCAGAGCGCCGAGTTCGTCGAGTGGGCCGAGGGCGGCCTGCTGGTGCTGCGGATCCTGGACAAGATGGGCCGCGGCCGGGAGCCCGAGCCGGGTTCGGTGCCGGGCAAGGGCGACCGGGTGTGCTTCACCCTGTTCGAGCACGAGGCCCGCGGCGGCCCGAGGCTGCCCGATCCGGAGCAGACCCCGTGGACCCACGGCGGCCCGCCCGGATCCGCGGCCGCCGTCCCGCTGCCCGACGCCGTGACCGACGAGGACCTGCTGTGACCGAGACCCTGCCGGACCCGGGGGCGGCGGCCGCCCGGGCCACCGAGGCGATCCTGCACGACACCCTGCACAGCCCCCGCCGGGGCGTGGTCGTCGACTCCCCGCCCGGGGCCGGGAAGTCCACCCTGGTGGTGCGGGCGGCCCGGGAGCTGGCCGGGGCCGGCCGCCGGCTGATGATCGTCGCGCAGACCAACGCGCAGGTCGACGACCTGGTGCTGCGGCTGGCGGAGAAGGACCCGGAACTGCCGGTGGGCCGGCTGCACAGCAGCGAGGGCGACGCCTACGACCCGGCGCTGCGCGGGCTGCCCTCGGTGACCCTGTCGGCCAAGCCGGGGGATCTGGCCGAACTGCCGGTGACCGTGTCCACGGCCGCGAAGTGGGCCTATGTCCAGGGGGTGGAGCCCTGGGAGCACGCGATCGTGGACGAGGCCTACCAGATGCGCTCGGACGCCCTGCTGGCCGTGGCCGGACTGTTCGAACGGGCGCTGTTCGTCGGCGATCCGGGGCAGCTGGACCCGTTCAGCGTGGTGGGCGCGGAACAGTGGGCGGGCCTGTCGTACGACCCCTCGGCGTCGGCGGTGTCCACCCTGCTGGCGCACAACCCGGAGCTGCCGCAGCACCGGCTGCCGGTGTCCTGGCGGCTGCCCGCCTCGGCGGCACCGCTGGTGTCCCGCGCCTTCTACCCGTACACCCCGTTCCGCAGCGGCACCGGTCACGGGGACCGGCGGCTGGCCTACGGGGTGGCGGGGGACGGCTCCGGGCCGGACCGGGTGCTGGACGAGGCGGCGGAGTCCGGCTGGGGGCTGCTGGAGCTGCCCGCCCGGCACACCCCGCGGACCGATCCGGAGGCGGTCCGGGCGGTGGCCCTGGTGGTCCGGCGGGCCCTGGACCGCGGCGCGGTCACGGCGGACGAGCACACGGCCGGCCCGCGGCCGCTCGGCCCGGACCGGATCGCGGTCGGCACCGCCCACCGGGACCAGGCGGCGGCGGTCCGGGCGGCGCTGGCGGAACTGGCGGTCACCGGGGTGACGGTGGACACGGCCAACCGGCTCCAGGGCCGGGAGTACGACCTGACGGTGGTCCTGCACCCGCTGTCCGGCCGGCCGGACGCCACCGCCTTCCACCTGGAGACCGGCCGGCTGTGCGTGCTGGCCTCCCGGCACCGGCACGCCTGCGTGGTGGTGGCCCGGGCCGGCATAGCGGACCTGCTGGACGCCCACCCGTCCACCGAACCGGTCCAGCTGGGCGTGGCCGTGAAGTTCCCGGACGGCTGGGAGGCCAACCACACCGTGCTCCAGCAACTCTCCGAGCACCGGGTGCCATGGCGCCCCTGACCGCCCCACCCGAAGCCCGGCCCCACGCCGGACGGAGTCCGGCACGCCGCCAGAGGCGGCAGACCGGCACAGCCCGGACGGCTGGGAGGCCAACCACACCGTGCTCCAGCAACTCTCCGAGCACCGGGTTTCCTGGCGGCCCTAGGCCGCCTGGGGCGGTCTTGCGCGGCGTTGGACAATGGAGGGTGGCCCGGAAGCTCCGCCGGGCCGCGACCGGCCACGAACACAGGAGGACACGTATGGCAGAGCCCGAGCGGACCGAGCGGAGGCTGCGGCCCGCGCCGCTGCTCTTCGAGCCCTCGGAGGCTGCCGCGGACCCGGAGCACTTCTTCGACCTGGAGTCCATCGACGATCCGCGGGAGCTGCTGTCCCGCGCCACCGAGCTGACCCTGGCGTTCCGGGCCGCGCAGGAGCGTGCGACGGAGTTCCAGGCGGTGGCGGCGGCCCAGTTGGCCGACCCCCGCCGGTTCGACCGGCTGTCGACGGCGGCCATCGCCGCCCGCGCCGAGTGGACCGAGGACTACGCCGAGAAGATGATCGAGTTCGGCGAGGACCTGCTCCGGGGCACCCCGGATCCCTGACCCGCCCCACCCCCATGGCATATGCGCGGCGCAAGATAGCGCAGTACGGCCCGGCGCGTCCCCGTTTCCGGTAACTCACCGGAAACGGTCGGCCACACCCGGTAGACCTGTGTCATGACGACGCTGACGAGGCTCTCGACGGAATCCGGCGCTCCCGCCCGCACCGCCCCGGCGACCCGGGTCACCCCGTCGGGTGCCGCCTGGCTCGCCTCCGCCTCGGCGCATCCGCGCAGCACCCTCGCCCTCTGGCAGGGCCGGCCGGGCGCGCCCGCGGTGCTGCCCTGCGGGACCGCGTTCGACATCGTCAACGTGCCGGTGGTGTTCGGCCGCCGGGTGCTGGACCTGATGCGGCGGGAGGGTCCGGGTTCGGGCCCGGTCGCGGTCCACCGGGGCCGGATGCTGCTGTTCGCCACGCCCGGGACGGCCCAGCGGCTGCCCTCGCTGCTGGACTGGGAGGAGTGGGCCGAGGCGGTGCCGGCGCCGCTCTGCCACGGCCGCGGGGACGCGGTGACGGTGCCCGCCCTGGCGCCCGTACCGGGCCCCTCGCGCTGGCTGGTGGCGCCGGACTGCCGGGTTCCGTGGCTGCCGGGGGCGGAGGCCCTGCTGTGGGCCTGCGTCCGGGCGGCCCGTACCGCCGCCACGGCCGACCTGCGGGTTATCGATTTTTCCAACGGCGGATCCGGGTGCTAATGTCTACCACGTCAGCAGGCGCCGCTAGCTCAGTTGGTTAGAGCAGCTGACTCTTAATCAGCGGGTCCGGGGTTCGAGTCCCTGGCGGCGCACAGACGGAGGAAGGCCCCCACTCTCACGAGTGGGGGCCTTCCTCGTTTCCGTTCAGGTGGTGATCTTCACCGTGTAGGCCCCGGAGCGGGTGCGGTCCGCGACCTCGATGGTGATCCGTTCGCCCGGCACCGTGTAGGTCTCGCCGACCTCCAGCGGGGCGTCCGCCAGCGGCGGGTACACCGAGCGGTCCCAGCAGGCCTCGGTGTCCGGATGGGCGTCCAGGACCTCGATCGGGCCGCCGCCGGAGGCCGCCTCGTTGCGGACCCGGTAGACCAGGACCCCTTCGGTGCAGGTGTCCCCGTCGTTGCCGGCCGATCCGCGGGCCTCGATGGCGATGGCGCTGCCGGGGCCGGTCCGGACCACGGCCAGCCGGGTGCCGCCGGTGCCGCCCTCGGGGACCGCCTCGGCCAGCGGCTGGAGGGTGTGCAGCGAGGAGCCGTTCTGCACGCAGTCCACCTGGCCCGGGTCGAGCCAGCCCAGCTTCCACTTGTGCCAGGCGAAGAGGTCGGGGGCCATGCCGAACTGGCTGCCCATGACGTCCCAGTCGCCGACGTAGGTGTCCCAGTCGCCCTTGCCGTCGGTGGGCCGGTGGTAGAGGTCGGGCAGGTCGAAGACGTGCCCGGTCTCGTGGGCGAGGACGTTGCGGTCCGGCGGGTGCTGCTCGAAGACGGTGACGATCCTCCGCAGCTCGGTGCCGTCGGCCCGGATCGGCCGGTCGAAGTTGACCACCTTGGTGGCGTCGGAGTCCACGCCGGGGGCGTCCGGGTCGGCCACGAAGTAGACGATGTCGTAGGCCGAGAAGTCCACCGACCGGTCGGCGGTGGCGACCGCGTCCCGCAGGTAGGCGGCCCGGTCCTCCGGGTCCCAGTCGCGCTGTATGCCGTACGCGGTGGACGGGCGGGGCATCCGGAGCCACTGCCGCCCCGGGTGCGGCACCAGGCGGAAGCTGCCGTAGGAGGCCCGCTCGAAGAACTCGCTGGTCGCCGGGAAGTAGTCGGCGGTCAGCTCCTCCGGGCTGTTGCGCGGGGTCGAGTCCGGGAAGGACAGGAACACCATCACCGCGTCGAGCTCGGTCTCCGGCTTGGGGTAGGAGCGGTTCCAGCTGTCCAGGCCCAGGGAGTGGTGGGCGGCCGTGCGGGTGAGGGCACAGGGGCCGGCCCCGGTGTCGGCGGCCGCGGGCCCCGCGACGAGAGACATGGCGGCGAGCGCCGTCAGTGAGGTGAGTGAGGCCGCCGCGCTGCGCATCCGCCGACGGTCCACTCCCCCGGGTGTCTGCTGTCGCGGCACATCGACCTCCGGTGGGGGGATTCGATCTATCTCACCCACCTTGCGACGATTGTCCTACTTATGCATTGTTCCGGTGCCCCACACGAGTGAGCGACCAGGGGAACAACGCCCGCACGGACCCGAACGGGACATTACGAAGCGTCACGAGCGATCACGTGAGCACCCGGCGTGTTCACAGCCGCGCAGAAACGATCGGGCGTGGCGGGTCCGACCCGCCGTCAGCAGACCGTCAGCACACCGAAGCAGCCCGCCCCGGACGGCGACGCCGCTGGATAGGGCCCCCCGGGTGGCTCTATGATCGGCACACTTTCCTGCGCCGACGGCACGAGCACTGCGGGAGCGAAACGGTGAGCGGAACCTCAGAGGGGACCGGTTCGGCGGCCGACAGCATCCGCCCGGCCGTCACGGAGCGTGAACTGCGCGACTACCGGGCCGCCTTCAACGCGGCCCATCTGGCGATGGCCGTCGTCGACCGGGACGGCCTGGTCGTCGCCGCCAACGACGCGCTCGGCGGGCTGCTCGGCACCGAGCCGCAGTCCCTGATCGAACGGTCCGCGGCCGACCTGGTGGACCTGGCCGCCGAGGCCCGGACCTGGCAGGCCTACCGGGAGGTGCTGCGCGGCCGGCAGGCCCGGCTGCGCTGCACCCGCCGGCTCAAGCACCCGGACGGGCACAGCCTCTGGACCGAGGTCACCCTCGGGCCTGTGCCCGGTACCCGGGACGTCCTGATGTCGGTCGCCGACATCAGCGACCGGCGCGACCTCCAGGCCCGGCTGAGGCACCTCCAGATGTACGACCCGGTGACCCGGTTGCCCAACCGGGCGCTGTTCTTCGAGCGGCTCTCCGCCGCCCTGGAGCCCGCCGCCTACGAGCAGCGCGGCGCCACCGGCCGGATCGGACTCTGCTATCTGGACCTGGACGGCTTCAAGGCCGTCAACGACACCCTGGGGCACCGGGTCGGCGACCGGCTGCTGACCGCGGTCGCGGCCCGGCTCGCCCAGTGCGCCGACCAGTCCGGATACGGGCGGACCGGCGGGCACCTGGTGGCCCGGCTGGGCGGCGACGAGTTCGCGCTGCTGGTCGAGGAGTCCACCGGGACCGAGGAACTGGCCGACCTCGCCCGCTCCGTGCTGGCCGCCGTCCAGGAGCCCTTCGACCTGGCCGGGCAGCGGCTGTCGGTGTCCGCCTCCATCGGGGTGGTGGAGCGGGCCGCCGCCGGCACCTCCGCCACCGCCCTGATGCAGGCCGCGGACACCACCCTGTACTGGGCGAAGGCCGACGGGAAGGCCCGCTGGACCCTGTTCGACCCGGAGCGCAACGCGCACCGGATGACCAGGCAGGCACTCTCCAGCACGCTCCGTCCGGCCGTGGACCGGGACGAGTTCGAGCTGGAGTACCAGCCGCTGGTGGACCTGGAGAGCGGGGTGGTGCGCGGGGTGGAGGCGCTGGTGCGCTGGAACCACCCCCAGTTCGGCATGCTGACGCCGAATCGGTTCATCGGAATTGCCGAAGAGGACGGCTCCATCGTCCAGTTGGGCCAGTGGGTGCTGCGGACCGCCTGCCGGCAGGCCCGGCGCTGGCAGATCGACCACCCCAGCGAGGCCCCGGTGTTCGTCTCGGTGAACGTGGCGGTCCGGCAGGTCTGGGACTCCGACCTGGTGGGCGATGTGGCGGAGATCCTCGCCGAGACCGGGCTGGCCCCCCAGCTGCTCCAGCTGGAGCTGACCGAGTCGGCGGTGATGGGCTCGGCGGGGCGCCCGCTCCAGGCCCTCCAGGCACTGAGCGACATGGGGGTCCGGATCGCCATCGACGACTTCGGCACCGGCTACTCCAACCTGGCCTATCTGAGCCGGCTGCCGGTCTCGGTGCTCAAGCTGGACGGGTCCTTCGTCCGCGGCTTCCGCTACGAGGGCGGGGCGCACCCCAACCCGGCGGACGAGACCATCGTGGAGGCCCTGGTGCAGCTGGCGCACCGGCTGGGGCTGACGGTGACGGCGGAGTGCGTGGAGACGGCCGGGCAGGCGGCTCGGCTGCGCCGGGTGGGCTGCGACACCGGCCAGGGCTGGCTGTACTCCCGCGCGGTGGCCCCGCACCTGATCGCCCGGATGATCAGCGCCCGGTCCGGTACGGCGGCCGGGGTGCTGCCCGCCGAGTAGCCCCCGGGCACACCGCCGCCCCCCTGCCTGGTCGGAGCAGGGGGGCGGCGGGTCGCTCGGCGCGGGGTGGGGGGATCAGCAGGCGCCGAGGTCCTTCCAGACGCCCCACTCACCGGTCGTGCCCGGCGTCTCGTTCTGGGTCCACCACTGGGCCTTGTACTTGCGGCCGTTGTGGGAGACCTCGCTGCCGCCGGTGTAGACGGTTCCGGCGACGTAGGCCTGGACGGATCCGCAGCCGGTCGGCGGGGTCGTCGGAGGCGTGGTCGGCGGGGTGGTGGGCGGCGTGGTCGGAGGCGTGGTCGGCGGGGTGGTGGGCGGCTGCGTGGCACCGCCGAGGGCGTCCGAGATCTGGTTCAGCAGGGTGGTGTTGTTGTCCAGGCCGAGGAGCGAGTACATCATCGCGCCGGCCAGGCCGCGCTGCTTGCCGTAGTCCACCCGGGCCTGGATGGCCTTCTGGTTCAGGCCGGTGAAGAACTCGCCGTCCTTGTAGAAGTAGGCGGACTTGGCGCCCTCGTCCCAGAAGGTGGTCGCCGGGTTGTCGACGATCCCGCCGAGCTCCTTGTAGTGGGCGATGCCGGCCTGCTGGCTGACCGGGCGGACGTTGGAGGCGCCGGTGGCCGACTGGGCGAGGCCGTTGTTGGCGCCGGCCGGGACGCCCTTCCAGCCGCGGTAGTAGAACTCGTAGCCGAGGGTCAGCTTGTTGGCGGGGAAGCCGCCGGCGATCCCGTAGGCCGGGTTGCCGTCGATCCAGGAGTCGATGGCGTTGTCGATGCTGTACTTCTGGGTGCCCGGGGCGATCGGGTCGGTCGGGTCGCCGGCCGGGGAGTAGAGCGGGGACTGGTGGTAGGTCGGCCCGTCGCTGTCCCAGGCGCCGTGCATGTCGTACGTCATGATGTTCGCGTAGTCGAGGTACGCGCCGATCTTGTCCGTCTCGATGTACTTGATCTTGTCCTGGCCGGCCGGCAGGGCCGCGGTCAGCAGGTACTTCTTGCCGCCGTTGGCCGCGCCCTCGGCGTCGAGCTGCTTGCGGAACTCCTGGAGCAGCAGGGTGAAGTTCTGCTTGTCCTCGGGGCCGTAGTGGTTGCCCAGGTGGCCGCCGGAGGAACCCGGGTACTCCCAGTCGATGTCGATGCCGTCGAAGATGCCCGCCGCGGTGCCGGCGCCGCCGTAGCCGCCCTCCACCGGGAGGTCGCCCTTGATGTACTGCTTGATGCAGGAGGCGACCAGCTTCTTGCGGGAGGCGTCGGTCTTGGCCGCGTCGTGGAAGAACTTCGAGTAGGTCCAGCCGCCCAGCGAGATGTTGATCTTCAGGTGGGGGTACTTGGCCTTCAGTTCCTTGAACTGGTTGAAGACGCCCACGATCGGCTGGTCCCACTTGTCGGCGACGCCGTCCACGCTGTCGGCCGCGCTGAAGGACTTCTGGTAGTCCGCGTAGCTGTCGCCCGCGCCGTCGCCGGCGTTCGGGTTGTTGTCGTCACCGGCGGCCTTGTTGGCCTGGAAACAGGTGAGTTCGGTGGGGTGGATATTGCCGAACGAGTAGTTGATGACGTCCAGCTTGCCCGCTATGCCCCGGGTGTCGAGGTGCTTGGGGTAGAAGGCGTTCCCGTACACGCTCCACTGGTCGTAGTACGCGATGCGGACACCACCGGAGGCGGCGGCGGAGTCGGCGGCCTGGGCGGTGCCGAGGCCCGCGAAGGTGGCGAACGCGCCGGCGGCGAGCGCCGCGGTGGTCGCCGCCGCGACGAGGGGTTTACGGATGTGCATGAGCAGCCTCCGGAGGGGGGCGGGAGGGATGTGACGGCCCGGGTGGGAGCAGTGATATCGATCACGGCACTACCGCGTCAATGGTTTAGGCCAAAGCTCGGCCAAAGATGGACTAGACCTGTCCGGGCACACTTTCCCAAGTCAGAGGCCTGAGGGCGCATCAGAAAGCGCTCTCCACCCCCGGTGAAGAGCGCTTTAAGGCTCCCTTGAGGAACCGCTGTGCAAGGTTGCTGCAATAGACCAGCCAAACCCCGTTCATCTGCCGTCAGTCGGCCGGACGCGTCTCCTTCGGCATCCCGTACGCATCTGCGACGAGCCCGTACGAGCGCAGCCGGGCCTGCGCGCCGTGCGCGTTGGCGGTCAGCATCAGCTCGTCCGCGCCGGTCCGGGCGACCAGCGCGTCCAGCCCCGCCCGCACCTCCTCCGGGGTGCCGTACACCACGTTCGCGAGCCAGCCGTCCACGAACTCGCGCTCCTGCGGGGAGTACGGGTGGGCGGCGGCCTCCTCCGGGGTCGGGATCAGCCCGGGGCGGCCGGTGCGCAGCCGCAGCATGGACAGGGCGCCGGTCAGCACCTGGGCGCGGGCCTCGGCCGGGTCCTCGGCGGCCAGCGCGGAGACCCCGATCGCCGCGTAGGGGGCGTCGAGCACGGCGGAGGGCCGGAAGCTCTCCCGGTAGAGGCGCAGCGCGGGCAGGGTGCCGGCCGCCGAGAAGTGGTGGGCGTAGGCGAAGGGCAGTCCCAGCTCGCCGGCCAGCGCGGCGCTGAAGCCGGAGGAGCCGAGCAGCCAGAGCGGCGGACGGGCGGACGGGCCCTGGACCGGTCCGGGGACCGCGTGCACCCGGGCGTAGGGGTGGCCGTCGGGGAAGTCGTCGTCCAGGAACCGGGTCAGCTCGGCGAGCTGCCGGGGGAACTCGGCGGCGTCGGCGTCCGGGCGGTTCGTCCCGCGCAGGGCGGCGGCGGTGCGGCCGTCGGTGCCGGGCGCGCGCCCGAGCCCGAGGTCGACGCGCCCCGGCGCGAGCGCCTCCAGGGTGCCGAACTGCTCGGCCACGGCCAGCGGGGCGTGGTTGGGGAGCATCACCCCGCCCGAGCCCAGCCGGATCCGCCGGGTGTGGGCGGCGAGGTGGGCGAGGATCACGGCCGGGGAGGAGCTGGCCACCCCGGGCATCGAGTGGTGCTCGGCCACCCAGTGCCGCTGGTAGCCCCGGGACTCCGCGAGTCGGGCGAGTTCCACGCTCGTGCGCAGGGACTCGTGGGCGGTGCCGCCGGCGCCGACGGTCACCAGGTCCAGCACCGACAGCGGAACCGGCGCGCCTCCCAGGGCGGTCCCCCGGATCGGGTCCCGGTCGGGCTCCCGGCCCGAGTCTCGGTTCGTGTCCCGGTTCGCGTCCCGTACGTCACTCATCGTTGCCTCCGTCACATCGCCTACCGCCCGGTATCCCGTACGAAGGAGTCGAACAGGAGGTGCCCGTCGGGCATTCCCGGCACACCGGGACAGCGGCCGTGACCTAGGCATATGCCGCTGGGATAGGTCCCGGCCAGGGGGCATGATTGAGCCATCAATCTCATCAACAGGCGCTCCAAGAGCGCCCCTTGGTGGCTATCGTGGTAGGGCAAGCGGTAACAACCTGCTAGGGGGGAACCGTGGCGCTGAAGCCCGAGCCGACCGCGCCGTTCCATTCGGTGCAGTACGCCCTGCGCGTGCTGGAGACGATCGGACGGCACCACAGTGGCGTGACCGACACGCAGATCGCCCGGGAGACGGGCCTGCCGGCCGCGCACCTGGCCCCCATGCTGCTCATGCTCCGCCGCGAGGGCTATGTCCTCCAGGTCTCGGACGGGGCCTACGCGATAGGCGACTCGCTGGTCCTCCTCGGCTCCGGGGTCGACCGCAAGCAGGCCCTCCAGAGCAAGCTCCAGGAGACCCTGGACAGGCTGCGCGACTCCGTCGGCGCGGCCGTCTACATCAGCCGCTATGTGGACGGCGAGGTCCGGATCACCCAGTTCGCCGACAGCCCGCGCACCCCCAAGGTCCACGAGTGGGTCGACTTCCGCTCGGCGGCCCACGCCAGCGCGGTCGGAAAGTGCCTGCTCACACAGCTGGACGTGAACGGGCGGCGGGACCACCTGTCCCGCCACAAGATCGCCCGGCTGACCTCCAAGACCATCACCAACGAGCGGGTGCTGTTCTCCAAGCTCGACAGCCAGCCGGCCACCGTGCCGATGCTGGACCTCCAGGAGTACGCGGTGGGCACCGTCTGCGCGGCCGTCCCGATCACCGCGGGCGCCTCGGTGGGCTGCCTGGCGCTGTCCATGCCGGTGGAGCACGCCCACCGGCTGCGGGCCGCCGCCGACGCGCTCAACCGGAAGGCCGCCCCGCTGCTGCTCTCGCTGACCCTCTGAGCCCCTCCGGGCGATGGTGCGGAGCACCCCCGGGGACCGGGTAGTATTTTCTCTGTCAGCAGGCGCCGCTAGCTCAGTTGGTTAGAGCAGCTGACTCTTAATCAGCGGGTCCGGGGTTCGAGTCCCTGGCGGCGCACCTGATCTTCGGGCGGTTTCCGGTTCACCGGGAACCGCCCGAAGTGCTTTCCGACGGGTTTCCGGACGGTTTCCCGGTGATTTCCGGGCGGTTTCCGTCCTTCGACGACCGATCGCTTTTCAGCCAGGCGGGGCCGGCACCGGCGGCGCGGGCGGCCGCAGCGCCGTCCGGACCGACCAGAGCACCGACACCAGCGGGACGGCCACGACCGCGCCCACCACCCCCGCCGCGGTGGCCCCGGCCAGCACCGACACCGCCACCACCAGCGGATGCAGCCGGACGGCCCAGCTCATCACCAGCGGATGCAGCAGATGCCCCTCGATCTGCCCGATCACCACGATCAGCACGACCACGATCCCGGCCACCACCGGCCCCTTCGCGGCCAGCGCCACCACCGCCGCCACCCCCAACGCCACCGGTGAGCCGACCAGCGGGACGAACGCGGCGAAGAACTCCAGCAGGGCCAGCGGCACGGCCAGCGGCACCCCGAGGAAGTACAGCGCCACCCCGACCAGCACCGCGTTGGTGGCCGCGACCAGCACGATCCCGTGGGTGTAGCCGGTGAAGGTGCGCCAGGCCGCCCGGCCCGCCGCCTCCCAGCGGCCGCGCGCCCCGCCGGGCAGCTGGTCGCAGAACCAGGACCACTGCCGGTGCCCCGAGTGGAGGAAGAACACCGAGGCGAACAGGGCCAGCGCCAGCACCGTCAGCACGTGCACCAGCTGGCCGGCGCCGCTGAGGGCCGTACTGAGCAGGGTGGACCGGTGGCTGGACAGGTAGTCGCCGGTCTTGGACTGGAGGTCGGCCAGGACCCCGGGGTTCAGATGGAACGGCGGCCGCTCCAGCCAGTCCTCGATCCGGCCCAGCCCGTCCCGGAACTCCTTCACCAAGGTGGTGCGCTCCCCCGCCACCGCCTCGCCGACCAGGGCCAGCCCGCCCAGCACCAGGGCGATCCCGCCGATCAGGGTGATGCCCACGGCGAGCCCCCGGGAGGCCCCGGTCGAGGTCACCAGATCGGCCACCGGACGGAGCAGGGCGGTGACCACCAGGGCCAGGAACAGTCCGACGCCGATCTCGTGGAACCGGCCCAGCACGGCGAACACCGCGTAGACGGCCGCGCCGACGACGAGCAGCCGCCACGCGTGGGCCGCGGCCCTGCGCAGCGGCCGGGAGACCAGGTCCGGGGGCGTTTCCGTGGGCACTTGCGGGGGCATTCCCTTCCCCTACCACCACGGGCCGTACGGGCCACGCCCCGGCGGGCACATTCCCCCGACCGGGGTGAGGATCGGGCCATGGGTGTCGTGCTGCCGGTCCTGGCCGCTCTGTTCGCCGCGTGCAGCAACGCGCTCGCCACGGTGCTGCAGCGGAAGGCCGCGCTGACCGTGCCGAGCGGCCGCGGGTTCCGGCCCGGACTGATCCTCGACCTGCTGCGCAGGCCGGTCTGGCTGGCCGGGATGCTGGCCGTGCTGGCCGCCGGGGCCGGCCAGGCGCTGGCCCTGGCCACCGGGCCGCTGGCGCTGGTCCAGCCGCTGTTCGTGCTGGAGCTGCCGCTGGCCCTGCTGATCGCCTCGCTGTTCGCCCGGCGGGCGCTGCCGGGCGCCCAGTGGTGGGCGGTGGCCGGGGTGGTCGGCGGTCTGGGGCTGGCGCTGGTGGCGCTGGCCCCCGCCGGGAACCGTACGGAGGTGCCGCTGGACCGCTGGATCCCCACCCTGGCCGCCGGGGCCGGCGCGGTGCTGGCCCTGGCCGCGGCGGGGCTGCGGCGCTCCCCCGGGCTGGTCCGGGCGGCCTGTCTGGGCCTGGCCACCGCGCTCTGCTACGCGCTGACGGCCGCCCTCATGAAGTCGGCGGTGCACGCCTTCGACGGGGGCGGACTGAGCGGCTTCCTGTCCGCGTGGGAGACCTACGGGCTGGTGGTGGCCGGGATCGCCGCACTCCTCCTGTTCGAACACGCCATGCAGGGCGGGCCGCTGGTGGCCTCCCAGCCGGCGCTGACCCTGGGTGACGCGGGCACCGGGCTGCTGCTGGGCGTACTGCTCTACGAGGAGGAGGTGCGGACCGGCTGGTGGCTGGTCCCCCAGCTGCTGGGGCTGGGGCTGATCGCCGCGGGGGTGCTGGTGCTGGCCCGGGCGGCACAGGCCGACCCCCCGGACGCGGTCTGATCCGCGTCCGGGGAGGCCCGGCCGGGGGCCGGTCGCACGCGGTCCCCGGCGGTCTCCGCTCGTGAGCGTAGGGCGGCGGCCGGGCCGGCGGATTCGGCGGGTGGCCTGGATGGGTGCTCGAAAACATCCCGCTCGCCCCGGCGATCCCCGACAACTCCTCCCGAACCGCCCTCCCGAACTTGGCCCGGAACGAACGAACGGACGGACGGGCGGGCGAACTGGTGAGCGCATGGGTGGACGGTCAGCGGTCCAGCAGGGGGTGGCGGCCGTGGGCGGTGTAGGAGGCGATCAGCGCGGCCAGGGCCGCCGGGTCCAGCGGGGTGTAGTCCGGGGTGCCGGGCGGGCGGTGCCAGACCGGGTCGGTGGTGTGCCGGAAGCCTTCCCGGCGCAGGGCGACCCGGTGGACCTTGTTGGTGGCGGTGACCGGCATGGCGGGGACCACCCGGACGTACCGGGGGGCCATCTTGGTGCCCAGGTCGGGCTGGGCGGCGAGGAAGGCGGCGAAGCCGCCCGGGTCGAAGGCGGTGCCGGGGCGCAGCGCGAGGGCGGCCATCACCTGGTCCCCCGCGGCCTCGTCGGGGACGGCGTAGACGGCGACGGCGGTGCTGTCCGGCCAGCGGGACAGGATGTTCTCGATCATCGCGGCGGCCAGGTTCTCGCTGTCCACCCGGAGCCGGTCGTCGGTCCGTCCGGCGAAGTAGAGGTGGCCCTCGGGGTCGCGGAAGAAGAGGTCCCCGGTCCAGTACCAGCCGTCCCGGGTGCGGGCGGCCTCGGCCTCGGGGTTGCGCCAGTAGCCCTCGAAGAGGCTGCGGCCGCGGTTGACCAGTTCTCCGATGGCCTCCTCGCCGTTGAGCAGCTGGCCGGTGGGGTCCAGTCGGGCGGGCGGGCACTCCCGGCCGGTGTCCGGGTCGACGACGGCCAGGTCGTCGCCGGGGGCGGCCCGGCCCAGGGCGCCGGCCGGGGTATCGGGGCCGCGCTGGACGGAGGCGCCGCCCTCGGTGGCCCCGTAGCCCTCGACCAGCCGGACCCCGAAGCGCTCGGCGAACCGGGCGGCGTCCACCGCCCCGGCCTCGGTGCCGAAGCCGAGCCGGAGCGGGTGGTCCCGGTCGTCGGGCCGGGGCGGGGTGGCGAGCAGGTACTGGACGGCCCGGCCGACATAGGTGAAGTAGGTGGCGCCGTGGGCGCGTACGTCGTCCAGGAACGCGGAGGCGGAGAAGCGGCGGCGGAGCGCCACCGAGGCGCCGGCGGACAGGGCGGGCAGCCAGTCGGCGATCACCGCGTTGCCGTGGAACATCGGCATGCAGATGTAGTGGACGTCCTCGGGGGTGACCGAGAAGTGCCGGGCCAGTGATCCGCCGGCGGCGGCCAGCCGGCCCTGGGTGCAGATGGCGGCCTTGGGGGCGCCGGTGGAGCCGGAGGTGAAGTAGAGCAGCAACCGGTCACCGGGGCCGGGGGCTCGGCCGCCGGGGGTGAGAGCGGCCTCGCCGGGTTCGGCGCCGGCATAGGGGGCGAGGAGGTCGGCGTACTCCTCGTCGTCCGTGACCAGCATCCGCACCCCGGGCAGGTCGAGACCGCGCAGCAGGGGCAGATGGGCCCGTTCGGTGACCAGGATCCGGCAGTCGGTGTGCAGGATGTCCCGGGCCAGTTCGGGGCCGCGCCGGGTGGGGTTGATCCCGGCGACGGCGGCCCCCGCGAGGGCCGCCGCACCGAGCCAGAACGGGAACTCGGGGGTGTTGTCGAGCAGCACGCCGATGTGCGGCTCCGCGCCCGCGGGAAGCAGGTCCGCGAGGAGGGCGGCGCGCGCGGCGGCCGCCTGGGCGGTCCGGTGGTGGCTGAGGACGGTGTCCCCGTACCTCAGCCCCGGCCGGTGGTCGCCCCAGCGGCGTGCGACGAGTTCCGCGACGGTTCCGGGTGCCTCGGATGTCCCCATGCCGGGGACCATAGCTGACGGAACGTCAGAACTTAACGTCCGAGCAGGAGTAGAAGGCCATCGGGGTGTCGTTGACGGTCCAGACCGCCAGCACGATGTGCCGTCCGGACTTGCCGGTGGGGAGCTGGCCCTGGTGCGTGAAGGTCATGGGCGGGCGGGCCCCGTTGTAGGCCACCGTCAGGAAGGGCTGCGATTCCAGGGCGGCCCGGGTGAGGGGCTTGCTGGAGTCCCAGCCGTTCTTGGTGATGAAGTACTTGAAGTCGGTGGCGGAGTGGTTGGCCGTGAACTGCCAACGGAAGGTGAAGTTCTGCCCGTTGGTCAGCTGGGTGGCGGGCCAGGCGCCGCCCCGGGGGTCGTCGAGCTCGGCGAACTGGGCGTTGCCGCCGGCACAGATCTTGCCGTCGGCCGGCCCGGCGGCCGGGAACCCCTTGAAGCCCTCGACGCTCTGCGGCTCCCACTGGATCGCACCGCAGTTGGCGACCGTGCGGTTGGCGCAGAGCTTCTGGCGGCTGATGGGGTTCTCGGTGTAGCCGTGGCTGGTGGCGGTGGGGGCGACCAGCACGGACACCCCGGCGAGGACACCGAGGCCGAGCGCGGCTGCGCCGGCCCGTGTGGCGGTACGGGAGTTACGCATGATGCTCCTTGAACGTGGGGGGAGTTCTGTGAGCGCGCGCACGCTGTGGGGATCGAGGTCCGGAACTGGCGTAGGTCTAGACCAAGTAAGTCCCAGACTATTGACGCCAGTTGTCCATGTCCAGACCAATGGGAGAAGACGGGGGTTCCCGGGCACGACCGCGCCCCGCCGGATTCCCGGCGGGGCGCGGTGCGATGGACTGCTGGGGGGCGGGGGTGGTGGCCCTGGAGCCCGGGGGCTACTCCCCGCGCCCCGTGTAGAAGGCCACGGTGAGGTCCTTCACCAACGCCTTCCGCTCGTAGTCGTCCAGCTCCACCAGTCCCCGCGAGGTCAGCCGGTTGACCGTGTCGTCCACCGCGTCCACCACCGAGGTCAGCACGCTGTCCCGGTGCTTGGCGTCGATCGCCGCGATCCGGCGGCGGCGCATCGCGGCCGCGACCTCCGGGGCGTACTCGATCCGGGTCGGCTGCGCCGAGTAGACCTCGATGCCGACCGCCTCCGCGTCCGCCGCCAGCATCCGGGTCAGCGCGTCACCGACCGCCTCGGCGTCCCGCAGCGTCGGCGCGTCCTCGTGGAAGGCGTCGGCCGGCAGCTGGGACAGCACCCGGGCCAGCGCGGACTCGACCTGCTCGGACAGATAGGCGGTGTGCTCGGCCACCGCCAGGGTCGCCCGGGCCGTGTCCCGGACCTGCCACACCACCTGGACGACCACCTGGAGGGCGAGCCCGCCCGAATCGACGGCGGGCAGCGGGTCGCTGCGCCAGTGCCGCAGGCGTACGTCGACCCGGCGGCGCAGCAACAGCGGACTCACCCAGACCAGGCCGGTGCGGCGCACGGTGCCGCGGTAGCGGCCGAACAGGGTCAGCACCCAGGCGTGCCCGGTCTTGCCGCGGCCCAGACCACCGAGGGCGAGCAGCGCGAGCACCCCCAGGAAGGCGAGCGGCGGCCAGTGCTGGGCGCGAAGCCCCCGGTAGGCGCGGGGGGTCGCGCCGAAGGCCTCGACCAGGGGGGCCGGCAGGGCCCCCGCCGGCCAGAGCACGGCGGCACAGCCGACCGCCGCCAACGCCCCGACCCCCACCCCCACCCACCCCGGCAACACCGGCCCCCGCCGCTCCCGCAACCGCTCGTCGGCACGGGGAACGCGCCGCACCCCGGCCCGCGCGGGGGCGTCGGCGGTGGCGGCGGGGGTGCTCCGGCGGCGCTGGGCGGGGGTTGCGGGGGCCTTCGGGCCCGCCTGCCCGGGGGCGACAGGGGCGACGGACCCGTGCGGGCCGCTCCGGCCGGGGGCGGCGGGGGCGTTCGGGCCGGTCTGCGCGGGCGTGACGGGGGCGGCGGGCCCGTGCGGGGCGCTCCGGCCGGGGGCGGCGGGGGCGTTCGGGCTGGTCTGCCCGGTGGCCGCAGGGCCGTTCCGGTGGCTCCGCGCGAGAGCCGTGGCTCCGTGCGGACCCGCCTGCGCGGCAGCGGCGACGGCCTCCGCACGCCCCGGCGCACCGGGGCTGAGCTGATGCACGGCACCGGTCACCCCGGCCACACCGCCGGAGGCGGGGGTGGCGCCGTGCGCGACGGCCGCACCGCCGGAGGCGAGGGCGGAGGCGGCGCTGACCGCCGGTGCCGTACCGCCGGAGGCGGCCGGGCCGGCGCCCGCAACAGCGGCGCCGTACTGATCGCCCGCGCCCCGCGCGGGGACGGCGGCACTCCCGGCCCCCGTTGCCGGGGCGAGCGGCTTCGCTGCGGCGGGTCCGGAGGTGGCGTTCCGCGCGGGGGCGGCGGCGTACCGGCCCCCCAGGCCGGGAGCAGGCCCTTCCGCAGCTCCGCGCGCGGCGGCGACCCCGGCCGTACCGCCGGAGGCGGGGGTGGCGTCCGCGCTCCGCGCGGGGGCCGGGTTGTGCCCGGCCCCCGGTGCCGGGGATGGGTTCAGGCCGCCGGTCACCGAGACCCGGACCGGTACGGAGACCGGGCCCGCGCCGGTCCCCGGAACGGACACCGGCCCGACGCCGGGGCGGGCGCCCGGGCCGGACAGCCTGGGCAGGTCCTGGGTGTCGTCCTCCGCCATCCCCCGGGCCACGGCGTCGGCGACGAGCGTCTCCACCCCGGGCCCGGGGATCCTCCCGCGCTCCTCGGGGGTACGGTCCGCCCTGCCGGGCACCCCGATGACGGGCCAACCGGCCGTACCGGCCGGCCGGACAGCCTCGGCGGCCCCGGGCACGCCGATGGCCGTGGCGGCACCGGCCGCGCCGGTTCGCGCGCCGTGCCCGGTCTGCTCGGTGGGCGCGGCGACCAGCTGCGCCACCAGCCCATGACTGTGGCCATGGCCCTGCCCGCGGGGCGATCCGGCTCCGGTGAACTCGGCTGTTTCCGGGGCGGGTTCGGTCAGGGGCGGCACCGCCGCCAAGGTGCGGGCCCGCTCGCCGTCGGCGGGGTGCCCGGCCGACGTCTGCGCCCCGCGCGGGTGTGCCACCGGCGCGGGCTCGTGCCCCGAGGCCACCGCCGGCGCGCCGCCGTGCCGCACGACCGCCTGCGCCGCCTCCGCGCCGGGCCCGTCGGCCCTGGTCCGGGCCGCCTGCTCGGCCTCGTAGCGCTGCCGGGCCCCGGAGGTCACGACCGTGGCCGCCTCGCCCCGCGCCGGGTCCGGGTGCGCAGCGGCCGCCCGGCCGTGGACGTGAGCGGCGAAACCCTCCGCCTGGCTCCGGTGCGCCGTGCCCGAAGCGGAGCAGGAGACCGTGACCGGGGACGCGGCCGGCTCGCGCCCTGCCGGGTCCGGGTACGCGGCAGCGACCCGGCCCTGGGATCCGGCGGCCACGCCCGCGGCCTGCCCCGGGGACGCCTCCGCCGTCGCAACCGCTCGGCCCTGGTACGCAGCCACGGCCGCAGCCGGGCCCTGGTGCGCGCCGGCCGCCCGGCCGTGGACGTCGGCGGCGAAGCCTGCCGACTGGCCCTGGTACGCGGTAACGGCCGCCGCCGGAGCCGACCCCCCGCGCACCGGGTCCGGGTGCGCAGCGGCCGCCCGGCCGTGGAGGTCGGCGGCCAGGCCGGCCGGCTGGCCCTGGTGAGCGGTGGCCGCCGCGGCCACCGCCGGCTCGCGCCGGGCCGGGTCCCCGGCCGGGTGCTCCGCACCGGCCCCGCCCCGGGGGTCTGCGGCGGGGTGCGCGGCCGGAGCCTGGCGCGCCGCGGCGGGCGCGGTGTGCGAGCCGTACGCGTCGGCGGTCGGCGTGGGCGCCGGGCCGTGCGGCTCGTGCGGCGCGGGAACCGACGCGTAGGGCGCCGTCGGCGCGATGGGCGCCTTGGCGGGGGTGGTGGCCGGCGGGACTGGCATGGTGCCGGTGGTGGAGGTGGTGCGGGTGGGGAACATGGTTGCCTCCGTCATGCGAACAGCCGTCGCCAGGTTTCCGGTCCGGGGTATCCGTCCGCCGAGGCGCCGCGCCAGCCCTGGGCGCGCTGGAACGCCTCGACGGCGCGGCGGTCGGCCTCGGACCAGCGGGGGCCCGCCCCCGTCCGGTAGTGCTTGCCGAAGCCCTTCTGGATGAGCCGCCGGCCCAGTGCCTCGATCGCCGGGTGGGTGCGGCCCGGCCGGAACACGGCCGTGCCCGGGTACGGCGGTGCCGTCACCGGCCGGGTGCTCGGCGGGGGCGGGGTGCCCGCGCCCGGGCTGGGCGGGATGTCCTTGCCCTGTCTGTTGACCAGCAGCCGCCAGGTGTGCGAGCCGGGGATCCCGTCGGCGTCCGCGCCGGTCCAGCCCTGGGCCTTCTGGAAGGCCTGGGTGGCCAGTCGGTCGGCGTCCGACCAGCGGGTGGCCGCCCCGGCCGGGTAGAAGCGGGCGCCGCCGCGGTCGATCAGCATCCGGCCGAGCTGGGCCACGTACGGGTTGTCGGCGCCGGGGCCGAACTTCGAGGTCCCGGGGTACGTCGTCGTCCCGACCGGGGTCGTCGGCGTGGTGCCCGGGCCGGCCGGGGGCGCCGGGGTGGCCGGGACCCCGGGGTTCGGTTCGGCGGCGATGCCGCCGGTCACCCCATTGAACCGGTAGGGGAGGTACTTCGTCGCGTTGTTCCAGTACCCGTACGGGGTCGCCTGCTTCCGCGTGGTCGGCCGGGTCTGCTCGTAGGCGATGTAGTGCGTGCGGGTCTCGTCGACCCAGCCGCCGAAGAGGGTGACGTGGGAGCCCTTGTTGGGGTCGGCCGGGTTGTGGAAGAGCAGCATGTCGCCGGGCAGCAGCTCCTCCTTGGTGATCCTGGTGGCGAACTTGTCCAGGCTGCCGGTCCACTCGTTGGTGCCGAGGTTCCAGGCCATGGAGACGTAGCCGGAGCAGTCCTGGCGGTAGCCGTCCGTCCAGTAGGCGGTCATGCTGTACGGGACCTTGGCGTCCAGCCACAGCTTGGCCCGGTTGATGATCGAGGCGCGGTCGATCCGCTTGGCGGTCGGGGCCTTGACCGGGACGCCCTTGGGGCCGTGCAGCGGACCCCGGGTGCCCTGCGGGCTGCCCGCCGGGTCGTCCTTGCCGGGGAGCCGGGCCGCTCCCGCGCCCGG
Source organism: Streptomyces sp. NPDC033845 (assembly GCF_055576225.1). Classification (NCBI taxonomy): domain Bacteria; kingdom Bacillati; phylum Actinomycetota; class Actinomycetes; order Kitasatosporales; family Streptomycetaceae; genus Streptomyces; species Streptomyces sp. NPDC033845. The sequence continues at coordinate 152,598 of NZ_JBVIRI010000014.1, read as the reverse complement.
GTGGTTCGGGCCCGCGCCCGTGCCGGCGGCGCCGGGGAGCGGGCCGGTGGCCGCCGCGGAGGATCCGCCGCCGAGGACCACTCCGGCGGCCGTCACCAGGACCAGCGCGCGGCGGGCCCCGTGCGCCCCGGGGTGTCCGCCGTCCCGTAGCGGTATGGCCCGCGCGCCCGCCATGGCTCGGCGCTGCTCGACGCACCCCCGGCATGCGCAGTCACCCGCGGGCTGGTACTCCTCGAAGACCGGCGTCTGCATCTGCTGCGTCCGCATCTGCGTCGTCATGCGCTTCCGTCCACTCCGTCCGCTACTCACCCAGAGCTGCCGCGGCGTCAGATTCGACGCGACCAGGGACATCCTGCACGGAAAACCCCACGAATATGGGTTAATCGGACAACCCGGGCGTGGCTGGTTACGAGCATCCGCCGGGGTGGGGTAAAGTTTTCCCTGTCACCAAGCGCCGCTAGCTCAGTTGGTTAGAGCAGCTGACTCTTAATCAGCGGGTCCGGGGTTCGAGTCCCTGGCGGCGCACAGACGGAAGAAGGCCCCACTCGTGAGAGCGGGGCCTTCTTCGTGTCCGTCCGGTCCACGTCACTTCGGTGCGGGGGCCGCCGTCAGATAGGCGGAGACCACCACGTTCGCCGTGTACTCCCGGGCCTTCTTGTCGTACTCCCCGCCGCAGGTCACCAGCCTCAGCTCGGCGCGTCCCGGCACCCTCGGGCCATAGGCCTTGTGAGCGTCGAAGGACTTCCGCTCGAAGACCTCCACGGCCTCGATGGTGAACTCGGCGACCGTGCCGTCGGAGCGGACCACCCGGACCTTGCCGCCCGGCTGCGCCGAGCTCAGACCGTAGAACACGGCCGGTTTCGACTGGGTGTCCACATGGCCGACCAGCAGGGCCGGGCCCGCCTCCCCCGGTCTGGTGCCGGCGCCCCACCACCCGACCACACCCGGCCGCTCGTACGGCGGCGGGTCGATCGCCCCCTGCTTGTCCAGCCCCCGGGAGATCACCGGGGCCTGGATGCCTATGGACGGTACGTCCACCCGCAGCGGCGGGGCGCCCGCCGGCAGCGGGGCGTGCGGCGGCGGCAGGCCGGGGACGGAGACCGCCCCGGCCTGCCCGGACGAGCTCCCGGGCACCACGTCGGTGATCTCGCGGCCCCACAGCCACAGGCCGAGCACCAGGACCGTCCAGGCGCCGACGGTCACCAGCCGGCCACCGCCGGAGGTCCTCGGCTCGGCGTCCCTCACCGGAGGGCCGCCGTCATTCGCCGCTGCGGCGGCGCCGCAGCGTCAGGGCCCGGCCCGCGACCGCGAGGGTGGCGGCACCCGCCAGCACCCCGCCGATCACGGTGTGCGGCAGCCCGGGACCGCCGTCCCGCTCGTGCTGCTCCTTCGCGGCGGCCGAGGTCGCCCCGGCCCCCGCCCCGGCCCCCGCACCGGCAACCGCACCGGCACCCGCGTCCGTGCCCTTGCGCGCGCCCGCCGCCGGGTCGGCGGTCAGCGCCTCGGCCATCCCGCCGCCGCCCGCGTGGACCGGCCAGCGCGGGGAGCGGTAGGGGTCGGGCCGGTCGTGGCCCCGGTGCCGGACGATCTCGATCGAACCGGTCGCCTTGTCCTCGCGGCCGTCACAGCTCACCCGGATGGAGTGCCAGCCCGGCTCGGCGTACGAGCTGATCGTGGCCTCCCCGTACAGCGGGCCGTCCCGGCCGCCCCGGCTGTCCAGGCCGGCGTGCGAGACGAACACGGAGGACTTGGCCACGCCCCGGGAGGCGTCGCAGCCGGTGACCCGCAGTTTGACGCGCGCTCCCGGCTCGGCCGCGGACGGATCGACCCAGACCGAACCTCGTTGGTCCGGTTCGGCCAGGGCGGTCGGTGCGGACACCAGGGAAACGGCGGTCAGGGCGGCTGCCGCGCCGGTGGCACGGAGAGCGAGCAGTGCGATGCGCATCGTGAACCTCCTCGTCAAGGAGACTCGCGCGGCGTACGCCGCTCCGCATCCGGAGCGGCGCTCCACTGGCCCGTCCGGGTCCACGAACCCGCCGGTCGGACCAGGTCAGACCAGGCCAGATCAGATCAGGTCAGATCAGGTCGACCAGGTCGGCGATGGAGTCGACGGTCTTCGTCGGCCGGTAGGGGAACTGCTCGGTGTCCGCGAGGGTGGTGAGGCCGGTCAGCACCAGGAAGGTCTGCATGCCCGCCTCCAGACCGGCCAGCACATCGGTGTCCATCCGGTCCCCGATCATCGCGCTGGACTCGGAGTGCGCGCCGATGGCGTTCAGACCGGTCCGCATCATCAGCGGGTTCGGCTTGCCGGCGAAGTACGGCTGCTTGCCCGTGGCCTTGGTGATCAGCGCGGCGACCGCGCCGGTGGCCGGCAGCGGGCCCTCGGTGGAGGGGCCGGTCTCGTCCGGGTTGGTGCAGATGAACCGGGCACCGGCGTTGATCAGGCGGACGGCCTTGGTCATCGCCTCGAAGCTGTAGGTGCGGGTCTCGCCGAGCACCACGTAGTCCGGTTCGTGGTCGGTCAGGACGTAGCCGATGTCGTGCAGGGCCGTGGTCAGGCCCGCCTCGCCGATGACGTACGCGGTGCCGCCCGGGCGCTGGTCGTCGAGGAACTTGGCGGTGGCCAGGGCCGAGGTCCAGATGTTCTCCACCGGGACGTCCAGGCCCATGCGCTGGAGCCGTGCCTGGAGGTCCCGGGGGGTGTAGATGGAGTTGTTGGTCAGCACCAGGAAGGGCTTGCCCGACTCGCGCAGCCGCTTGATGAAGGCGTCGGCGCCGGGGATGGGAGTGCCCTCGTGGATGAGGACCCCGTCCATGTCGGTGAGCCAGGATTCGATCGGCTTGCGCTCTGCCACTGGACTGTTCTCCGCTCTGACCCGCTCTGACCTCTGGTCTGTACCACCCACCCTAACGGGAACGGGCCGTGGACAGCGGAGGCGTCCACGGCCCGGACGGCCTGCCTGGTCGGAGGGCCTGCCGGACGGCCCCGGGTGGTCCGGGGCCGTCGCGGCTCGGCTCAGCTCAGCTCAGCTCAGCCGAGGGTGACGTCGTCGACGGCCCAGAACCAGTTGTTGTTGCCGCTGTAGCGGAACCGGACCTGGACGTCGGTGGCGCCGGCCGGGACCTGGAGGCTGACGGACTCGGTCCTGGCGAGGCCGTCGGCGGTGTGGGTCTTCACCACGGCGGGGGTGCCGCCGTTGTACGAGACCAGGACCTGTGCGGTCTGGCCGGCCTCGTGCCGGTAGTGGCTCTGGTACTTGAGGGTCCTCGTCGTCCCGCCGGTGACCGCCCACTTGGGGGTGACCAGGGTGGAGTCGAAGGTGCCGGTGTGCGCCTTGTCGTCCCACTCGTCGGAGTCGGCGACGGCGAACACGTCGCGGGAGCGGACGTTCAGCTCGCGCCACTGGTCGCGCTGCGACTGGGTCCAGAACTCGTCGGTGGCGAAGGACCAGCCGGCCCACTCGGTGATCCCGCCGGTGCCCATCCGGGAGTTGTCCACGGCCCAGCCGGCCGGCGGGGTGCGGGTGAAGCCCTTGGTCGTGGCCGGGATGCCGGTCTCGTCGACCCGGGTGCGGAGGGCGGGCCGCAGGCTGTCGAAGGCGTCGCCGTCGGATGCGTTCAGGGGTACGCCGTCGAGCCCGGCGGTGGTCACCCCGACCTGCTGGAGGGCCGAGGCGGCGACGTCGACCAGGCGGACGTCGTCACGGACCGATCCGGCGGGGATGCCGGCGCCCTTGGCGAGGACGAAGGTGCCGCGCTCGGCGATCGTGGAACCGCCGTGGCCGCCCGCGTTGGTGTGCCCGTGGTCGGTGGTGACCAGGATCCGCCAGTTCTCCTGGGCGTACGTGGGCCGCTGCTGGACCGCGGTCAGGAGCCGGCCGACCAGGACGTCGACCCGGGCGATGGTGTCCAGATAGGTCTGGCTGGCGGCGCCGGAGGAGTGGCCGGCCGCGTCGATCTCCCCGAGGTAGACGAAGGCGGCGTCCGGGTTGCGGTCGCGGAGCTCCGCGGCCGCCGCGTCGGCGATCTTCGGGTCCTCGTTGCGGTAGCCGTCGCGGTCGCCCTTGAGGGAGAGTCGCTTGTCGACCTTGGCGGAGAAGATCGGGCCGTTCTGGTCGGTGGAGGTGATGGGCTCCCAGTCGGCGGCCGCGTAGGTGTTGAGCGCCGGGTCGGCGTTCTCGATGCGGGTCAGGAAGTCCGGGTACGCGGTGTAGTTCTTGCCGGTGAAGGAGTTGTCCTTCACCCCGTGCTTGTCGGGCCAGACACCGGTGGCGATGGTGGACCAGCCGGGGCCGGAGGAGGTGGCGCCCATCGGGTTGGAATAGAGGCTGCTCTTCGCGGTGAGCCCTTGGGCCATCAGGCCGTTCAGATTCGGCGCGTTGGCGGCCTTGACGCGGTCGAGGACCACGCCGTCGAGGCCGATGACGAGGACCTTGTCGGTGTTGGCCGCGGCTTCGTCGGCGCCGGCGGGCTGGGCGGCGACGGTGGCGAGCAGGGCGGCGGCCGCGAGGGTCACGGCCGCGGCGCGTCGTCCGGGCAGGACAGGGGACACGTACTCCTCCTGGGAGCAAGTGGGGTAAGAGCGGGGCGGGTTGGGGCGGTGGAGCGAGTGGAACCGGTGGAGCGGATGGAGCGGATGGACCGAGCGGAGCGGGTGCGGGTTCGGTCCAGACCCGTTATCCGAGGTTCACTGTTCCGGGGCGGGGTGGACAGGGGGTTACCGGTCAGCTGCCCGTTGCGGACTTCCAGGCGTCCACGTAAGCGGTCAGGTTCTTGTCGATGTCCGCCCAGTCCGGTTCGAACACCTCCACACCGGTCATCAGCTTGGTCAGCTCGACGGCGTTCGGGTCGGTCGGCTTGATGTCGGTGCGGGCCGGGAAGCCGCCGCCGATCTCGCTGACCAGCTTCTGGGACTCCGCGGTCAGCAGGTGGTCGAGGAGCTTCTTGCCGTTCTCGGTGTGCGGGGCGCCGGCGACCAGCCCGGCGGCGTACGGCAGCGCGAAGGTGGTGGGGGCGCCGCCCTCCCTGGCGGGGAACCAGATGCCCAGGTTCGGCATGGACTTGGACTGGGCGAAGTTCATCTGGACATCGCCGTTGGCGACCAGCAGCTCGCCCTTGTCGGTCTTCGGCGCGAGCTTGCTGGTGGAGGAGGACGGGCCCACGTTGTTGGTCTGGAGCTTCTTCAGGTACTCCAGGGCCGGCTCCTTGCCGCCGAAGTCGTGCATCGCCTTGATGAGGACGGCGGTGCCGTCGCCCGCCACGCCCGGGGTGGAGTACTGGAGCCGGCCCTTGAACTTCGGGTCCAGGAGCTGCTCCCAGGTCCTGGGCGCCTCGGACAGTTCCTTCTTGTTGTGGATGAACCCGAAGTAGTTGTTCACCACCGAGGTCCACTTGCCGTCGGCGGCCTTGTCCCCGCCGCCGACCTGCTCCGAGCCGGCCGGGCGGTAGGCCTGGAGGAGGCCCTTGCCGTCGGCCTGCTGGATGAACGGCGGCAGCGTGATCAGCACGTCGGCCTGGGTGTTGGTCTTCTCGCGGACGGCGCGCTGCACCATCTCGCCGGAGCCGCCCTCCACGTACTTGACCTCGATGCCGGTCTTCTCGGTGAAGTCGGCGAAGACCTTGTCGTACCAGCCGTCGCCCTTCTCCCCCTTGAGGCCGTCGGCGCTGTAGACGGTGACGACCTTCGCGCCGCTCCCGGCGTCGGCGGAGCCGCCGCAGGCGGTGAGGACGGGGGCGAGGGCCAGGGCGGCGGTGACGGCCGCGGCGGAGCGCAGCAGGGTGCGGTTGCGGGACATCGGGGTTCCTTAGCGGGAAGGGGAAGGGGATCTACGGGGACGGGACGCGCGAGGTGTGCGGGACCGGTGGGGCCTGCCCTCCGGCAGCCCGGCGGGATCAGCGGTACGAGGCCTTGGTGCGGACCCGGGAGACGGCCAGCAGGACCAGCAGGGTGGCGGCCATCAGGACCACGGCGAGCGCGGAGCCGCTGAACAGCGAGCCGCGGTCGGTGGCGGTGAACACGCGGACCGGGAGGGGCATCCAGTCCGGCGGGTAGAGCATCATCGTGGCGCTCAGCTCGCCCATGGAGAGGGCGAAGCAGAGTCCGGCCGCGGCCGTCAACGAGGGCAGCAGGAGCGGGAGTTCCACCCGCCACAGCACGTACGCGGGCCGGGCACCGAGGCTGGCGGCGGCCTGGGCGTAGGCGGGGTCGAGGCGGACCAGGGCCGCGGACACCGACTGGTAGGCGAAGGCGGTGACCAGGACGGTGTGGGCCAGGACCACGATGGAGGAGGTGCCGTTGAGGAGCAGCGGGGGCCGGCTGAAGGCGACCAGCACGGCCAGGCCGACGACCACCGAGGGCACTGCCACCGGCAGGACGAACAGGGCGTCCATGACCCGTCGGGCGGGCCCGCGCAGTCTGGCCGCGGCGAGCGCGGCCCAGGTGCCGGTGGCGAGGGCGAGGAGGCTGGCGGTGGCGGCGGTGACCAGGCTGGTGGTGAGGGCCTGGAGGGATTCGCCGCGCACGGCGGAGGCGTAGTGGGCGGTGGTCGGGCCGGAGGGGAAGGCGCCGGACCAGTGGGTGGAGAAGGAGGCCGCGAGGACCACCAGCAGGGGCAGGGCGAAGAGGGGGACGAAGAGCAGGCCGAAGAGGATCCATGCGGTCCAGCGGCCCGTCCGGCTATGCACCAGCACGCTTGCTCACCACCCGGTAGAGGCCGAACAGGCCCACGGAGATCGCGATGTTGACCACGGCGACCACGCAGGCGGCCGGGTAGTCGGATTCGAGGATGGCCTTGCCGTAGACCAGCATCGGCAGGGTGGTGACGCCCTTGGCGCCGGTGAAGAGGACGATCCCGAACTCGTTGAGGCACATCACCAGGACGAGGCTGCCGCCGGCGGCGAGGGCCGGGAGGGCTTCGGGGAGGATCACCCGCCGGACGATCCGGCCGGGGCGGGCGCCGAGGCCGGCCGCCACCTCCAGCTGGGCGGTGTCGATCTGCGAGAACGCGGCGAGCAGCGGGCGCATCACGAACGGGGTGAAGTAGGTGATCTCCGCGAGGAGTACGCCCCAGGGGGTGGTGAGGAAGTGGAAGGGGCCCTCCGGGGAGCCGGTGAGGTCGGTCCAGACCCCGTTGGCCATGCCCACGGTGCCGTAGATGAACAGCAGGGCGAGGGTGATGAGGAAGGAGGGGAAGGAGAGGAAGACGTCGATGAAGCGGGCGACGGCCCGGGAGCCGGGGAACGGGACGAAGGCGATGACCAGGGCGAGGGCGAAGCCGAGGACCAGACAGCCGGCGGTCGCTCCGGCGGCCAGCCAGACGGTGGTGCCGAGGGCCTCGCGGAAGGAGGCCGAGGCGAAGACCTCGGTGTAGGCGGCGAGGGGGCCGCCGGTGTCGGGGCTGAGGGACTGCCGGACGACCAGGAACAGCGGGTAGAGGAACACCACCCCGAGCACGGCCACCGGCGGCACCGCCCAGGCCGCGCGGGCCGCCGCGGCCCCCGGCAGCCGCCGTACGGGGGCGGGCGGAGGCGGCTCGACGGCCCGGGCCGGCTCCGGGACCGGAACGGGGGGCGGGGCCGTGGCCGTGGCCGCCGGGTGCGAGGGCTCAGCCATCGGTGACACCCGCCGCGAGGAGGACCCCGTCCCGGGGCTCGAAGTGGAGGGTGACCTCGGAGCCCAGCGGTGGGGTGTCGCGGAGCTCGGGCAGGTCCGCCTTGACCCGGTGGCCGTCCACGTCCACGTACAGCCGGTGCGTGGACCCCCGCCACTGCACCTCGCTGATCCGGCCGCGCAGCGCGTTCGGCCCTTCGCCCAGCCCGAGCAGGTGGGGGCGTACGCAGAGGGTGGCGCGGGCGCCCACCGCGGCCCGGCCGGTGTCCAGGGACAGCGGGCGGCCCGCGAAGACCGCGCCGCCGTCGGCGACGGTGACCGGCAGCAGATTGGCGTTGCCGACGAAGGAGGCGGTGAACTCGGTGCGCGGCGCCCGGTACAGCTCCTGCGGGGTGCCGCAGTCCCGCAGCCGGGCCCGGTCCATCACGGCGATCCGGTCGGCCAGGGTCAGCGCCTCCACCTGGTCGTGGGTGACGTACAGGATGGACACCTCGGGGAGTTCCCGGTGCAGCCGGGCCAGTTCGGCGAGCATCCCGGACCTCAGCTGGGCGTCCAGCGCGGAGAGCGGTTCGTCCAGCAGCAGCACCCCCGGCCGGATGGCCAGGGCCCGGGCGATGGCGACCCGCTGCTGCTGCCCGCCGGACAGCTCCCGGGGGTGCCGGCGGGCGTAGGCGGCCATGCCGGTCATCTCCAGGGCCTCGGCCACCCGGCCGGGGATCTCGGCCCTGGGGGTCTTCTGCGCCTTCAGTCCGAACGCGACGTTGTCCTCGACCCGCATGTGCGGGAACAGCGCGTACTGCTGGACGACCATGCCGATGCCCCGGCGGTGCGGCGGCAGCGCGGTGACGTCGCGGCCGCCGATCAGCACCCGGCCGGCGGCCGGGCGGACGAACCCGGCGACCGCCCGCAGGGCCGTGGTCTTCCCGGAGCCGGACGGTCCGAGCAGGGCCATCACCTCGCCGGGCTCCACCGTCAGATCGAGGGAGTCCAGGACGGTGTTCCCGCCGTACGCCACCGACACCGACTCGAACCGGATGCCGCTCACGGCCGCTCCAGCTCGGCGAGCAGCTCGGGGAGTTCGGCCACCGAGCCGAGTACGTGGGTGGCGCCGTGGGCGAGCAGGGTGTCCCGGTCGTGCGCCCCGGTGAGCACCCCGGCCACGGTCCCGGCGCCGGACCGGACCCCGGTGAGCATGTCGTAGGCGGTGTCGCCGGCCACCACGGTCCGCCGTACGTCGTCCACGGCGCCGGTGCGCAGGAACGCGGCGAGCACCATGTCCGGGTGGGGGCGGCCGCGGCCGCCCGCGTCGGCCGGGCACAGGGTCAGCGCGGCCAGGTCCCGCCAGCCGAGCGCGTCGAGGATGGCGTCCTGGGTGACCCGGGCGAAACCGGTGGTGAGGACGACGGTGCGGCCCTCGGCGCGGAGCCGCTCGATGGCCTCGCGGGCGCCGGGCAGCGGGGCGACGAGACCGCCGTCGACGAGTTCCGCGTAGGCCTCCTCGAAGGCGGAGTTGGCCCGGTGGGCCAGTTCCTCGGAGCCGAACAGGTGCCGGAAGACGGAGATCTTGGACTCGCCCATGGTGTCGCGCACGTACTGGAGCTTCGTGGCGTGGTCGGCGGATCCGGGGGCCACGCCGAGGCGTTCGGCGGCCCGCTCGAAGGCGCGCTCCACCAGACCGCCGTCGGCGACGGTGGTGCCGGCCATGTCGAGGACGACGAGATCGAGGGTGCCGGGCGGCCGGGGGGCCGTCGGGTCGGGTCGGGGGGCCGTCGGGTTCGGTCGGGGGGCCGTCGGGTTCGGTCGGGAAGTCATCAGGTTCACCAGCCCAGTTCGTTCGCGGTGGTTTCAGCGATGGCGGGAGAGCAGGTCATCCCGCGTCCGCCCGGTCCGGTCACCAGCCATACGCCGTCCCGCACCCGCTCGCGGTGGACGACCCGGGTGGTGTCGGTGCACTGCGCGTACACCCCGGCCCAGCGGCGCCGGATCTTCGGCAGCGGTCGGCCGAGGAAGGACTCGACCACCGCGGTGAGGTGGTCGTAGGGCTCCTCGACGGTGTCGAAGGCGAAGGGGTGCTCGTACTCGTGGGTGTCGCCGATGGTCAGGCCGCCGTCGAGCCGCTGCACCATCAGCAGCTGCATCCGGTGCGCGGCCGCGGTCTCCGACTGGAGTTGCTCGGCGTTGAGGGCGTCGAGCGCCGCCGACCGGTAGGCGGGGTAGTAGCGGAAGCTGTCGGCGTCGGCGACCGAGGTGGTCAGCGGCTCGCCGAGCGGTTCGGTCTGCATCATCTGCAACCGCACCCGGCGGACCGGGAGTTCGGGGGCGAGCTCGCGGACCAGTCCGGTCAGCCAGGCGCCGGTGGCGAGGATGACGGCGTCGCCCTCGTGGACCTGCCCGTGGTCGTCGCGGACCGCCGCGGGCCCGGTGACCTCGCGGACCTCGCGGCCGGGGAGGAAGGTGTAGCGGCCGGACTCGCGCAGCGCCCGGCGGAGGCCGAGCTGTGCGGTGCGCGGCTCGACGGCGGCATCGCGCTCGCACCACAGGGCCGCTTCGAAACCTCCGCGCAGCGCGGGGTTGAGCTTCCGGGCCTCGGCGGCGCCGAGCAGCTCGTAGCCGCGGGCCGCCGCGTCGGACCGCCGCGTGGCGGCCTCCGCGACGGCGTGTTCCCGGGCGTTGCGGACGGGGGTGAGCGAACCGATGGCGCGGAATCCGAGCTCGGGGACCCGCTCCCCGATGCCCTCCCACAGTTCACGGGCCCGCAGGGCCGTCTCCAGCTCCGGGCCGCCGGCCCGGCCGCTCACCCAGATCTGGCCGAAATTGCGCAGTGAGGCGCCGCGCGCCTCGGCCTCCCGCTCGATCTGTACGACCTCGTGGCCGCGTTCGACTGCTTGCCAGGCGTGCATGGTGCCGACCACGCCGCCTCCGACGACTATGACTCTCACACCGGCCAAGGTGGTCGCGGGCCGTGTCCCGGGAGGATCGGTCCGGCAACGGGACGGTGAACAGCCCCCGACGCTTGGACTAGACCCGTTATCTTAACGTGACCAACGAGAGGGGAAGGGCGACGCTCTTTCCTGGCGCTATGCCTGAAATGCGGCTATGGGTCAGGACTGTCGGGGCTTCAGGTGAGTCGTGAAGCTGAACCGGTCGCCACGGTAGAGCGAACGCACCCGCTCCAGCGGCCGCCCGTCGCGGTCCCGGGAGAAGCGGTGGATCAGCAGCATGGGGAGGGCCGGCGGAGTGCCGATGAGCAGGGCCTCGCGGGGGGTGGCCAGGACCGTCTCCAGCTTCTCGTCCGCGTCCCCGAAGGGGATCCCGAGCCGGTCCCGCAGGTACCCGTAGAAGGAGGAGTCCGGCTGGAAATCGACGTCCAGGCGCGGCACCCGGGCCACCCGGATGTAGGTGCTCTCCAGGCCGACCCGCTCGTCGTCGGCCAGCAGCACCCGCTCCAGGTGCCAGACGGGCTCGCCCGGTTCCGCGCCGATGCCGGCGACGAGGTCCAACGGGCAGGGGAACTGCTCCAGCCCGATCAGGTTGCGGCCCGGCCGGCGCCCCTGACGGCGTACGCCCTCGGTGTAGCTCGCCAGGGACAGCGGCTGCTCCAGCTTCGGCCCGGCGACCACGGTGCCGCGGCCGGACCGGCGCAGCCGGCCCTCCAGCAGCAGCTCGCGCAGCGCCTGCCGGACGGTCTCCCGGGCCACCTCGTAGCGTTCGGCGAGATCCCGTTCGGTGGGCAGCGCCCCGCCCTCGCCCAGCTCCTCCACGAGTTCGGCGATGCGGGCCTTGACCGCGTAGTACTTCGGGATGCGGCCGTGCTCGGGGATTCCCGACCGGACGGGCGAACCGGGCCGGTGCCCGGCGGACGGACCGCCCGCAGCGGTGCCGGGACCGCCCGCCGCTGCGGGCGGTCCCGGGGTGCCCGGGTCGCGGTCCTGCCCTGGTACGGAGTCCGGCACCGGCTGCTGCATGTCTGTCGCTTCCACGTGGGGACTGTACGGGCGCTCAGCGCCCGCGCAGCCGCCGGGCCCCGAGCAGCAGGCCCCCACCGGCGGCCACGGCCCCGGCCGCCACACCCGCGTACGCCCAGTCCCGCGCCCCGGGGACTCGGAGGGTCCCGCTGGTGCCGGTGGCTCCGCCGGCCTCGGTGGTTCCGGTGTCGGCCAGGGTCGCCGAGCCCGGCCCGGCCTCGGCGTCGGGCCCTTCGGGGCCCTCGACCGAGAACCGGTAGCCGCCGGCCTCACCGACCCAGTCCCCGTCGTCCCCCTTGCGCTGGACCAGCGCGGCATCGGCGACCACCTCGCCGACCGGGGCGCCGGGACCGAAGGACAGGGAGACCTTGACGGTGACGGAGCCGCCGGGGGCGACGGTGAACCCGGGGAAGCCGCGGCCGCCGTCGAAGACGGCGATCACCTCGTCGCGGTCGGTGTGCTCCAGGCTGACCGGGCGGCTGCCGGCCGGGGTCTGGAACTCCATCCGGAGGTGTTCGGGGCGCAGTGCCCGGTCCTTGTCGGTGAGCACCACCACCGGGTGCACGGCGGTGCAGGGTCCGGCGGTGGCGTTGGTGAGGTCCAGGTACCAGGTCTGCGGTTCGCCGCCGGTCCGGTAGACGGCCGGGCCGCCCCGGATCCGGGCGCCGATCGGGAACTCGGGGCTCTTGGGGTCACCGCAGCTGGCCTTGGCCAGCGAGGGCATCGCGGGCGCGGGCTTGGCACCGCTGCCGGCCCCGATGTCCCGGGGCACGGAGGTGTGCGGGGCAGTGTGCGGGGCAGTGTGGGGGGCGGTGTGGGGGGCGGTGTGCGGGATGGCCTGCGCGGCGGCCGCGGGCCCGGAGAGGGCGAGCATGACGCCGGAGAGGGCAAGGGCTTGGCGCAGTCGCACCGGCAGACGCACAGGCAGTCGCACAGGCTGTCGCATAAGGGGCCTTGCCTTCACTGCTCGCCGAACGATGATCAGACCAGGTGACAATCACCCCGCCATGCCCGGCAGCCTTTCACGCGCGCGACGGGCCCTCCGGCCACCACGCCACGGCGGCGGTCGCTTTCCGCCCGTATGGACCAGGTCAGGAGCCCCCGAAGAACCCCCGCAGAATCAGCTCCGCAGCCCCCTCGGCAACCCGGTCCCCCACGACGGCCACCGCCGCGCGGGGGGCGGGGCCGGGGGTGGGATCGGGGGCGGGATCGGGGGCGGAGTCGGAGGCCGGCGGGCCGGACGGAGTGGCCGGACTGGCAGCGGACCCCGGGGAGGGGATACGACTGGTGAGGGCGGTCCGCACGCCCCTGAGGAACAGCTCGGGGGCGGCCCAGACCACCCGCCCGCCGAGCAACACCCGCTCCACGTCCAGCAGGGCCACCAGGTTCGCCGCCGCCTCCCCCAGCAGCCGGGCGGCCAGCGACAGATCGCCCCGCTCGGCCGCCGCCAGACACAGCACCTCCACACAGCCCCGCGCCCCGCACCGGCAGGGCGGCCCGTCGAGCAGCAGCACCTGATGGCCGAACTCTCCGGCCGCCCCGCCGCCGCCCCGGTACACCGCGCCGTCCAGCCACAGACCGGCACCCAGCCCGCTCCCCAGATGCAGATACGCCACCGAGCGCTCGGGACCGCGACCGGCCACGGCCGCCACCCCGGCGTTCGTGTCCTTGTCGAGCTCCACCCGGAGCCCGAGCCGGTCGGCGAGGGCCTCCCGAAGCGGAAAACCCGCCCAGCCGGGCAGACCGGTGACCCGCCCCAGCACCCCGGCCCGATGATCAAGCGGCCCAGGAGCCGCCACCCCAACCCCAAGCAGCCGGGCCGCGGGCGCGGCCGTGGGCCCGGGCGCGGCCGTGGGCGCAGGCTCGGCCAGCGGCTCGGGTACGCCCGCGGGCGCGGGCGCGGCCGTGGGCCCGGGCGTGGCCGTGGGCCCGGGCGTGGACTCCGGCCCGGGCGTGGACTCCGGCCCAGGCGTGGACTCCGGCCCAGGCGTGGACTCCGGCCCGGCCACCGCCGCAGGCGCGGCCTTGGCCAGAGGCACATCCGCCGGCGCGGGCGGGGCCATCGGCCGCGCGTGCTCGGCCGTCGGCTCGGACTCGGGCCCGGTCGCGGCCAGCGGCTCAGGCGCGACCGTGACCAGGGGCGCATCCGCCAGCGCGGACGCGGCCGTCGGCTCGGGCGCGGCCGTGGGCTCGGGTACGCCCGCCGATGCGGGTACGCCCGCTAGCGCGGACTCGGGCGCGGCCAGCGCCGCAGGCGCGGCCAGCGGCTCGGGTGCGCCCGCCGGCCCGGCCGTGGGCTCAGGCGCGGCCAGCGGCTCAGGCGCGGGCGTCGGCACGGGCGTAGCCGCCAGCGCGGGCGCGGCCGCGAGCGGCGGCACGGGTGCGGGCGCGCCTGCGCGGGCGGGCATGGCGGCCAGCGCGGCGACGGCGTCGGCGATCGCGGTCACCGCCGCCCCCGGGCCGGCCGCGAGGTCCACCGGGGCGCGGGTCTCGGCCACCACCCGGCCGGTCAGGTCGACCAGCACCGCCCGGAGCTCGTCCCGGTCCAGGTGCACGCCCACCGCGTGCCTCGCGTCGGCGGCCAGCCGCAGCAGGGTGCGCGGCTTGCCGCCGGTGGAGGCGCCCCGCCCGGCCTCGACGACGAATCCCTCCGCCCGCAGCCGGGCGGTGATCTTGCCGACGGCCTGCGGGGTCAGCCCGGTCCGCTCGGCCAGCTCGCCGCGCCCGAGCCCGGCGCCGCCCGCCCTGCGCAGCAGGTCCAGCACCAGTGCCGCGTTGTGGCCGCGCAACCCCGGCAGGTTCACTCCGCCGCCTTCACCATCCCTGTTCACCTGGCCATTGTCCCTCCTCCTTGCACTTTGGAAACACTGTTGCCAAAGTGGACGTATGAGTACCAGCACCCCCAGCCCCCGCCGCGTCGCCCTGATCGGCTACGGACTCGCCGGCTCCGTCTTCCACGCCCCCCTGGTCTCCGCGACCGAGGGTCTGGTCCTCGACACGGTGGTCACCGCGAACCCGGAGCGCCGGGAGCAGGCCCGCGCCGAGTTCCCCGACGTACGGTTCGCCGATTCCCCCGAGGAGCTCTGGGCCCGGCCGGACGCCCCCGGTCTCGTGGTGATCGCCTCCCCCAACAAGACCCATGTGCCGCTGGCCACCGCCGCCCTGGAGGCGGGGATCCCGGTGGTCGTGGACAAGCCGCTCGCGGCCACCGCCGCCGAGGCCCGTGCCCTGGCGGAGCTCGCCGACCGGCGCGGGGTGCTGCTGTCGGTGTTCCAGAACCGGCGCTGGGACAACGACTTCCTGACCGTGCGCCGGCTGCTGGCGGACGGCGAACTGGGCGAGGTCCAGCGGTTCGAGTCCCGGTACGAGCGCTGGCGGCCGCAGCTGAAGGGCGGCTGGCGGGAGTCCGGCAAGCCGGAGGAGATCGGCGGGCTGCTCTACGACCTGGGCAGCCATCTGGTGGACCAGGCCCTGGTGTTGTTCGGCCCGGCGGTCCGGGTGTACGCCGAGGCCGATCTGCGCCGCCCCGGCGCCGAGACCGACGACGACACCTTCATCGCCCTCACCCACGCCAACGGGGTGCGCTCGCACCTGTACATGAGCGCCACCGCCTCCCAGCTGGGCCCGCGGTTCCGGGTGCTCGGCTCCTCGGCCGGGTACGTGAAGTACGGCCTGGACCCGCAGGAGGCCGACCTGCGCGCGGGCCACCGCCCGGGGGACCCCGACCGGGCCTGGGGCGAGGAGCCGGAAGACGGCTGGGGCACCCTCGGCTCCGGCGAATCCCCGCGCACCGGCGGCGGCTGCCCGGTCCCCACCGCCCCCGGCGACTACCCGGCCT
Source organism: Streptomyces sp. NPDC033845 (assembly GCF_055576225.1). Taxonomy (NCBI): domain Bacteria; kingdom Bacillati; phylum Actinomycetota; class Actinomycetes; order Kitasatosporales; family Streptomycetaceae; genus Streptomyces; species Streptomyces sp. NPDC033845. The sequence continues at coordinate 137,186 of NZ_JBVIRI010000014.1, read as the reverse complement.
ACTACGCGGCAGTGGCAGCAGCCCTACGGGACGGGGGCGAGGCCCCGGTGACCGCCCACGAAGCGGCCCAAACCCTGGCCGTCCTGGAAGCCGCCACCCGCTCCTCCCGCGAGGGAACCACCATCACCCTCTGAGCCACGGGCCTACGGCCGGCGGGCGCGGCCGACCGCGACGGGGCAGCACGCACCCCGCCGCGCCGGTCGGCGCGACAGCGGGCGCCAGTGGGCTCCGCCCCGGCACGGCGTGGGTCCGCAGCCCGCAGGTCGCGCCCGCAGCAGCCCGGCCCAGGTCGGGCCGGCTGTGCACTGCGGCGCGGTTGGGGGCCGGACGGGCCTGCACCGCCCGGCGACCTCCCGAGCAGGTACGGCCCAGCGGCCCGGGCAGGCGGCCGGGCGAGCCCGCCCGACCGTCCGGCCCGTACAGCCGCGGCCCGCGCGGGCGCACCGCGTCGGTGGGTGGGTGCGGGTTGGGGTGGGTCAGGCGCTCTTGAATTCCTGGCGTTGGCGGCCCAGGCCGGAGATCGCGACCTCGACCACGTCACCGGCCCGCAGGAACGGCTTGGGTTCCGGCTGCCCCGCGGCCACGCCGGCCGGGGTGCCGGTGACGATCACGTCGCCCGGGTAGAGGGTCATGAAGTGGCTGAGGTAGCGGACGACCTCGCCGACCGGGAAGATCTGGTCGGCGGTCGAGCCGTTCTGGCGGACCTCGCCGTTCACCCACAGGTTGACGTCGAGGGCCTGCGGGTCGGCTATCTCGTCGGCGGTGACCAGCCAGGGGCCGAGCGGGGTGAAGGTCTCGCAGTTCTTGCCCTTGTCCCAGGTGCCGCCGCGCTCGTTCTGGAAGGCGCGCTCGGTGACGTCGTTCGCGAGGGCGTAGCCGCCTACGTGGGCGAGGCCCTCCTCGGCCGAGCCGAGGTAGCGGGCGGTGGCGCCCACGACGATCGCGAGTTCCGCTTCCCAGTCGGTCTTCACGCTGCCGCGCGGGATCAGCACGGTGTCGTCGGGGCCGACCACCGTGTCCGGGGCCTTCATGAAGACGATCGGTTCGGCGGGGGCTTCCGCGCCGACCTCGGCCGCGTGGCAGTGGTAGTTCAGGCCGATGCCCACGATCTTGCCGATCCGGCCGACCGGCGCACCGGTCCGCAGGCCTTCCGCGTCCAGCACGGGGAGCTCGCCGGAGGCCGCCGCGTCCCGGACCCGGGACAGCGCGGACTCGTCCGCGAGCAGGGCACCGTCCACGTCCGCGACGAGGCCGGACAGGTCCCGGAGGGTCCCGTCCTGGTCGAGCAGCGCGGGGCGCTCGGATCCCGCCGGGCCGACACGAAGCAGCTTCATGGGCATTCTCCCGTGGTCGAGATGGTCGGCCCATGGGCATGCCCCGGGCCGGACGATGGGTTGCGGCCATCGGAGGATTGGTTGATCCTCCAAGAACTCGGTTCAATCCGCAAGACCCTGTTCACATTCCGGACCGCCGAATTCCGCGCTCCGCTTTCCGGTCCCACCGGCGCTGGAGCCACGCGCGCTCGCCGGCCGTCCACGCGGTGGTGGTCAGCAGGTAGAGACCGGCCGCAAGCGGCACCAGCGCGGCGGTGATCAGCGTGCCGAACGCCATCAGCGGCATCACCTTGAGCATCCGGCCGAGCAGCGCCGCCCCCGGCTCGTCCCCGGCCGGGACGACGGGGCCCTGACCGGCGGCGGTGGCCCGGCGCGCACGGAGCACCGTCCAGCCGGCCACGGCCGCGATCGCGGCGAACAGTCCGAGGAACACCAGCCCCTCTCCCCCGAGCAGCCCGCCGCCGGACAGCGCGTCCGCCCACCGCCCGCCGAGCGGGGCACCGAGCAGCCCCTCGGCCAGCAGCCCGTTCACCTCCCCGCCGATCCGGCCGGCCGAGAACACCTGGTACATCACGAAGAACACGGGCAGCTGCACCAGCGTCGGCAGGCAGCCGGCCAGCGGCGAGGTCCCCGACTCGGCGTGCAGTTCCAGGACGGCCTTCTGCAGCCGGTCCGCGTTCTTCGGACCGAGGTGGCGGCGCCGCAGCTCGGCGAGCCGAGGCGCGAGCTCGGCCCGCGCCCGCTCCCCCCGGAAGGCGGCCCGGGTGAGCGGGTGCATGAGCACCCGGACGAGCACGGTGAACAGCACGATCGCGACGGCCGTGGCGGAGCCCGCGAACAGCGGGTCCAGCGGGCCGGCGAGACCGGAGACGACATCGGCGAACACAGCGAAGACGGACACGGGAACCCTCCGGGGGTCTCGTCCTGCCGCCACCCCCGCCCGCACGGAACACGCGCGGGGAACCACCGGCGGTCGCAGGGCGGATCGCCGGGGATCAGAGGGTCAGGCGGCACCGAAAGATGGGATTTCGGTGTGACGAGCCACGAGGGGCACGCGAGAACGAACGAGCGGCCGGCGATGCGCCGACCCGAAGCGAGCCCCTACGCGGCCGTCAGGGACGGCCGGCCGGGCGCCCTGGGCCGGGACCGGCCCGAGGCGTCGGGGTCACGCTGCGGCAGGAACGCCGTACGCTGCTCGCGGTCGCGGATCGCGGTGCGTATTCGGGTCGGCGGGACCGGGGAGGCGCTGCGGGCGACCAGCGCCACGCAGCCCAGCACGGCGGCACCGACGGCGGCGGTGGCCGCGAAGGTCACGGCGGAGGCGAGCCCGCCCTCCCCCAGGACGAGGGCGACCACTCCGGCCAGCCCCAGCAGGGCGAGCAGGAACAGCCCGGCCACCGGCCCGACCCGCATCACCCGCGCACGCAACCGCGCGCGCATCCGCTCCCCCATCCCGCCCCCTCTCCTCACGTTCCTACCCCTCCCAACGTCCGCACTCCGCCGCCCGGTTCCCGGATCGCGGAGAACTTCAGGAACCCGTCCGGAGCGTCCCCCAGACCACCAGCCGGTACGTGGAGGTGTACTCGGGCGTGCAGGTGGTGAGCGTGATGTAGGCGCCCGGTGCGCCGTAGCCGTACCCCGGCCGGACCGTGCTCCGCGGCACCCGGGCGATCACCCCGGTGTCCCGGGGCGTGGTCTGCGGGAGGGTCTTCCCCACCACGTACACGAACCGCTTCCCCTTCACATCGACGATCAGCTCGTCCCCGGCCCGCAGCCGGTTGATGTAGCGAAACGGTTCCCCATGCGTGTTCCGGTGCCCGGCGAGCGCGAAGTTGCCCAGCGCCCCGGGCTCCCCGGTCCCCGGGTAGTGGCCGGCGTACCCCTTGTCCAGTACGGACTTGCGGCTCACGCCCCGGGCCACCGGCACGACCACCCCGAGGCGCGGGATCCGCAGTACCGCGTACGCCCCCGAACCCCGCACGGGCCCGGCCGGCGGCCGCGCCGTCCGCCCCGGCGCCGGCCCGGCCCCGGAGCCGCCCCCGTCACCGCCACCATTCCCGTCACTCCCGTCACCGGGGAGTACGGCCGCCGGATCCCCCGTACCCCCGTTGTCCCCGGTATCCCCATCCCCCGTATCCGCCCCGCCCGAAGGGGACGCCTCCGCAGACGACCCGCCCGACGGCTCCCCGCCCGCCCCCAGGCCCTCCCCCGTAGCCTCGTCCGCCCACGCCCGCTCCAGCGCCGCCACCTGCTGCCGCGCCCCGGCCGCCGCCTGCCGGTTGGTCCACCACACCTGGTGCACCACCAGCAACATCACGATCACCCCCACCGTGACCGCGAGTTCGGCCGCACCCCACAGTCCGCGCGCCAGCAACCCGCCGCGCCGCCGCCCGCCCCGCCCCCGCTGGACCACCACCGGTATGCGATCTCTCACGGCCGGCACCCTAGGTCCTCCCCCGCCAACTGACCAGCGGCAGTACCGTGTGAACCATGCGCCCCGACACGCCTGCCGAGCACACCGCCGAAGCCGAGCGCCTGATCCGCACGGCGTCCCGCTACCCCGAGGACCAGGAGCCCCTGCTCCTCCAGGCCGCGGCCCATCTCGAACTGGCCGACGCCCGGGACCGCGCCAGCGCCCTCTACGACCAGCTCCTGGCCGGCACCCCCGCGGACCCCCACCTGATCAAGGCCCTCCAGGCCGCCAACCTGTGGGAGTACGGCCACGAAGCCGAGGCCCGCGCCCTCATCTCCGGCATCCGCGCCGCCGCACCCGCCGACCCGGCACCGTGGGAGGTGATCGCGGAGGCCCTGGAGGCCCATGACGAGCTGACCGCCTCCGAGGAGTGCTTCACCGAGGCGGCCACCCTCCTGATCAAGGAGTCGGAGCCGCTCACCCAGGCCACCACCGCCCTGCTCACCGGCCGGCACCGGGTCCGTCGGCTGCTCGGGCTCCCGCACGACGACTGGGACATGGTCGCGGACACCCGGCACACCGGCCCGGTCCCCCTGGACGAACTCCACGACCCCAAGCGCATCTGGGCACTCGGCTCCGAGGACCCGGCCGAACTCCGCGCCGAGATCGCCCGGCTGCGCGCCGAACTCGGCGACCGGCGGGCCGCCCTGTCCCGGCCCTTCCCGGTGGCCCTGCTGCACTGGCCGGTCGAGGAACTCACCGAACTCCTCACCGCCTACCCGACCCTGGGCGCCGAGTACCCCTCGCACGCCGCCCATCTGGCCGGCATCGAGACCTCCCTGCGCGCCCTGGCCGCCTCGGGCACCCACAACCTGGGGATCGTCACCGCCAGCGTCCCCTCCTACGAGGCCTTCGCCGCCTCGGAGAAGACCTCCCCGGCCTCCCCCTCCCTGCTCCCGGAGTACGCCACCACCCTCGCCGCCCGCGGCAAGGCCGCCTCCTGGCCGCCCTCACCCACGGCCCCCTGCTGGTGCAGCTCCACCAAGCCGTACGCGGAGTGCCACGGGCTGCCGTAACGGCGTCGTCGCGGGTCCCGTCCGGCGGGCGGGGCCCCGCCTGACGGGCGGGACCCCTTCCGACCGCCAGGGTCCCCGAGGGTCATACGGACAGCTCCAGTTGGGCGTGGCCGCGGGCGCGGTCCGCGGGTGGGCACGGGCGGGTGGCGGCGAGGGTGAGCAGGGCCCGGAGGGCTCCGACCACCTCGGCGGGGGTGTCGCGGAGCTGGCCGGGGGTCGCCGAGACCACCAGGACCCCGTGCGCCTCCAGCCGGAGGCGCCGGCGGAGGGTGGCCTGCCAGGAGTCGCGGGTGTAGTGGTATTCGGCGGAGTCGACCTCCAGTGCCACGCCCTCGTCGGGCCAGTACGCGTCCGGGCTGGCCAGGAACGTGCCGTCCGGAGTGTGCAGGCGGGCGTTCCACAGGGGTGCGGGAAGGTCGGTCCCGGTGAGGGCCTCCCGGGCCCTCGCCTCCGCCAGCGACCGGGTGCCGGCCAGGAGTTCGGCGGCGGCCGCGCGGACCCCGGGGCGGTTCAGCAGGCGGGCGGCGCGGAGTTCGGCGTGCAGGTCGGTGGGATGGCACCAGCCCGACTGCACCACGTGCGCGAGGACCGAACGGACCAGATCCGGCTCCTCCGCCCGCGCCGCGAAGTCGGCGGCGGCCCGGAGCGGGCGGGCGCTGGGCACTCCGGCGACGGTGACGGTGGCCGGCCACCGGGTGGTCGGCACCGGTCGGACCCCGCCGGTAGGGGCCAGCCGACGCGGAGCCCGGATCAGCACGTCGTGCGGCGCCGCCGGAGCGTCCCGTACGCCGAACAGGGCGAGCGCGGCCCCGCCGGTGAGCGCGGCGGAGCTGCCGGACAGGGGGTCGGCATCGGGCAGGGCCGCGTACAGGACCGCGGCCAGGGCCCGTTGGCGCGGGTCCGGTGGGCCGGTCTGGAGGAGGTAGACCCGGGGCAGCAGCCGCTGCCAGGGGCCTGCGGCGCGGCGGGCCCGACCGGCGACGGTGGCCGCGGGCACGCCGGCGCGACGAAGCTGGTGGGTGGTGGCCAGGTTGAGCTGACGGCGCGCGAGTCGACTGATCATGCCGCCTGTATTCCCGCACCCTGCCGGGCCACTCCCCCGGCGGGAGCCGCCCCGGGGCGGTGCGCCGGACTCGGCAACGGCTCTCGGCCCGGGCTCCAACGCTGGTTCCCCGCCGGCCGAACGCCGGTCTCGACCCGCGCGCGGACGCCGGGTGCGGACACGAGCTCGCACCGGGGCGCCGCTCGCCCGAGGTTTGGATCGCGGTGGAGCGCGGGATGGCGTGACGGCATGACATCGGGCTCTGGCCGCACGGGGACACGGGGACTCCGGGACTCCGGGACGCGGGGACGCGGGGTGCGGTGACCGGGCTCGCGTCGGGGTTCGCCCGTACCGGAGCGGTCTGCCGCCGGGGTCGCGGCCTGCGCGCCGCCGGGGCCGCGCAGTAGTGGCCTGGTGCCGGTGCTGAGGCGGGGTGGGCTGAGGCGGGGTGGGGTCAGGACGGGGTGGCGGCGGGGTGGTCGGGGGCGAGGAAGACCACCACGTTGTTGGCGGTGCCGGGGAGTGGGGCGACCTCGTGCCAGCCGAGACGGCGGTACGTGGCGACCGTGTCCCGGGCGGTGCGTGCGGTGAGCAGCCAGGCACGGCGGTCGGGGGCGTCGGCGGTGATCTCGGCGAGCAGGGCCCGGCCGGTGCCCCGGCCGCGGGCGTGCGGGCGGACCGCGAGCTCGTTTATCTCCAGCGCTCCCACGAGGAGTTCACGGACCCGGGACGCGCCCAGCTGGGCGGCGACCTGGGCGTAGCTGCGGTCGGCCGGGAAGGGGGCCTTGGTCAGCCAGGCGGTGGCGAAGCCGTCGAGTCCGGCCCGGGTCTGGGCCAGGGCGGCCCGGAAGCCGTTGCGGCGGGTGTCGGCGGTGAGCCGGCCCGCGAACTGGCGAATGGTTTCTTCATCCTCGTTCCACGGCGGGGCGGAGAACACCTCGGCGTAGGTGTCGACGAGTTCGTCCGACAGGTCGAGGACGGTCGGTCCGTAGCAGATCACGGTTGGCCGCTCCTGGGATGGGTGGGGGAATTTCCTCCCCTTTGGAGAGTGAATCTATGCCTCCGGGGTTGCTCGCCCCGGGCGGCCGGCGGATCCGGCGAGTGTGCGACAAATCCGCCCGTGTCGGATGTCCGGCCGTGTCGCCGCGCCCGCGCGGCGCGTTGAGCGGGCGTGGACGGATTCATCGGGAGGCTGGGCGCTTGGGCGCTGGCGTTCCTTCTCGTGTTCCTGGTGGTACTGGGGCTGCTGGCACTGCTCCCCGCGACCGTGCAGGCGGCTGTGCCGGACGCCGGGGTCGGCGGGGCGGTGCTGCTGCTGGGCTTCGCGGTGGCGCGCCGCTTCGACCCCCGCGGCCATGCGCGCAGCGCCAGGCGCTCGCGCTAGCCGCCGCCGGAGCTGGACGGTCCGAGCCGCTCGGGGCTCGGGGCTCGGGGCTCGGGGCTCGGGGCTCGGGGCTCGGGGCTCGGGGCTCGGCGGAATCGTACGCTTGTCGCAGTCGGCGAAAGGATGGACATCATGGCGCAGGTACCGACCTCCGCAGTGGCGGCCGTGGGGCTGGTCGGCGGCTATGCCGTCGCCCGTTTCACCCGGAAGCGGCCGCTCGGCGGGGTGGTGCTCGGTGCGGCGGGGATCGCGGCGGGGCGGGAGTGGTACCGGCGGGCCGGCACTCCGGCAGCGGCCGCCCTCGGCACGCTGTACGTCGCCGCGTTCGCGGGATCGCACCCGCTGGCCAAGAAGGTGGGTGCCTGGCCTGCCGTGCTCGGCGCAGCCGGGGTCGTCGCGGCCGCCTCCTGGGCCGTCGCCGACCGCTGACCGCGGAACCCCGATCCGGGGACACTCCGGGGACACCCCGGGGCCGTCGAGGCCGTCGAGGCGCCCATCTCGGCGGCCCCTGCCGCCCCTCCCCGCTCAGGCGCCCAAGGCGCGCGATACGGAGTAGATCAGGAGGCCGGCCAGGGCGCCTACCACCGTGCCGTTGATGCGGATGAACTGGAGGTCGCGGCCGATGTGGGCCTCGATCTTGCGGGAGGTGTGTTCGGCGTCCCAGCCCGCCACCGTGTCCGTGATCAGGGAGGTGATCTCGGTCCGGTAGGTGGTCACCACGTACACCGCGGCACCCTCGATCCAGCCCTCCACCTTCGCCTGGAGCCGCCCGTCGGTGGCCAGTCGCGCACCCAGGGACATCAGCGAGGACCGGACCCGGAGCCGCAGTTCGCTGCGCTCGTCCTCCGCAGCCGAAATGATCATCGTGCGGATCGCCGCCCAGGCGGAGGCGATGACGTCCTGGACCTCGCCCCGCGCCAGGATCTCCGACTTCAGCCGCTCCACCCGGGCCCGGGTGTCGGTGTCCCCCTGGAGGTCGGTCGCGAAGTCCTTCAGGAAGCGGTCGACCGCGCCGCGCGCCGGGTGCTCCGGCATGTCGCGCATCTCGGTGACGAACCGCAGCAGTTCCTTGTACACCCGGTCCCCGACCTTGCGGTCCACGAACCTCGGGGTCCAGCCCGGGGCACCGCCCTGGACCGCGTCCATCACCGAGTCCCCGTGCGTCACCAGCCAGTCGTGGGCCTTGGCGCACACCAGGTCGACCACCCGCCGGTGCCCGCCGTCCGCGACCACCTTCTCCAGGGTCTTGCCGATCCCCGGCGCGATCTCCGCCGTCTCCGCCCGCCGGGTGATGGCCTCGCCGACCACCGCCTGCACATCGGAGTCCCGCAGCACCGCGAGGGCGCCCCTCAGGGCCGTCGCCAGCTCCGCCGTGACCCGGTCGGCGTGCGCGGGCTCGGCCAGCCAGGCACCGAGCCGCCCGCCGATCCCCAGGGCGTGCAGCCGGGTGCGGACCACATCGGAGGAGAGGAAGTTCTCGCCCACGAACTCGCCCAGCGAAACCCCCAGCTGGTCCTTCTTCGTGGGGATGATCGCGGTGTGCGGGATCGGCAGGCCCAGCGGCCGCCGGAACAGGGCGGTGACCGCGAACCAGTCCGCGAGCGCACCCACCATCCCGGCCTCGGCCGCGGCCGCCACATACCCGGCCCAACCGCCCGCGCCCCAGGAGTGCTGGGCGACCTTGGCCAGCACGTAGACCACGGCGACCAGCAGCAGCAGACCCGTCGCGGTGGCCTTCATCCGCCGCACGCCCCGCCTGCGCTCCTCGTCCGCCGCGTTGAACACGAACGCGCCGGGGCGCACCGCCGCCGTCACGCGGTCGTCCGTGGTGCCAGTGCCGCTGCTGTTCACGTGCTCCTGCCTTCCCCCGAAGGGCGCCGGTTTTGTCTGCATAGCATCCGACTCCCGGGAGGCGCGAGGAGTTCCCGGCGCGCCCGTACTCCCCGTACTCAGAGTTCCTTGCGGGCCGGACCGCCGCCGCCCAGTTCGTCCGGGCCGCGTTGTCCCTTGGGTGCCTTCACCTTGATCTCCACCCCGCCCCAGAAGGCGAAGCCGGTGACCACCACGCGCGGTGCGCCCGGTTGCGGGGGTCCCGGGTCGCCCTGCTGGTCGAAGGCGCCCATGACGCCGATGCCCCGTACTTCCAGTGCCACGCCCGGCGGGACCTTGATCTGGATGCCGCCCATCACCGCGACACAGTTGATCACCACTTCGCGGGCCGCGAAGTTCGCCTCCCGCAGGTCCAGCTCGCCGCCGCCCCAGAACGCCACCGCGGTGAAGCGGGCGGGCACCGTCCAGCGGCCCTTGTGCTGGAAGCCCGACATCACGCCGACGCCCACGGTGGAGGTCCCGGTGCCGCCGATCCGGTCCGGCCACGACCCCCCGGAACCCGGGTGGGCGACGGGGCCCGGCCGCCCCTGCCCGTACGCGGATCCGTAGCCCTGCCCGTAGCCCTGCCCGTAGGCCGGTCCGTGGGCCGGTCCATGTCCGTACGGGGGCCCCGCCGGTGCCGGCAGGTCGCGGGTCAGCGGCTCCAGTTCGGCGTAGGTCCGGGAGGCGTACGCGGCCTCCATCCGCTCCTCGAACTCCGACATGTCGAGCCGGCCCTCGGCCATCGCGTCGCGGAGCCGCTCGACCACCCGTTCACGGTCCGCGTCGGACGCCCTCAGCTGCGGAAGCGACTTGTCGGACCCCTCGTCATCCATGAGGACCAGCCTATGCAGCGGCTCCGCCCGGCGCCCCCGCCTCGACCCTGATTTATCCCCCAGACCCGCCCCTCCTCCCCCCTCCCTCCTCCTCCCTCCGCCCCTCTCCGGGGTCCCGCTCAGCTCCGGCCCGCGTACATCCGGGCGATCACGTCCTCGATGTCCGGTTCCCGCACCGACAGGTCCACCAGCGGGTAGTCCGCCGCCACCGCCGCCACCAGCGGGGCCGCCGAGCCGCCCGCCGGGAACGCCAGCCACTGCCGCGGCCCCTCCACCTTCACCGTCCGGGCGCCCGGCACCACGATGGGCGGCAGTTCCCGTTCCAGGTCCACCACCAGGGTCCGCTCGCTCTCCCCCACCGAGTGCAGTCCGGCGAGCGCCCCCTCGTAGACCAGCCGCCCGTGGTCGATCACCATCACCCGCCCGCACAGCTGCTCGATGTCCTGGAGGTCGTGGGTGGTGAGCAGGACCGTGGTGCCCAGTTCCTCGTTCAGCTGCCGCAGGAACCCCCGGACCTTCGCCTTGCTGACCACGTCCAGCCCGATCGTGGGCTCGTCCAGGTACAGCACCTCCGGGTCGTGCAGCAGCGCCGCCGCGATGTCCCCGCGCATCCGCTGCCCCAGGGACAGCTGACGCACCGGCACGTCCAGCAGGGCGGCCAGGTCCAGCCGTTCCACGCACCGCTCCAGGTTCCGGCGGAACCGGTCCTCCGGGATCCGGTACATCCGGCGCATCAGCCCGTACGAGTCCTTCAGCGGCAGGTCCCACCACAGGGTGGTGCGCTGCCCGAAGACCACGCCGATCCGGTGGGCGAGCCGGGTCCGCTCGCGCGCCGGGTCCAGGCCGGCCACCCGCAGCCGGCCGGTGCTGGGAGTGAGGATCCCGGTCAGCATCTTGATCGTGGTCGACTTCCCGGCGCCGTTGGGGCCGATATAGCCGACCACCTCGCCCCGGCCGACCGTGAAGCTGATCCCGTCCACGGCCTTGACCTGGTGTTTCTCCCGGCGCAGCCGGCCGACCCGGCGCCGCACCTCGAAGGTCTTGGCCACGTCCCGCAGCTCGATCAACACGTCCATCGGTCGGTCAACTCCCCGTACTGCGGTAGGAACGAAGGCCGGCCCGCCAGGCCAGCGAGGCCGGTACGAACACCAGGAACGCCACCAGCGGGCTCAGGTACGCCGTCCAGCCGGGCAGCCCCAGCGGATCCGGCCGGCCCAGCACCGCCATCGCCGGCAGCCAGTTCACGAAGGCCAGCGGCACCACGAAGGTCACCCCGCGCACCAGGTCCTGGGCGAAGATCGTCGGCGGGTACTGGAGCATCGTGCAGCCGCCGTACGTGAAGGAGTTCTGCACCTCGGCCGCGTCCCCGGCGGCGAACTGGAAGGCCGCCCCGGCCACCAGCACCGCCCCGAAGATGGCCGCACCGGACAGCACCATCACCGGCACCAGCAGCACCCGGCCCGCCGTCCAGTCCAGGTCGAGCACGGCCACCGCCCAGCCCAGCACGGCCAGCCCCTGCACCACCCGGCCCAGCCGGCGCAGCGCGAACCGGTCCGCGGCCACCTGCGCCAGCACCGGCACCGGACGGACCAGCATGGTGTCCAGCGAACCGTCCCGGACCCGCTGCCCGATCCGCTCCATGTTGCCCAGCAGCAGATCGGCCAGGCCCAGCGAGGCCGAACAGGATCCGTAGAGCAGCGCGATCTCGGGCAGCGAGAACCCGCCCAGCGCGTCCACGTGCCGGAACATGATGTAGATCCCGGCGAAGTCCAGCAGGGTGATCGCGGCGTTCCCGAACGTCGACAGCAGGAACGAGGTCCGATAGGTCATCGTGGCCCGGACCCACATGCCCACGATCAGCCCGTAGCCGCGCAGTCCCTCCCACGCCCGGCCGCGCCGTCCCGGCAGGTCCGCGTACGGCTCCGGAACCGCGGCCGGCTCCCGGACCGCCGCCTCAGGCGCCTCCGTCGCTCCCGTCAGCTCAGCCACCCTGGACCACCACCTTCCGCGTCGCCGCCGACTGCGCCAGCCGGCCCGCCCCCAGCAGGGCCGCCGCCCAGCCCAGTTGGAAGGCGAGGGCCGGCAGTGCGGCGCCCGCACCCGAGTGCTTGCCCATCAGCACGTCCAGCGGCACCTGGAGCACCGCCGCCCAGGGCAGCGCCCGGACCACCTCCCCGAACACCCCGGGGACCACGGTCAGCGGCAGCACCATCCCGGAGCAGAAGATGCAGAGCACGGTGGCCATCAGGTTGATCCCCTGCCCGTCCAGCAGCCAGAACGCGGCCAGCCCCAGCAGGTAGCGGATCGCGAAGCTGACCACCAGCCCGAGGGCCACGGACAGCAGGAACAGCAGCCAGCGCAGCGGGTCGGCGGGCAGCGCCAGCCGGAACACCAGCGCCCCGGCCAGCAGCGGCACCACCCCGCGGCCCAGCAGCTGGAAGGCCGCCCGGCCCAGGTCGGCGGCCAGCCACCACAGCTGGAGGTCGGCCGGGCGGTAGAGGTCCACGGCGATGTCACCCGTACGGATGCGTTCCTGCAACTCCTCCTGGAAGCCGCCGCCGATGAGCGCCCCGGCGGCCAGCAGGGACTGGCTCACCCAGACGAAGGTGAGGGCCTCCGACTGGTCGTAGCCCCCCAGATCGGGGCGTTCCGCCCAGAGTGCCACATAGGTGTAGGCCACGATGAAACCGAACACGGTGTTGGTGAACACCCCCGCCGCGGTGGCGGTTCCGTAAGTGGCGTAGCGGCGGAACCCGCCGGCGGCCACCGCCGGGTACAGAGACGCCGTCGAGCGCACCGTTTCCCTCCCCGTCCTGGGTCGTTCCCCTCCTGGGCCAAAGCGCGCGAGCTTAGTACGGAGGGGCTATCCACGCGACCGAATTACGCCCGTCCGGAGCGGAATCGCCCGGAGTCGGGTAGACACCATGAGGTACGGACGGTACATACATGGATATTTCGCGCGGCGCCGAGGAGTCCCCGGAGATGAGCGACCCGTCACCACCCCCGGCCTGGACCCCGCGCGACCCGGACACCCCCGGCCCCGGCGGGCCGGAGCAGCGGGGTGGTCCCGGCAAGCCCACCCGCCCCGGCAAGCAGAAGCGCAAGCGCTCCGGATGGCGCCGGCTGCTGCCCACCTGGCGGATGCTGCTCGGCCTGTTCCTGCTGGGCGCCCTGCTGCTCGGCGGCGCCCTGGTCGCCGGCTACCTGCTGGTCGACATCCCGCCCGCGAACGCCGCCGCCACCGCCCAGTCCAACGTCTACCTCTACTCCGACGGCTCGCAGCTGGCCCGCGACGGCGAGGTCAACCGGCAGAACGTGTCCCTGGCGCAGGTGCCGGTGACCGTGCAGGAGGCCGTACTGGCCGCCGAGGACCGGGACTTCCACTCCGAGCGGGCGGTGGACCCCAAGGCGATGGTCCGGGCCGCCTGGAACACCGTCACCGGCAAGGGCAAGCAGTCCGGTTCCACCATCACCCAGCAGTACGTCAAGAACTACTACCTGGGCCAGGAGCAGACCCTGAGCCGCAAGGCCAAGGAGTTCTTCATCGCCGTCAAGCTCGGCCGGGAGAAGTCCAAGGACTACATCCTGGAGGGGTACCTCAACACCAGCTACTTCGGCCGCAACGCCTACGGCATCCAGGCCGCCTCCCAGGCCTACTACGGCAAGGACGTCAACAAGCTGACCACCGCCGAGGGCGCCTACCTCGCCACCCTCCTGAACTCCCCCTCCGCCTTCGACGTGGTCACCCACCCGCAGGGCCGCGGCCGGGCGCTGGCCCGCTGGAACTACGTGCTCGACGGCATGGTCAAGAAGGGCTGGATGACCCCCGCCGAACGCGCCGCCACCCGCTTCCCCGAACCGCAGAAGGTCCGGCCGGCCTCCGGCCTCTCCGGCCAGCGCGGCTATCTCGTCGAGGCGGTCAAGGACTACATCACCGGGCACAAGATCCTCGACGAGAACACCCTCGCCGAGGGCGGCTACCGCATCACCACCACCATCGACAAGGCCCGCCAGTCCGCCTTCGTGGACGCCGTGGACGAGGAGCTGACCGCCGAACTGGACCCGGCCGCCCGTCCCGTCGACCGCGTGGTCCGGGCCGGCGGCGCCTCCATCGACCCGACGAACGGCGAGGTCGTGGCCCTGTACGGCGGGATCGACTACACCAGGCAGTACGTCAACAACGCGACCCGGCACGACTACCAGGTCGCCTCCACCTTCAAACCGTTCGTGTTCACCTCCGCCGTGGAGAACGGCTCCCGCACCCAGGACGGCCGCCGGATCACCCCCAACACCCTCTACAACGGGGACAACAAGCGCCCCGTGACCGGCAGCCGGATCCCCTACGCCCCGGAGAACGAGGGGCAGCGCTCCTACGGGGACATCAGCGTCCGCACCGCCACCGACCTGTCCGTGAACACCGTGTTCGCGCAGATGGTCGTGGACGTGGGCACCCGCGAGGTCAAGGACACCGCCATCGCCCTGGGCGTCCCGGCGAACACCCCGAACTTCGACCCGGGCCCGGCGATGGCCCTGGGCACCATGCAGGCCTCGGTCCTGGACATGACCCGGGCGTACGCGACGCTGGCCGACCACGGCCGGTACACCCCGTACACCCTGGTCGAGAAGATCACCAAGCGCGGGGACTCCGTCAGGCTGCCCGAGCGGGAGCAGCGCCAGGCGGTCAGCCGCGAGGCCGCCGACACCACCACCGCGATGCTGGTCTCGGTGGTCGACAACGGGACCGGGACCGCGGCCCTGGCCGCCGGCCGGCCGGCGGCCGGCAAGACCGGCACCGCCGAGCTGGACCGCTCGGCCTGGTTCGCGGCGTACACCCCGGACCTGGTGACCGTCGTGTCGATCATGGGCCAGGACCCGGACACCGGGGCCCTGAAATCCCTCTACGGGGCCCTGGGCGAGGAACGGATCAGCGGCGGCGGGTATCCGGCGCGGATCTGGGCGGCGTACACCCGGGCGGCCCTGGAGGGCAGCGACCCGGTCGAGTTCGACCTGGAGCTCCAGCCGGGCGCCCGCGAGCCGCTGCGGCCCCCGCCGCCGTCCTCGCAGCCGCCCCGCACCGGCCGCCCGCCGACCCCCACCCCTTCGGGCAGCGGGACCGACGGCGGGCGGGCGGACGGGGGCCGGACCGACGGCGGGCAGACCACCGGGGGCCAGAACCAGGGCGGGACGACCGACGGCGGCCGGACGGACGGCGGTCGGACCGACGGGGGCCAGAACCAGGGCGGCCAGACGCAGGGCGGGCAGACCCAGGGCGGGCAGACCCAGGGCGGGCAGACCCAGGGCGGGCAGACCTCCGACGGCCAGACCGACGGGGGCACCGACACCGGGGGCGGGACGGACGGCGGCCAGAACGGCGGCGGCACCGACACCGGCGGCCAGACGGGCGGCGGCGCCGAGGGCACCGACGGCGGCGGCCCGGGCCGCTGAGACGGCCGAGCCGCCGGGCCGGGAGGCTCGGCGGCTCAGTGACTCGGTGACTCAGCGGCTCGGCGAGTCGGCGGCTCGGCGAGTCGGCGGCTCGGCGAGTCGGCGGCTCGGCGAGTCGGGGGGCTCAGTGGCCGGAGGTGGCCTTCAGCCCCACCACGGCCACCAGCAGCAGACAGATGAAGAAGATCCGGGCGGCGGTCACCGGCTCGCCGAGCACCGCCATCCCCAGGATCGCCGCACCGGCAGCGCCGATGCCGACCCACACCCCGTAGGCGGTGCCGATCGGCAGGGTCTTCGCCGCGTACGACAGCAGCACCATGGACGCGACGATGCCCGCACCGGTGAACACGCTCGGCCAGAGCCGGGTGAACCCCTCGGTGAACTTCATTCCGATCGACCAGCCGACTTCGAGCAGACCGGCGAGCAGCAGCAGGACCCAGGCCATGACAGGCACCTCCGAGACGGGAGCGGTACGGGGGTGCGTCGTCTTGTCCAGCCCGGTACGGCGCGTCTCGTCGGGTTCCCCTCCACCGTAGCAAAGGCCCACGCAAGGGGCCGGTGACCATGGTCACCGGCCCCTTGGAACCACAGGTCGGGAACTACAGGTACAGCCCGGTGGAGTCCTCCGACCCCTCCAGCCGCTCGGCGGCCACCGCGTGCAGGTCCCGCTCCCGCATCAGCACGTAGGTCGCGCCCCGCACCTCGACCTCGGCCCGGTCCTCCGGGTCGTACAGCACCCGGTCCCCGGGCTCCACGGTCCGCACGTTCTGGCCGACCGCCACCACGGCGGCCCAGGCCAGCCGCTTGCCCACCGCGGCGGTGGCCGGGATGAGGATGCCGCCGCCCGAGCGGCGCTCGCCCTCCGGGGAGTCGGACCGGACGAGGACGCGGTCGTGCAGCATCCGGATGGGCAGCTTGTCGTGGGTGGGGTTCTCGCTCACGCCGTGAACCTACCTGGCCCGGTCAGCCGCGCTTGCGGCGGGCCGACACGGCCACCAGGCCGACCAGCCCGACGGCCAGCAGCGCCACCGGCAGGATCCGCTCCAGCCGGGGCGCGCCGGCCTCGTCGCGCATCCCGCCCGTCACGTCCGTGACCAGCCGGTTCACCGAGGCGAGGGCGCGGCCCGCGGTGTGGTCCACCTGGGAGGCCACCTTCGCCTTGGCGTCCCCGATGATGGTCTTCGGGTGCATGCGCACGCCGATCTCGTCGAGCGTCTCGGCGAGCTGCTCGCGCCGGCGGACGATGTCCGCCTCGATCTGCGCTGGGGTCCTGACGTCCGACACCGCGCTGCCTCCGTGGTGATGGTCTGCGGGATGGGTCCTGGTTGGTCCTGGTCCTTCGTGGACAGTCTGTCAGCTTAGTCTCGTCGGGTACCGATCCCCTCCCGAGGAGACTGTGAACATGAGCGAGCGACTCCAGCCGGGCGACACCGCCCCCGCCTTCACCCTGCCCGACGCGGACGGCAACGAGGTCTCGCTCGCCGCCCACCTCGGCCGCAAGGTGATCGTCTACTTCTACCCCGCGGCCCTCACCCCCGGCTGCACCAAGCAGGCCTGCGACTTCACGGACAACCTGGACGTCCTGGCCGCCGCCGGCTACGACGTCATCGGCGTCTCGCCAGACAAGCCGGAGAAGCTCGCGAAGTTCCGCGAGCAGGAGGACCTGAAGGTCACCCTGGTCGGCGACCCGGAGAAGACGACCCTGGAGGCGTACGGCGCCTTCGGCGAGAAGAAGCTGTACGGCAAGACGGTGACCGGGGTCATCCGCTCCACGGTGGTCGTGGACGAGGCCGGCAAGGTCGAGCACGCCTTCTACAACGTGAAGGCCACCGGCCACGTAGCCAAGATCATCAAGGACCTGAAGATCTGACCCTCCCCGCTCCCCCGCCTTCCCCCGCTTTCCCCCGTACGGCGGCCCGCACCCGAACCGGTGCGGGCCGCCGCGTAACCGTCCGACTATCGGACCGTTACTCCGTACGGGGGGCCGCACGCACGGGCGGGCGGCCGGGACCGGAGAGGGCCGGACATGCCGGCGAGTCCGTACACGCACCAGCGGCTCACGGAGGCGGCGAGCGCCTCGCGCACGCTGAGCGAGGCGCTGGAACGACTGGGCGTCGATCCGAGGAACCGGAACCGACGCCGATACCTGCACGACCGCATGCGGAAGCTCGGGGTGGACATCCGGCACTTCGAGCGCGAGGGCACCAAGTGGACCCGGGAGATCCTGAGCGAAGCGGTCGCCGCCTCGACGAGCATCTACGAGGTACTGCGCCGCCTGGGGATGGACGTGGTGGGCGGCAACCACACCCACATCAGCCGCAGGGTGAAGGCCTTCGGCATCGACTGCTCGCACTTCACACCTCCCCCACGGACCGAACGCACCAAGGACAACCACCGCCGTCGCCCGGCAGACGAGATCCTCCGCGCCGAAACCGCACCGAACGCCACACGGACCCCGAACCACCGACTGCGCCGCGCCCTGCTGGAAACCGGCCGCGAGGAGCGCTGCGCCGGGTGTGGAACGGAGCCCCGCTGGCGAGGGGAGCCGCTGCCCCTGGAGGTCGACCACGTCGACGGCGACTGGCGGAACAACACGGCGCAGAACCTGCGGTTCCTCTGCCCCAACTGCCATGCGACGACCGACAGCTACCGGGGCCGCGGCAAGGTCCGCCGATGAGCGGCGGGCGGCGCTACACCCTGGAGGTCCTGGCCGAGGCCGCGGCGCGATGCCGCAGCATCGACGAGGTGATCGTCTTCCTCGGTGCGACCCCCTACCGGAATCTTGTCCGCCATCTGACCCAGCGCTTCGCGGACCATGGCATCGACATCTCCCACTTCCCACCGACCGGGCGACGGGAGCGCCCGTCGGCAGAGGAGCTCGGGAGGGCGGTCACCGGAGCGTCCAGCGTGGCGGAGGCCCTGCGGGTACTCGGAAGGCCGGACAACGGCAGTCAGCGTGCGGGGCTGCGCAAGTGGGTGGCTCAGGACGGCCTTTCCACGGACCACTTCCTCGGACAGGCCCATCAGCGCGGAAAGCCCGGCACGACACCACGCAAGCCCGCTGCGGCCATTCTCGTCCGACACGAGGGAAAGCGGCGCACCCGCACTTCCCTCCTCCGCAGGGCACTGTCCGAGGCGGGAGTCCCGGAGTGCTGCGACACCTGCGGATCACCCCCCGAATGGCTCGGGCGGCGGATGACCCTGGAAATCGATCACATCAACGGCGACTGGGGCGACGACCGCCTCCAGAACCTCCGTCTTCTGTGCCCCAACTGCCATGCGATCACCAGTACGTGGTGTCGTGGCGGCAGCGGACGGGGTCCGCGTGGAGGCTTCTCTTCGCCAGAGGGAGCACGCGACCAGTAAGGTGACCCGAGCGGGTCCGTACCCCAGCTGGCCAAGAGGGCGCCGGTTTAGGTCCGGTGTGTCGTGGGTTCGAGTCCCACCGGGCCCACCCAGGCGGCCGGTTGTCCTCACATGAGGACAACCGGCCGCGGACGTGGGGCGGGTCTCAGCCCAGGAGGTCGCGGAGGACCGGGATCAGGGCTCGGAAGGCCTGGCCGCGGTGGGAGATGGCGTTCTTCTCCGCGGCGGTGAGTTCGGCGCAGGTCCTCGTGTCGCCGTCCACCTGGAGGATCGGGTCGTAGCCGAAGCCGCCGGTGCCGGCCGGGGCGTGGCGGAGGGTGCCGGTGAGGCGGCCCTCGACCACGCGTTCGGTGCCGTCGGGCAGGGCCAGGGCGGCGGCGCAGGCGAAGTGGGCGGCGCGGTGTTCCTCGGCGATGTCGGAGAGCTGGGCGAGCAGCAGCGACAGGTTGGCGGAGTCGTCGCCGTGGGTGCCGGCCCAGCGGGCGGAGAAGATGCCCGGGGCGCCGTTCAGGACGTCCACGCAGAGGCCCGAGTCGTCGGCGATGGCGGGCAGTCCGGTGGCCTGCGCCAGGGCGTGGGCCTTCAGCAGGGCGTTCTCGGCGAAGGTGACGCCGGTTTCCTTGACGTCGGGGATCTCCGGGTAGGCGTCCGCGCCGACCAGCTCGTAGGGCAGGTCGGCGTCGGACAGGATGGCGCGGAGTTCGGTGATTTTGCCCGCGTTGCGGGTCGCGAGGATCAGGCGGGTCATGGCCCCAGTATCGCCGTCCCCGCCGTGGTCACGGACCGGGCGTCGCCGGTCACGGGCTCTGCGCCGGTCGGTCAGCCCGGGGTGCAGACCTTGGAGATCTCGGAGGCGGCGTCGGCGACCGGCTGGATGTCCGGGGTGGCGTCGCCCTTCTCGATGGCGGTGCGGACGTTCGCGACGGCCGCCTCCATGGAGTCGATGGCCTTGCCGAGGTCGGCGTTGTCGGTCTGGTCGCCGATCTTCTTCAGGTTCTCGTCGATCCGGTTGAGGGCGTTCTGGGCGTCCTGCGGGCTGTCGCCGGCGGTGGAGACAGCCTGGGTGAGGTCGCCCGCGGCGTCCGTGATGGCCACCGCCGTGTTGGCGCAGTCCATGGCGGTGGAGATCGCGTCGCAGGCCGTGAGGGCCGGGATGCTCAGGACGGCGGCCAGGGCCAGGGCGCTTATGCGGTGGTGCTTCTGCATCGGGACGGCTCCCCCTCGAAGTGTGCTTGCGTGGACGGGCGCACGGTTCTCAGGCCGTGCGCCCGTGTCCGGTCAGACGCCCGTCGGGGCTCTTCCGGTTGCGCGTGGTGACGTGCGGCGGTGCGTGGTGACGTGCGGTGGGTGGTGATGTGCGGCGCGTGGAGCGTGGTGGTACGTGACGCGTGGTGCGTGGTGCCGGTCGGCGGGTCAGCCTTCCAGCGCGTGCAGCTGGAGCGCTTCGAGGTCGGCGCAGCCGCCGGCGGCGAGGTCGAGGAGGGCGTTGAGTTCCTTGCGGTCGAAGGGCTCGCCCTCGGCGGTGCCCTGGACCTCGACGAAGCGGCCGTCGCCGGTGCAGACCACGTTCATGTCGGTCTCGGCGCGGACGTCCTCCTCGTAGCAGAGGTCGAGGAGCGGGACCCCGTCGACGATGCCGACGCTGACGGCGGCGACGGTGCCGGTGAGGGGCTTCCGGTTGGGCTTGATCAGCTTCTTGGACTGGCCCCACGCGACGGCGTCGGCGAGGGCGACGTAGGCGCCGGTGATGGCGGCGGTGCGGGTGCCGCCGTCGGCCTGGAGGACGTCGCAGTCCAGGACGATGGTGTTCTCGCCGAGGGCCTTGTAGTCGATGACGGCGCGCAGCGAGCGGCCGATCAGCCGGGAGATCTCGTGGGTGCGGCCGCCGATCTTGCCGCGGACGGATTCGCGGTCGCCGCGGGTGTTGGTGGAGCGGGGCAGCATGGAGTATTCGCTGGTGACCCAGCCTTCGCCGGATCCCTTGCGCCAGCGCGGGACGCCTTCGGTGAAGGAGGCGGTGCAGAAGACCTTGGTGTCTCCGAAGGAGACGAGGACGGAGCCCTCGGCGTGCTTGCTCCATCCGCGTTCGATGGTGACCGGGCGGAGCTGTTCGGGCGTGCGGCCGTCGATGCGAGACATGGGGTGGAGCCTAGTCGTTGCCGGTGGTCGCCGGTCGTCGCCGGTCGATGTCCGGGGTACGCGAAGACCCCGTCCGGCAAGGCCGTGACGGGGTCGGCGGAGCCGGGGGCTCAGGTCACATCATGTCTTCGATCTCGCCGGCGATGGGGTCGGCGTCGGTGCCGATGACGACCTGGATGGCGGTGCCCATCTTGACGACGCCGTGGGCGCCGGCGGCCTTCAGGGCGGCCTCGTCGACCAGGGACGGGTCCTTGACCTCGGTGCGGAGGCGGGTGATGCAGCCCTCGACCTCTTCGATGTTGTCGATTCCGCCGAGCCCGGCGACGATCTTCTCAGCCTTGGTGGCCATGTGTTCTCCCTGAGTGCCTGAGTGCGGGGTCCGCATGCTGGTCCGCTTTGTCACGGTAGCCCACGGTTGGCCCAACTTCGCGAGCGCACGTCCGTCTTCTGTCGAATGATAACGATCAAGAGCCGCCTGCCCGCGCTTCGGGAGGGCGGTCCGCGACCGCATCAGAACTGGTCTACACCAGTGAGGCGGAACTGCCAAAACGGGCCGGTCAGGGAGGACTGAGATGAGCGCGAGCAGCGCCGCCGCAGTGCCGCAGCACAAGTGGTGGAACGGCTTGTTCCAAGGGCTCCAGAAGATGGGCCGCAGTCTCCAGCTGCCCATCGCCGTGCTGCCCGCGGCAGGCATCCTGAACCGGCTGGGCCAGCCGGACGTGTTCGGGGACGACGGTCTGGGCTGGACGAAGGTCGCCAAGGTGATGGCCGCCGCGGGCGGCTCGCTCCTCAACGCCGACCTGGGGCTCCCGCTCCTCTTCTGCATCGGCGTCGCCATCGGCATGGCGAAGAAGGCGGACGGCTCCACCGCCCTCGCCGCGGTCGTCGGCTTCCTGGTCTACCGGGGGATCCTCCAGGTCTTCCCGAAGGCCTGCCCCTCGGGCACCAAGGACATCGGCGGCGGCTGCCTGGGGCCGGACGACACCTTCGCCGAGTACACCTTCCAGAACCCGGGGGTGTTCGGCGGCATCATCATGGGCCTGCTGGCCGCCTGGTTCTGGCAGCGCTACCACCGGGTGAAGCTGGTGGACTGGCTCGGCTTCTTCAACGGCCGCCGGCTGGTCCCGATCATCATGACCTTCGTGGCCATGGCCTTCGCCGTGATCTGCCTGTGGGTCTGGCCGCCGATCGGCGACGCACTGGAGAGCTTCTCGGACTGGCTGGTGGGCCTGGGCGCCTGGGGCGCCGGCATCTTCGGCCTGGCCAACCGGGCGCTGCTGGTGATCGGTCTGCACCAGTTCCTGAACGTGCCCGTGTGGTTCCAGTTCGGCAGCTACACCAAGCCGGACGGGACCACGGTGCACGGTGACATCCCGATGTTCCTGGCGGGCGACCCGAACGCGGGGCAGTTCCTCACCGGGTTCTTCCCGATCATGATGTTCGCGCTGCCGGCGGCGGCGCTCGCGATCACCCACTGCGCGAAGCCGCGGCGCCGCAAGGAGGTCGGCGGGCTGATGCTGTCGGTGGGGCTGACCTCGTTCGTCACCGGCATCACGGAGCCGCTGGAGTACTCCTTCCTCTTCGTGGCTCCGGCGCTGTACGCGATCCACGCGCTGCTGACCGGTGTGTCGATGGCGGTGACCTGGGCGCTGGGGGTCAAGGACGGGTTCAGCTTCTCGGCCGGTCTGATCGACTACGTCATCAACTGGAGCCTGGCCACCAAGCCCTGGATGATCATTCCGATCGGTCTGGCCTTCGCGCTCGTGTACTACGCGGTGTTCCGGTTCGCGATCACCAGGTTCAACATCCCGACTCCGGGGCGCGAGAGCGATGCGGAGATCGACGCGATGGAGTCGGAGAACACGAAGGCCTAGACCGTGCGAGGCCTTTGAGCCCGGCCGTCCCGGGCCCTCGGATCCTGTGATCCGGGGGCCCTTCGGCGTGTGCGGACGCGATCGGGCGGGACCTTCGGTCCGACATCCCCGAGTGTGGTCCAGACCACATGAAATCGAAGGTTCCTTATCTATCCCTCACCGTGCTACAACTGGTCTACACCACACATTGGTGTAGACCACGCGGCTGGTTCAGGCCCGTGGGCCCCCCGTTTTGAGACGCCGCCGTCCCCCTTCTGCATGTCCCCTGGCGGCGCCTTGCCCACTGGAGGAAGTTCATGTCCACAGCCACCGCTGCGGAAAACAAGAAGGGCGCTGGCGTGATGGCCGTCATGCAGCGCATCGGCCGGAGCCTCATGCTCCCGGTCGCCGTGCTGCCCGCCGGCGCTCTCCTGCTTCGCCTCGGCGCGGACGACATGCTGGGGAAGGACACCTTCCCGACCTTCGTGAACAAGATCGCCGGCTACATGGCCGCCGGTGGTGGCGCGATCCTCGACAACATGGCGCTGCTGTTCGCCGTCGGCATCGCGATCGGCTTCGCCAAGAAGTCGGACGGCTCCACCGCGCTCGCCGCGGTCACCGGCTACCTGGTCTTCCAGAAGGTCCTCGGCACCTTCACCGACTCCAACCTCCCCAAGGTGGCGAAGGTCGTCGGCGGCAAGATCGTCAACGTGGACGCCCCGGTCAACGCCGGTGTGCTCGGCGGTGTCGTGATGGGCATCATCACCGCCCTGCTCTACCAGAAGTTCTACCGGACCAAGCTGCCGGACTGGGCGGGCTTCTTCGGCGGCCGCCGACTGGTCCCGATCCTCTCCGCCTTCGCGGGCCTGCTCACCGGTATCGTCTTCGGCCTGATCTGGCCGGTCCTCGGCGCCGGTCTGCACAACTTCGGTGAGTGGCTGGTCGGTTCCGGCTCGGTCGGCGCGGGCATCTTCGGTGTCGCCAACCGTGCGCTGATCCCCATCGGCATGCACCACCTGCTGAACTCCTTCCCGTGGTTCCAGGCCGGCTCCTTCGACACCGCCGACGGTGCCGTGCACGGTGACATCGCCCGCTTCCTCGCCGGTGACCCGAGCGCCGGACAGTTCATGACCGGCTTCTTCCCGATCATGATGTTCGCCCTCCCGGCGGCCTGCCTCGCGATCGTCCACTGCGCCCGCCCCGAGCGCCGCAAGGTCGTCGGCGGCATGATGTTCTCCCTCGCGCTCACCGCCTTCGTCACCGGCGTCACCGAGCCCATCGAGTTCACCTTCATGTTCATCGCCCCGGTGCTGTACGCGATCCACGCGGTGCTGACCGGTGTCTCCCTGGCGCTCACCTGGGCCCTGGGCATGCGTGACGGCTTCGGCTTCTCCGCCGGCGCGGTCGACTTCCTCCTCAACCTGGGCATCGCCGAGAAGCCCTGGATGCTCGCGGGTGTCGGCCTCTGCTTCGCGGTGGTCTACTACTTCGTCTTCCGCTTCGCGATCACCAAGTGGAACCTGCCCACCCCGGGCCGCGAGTCCGACGAGGAGCTCGCCGAGCTGCTCAAGGCCGAGGGCAAGTAAGCCCCCGGTTCATACGCCGAAGCCCCCGTTCTCCCTTCCGGGAGGGCGGGGGCTTCGGCGTGGTCGGCGGGGGTCAGACCGTGTAGACCGCGCCCGCGGTGGCCAGTTCCACCGGGCCGTCGTAGACCGCGCGGGCGTCCGCGAGGTTGCGGGCGGCGTCCGTCCAGGGCGGGATGTGGGTGAGGACCAGCCGGCCGGCCCCCGCGTCGCGGGCGCACTCGCCGGCCTCCCGGCCGTTGAGGTGGAGGTCCGGGATGTCCTCCTTGCCGTGGGTGAAGGAGGCCTCGCACAGGAACAGATCGGTGCCCTCGGCGAGGGAGCCGAGTTCGGGGCAGGTGCCGGTGTCCCCCGAGTAGGCCAGCGAGCGGCCGCCGTGCTCCACCCGGATGCCGTACGACTCCACCGGGTGGGCCACGCGTTCGGTGCGGACCCGGAAGGGGCCGATCTCGAAGGTGGCGGGCTTGAGCGTGCGGAAGTCGAAGACCTCGCTCATCGCCCGGTCGTCGGGCACGTCCTCGTACGCCGTGGTCAGCCGCCGCTCGGTGCCCTCCGGTCCGTAGACCGGGATGGTGCCGCAGCGGCCGCCCTCGTGCCGGTAGTACCGGGCCACGAAGTATCCGCACATGTCGATGCAGTGATCGGCGTGCAGATGGCTGAGGAAGATCGCGTCGAGGTCGTAGAGACCACAGTGGCGCTGCAGCTCGCCCAGGGCGCCGTTGCCCATGTCGAGGAGCAGCCGGAAGCCGTCGGCCTCGACGAGGTAGCTCGAACAGGCCGATTCCGCGGATGGGAACGACCCCGAGCAGCCGACGACGGTGAGCTTCATGGAGCAGGAACCTCCGTGGACGGTCCGTGGACGGGAGCGACGGATGCGGCGGAGCCGTGCGTGGGTCGAGCGTAAGGCGCGAAACCTCCGGTCGCTCCTCCGCGGTGGGCCGTTGTGCGGTAACTCACCTGTGCTGTCACCCGGGGGAGCGACGAACCGCTCCCGGTTGCCGTGCCGGTTGCCGTGCCGGGTGGTGCGGGCGCGGTTACGGTCGATGCATGGACACCTCGTGGTGGCCGGCGGTCGTCGCCGCGGTGGCCGTGGTGCTCGTCGTCCTGGTCGCCGGGCGGAGCCCCGCTCCCCCGCCGCCCGCCCGGTCCCCGCACGGACCGGGTCCCGAACCGCGCCCCCGGCCCGGGGAGATCTGGCGGCTGGAGGGGGATCTGGCCGCCCTGGTGCTGTCGGTGCGGGCGCACCGGGCGCGGATCGCCCGGATCACCTCCAAGTACCACGACGGGCGCCCCGGGGTGATCGCGCTGCCGCCGGGGACCGCGGGCGACGTGCACGGACGGCGCGGGTTCCTGGAGGCGGACCGGCCCGTCGAGGTGTCGGTGTGGGCGTTCCGGCGGCGGGTGGGCGAGCTGGACCCCACCCTGTGGGACGAGGTGAAGGGACTGGGTGGCGGGCGATGATCCGGCTGCGACGGGTGTACGAGCCGCCGGACCCGGCGGCCGACGGGGTACGGGTCCTGGTGGACCGGCTGTGGCCGCGCGGGCTGGCGAAGGCGGCGGCCGGGGTGGACGAGTGGCCGAAGGTGCTGACCCCGTCCACCGAGCTGCGCAGGTGGTACCACTCGGGGGCCGGGTCCGCGGCGGAGTTCCGGGACCGGTACGAGGCCGAGCTGACGGCCGCCGGACCGGAGGCGGCGGCCGCGCTGGCGCGTCTGCGGGCCCTGGCCGCGGCCGGGCCGGTGACCCTGCTGACGGCGGTCCGGGAACCGGAGCACAGCCATGCCGGGGTCCTGGCGGAGCTGCTGGCGGCCGCCGGCTAGGCGGTCGCCGGGGGGCGGGGTGGGCCGCCGAGGCCCTGGCGGTCGGGGGGTGTGGTGAGGGCGCGGTAGAGGGGGTCCTCGAACCGGGCTCCGGCGAGCCGGGCCAGGGCCCTGCGCCGCTCCTCCACGGGGGCGGTGCGGTCCGGCGGGACCGCCGCCGTCAGCGTGTCGAGCGCGGCGTGCAGCCGGCGGACCACCTGGGGGTGGCCGGCCCCGTAGAGGAGGGTCTCGTCCAGGCCCAGGGCGAGGAGGTCCTCCCAGCGGGGGGCCGGGCTGAGGACCCGGGGGACGCCCTGCCGGTCGGTGATCTCGACCGGGCCCAGCGGGCGGGTGGCGATCCTGGCCAGGACGTCGGTGATCTGGTCCAGGGTCTGCACCGAGGTGGTCGGGTCGTTGACGGCCGGGGAGAGGGCCCGGATCCCGATGTCGGCGAGCAGCCGCAGGCCGAAGGCCGGGTCCTGCTCCAGGGTGCGGGCGGGGCCGAAGCGGAGACAGCCGGCCACCCGCCCGGTCAGCCGGTCGGGCGGCGGTCCGGAGCCGGCGGGGGCGGTGAGGGTGGCGATCGGCTGGTCCTCGGAGACGAAGTCGCCGACCACGGCGTGCAGCTCGATCCGCAGCCCGTGCTCGGCGGCGAGCCGCACCAGGCGCTTCTCGTCGACCGACCGGACGACCGCGGGCACCCCCTCGTACCGCACCGGAAGTGCCACCACCTGCCCGGCCGGGTCCTCGGGGTCCCAGGGGACCGCCCCGCCCTCCGGGGTCGTCGTGGCCGGCGGGTAGACGCGGTCCGCCACCTCGCGGAGCCGGTCGGCGACGGCGCGGGAGAGGCCGCCGGGGGTGACCGCGCTGCGCAGGGCGGAGAGCAGGTAGACCACGGCGACGGTGGCCGCGAGGACCAGCACGATGGCGAAGGTGACGGTGGCCCGCGGGGCGGGCCGGTCGCTGTCGATGCCGCTGAGCGCCACCAGGGCGTAGAGGGCGGTGCCCACCAGCAGGCCGAAGACCAGGAGGTACTGGCCGAGGTGGCCGAGTGCGCCCACGAGTCGGGGGGACAGCGACTGGATCGTCTGCACCACCAGGGTGATCGCGGTGACCACGAACCCGGCCAGGGTGATCATGCTGGCGGCGATGGCGGCCAGGGTGGCCTGGGCGGTGCCGGCATCGAAGTCGAGCCCCGCCCCGGCGGGAAGGTGTCCTTCCCACCGGGGCAGGGCCCAGCCGAGGGCGGCGCCGCCCAGGACGGCCGTCAGGGCGGCCGCGTGGCTGCGGAGCCTGCGGGACCGGTGCTCGTTGCCGGTCCCGACGGGCGGCCGCCGCCTCACCGCTCGGCCCTCACCGCTTGGCCGTGTACCGGTCCGGGTGGTCGGTGCACAGGGCCCAGACGACGAAGACGCCGATGGCGATCGCGATCAGCGACCAGAGGGGCTGGTAGGGAAGCCACAGGAAGTGCAGGATGATCGACAGGGAGGCCAGGAAGATACCGGCGACCCGGCCCCACTCGGCGCCCTTGAGGATGCCGATGCCGACGATCAGCGCGATCACGCCGATGATCAGGTGGATCCAGCCCCAGGTGGTGAGGTCGAACTTGAAGGTGTAGTCGCCGATGCGCTGGTAGACGTCGTCCTTGGCGATCGCGGCGATGCCCTCGAAGATGCCGAAGACCCCGTCCACGATCAGCAGGACGCCCGCGAACATGGTGCCGCCCGCGGCCCAGGCCGAGGAGGCGTCCGGGTACTGCGGCGAGGACCTCGGAGGGGTCGGCGCGCTGGGAGGCGTACTGCCCGGTGTGGTGGTCATGGCGCCACCTTCCTGCTGCGGGGAACCGGTCGGTTCCGAGCGTGCGGGAGGGCGGCGGGCACGGCGAGCGGTGTGGGCCGAACGGGTGACCCCCGGCGGTGCGGCACCGCCGGGGGTCACCCGTTCGTCGTTCCCGGTCGTGGGACCTTTCGTGGGACCGGTCGTGGGCCCCGGCCGGTCAGGCCCAGAGCTGGCCCTGGAGGACCTCGATGGCCTCTTCGGTGGTGGCGGCCGTGTAGACCCCGGTCGAGAGGTACTTCCAGCCGCCGTCGGCGACCACGAACACGATGTCGGCGCTCTCCCCCGCCGCCACCGCCTTGCGGCCCATGCCGATGGCCGCGTGCAGGGCGGCGCCGGTGGAGACCCCGGCGAAGATGCCCTCCTGCTGGAGGAGTTCCCGGGTGCGGGTGACCGCGTCCGCCGAGCCGACCGAGAAGCGGGTGGTCAGCACCGAGGCGTCGTAGAGCTCCGGGACGAAGCCCTCGTCCAGGTTGCGCAGGCCGTAGACCAGGTCGTCGTAGCGCGGTTCGGCGGCGACGATCTTCACGTCCGGCTTGTTCTCGCGGAGGTAGCGGCCGACGCCCATCAGGGTTCCGGTGGTGCCCAGACCCGCCACGAAGTGGGTGATCGAGGGCAGGTCTGCCAGGATCTCCGGGCCGGTGCCGGCGTAGTGGGCGCCCGCGTTGTCCGGGTTGCCGTACTGGTAGAGCATCACCCAGGACGGGTTCTGCTCGGCCAGTTCCTTGGCGACCCGGACGGCGGTGTTGGAGCCGCCGGCGGCCGGCGACGGGATGATCTCGGCTCCCCACATGGCGAGGAGGTCACGGCGCTCCTGCGACGTGTTCTCCGGCATCACGCACACGATCCGGTAGCCCTTGAGCTTGGCCGCCATGGCGAGGGAGATGCCCGTGTTGCCCGAGGTCGGCTCCAGGATGGTGCAGCCCGGATACAGCCGGCCGTCCTTCTCCGCCTGCTCGACCATGTGGAGCGCGGGGCGGTCCTTGATCGAGCCGGTCGGGTTGCGGTCCTCCAGCTTCGCCCAGATCCGGACCGAGTCCGAGGGCGAGAGCCGGGGCAGCCGGACCAGCGGGGTGTTGCCGACCGCGGCCAGCGGGGAGTCGTAGCGCATTACTTGGAGCCGCCGGCCACGGCCGGGAGGATGGTGACGCTGTCGCCGTCCTTGAGGGCGGTGGAGATGCCGTCGAGGAAGCGGACGTCCTCGTCGTTGAGGTAGACGTTGACGAAGCGGCGCAGCTGGCCGCCGGCCGCCTGGTCCACGATGCGCTCCTCGATGCCCTGGTGGCGGGTCTCCAGGTCCGAGAACAGCTCGGCCAGGGTGGTGCCCTCGCCGTTGACGGCCTTCTCGCCGTCGGTGTAGGTGCGGAGGATGGTGGGGATGCGGACCTCGATGGCCATGGCAGGCTCCTGAATCGTCACGTAGGGGCGGGCGCGCGCTGTCGGCCCCCGCGCGGGTGGGGCTGTGGTGCGTGGGGCTGGTGGTGCTCGGTGGTGCAGCGGTTCAGGCGGCAGCGGGACAGATCGCGCTGGCGAGGCGGCACAGGTCGACGTGCAGCCGCGCCACGAGCAGCAGCTGCCTGCCGGGCGTATCGGTGCTCACGTCGTGGGAAACCATGCGGGCATCGTAACGATTCCCGGTCACCCGAATGGAGTGACGTATCGGATGCTGGACGAAAACCGTTCGAATGCTGGACCGGTGGGTGCTAGTAGCCCGCCACGACCTGCACTTCTTCCTCGGTGACGACCCCGTCCACGATCCGGTACGAGCGGAACTGGAACTCGCCCAGGCCGTCCGTGTCCGCCGTGGACACCAGGACGTAGTGGGCGCCGGGCTCGTTGGCGTAGGTGAGGTCGGTGCGCGAGGGGTAGGCCTCGGTGGCGGTGTGCGAGTGGTAGACGATGACGGGTTCCTCGTCCCGGTCGTCCATCTCCCGGTACAGCTTCAGCAGGTCCTTGGAGTCGAACTCGTAGAACGTGGGCGACCGGGCCGCGTTGAGCATCGGGATGAACCGCTCGGGGCGGCCGGTGCCCGCCGGGCCCGCCACCACTCCGCACGCCTCGTCCGGGTGGTCCTCGCGGGCGTGCGCCACGATCCGGTCGTACAGGGCCTGGGTGAGGGTCAGCATGAGCGACAGGATAAGCAGACGGGCCCTCCCGTACCGAGGAGCGGTACGGGAGGGCCCGAATGGTGGACAGGACCCGTGCGGGACCAGTGTCAGACGGGGCGGTCGGCCTTGGCCGGCACCTCGGGGGTGCTGCTCCTGCGGACCCAGAGGTAGTAGCCGGCGGCCAGCGCCAGACCCCACAGCGGGGCGCAGTAGAGCGAGACCCGGGCGTCCTTGTCGGCGCCCATCATCACGATGACCATGCCGATGAACAGCAGCGCGAACCAGCTGGTCCAGGGTGCTCCGGGGGCCCGGAACGAGGAGGCGGGGAGTTCGCCGCGGTCGGCCTTGGCCCGGTAGCGGAGCTGGCAGACCAGGATCATGATCCAGGCCCACATGCCGGAGATGGTGGCGAAGGAGACCACGTAGTCGAAGGCCTTGCCGGGGGCCACGTAGTTGATCCAGACGCCGACCAGCATCAGCGCCGCCGAGAAGGTGGTGCCGACCAGCGGGGTGCCGTTGCGGGTGAGCCGGGTGAAGAACTTCGGGCCCTGGCCGTTCAGCGCCAGGTCGCGGAGCATCCGGCCGGTGGAGTACATGCCCGAGTTGCAGGAGGACAGGGCGGCGGTGAGCACCACGAAGTTGACGATGGCGGCGCCGACGCCCAGGCCCATCCGCTCGAAGGCGGCCACGAAGGGCGAGACGCCCGGCTGGAAGTGGCTCCAGGGGACGACCGACAGGATCATGATCAGCGCGCCGACGTAGAAGACGGCGATGCGCCACGGCACGGTGTTGATGGCCTTGGGGAGGGTCTTCTCCGGGTCCTTGGACTCGCCGGCGGTGACACCGACCAGCTCGACCGCGAGGAAGGCGAACATCACGATCTGGAGGGTCATCAGCGTGCCGCCGATGCCCTTGGGGAAGAAGCCGCCGTCGTTCCACAGGTTGGAGACGGTCGCGGTGTCACCGGCGTCGGAGAAGCCGATGGTGAGGATGCCGGCGCAGATCAGGATCATGCCGACGATGGCCGTGACCTTGACCATGGAGAACCAGAACTCCAGCTCGCCGAAGAGCTTCACGGAGATCAGGTTCGCGCCGTAGAGGATGACCGTGAAGATCAGCGCGTAGGCCCATTGGGGGAAGTCGTCCCCGGTCCAGTAGGCCATGTACTGGGCGGCCGCGGTGACCTCGGTGATGCCGGTGACCACCCAGAACAGCCAGTAGGTCCAGCCGGTGACGAAGCCCGCGAAGGGGCCGATGAACTCGCGGGCGTAGTCCGAGAAGGAGCCCGCGACGGGCCGGTACATGAGCAGTTCGCCCAGGGCCCGCATGATGAAGAAGATGACCAGGCCCGCGATGGCGTAGGCCAGGATCAGGCTGGGGCCGGCCTTGGAGATGGCCTTGCCCGCGCCCAGGAAGAGCCCGGTGCCGATGGCTCCGCCGATCGCGATCATCTGGATCTGGCGGGCGCCGAGGGTGCGGTGGTAGCCCTCGCCCGGAGCGTCTTCGCCGGACGGGCGGTCGTTCGTCTCGACCTGCACAGAGGTCATGTTTGGTGCGCCTTTCTCCACGCCGGTCCGCGCCAGTGCAGTGGCTGCGGATCGGGTCCTCGATCCCCCCGGATACGGATTGGAGTTGCACGCCGGCGGTCTGCCGGTTCAAGCGGCGCCGTGGGGACAGGGGTGGCGTCCCGGCGGCGGTCGTGAAGATTTATCACGGGCTTATGGGCCGCCGGGGCCGTGGAGTGTGACGCAGGGCACGGGAAGAAGGGGACAAAGGTCCTGATACAGATCAGATCACCACAACGTGGTGATCTGATCGTTATCCGGATTTGAGGGTCCGCTGAGCGAACCGGCCGGGCCGGGAGCGGGCTCCCGGGGGCCGGCTCAGAGGGTCTCGATGAGGGTCTCCTGGAGCCCGCCCAGCCAGAGGTACGCCATCACCATCGGCTTGCGCGGATCCTCGTCCGGCAGCCGCAGGAGCAGGGCGCTCTCGTCGTCCTCGGTGAGTTCCAGCCGGGAGGCGATGGTCAGCCGGAGGTCGTTCAGGGCGCCCAGCCAGCGCAGCGGGAGCTCCCCGGTGAGCTCCAGTACGGCCCCGCCCTCCCCGGTCGCGCCGAGCCCGTCCAGGCTGCGGACCACGGCGAGGGCGTCCTCCCGCTTGCGGGTCCGCAGGTCGTTCTCGGTGAACCGGCGGAACTCCGCCGACCGGGCCTTGAGCTCGGCCGGATCCACCCGTGCGGCGGCACCGGGGGCCGGGTCGGGGTCCGCGCCGGTGGCCGGCGGGCCGCCGTAGGCGTCGGGGAAGAGCCGGGCCAGCGCCGGATCGGAGGGGGGCTCGGTGGGGCCGTCGGTGAACAGCGCGGCGAGCGGGTCGGCGTCGGGTGCCGGTTCGGGTTCGCCGGGGCCGATCAGCTCCAGCAGCTGCACGGCCAGCGAGCGCAGGATCGAGATCTCGATCCCGTCCAGGGCGACGGCGGCGCCGCCGTCGCGCAGCGGGGCGAAGGTGCCGCCCATCAGTCGCGGTCCTGGGAGAGGGTCGCCCACAGGCCGTAGCCGTGCATGGCCTGCACGTCGCGCTCCATTTCCTCGCGGGTGCCGCTGGACACGACCGCCCGCCCCTTGTGGTGGACGTCCAGCATCAGTTTGTTCGCCACGTCCTTGGAGTAGCCGAAGTACGCCTGGAACACGTACGTCACGTAGCTCATGAGGTTGACCGGGTCGTTGTGCACCAGGGTCACCCAGGGGACGTCCGGTTCGGGGACGGCGGAGGCCTCTTCGGCGGATTGGGTGCGTTCGATCTCAATGGGAGCAACACTCACTCGTCCCATGCTGCCACTGCGACCGGCCCGTCGCACAAACGGCCTTAGATTTCGTCACTCTGACGAGATGTGCGCTAGCATCCCTGACATGAACCCTGCGGACTTGGGCCTGCCGGTGGACGTGCCGTCGACAGCGCTCTTCACGGACCATTACGAGCTGACGATGCTGCAGGCCGCGCTGGCGAACGGCACCGCCGACCGCCGCTCGGTCTTCGAGGTCTTCACCCGGCGGCTGCCCGAGGGCCGGCGCTACGGGGTCCTCGCGGGCACCGGCCGGGTGCTGGACGCGGTGGAGAACTTCCGCTTCGACCCGCCGGTGCTGGAGTTCCTGCGGGAGCGGGCCGTGGTGGACATGCGGACCCTGGACTGGCTCGCCTCCTACCGCTTCTCCGGGGACATCTGGGGCTACCCGGAGGGCGAGGTCTACTTCCCCGGCTCCCCGGTGCTCCGGGTCGAGGGCAGCTTCGCCGAGTGCGTGCTGCTGGAGACGGTGATCCTGTCCATCCTCAACCACGACTCGGCGATCGCGGCCGCCGCCTCCCGGATGGCCTCGGCGGCCGGCGACCGCCCGCTGATCGAGATGGGCGCCCGGCGCACCCACGAGCTGGCGGCGGTGGCCGCCGCCCGCGCCGCGTACGTGGGCGGCTTCGCCTCCACCTCCGACCTGGCGGCCGGCTTCCGCTACGGGATCCCGACCGTGGGCACCTCGGCGCACGCCTTCACCCTGGTGCACGACACCGAACGGGACGCCTTCACCGCACAGGTGGCCTCGCTGGGCCGCGGGACCACCCTGCTGGTGGACACCTACGACGTGGCGGAGGCCGTCCGCACCGCGGTGGAGATCGCCGGACCGGAGCTCGGCGCGGTCCGCATCGACTCCGGGGACCTGCTGCTGGTCGCGCACCGGGTCCGCCAGCAGCTGGACGAGCTGGGCGCCACCGACACGAAGATCGTCGTCACCTCCGACCTGGACGAGTACGCGATCGCCTCGCTGGCGGCGGCCCCGGTCGACGCCTACGGGGTGGGCACCCAGCTGGTCACCGGCAGCGGGCACCCGACCTGCTCGATGGTCTACAAGCTGGTCGCCCGCGCCACCTCGGCGGACCCGAAGGCCGCGCTGGCACCGGTGGCGAAGCGTTCCTCCGGCGGCAAGACCTCGATCGGCGGCCGCAAGTGGGCGGCCCGCCGGCGGGACGCGGAGGGCATCGCCGAGGCCGAGGTCATCGGCACCGGCCCAGTGCCGGCCGCCCTCGCGGCCGACCAGCTGGCGGTCCAGCTGGTGAAGGCCGGCGAGGTGGTGGCCCGCGAACCCCTGGAGGCCGCCCGCGACCGCCACCGCGGCGCCCGCGCCGCCCTCCCGCTGTCCGCCACCCAGCTCTCCCGCGGCGAAGCGGTGATCCCCACCGAGTACGCGTAGCCGCCCCGGGGCGGGGGAAGAGGCCCCGCAGGGAGCCGCACCCGGAAGTCAGAGCCAGCCGCCACCGAGCCGAAGGACCGCGCCATGCACCGCGCACTGATCGTCGTCGACGTCCAGAACGACTTCTGCGAGGGCGGCAGCCTCGCGGTGGCCGGCGGCGCCGACGTCGCCGCCGCCATCACCGAGCTGATAGGCCAGGCCACCCCCGGCTACCGGCACGTGGTCGCCACCCGCGACCACCACGTCGACCCCGGTCCACACTTCGCCCGGCCGCCGGCCGAGCCGGACTACGAGACCTCCTGGCCGGTGCACTGCGTGGCCGGCACCGAGGGCGTCGGGTTCCACCCGAACTTCGCGCCCGCCGTCGCCTCCGGCGCGGTCTCGGCCGTGTTCGACAAGGGCGCCTACGCCGCCGCGTACAGCGGGTTCGAGGGCGCCGACGAGAACGGCGGCGGGCTGGCCGACTGGCTGCGCGAGCGCCAGGTGACCGAGGTGGACGTGGTCGGCATCGCCACCGACCACTGTGTGCGGGCCACCGCGCTGGACGCGGCGGCCGCCGGTTTCACCACCCGGGTCCTGCTGGACCTGACCGCCGGGGTGGCCGCGCACACCACCCGGCGGGCCCTGGAGGAGCTCCGGGCGGCCGGTGTGCGGCTGACCGGGGTCCCGGTGGTCGCGGGGGCCGCGGACGCCCCTGAGCCCGCCTAAAGGCCGCGTAAGGGCCCCTGGGGTCACGGGGGCGCTCCCCCGCCCGGCCGGTCGGTGCTCGGGTCAGGCCCCGCGCAGCAGGGCCCGGATCGGGTGCCAGAGCTCCACGGCCCCGTCCGGCACCGCCCGCCAGAGCAGCCCGTCCGGATGGTGCAGCACCGCGGTGATCTCGTCCGGGGTCGGCGGATGGGCGTTCCCCCGCAGGTAGACGGCGCGCATCCCGTGGTTCCGCAGCCTGGTCAGGGCGCGGGCCCGGTTCGCGGCGTGCACGAGGACCCGCACGGGTCCCGGGCACGGTCCGGCGTCGTGGCCGGCCCCCGGTCTGGGCAGGGTCAGGGCGACGACGACGCTCCCGTTCGGCAGCTTCACGAATCCTCCGGCCGGCATGTGGCGCTCCCCCGTACAGTCCCGGTCTTCGCCCCGATCCGGTCCGATCGGAGCGGAGTGTCAATACGACACTCGCACCGGCATCTAAACGCGATCGGCCGCCGCCCGCTAGAGGGCGACGGCCGATCATGCTCTGACCTGCGGGTTTACCGACTACTTGGTGGAGGGACCGACCTCGACCGTCATCTGGAGACCGTCGTAGGTCTCCTTCAGGATCTTGATCTTGGTGTTGGTGTCAGTGACCTTCACCGAACCGGTCGGGTTCTCGTCGTAGTAGTACTTGCCCTTGTGGTCGTCGAAGACCAGGTTCGTCGGCTTCGGCTTGACGAAGAGCGACTCGCCGTTCTTGTGCAGGGTGAACGCGTCCGTCGAGTAGGCGCTGAAGGTCGCGTCGTACGGCTGGATCTTGTTCCGCAGCAGGGTGCCGTCGGCCCACTTCATGGGCTTGGCGTTCGCGTCGATCGGCAGGATCAGGCCCTGGCCCGGGTGGACGCTGGTGTTGTTGTCCTTCTGGGAGGTGTCCCACTGCCAGATCAGCAGACCGTCCTGGTAGGGGTAGTGCTCGACCCAGTCCGGGCGGGTGTTGCCGAATCCGAAGTTGTACGGGCCGACCTGGAGGGTCTTGTCGTACGACACGTAGCGGCGGTTCTCCGCGAGGTAGTACTGCGCGTACTCCTTGGTGAAGCCCGCGCCGATCCGGGAGAAGCCCTTGCCGGTCCAGCCGTTGTCGCCGTTCTCCGCACCGTCGGTGAAGAGGGTGGCGCCGTCGGCGGTCAGGGTGATCGCGTCACCGGTGAAGCCCTTGCCGCCCGCGCCGCCGTCCGTCTGGTAGCGGAAGCGGAGGTCGAACTTCTTGCCGGCGTAGGCGTCCAGCGGGTAGTTCAGGTTCTGCCAGCCGCCGGAGACGTCGGTCAGCGACGGGGAGCCCGCGGCGTCGACCGGGATGGCCTTGCCGTTGGCGGTGCCGGCGAGCGCGGTCCAGTTGGCCCCGCCGTCGGTGGACACCTCGGTGTAGAGGTAGTCGTAGTCCTTCTCGATGTCCCACCAGCCCTTGAGGGACAGCGCGGCGGACTTCTTGCCGGTCAGGTCCACGGACCGGGTCAGGGTGTTCTTGAGGTCGTCACCCA
This sequence comes from Streptomyces sp. NPDC033845, assembly GCF_055576225.1. Taxonomy (NCBI): domain Bacteria; kingdom Bacillati; phylum Actinomycetota; class Actinomycetes; order Kitasatosporales; family Streptomycetaceae; genus Streptomyces; species Streptomyces sp. NPDC033845. The sequence goes on along the minus strand of NZ_JBVIRI010000014.1, from coordinate 100,646 downwards.
TGTTGCTCCACCACTGGGTGGAGCCCTCGGCCGGAGCCACCACGTCGGTGGTGACCTTCTTCTTGGGCAGCTCGACGACCAGCGCCTGCTTGTCCTTGGTGTTGTACGCCGACACGCCCAGGGTGTGGGTGGACTTCGTCGCGGCCTTGGCCTTGTCGTAGTTCAGCCAGCCGAGCTGCAGCTTGTCCCAGGCGGTCATGTCGCCGGGCAGGTCGCCTATGGAGTCCTTGCCCTTGCCGAGCCAGGAACCGGCCGACATCAGCGACCAGAAGCCGACCGAGTTCTCGCCGCCACCGGTGGTGTCGTAGAGGTCGGGCAGGCCCAGGTCGTGGCCGTACTCGTGGGCGAAGACACCGAGGCCGCCGTTCTCGGGCTGCATGGTGTAGTCGCCGACCCAGATGCCGGAGGTGCCGATCTCGGTGCCGCCGGCCTTGTTGTTGGCCGGGCCGGTCTTGCCGGCGTTGGTGCCGTAGGCGTACCAGCGGTGCGCCCACAGGGCGTTGGTGCCCTCGGCGCCGCCGCCGGCCGACTCGTCCTCGCCCGCGTGGACGATCTGGAAGTGGTCGATGTAGCCGTCGGGCTCGTTGAAGTTTCCGTCGCCGTCGAAGTCGTAACGGTCCCAGAGGTCGTACTTGGCCAGCTGCGCCTTGATCTGCGCGTCGGTCTTGCCGGCCTTCTTCTGCGCCGCGGCCCAGGCGGTCACACCGTCGCGGACGGTGTCCCACACGTTGGCGCAGTTGCTGTTGCCGCAGTAGTTGGAGCCGTAACGGGCCTCGTTGTACGGGACCTTGACCCAGTCGGCGACCTCACCCTCGACCGAGTAGCGGCCCGAGGAGGTCTTCTCGTAGTACGTCTTCAGGGAGTCCTTGCCCTTGCCGGTGGCAAAGTAGAGGTCCTGGAAGTGCTGGCGGTTGAAGTCCTTCTGCCAGGCGGTGCTGTTGTCCTTGGTGCGGTCCGGCTTGGCGATCTTGTTGTGCAGCGGACCGGGGGTGCCGCCGTACTTGACCACCGGCGGCTTCGGGCCGTCGGGACCGTCCGGGTCGAAGGTGGTGGTGTTGTCCACCTGGTCACCGAACTCGACCAGGATGGTGAAGATCTTGTCGGTCTTCTCCCGGCCCAGCTCGACGTACTTCTTGTCGTCGAGCTTGACGACCTTGGAGGCGCCGCGCTGCTCGGACTTCTTCTTCCCGGAGAGCACCTGCTCCAGGGCGGCCTTGCGGGCCTGCTCCTGCTGCTTGCTGAACGGGCCTTCGAGGTCGTGCTCGACGTGCGCCTTGGACTGGCCGGCCGGGTCCTGGTGGTCGGCGGCCGGAGCCTGGACCGGGGCCGCGGGGCCCTTGGTCTCGGCCTGGGCGCTGCTGGTGAAGGCGAGGGCGGTCGCTGCGGTGGCAGCCATGGTCACGGCCACGGCGGTCGCGCGCATGACACGTCCTCGGGTGGAATTGCTGGTCACTTGATGTCGTTCCCCTCCCGCGGCCGCTGCCTGAAACGGACGGAACGTCGCCAAAGGGTGGGGGGTTCCGCGCGGCACGCGTCTCAAGTGACGCCATTTGACCGGAGACACTCAAGAAAAGACAGACCTTGACTTGGCCCGGTCAACTGCACTATGCGGTCAGTCAGTTCCGCTATTCGGACATTCGGTGGCTTTCATCAAGTTACCGGCGAGTAACGGACGGGTCTGCCGACGGAGCGTGACTCCGTGCGCCCCCTGTGCACCGGCACCCCTGGTGAGGCCACGCTTACCATCGGTACCGCCCGGGAATCCACCGTCTGAGAGTCACTCCGCCATGAGGACGGATACCGCCATGCCGCGTCCGACTGCCGCACAGCTCGTCTACGGGTCCGCCACCGTGATCGTCTCCACGGTCGCCATGCTGCTGCTCTCGCAGACCAGCGCCGGACCGGGGGTGGCCGTCATCGCCGTCGCCGCGCTGGTCCTCGGGCTGCTGGTCGCGCTCACCGCCCCCATGCCGAAGCGGCGCCGGGCCGCGGCCGGCGCGCACACGACTGCGGCCGCCCGGGTGCCTGAGCCTCGGGCGGCCGCTGCCGAACTGCCGGTGCACCACTAGGGAGCGGGTCGACCGGCACTCGTGGAACCTGACCTACTCGGCTAACTCGCGGTGACCACCACCGTCTTGGCGACCTTGTCGTGCAGGCCCTGCTTGTAGGGCTTGTCCACGAGCATCGAGATCACCAGCGCCAGCGGCCACAGGCAGAAGCAGCACAGCAGGGTCGGGATCCAGAGCACCGCGGCCCGGGACAGCGCCGGGCCCGACTGCGGCACGCTGCCGTCGTTGAGCATGGCCACCCGGAGCTTCAGCAGCTTCTTGCCGAGCGTCTGCCCGTTCTTCTTCGTGAAGAACCAGTCGTAGCCGACGTAGGCGATGATCCCGATCAGCGTCCAGATCAGCCCGCTGCCGTTGTAGGAGCGGGTGATGATCTCGGTGACGTCCTCGCCGTCGTTCGTCTCCACCGTGTAGCGCTTGGAGTTGAAGGGCAGCTGGATCAGGAACAGCGGCACCGTGACGATCAGCGCGTCGAGGATACGGGCGGCCAGCCGCCTGCCGAAGTCGGCCAGCGGCGGCATCCCGGCCAGCGGATCGGGCATGCCGTAGCCGCCCGGGCCGCCTCCGGCACCGCCGTAGGGGTCACCGCCACCGCCGTAGGGGGGCGGCGGGGGCGGATAGCCGCCACCACCGGGCGGCGGAGGCGGGAAACCGCCGCCCGCGGGCGGCGGGGGGCCACCGGGGGGCGGTGCACCGTACGGCGAACCGCCCGACGGAGGCGTCGGTTCCTGGGGCTTCTTGAGGAACGGGTCGTCCTCGGGCGGCTGGCCCGGCGGCGGCTGATCGGTGCTCATGGCCCGAGTCGAACCCGGGCCGTTCACCCTCGCAACGGGAGACGGTCCGTTCGGGGGACGAGGTACGGGGGTGGGCTGTACGGGGATGGGGTACGGGGGGGGTGGCTGTCCGGGACGGCCCGTCAGCGGACCACGGCGGTGCGGGCCGCCTTGTCGTGCCAGCCCTGCCGGCGCGGGCGGTCGACCAGGCACCAGAGGGCGGCGGGCAGCCCGAGCGTCCCGTAGACCAGCCAGCGGCGCAGGGCCGCGCCGAAGGACGGCGGGCGGCCGGTGGCCACGGCCGCGACCCGGATGCCGAGCAGCTTCTTGCCCGGGGTACGGCCCCAGCGGGCCGTCGGCAGCACCTCGTAGAACACCCCGAAGACCAGCACCGCGCCGGCCACCACGGCCAGATGGCCGGCGGTGGTGGAATCCAGCAGCCATACGGTCACGGGCTCGCCGTTCCCGGTCTGCGCGGCGGCGTCCACCTTGGCCCGGAGGTGCTCGGTCACCGCGGGTACGGAGGGCCAGGCGGCGGCCGCGCCGGCCGCGGCGAGCGGCACGGAGTCCAGCAGCCGGGCCGTCAGCCGACGCCCCAGCCCGGCGGGCCGGGAGGCCCGCTCGGCCATCCGCTCGAACAGCGCCCGATGCTCTGCCGCGGACCGCCCGACCCGCGCCGCGGGCCCGGCGGCCCCGGCGGGGGCTTCGGTTGCCGGGGCCGGAACGGCCGCACCGGCGCCGGCCGGCACCCCGGCCGGGCCGTGGGCGCCCGGGGCAGCGGGCGGGGACACCCGGGCCGGGGCGGCGGCGGCCGGGGAAGGGGTCGACAGGATCCCCGCGGAGGCGGCGGGGGCGTGCGCGGCGGCCGACGCGGGAGCCGTGGCGGCGGCCTGTACGGGGGCGGCAGCCGGGGCGGCGACCCGGGTCCGGGCCGCCGGCAGCCCCGGCCCCGGAAGGGCCGCACCCGCCGCCGGCAGCGCCTCCCCGCGGGGCGCGGGCCACGGCCCGTCGGGCGCGGAGCCACCGCCCGCCGGAGCCCCGCCACCGTCCGCCGCTTCCCCGCGGGGCGCGGGCCAGCGTTCCTCCGGCGCCGGGCCGCCGTCGGAGGCGGCCCGGCCGCCGTTCCCCGACTGCCCGCCGGGCGCGGGCCAGCGCCCATCCGTATCGGCACCGCCCACGGGGGCGGGCCAGCGGTCCTCCGGCGCGGAGCCGCCGCCGGACGGGGCCCGGCCGCCGCCGCCCACCGCCGCCCCGCCGGGCGCGGGCCACAGCCCGTCCGCCCCGGACGCGGCCCGGCCGCCGTCCGCCGCTTCCGCGCCGGGTGCGGGCCACCGGTCGGCCGGGGCGGCGTCCGGTGTCGGGGAGCCCCAGGAGACCAGTTCGTCGCGGGGGCCGCCGAAGCCGTACTGCTGGGCCGGGTCGGCCTGCCAGGCCGGGGGTTCGGGGCGGGGCCGGGGGGACGGGGGTTCGGGGCGGGTCCTCGGGACCGGGTCGAGTGCCCCCGTCTCGTCCAGGAAGACCGGTCCGGTCTCCTCGGCCGGGGCCGCCGGGGACATCGGGGCCACCCGGGGCGTGGCGGACGGCGCGGCGGCCGGCCGGTCCGCCCGGCGGTCCTCCGCGGTGGCCGGGCGGCTGGTGCCCGGTACCCAGGCGGAGCCGTTCCAGTAGCGGACGAACCCGGGGATGGACGGATCGGGGTAGTAGCCCTCGCGGGCCGCGTTCTCGCCGTCGCCTGGGGAGGCCGTCAATGTCCCCAACTCCGATCGTGGCTTGAGGCTTGGCTTGTGCAAGGGGACTTGCGCAAGGGAGGACCATAGCCAAGAACCCCGGGCCCTCAGGTCCGGTAACGGGGGAATCCAAGCCTTCGGGCGAACTCCGCACCCGTTTACGGACAAGGACGTCCCATAACCGTCCTCATCGATCACTTCCGGCCATCATGGCGAATTCCGGCCATTCTCTGATCGGTGCCCGAAACCCGCGTCATGACCGGCCCGCAGCCCGCTCTCTCCCAGCGCGGGGCCGGAAGGCACCGGGCCCCGCACCGAACGAGAGGGTCACCGCCATGCACTACCCGGTCATCGAACGCGAGCTGGAACTCAAGCTGGTCCTGTCCCCCGAGCGCAGCGTCTCCGTCCCCGCCCGGCTGGCGTACCGGTCCGCCGACCCCTACGCCGTGCACATCACCTTCCACGCCGGCTCCAGCGCCCCGGTGAACTGGACCTTCGCCCGCGAGCTGCTGGTGGAGGGGGTGTTCCGGCCCTGCGGCCACGGGGACGTCCGGATCTGGCCCACCAAGATCGACGGCCGGGTGGTGCTCTGCATGGCGCTCAGCTCCCCGGACGGCGACGCCCTGCTGGAGGCCCCGGCCGCCGCCGTGTCGGCCTGGCTGGAGCGCACCCTGCACGCGGTGCCCCCCGGCGGCGAGGCCGAGCGGCTGGGGCTGGACGACGCCTTGGCCGAGCTGCTGGCCCCCACTCCGGCGGACGACCTGTGGCTGCGCGACCCCTGGCCCTCGGACGAGTCCGGGGACGCCGACCTGTGAGCCCCGCGGCTCCCCGGGGCGCCGGAGCTCAGAACACCTTGCCGGGGTTCAGCAGGCCCAGCGGGTCGAAGGCCAGCTTGACCGCCCGCTGCGCCTCCAGGCCCACCGGGCCCAGTTCACGGGCCAGCCACTCCTTCTTCAGCACCCCGACCCCGTGCTCACCGGTGATCGTGCCGCCCAGTTCCAGCCCGAGGGCCATGATCTCGTCGAAGGACTCCCGGGCCCGCCGGGTCTCGTCCTCGTCCGCCGGGTCGAAGCACACCACCGGGTGGGTGTTGCCGTCCCCGGCGTGCGCGCAGACCCCGATGGTGAGCGCGTACCTCGCGGCGACGGCAGCGGTGCCGTCCAGCATCTCGGCCAGCCGGGTCCGGGGCACGCACACGTCCTCGACCATGGTGGCCGGGCGCAGTGCCTCCAGGGCGGTCAGCGACATCCGCCGGGCCTGGAGCAGCAGTTCCGATTCCGCCTCGTCCTCGGCGGGCACCACCGCGGTGGCCCCGGCCGCCGCGCACAGCTCCCCCACGGCCGCCAGGTCGGCCGGCGCGTCCGGGGTGTCGAAGGCGGCCAGCAGCAGGGCCTCGGTGGTCTCCGGCAGGCCCATCCGGCCCAGCGCGTTGACGGCGCGGACCGTGGTGCGGTCCATCAGCTCCAGCAGGGAGGGCGTGAGCCCGCTCTCCATCACGGCGCAGACCGCCGCGCAGGCCGCCGCCACCGAGGGGAACTCGGCGGCCAGCGCCAGTTGCCGGGGCGGGGCCGGGCGCAGGGCCAGGACGGCCCCGACGACCACTCCGAGGGTGCCTTCGGAGCCCACGAACAGCCGGGTGAGGTCGTATCCGGCGACCCCCTTGGCGGTCCGGCGGCCGGTGCGGAGCAGCCGGCCGTCCGCCAGCACCACGTCCAGACCGAGCACGTACTCGGCGGTGACCCCGTACTTCACGCAGCACAGTCCGCCGGAGGCGGTGCCGATGTTCCCGCCGATGGTGCACTGCTCCCAGCTGGACGGGTCGGGCGGGTAGGACAGGCCGTGCTCGGCCACGGCCCGGGAGAGGGCGGCGTTGACCACGCCGGGTTCGACCACCGCGATCCGGTCGACCGGGTCGATCTCCAGGATCCGGTCCATCTTCAGGAGGGAGAGCACGATGCAGCCGTCGACGGCGTTGGCGGCGCCGGACAGACCGGTACGGGCGCCCTGCGGGACCACCGGGACCCGCAGGGCGGTGGCGGTGCGCAGCACGTGCCGCACCTGGTCCACGGTGCGGGGCAGGACCACGGCGGCGGGGCGTCCGGCGGCGCAGAAGCTCGCCATGTCGGTGGCGTAGGAGGCGGTGACCTCGGGGTCGGTGAGCAGGGCCTCCGGGGGGAGTCCCGCGGCGAGCCGGGTGTGCAGCTGACTGTCCATGGTGCCAGCGTGGCACCGGGGGCCATCGGTGTGAACCGTGCGGCGACCCCGTCCGGACACCGCGGCGAACTCTTCATATTGACGCACAGTGAGCGGGTGGAACGTCAGGATGCAGAATTCCAGCCGCCGCGGCCCGTGACCCTCACCGGCCGCAAGACCGTTGTGGGCGCGGCGATCGCCGTGGTCCTGATCGCCGGGGCCCTGGTGATCCGCCCGGCCCGGGTGGACGACGACCCCCGGCCGCCGGGGCCCACCGAGCGGGCCGCCTCGGCGGTCGGGATGGGGGCGCCGGCCGCCTCGGTGGACCTGGCGGCGCTGATCGCCGACCGGGAGAAGTGGCTGCGCGGCCACGCCGAGGACCACGGTTCCTGGGCGGTGCTGGGATCCGCCTATCTGGAGCAGGCCCGGCACGCCTCGGACGCGGACTGGTACCCGAAGGCGGAGAAGGCCTTCAAGCGGTCGCTGGAGCTGCGGCCCGCCGAGCGCGGCAACTTCGACGCGATGACCGGGATGGGCGCGCTGGCCAACGCCCGGGGCGACTACGCCACCGGGAAGAAGTGGGGCGAGCTGGTCCGGGCGCAGTCCAAGCGGCGCTGGACGGCCTATCCGGTGCTGGTGGACGCGTACGGCGGGACGGGCGACTACAAGGCGGCCGAGCAGGCCCTGGAGCGGCTGCTGGAGCTGCGGCCGGGGCTGACGGCCGACGCGCGGGCCGCTCAGGTCTACCGGGACCGGGGCTGGCGGGAGGACGCGGCGGTCTCGATGGAGAGGGCGTCCGGGGCGGCGAAGTCCCCGGCGGAGAAGGCGTACTGCCTGACCCGGCTGGGCGAGCTGGCCTGGGAGCGGGGCGAGTCCTCGGAGGCGCTGCGGCTGTTCGAGGCGGCGCTGCGCACGGATCCGGGGCAGGCGCGGGCGCTGGGCGGCCGGGCCCGGTCGCTGGCCTCGCTGGGCCGGGACGGGGAGGCGGTCCGGGACTACCGGATGGCGCTGGGCCGGTCCCGGGTGCCGCAGCTGGCGCTGGAGCTGGGCGAGCTGCTGGAGTCGCTGGGCCGTACGGAGGAGGCGCGGGCGGCGGACGGCCCGTACACCCTGCTGGGGCTGCTGGCCGCGCGGGGCACGGCGAACGGGGTCCGGGAGCCGGTGGTGCTGGGCCTGTACGAGGCGGACCACGGGGATCCGGCGGCGGCGGTGCGGCGGCTGACGGCGGAGTGGGAGCGGCACAAGAGCGTGCAGGTCGCGGACGCGCTGGGCTGGGCGCTGCACCGGGCCGGGGATTCCTCGGCGGGTCTGGAGTACGCGAAGAAGGCGACGGACCTGGGGCTGCGGAGCGCGGCCTTCGCCTACCACCGGGCGGAGATGGAGCGGTCACTGGGCGAGGTCTCGGCGGCTCGCCGGCACCTCCAGGAGGCGCTGCGCACCAATCCGGGGTTCTCGCCGCTGCGCGGGCCGCGGGCCCGGGAGGCGCTGGAGGCGCTGGGGCAGCCGGGGGCGGGCGGCCCGGAGAACGTGCTGCCGCGGGGGAAGTGGGTGGCCCCGGACATGAGCCAGTACATCGTCCCGGCGAAGCCGAAACCGAAGTCCGGGCGCTGATCCGGCGGGCGTGCCCGGCCCGCACCGGCGGGCGGACCGGACGCACCCCTCCGGCGTCCGGTCCGCCCGGCGGGTCCTCACGGGCAGGGCGGGGCCCCGCCGCGGGTGAGGGCCGCGGCGGGGCGTTCGGGGCGGGGAGGCCCGGGGTGGCCAGAGGCCGGGTTTAGAGGTTGCCGCGCTTCTCCTGCTCGCGCTCGATGGCCTCGAACAGGGCCTTGAAGTTGCCCTTGCCGAAGCCCATGGAGCCGTGGCGCTCGATCATCTCGAAGAAGACGGTCGGCTTGTCCTGGACCGGCTTGGTGAAGATCTGGAGCAGGTAGCCGTCCTCGTCGCGGTCGACGAGGATCTTCAGCTCGCGGAGGGTCTCGACGGGCACCCGGGTCTCGCCGGCCCACTCGCCGAGGGTGTCGTAGTACGAGTCGGGGGTGTCGAGGAAGGAGACGCCGGCGGCGCGCATGGCGCGGACGGTGGCGACGATGTCGTTGGTGGCGAGGGCGATGTGCTGGACGCCGGCGCCGCCGTAGAACTCCAGGTACTCGTCGATCTGCGACTTCTTCTTCGCGATCGCCGGCTCGTTGATCGGGAACTTGACCTTCAGGGTGCCGTCGGCGACCACCTTGGACATCAGCGCCGAGTACTCGGTGGCGATGTCGTCGCCGACGAACTCCTTCATGTTGGTGAAGCCCATGACGTTGTTGTAGAAGGCGACCCAGTCGTTCATCCTGCCGAGCTCGACGTTGCCGACGCAGTGGTCGATGGCCTGGAAGGTGCGCTTGGCCGGGGGCTCGACGATCGGGTTGGCGGCCACGTAGCCCGGCAGGTAGGGGCCGGTGTAGTCGCGGCGCTCGACCAGGGTGTGGCGGGTCTCGCCGTAGGTGGCGATGGCGGCGAGCACGACGGTGCCGTGCTCGTCCTTGACCTCGTACGGCTCGTCCAGGCCGCGGGCGCCGTGCTCCACGGCGTAGGCGTAGGCGGCGCGGGCGTCCGGGACCTCGATGGCGAGGTCGACGACCCCGTCGCCGTGGGCGGCCACGTGCTCGGCGAGGAACCGGCCGCGGTCCGTGGACTGCTTGATGACCGAGGTCAGGACGAAGCGGGCGGCGCCGTTGGTGAGGACGTAGCTGGCCGTCTCGCGGGTGCCGTTCTCCGGTCCGGAGTAGGCGACCAGCTTCATGCCGAAGGCGGTGGAGTAGTAGTGCGCGGCCTGCTTGGCGTTGCCCACGGCGAAGACGACGGCGTCCATGCCCTTCACCGGGAAGGGGTCGGCCTCACGCGCGGTGTGCGGGGTGGTTTCGAGGTTCGCCAGAGACTCAGTCATGAGCGCAGGCTCCCGCCGATCCACAAGCTGCGCAATAGTTTGTTGTTCGAATGTACACATTGCGCAGTCCAGCGGGCACCCGGCTGGAATATCTGTGCAGTATGACCACCAGGAAGGTGCCCATGGGAATCGACTCCCTCGACGGCCGGCTCATCGTCCTGTTCGCCCGCGAGCCGCGGATCGGGGTGCTGGAGGCCTCCCGCCGGCTCGGGGTGGCGCGGGGCACGGTGCAGGCCCGGCTGGACCGGCTTCAGTCGAATGGAGTCATCCGCGGATTCGGTCCGCAGGTGGATCCGGCGGCCCTCGGATACCCGGTGACGGCCTTCGCCACACTGGAGATCAAGCAGGGCCAAGGGGCCGATGTGCGGGCCCATTTGGACACCGTGCCGGAGGTCCTGGAGCTGCACACCACGACCGGGCACGGGGACATGCTGTGCCGGCTGGTGGCGCGCTCGAACGCTGATCTGCAACGGGTGATCGACCGGGTCGTCGGGTTCGATGGGATCGTCCGGGCCTCCACGGCGATCGTCATGGAGAACCCGGTGCCACTGCGCATCATCCCCTTGGTCGAACAGGCGGCCGAGGACCACTGACGCCCGGGTTTCCGGCGCGCCGGAAAGGCGGACCGGAGATGGGCTTCTGGCATTACGTGTCCACCCGCCACGAACAGCTCCTCACCGACGCCTACCAGCACGCCAGCGCCGTCTTCCAGTGCATGGTCGCCGCGACCCTGCTGGGCATCGCGATCGGCCTGCTCACCTACCGCAGCCGCTGGGCGGGGAACGCGGCCATCACCTCCACCGCGGCGATCCTCACCATCCCCTCGCTGGCCCTGATCGGCCTGCTGATCCCGCTCGTCGGCCTCGGGGTGGCACCCACCGTGATCACCCTGACCCTCTACGGGCTGCTGCCGATCGTCCGGAACTCGATCGTGGGCCTGCGCGGGGTGGACCCGGCGCTGGTCGACGCGGCCAAGGGGATCGGGATGTCCCGCACCGCCCGGCTCCTCAAGGTGGAGCTGCCGCTGGCCTGGCCGCCGATCCTGACCGGCATCCGGGTCTCCACCCAGATGCTGATGGGCATCGCCGCCATCGCCGCCTACGCCTCCGGCCCCGGCCTCGGCAACGAGATCTTCCGCGGCATCGCCTCGCTCGGCAGCGCCAACGCCCTCAACCAGGTGCTGGCCGGAACGCTCGGCATCATCGTCCTGGCCCTGCTCTTCGACGCCGTGTACGTGCTGCTCGGCCGACTCACCATCCCGAGGGGGATCCGTGCCTGAGCCCGCCACCCCCGAGCCCGCCGGCCCGTCCCGGCCCGCGAACCCCGAGGCCGCGAACCCCGAGGCCGCCGACACCGCGGGCGCGACCCCCGGGCCCGCCGCCCCCTCCGAGCCCGAACACCTCCGGCCGGGGCGCACCTCGGGCGCCGCGATCGTGCTGGAGAACCTCACCAAGCGGTATCCGGGCAACCCCGAGCCCGCGGTGGACGACGTGTCGATGGAGATCAGGGCGGGCGAGACCGTGGTGTTCGTCGGCCCGTCCGGCTGCGGCAAGTCCACCACCCTGAAGATGATCAACCGGCTGATCGAGCCGAGCTCCGGCCGGATCCGGATCGGCGACGAGGACGTCACCGACATGGACCCGGTGAAGCTCCGCCGCAAGATCGGCTACGCCATCCAGTCCTCCGGCCTGTTCCCGCACATGACCGTCGCCGAGAACATCGCCCTGGTGCCGAAGATGACCGGCTGGTCCAAGAGCCGGGTCAAGGACCGGGTGGAGGAGATGCTCGACCTGGTCGGGCTGGACCCCCGGGAGTTCCACGGCCGCTACCCCCGCCAGCTGTCCGGCGGGCAGCAGCAGCGCGTCGGAGTGGCCCGGGCGCTGGCCGCCGACCCGCCGGTGCTGCTGATGGACGAGCCGTTCGGCGCGGTGGACCCGATCACCCGGGACCATCTCCAGGACGAACTGATCCGGCTCCAGCACGAACTCCACAAGACCATCGTGTTCGTCACCCACGACTTCGACGAGGCCATCAAGCTGGGCGACCGGATCGCGGTCCTCCGGGAGCGCTCGCACATCGCCCAGTTCGACACCCCCGAGGCGATCCTCACCAATCCGGCCGACGACTTCGTCTCCGGGTTCGTGGGCGCCGGCGCCGCCCTCAAACGCCTCAACCTGACCCGGGTCCGGGACGTGGAGGTCGCCGACTTCCCGACCGTCGGCGTGGACGACCCGCTCCAGAAGATCTTCAACACCCTCCGGCTGGGCCCGCACAACGAGGTGCTGATGCTCGACCGGCGCGGTCGCCCCTACAAGTGGCTGCGGCGCGGCGACCTGATGCGCGCCAAGGGCTCGCTGGCCCGCGCCGGGCAGCTGGTCCACGACACGGTGACCCGGGACGCCACCCTGCACGACGCCCTGGAGGCGGTGCTCACCGACAGCGGCGGCCGGGTCGCGGTCACCGGCCGGCGCGGCGAGTACATCGGCGTGGTCGACATGGAGACCCTGATGAACTCGGTGCACGAGATGCTGGAGGCGGACCGGCTGGCCGCCGCCGAGCACCGGCACGATCTGGAGGAGCTGCGGCACCACCGGACCGAACAGGAGCTGGAAGGCGGGGCGACCCGCTCATGAGCACCGGCTCCCCCGACACCCGCCCGCCCGGCGAACACGAGGTCAAGGGGCACGCGTTCCGCGACCAGGAGCTGATCGAGCCCGCGCCCGGCGGCCCGGGGGCCGGGAAGCCGTCCGCGCCGGAGCGGCCGGCCCGCCGGCTGACCTGGCGGCGGCTGGTGATCGCCCCCGTACTGCTGGCCCTGGTCCTCCTCGCCCTCTACCTGTGGATCACCAACATCCCGCTGGACTCCATCGAGCGGAACTCCCTCGGCGGCGGCAATGTGGAGCTCCGGCTGCGGCAGCACATCGAGCTCACCGCCGTCTCCACCTTCTGGGTGCTGGTCATCGCCGTCCCGCTGGGCATCGCCCTCACCCGGCAGCGGCTGCGCCGGGCCGCCCCGCTGGTCACCGCCGTCGCCAACATCGGGCAGGCCACCCCGGCGATCGGCCTGCTCGCCCTGCTGGTGATCTGGCTGGGCATCGGCCCGCGGACCGCGATCATCGGCATGGTGGCGTACGCCGTGCTGCCGGTGCTGTCCAACACGGTGGCCGGGCTGCGGGCCATCGACCCGCCGCTGGTGGAGGCCGCCCGCGGGATCGGGATGTCCCCGCTGGGCGTCCTGCGGAAGGTGGAGCTCCCGCTGGCCGTCCCGCTGATCCTGGCCGGGGTCCGCACCGCCCTGGTGCTCAACGTCGGCACCGCCACCCTGGCCACCTTCGGCGGCGGCGGCGGACTCGGCGACCTGATCACCTCCGGGATCCAGACCCAGCGGATGCCGGTCCTGATCGTCGGCTCGGTCCTGACCGTGGTCCTGGCCCTGTTCGTGGACTGGCTGGCCGGACTGGCCGAGACCGTCCTGACCCCGCGCGGGCTGGAGGCGAGCTAGATGAGAGACGTACCGGCCGTACGGGCGCTGCGCGCGGCCGCCACCGCCTGCGCCCTGCTCGCCCCGGCCGCCCTGACGGCCGGCTGCGGCCTCAAGAGCGGCTCCCCGATGGTGGACGAGGTGGTCCCCGGCCGGCTCGGGCACGGGCAGCCCCTGAAGGGCACCTCGATGACCGTCACCTCGAAGAACTTCAGCGAGAACATCGTGCTCGGCCAGATGATCGGCCTGATCTTCAAGGCGGCCGGGGCGGAGGTCCTCGACCGGACCAACCTGCCGGGCTCGATCAGCGCCCGCGAGGCGGTGGTGAAGGGCGACGCCGACGCCATGTACGAGTACACCGGCACCGCCTGGATCACCTACCAGGGCAACGCCGAACCGATCACCGATCCGCAGCAGCAGTGGAAGGCGGTCCGGGACGCCGATGTGAAGAACGGGGTGGCGTGGCTGCCCCAGTCCACCCTCGACAACACCTACGCGCTGGCCGTCAGCAAGGAGAAGAACGCCAAGTACGGGCTGAAGACCCTCTCCGACGTGGCCCGGCTGGCGAAGAAGGACCCCGGCGCGGTCACCGTCTGCGTGGAGAACGAGTTCGCCTCCCGGGACGACGGACTGCCCGGCATGGAGAAGGCCTACGGGATGAAGATCCCCGCCGCGAACATCAAGAAGATGGACGCCGGGATCATCTACACCCAGGTCTCCAAGCCCGGGTCCTGCCTGCTCGGCGAGGTGTACACCACCGACGGCCGGATCAAGGCCATGGACCTGGACGTCCTGGAGGACGACCGCCACTTCTTCCCCAACTACAACGCGGCCCCCGAGATCAACGCGAAGACCCTCGCCGCCCACCCGGAGATCGCCGCCCTGCTCGACCCGCTCTCCGCGAAGCTGACCACCGAGGTGGCGCAGGACCTGAACGCCAAGGTGGACGTGGACGGCCAGGACCCGCACCAGGTCGCCAAGGACTGGCTGATCGAACAGGGTTTCATCAAGGAACGCTAGGAGGAGCCGCCGGGCGCCGTCCCGGCCGCCGAGAGCCGTCAGCAGGAGGGGACGGTGCCGCCGGAGTCCAGGGCGCGTAGGGCTTCCACGGCGCCGGTCAGGGTGGTGACGGGGATCAGGCGGAGGCCTTCGGGGAGCTCGGAGCGGGCGTCGGAGCACTCGGCGGCCGGGACGAGGAAGACGCTGGCGCCGTCCCGCTTGGCGGCCTGGGTCTTCAGGGCGACCCCGCCGACCGCCCCGACCGCGCCGTCCGCGCCGATGGTGCCGGTCCCGGCCACGGTCCGGCCGCCGGTCAGGTCGCCGCCGCGGCCGTTCCCGTCGAGCTTGTCGACGATGCCCAGGGAGAACAGCAGTCCGGCGCTCGGTCCGCCGACATCGGCCAGGTTGAGGTCCACCTTCACCTGATCGGGGTTCCGGTTCAGGAAGCCGAGGGCGGCCTGGGTGGCGGTGGACTGGGACTTCGCCATTTCCTCCAGGTTGTGCGCCTCGATCTCCTTGTCGCTCTCCCCGGCCGGATAGACGGCCTCCTTGGGCATCACGGCCCGGTCCGTGCGGAACCAGTCGTCCAGCAGCTCGGGGAGGCCCACCCGCTGCGAGGGGCCGGTGGCGACGATGGTGGTCATCAGCAGTTTCCCCTCGGTGGGCCGGGTGGGGGCTCCGGTGACCGTGATGACGCTCTTGCCGTCCTTGCTGCCCAGGACGTCGGCCGTCAGCCCCGGCTGGGCCAGGACGAACGGCAGGGGGGCGAAGGCCGCGGTGAGCAGCAGCGCGAGTGCGGGCACGGCGCAGACGGCCAGGGCGGCGGGGCGCGGGAGACGCGAGAGGCGTGAGAGCACCCGGCCAATCTAGCGTCCGCACACGGCGGTGCCCCCGGGCGCCGCCGTGTGGGCGGGACCGGGGGCACGGCACGCGGGCCCCGTCAGGGCTCCGTCAGGGCTCCGTCAGGCCCGCGGCGGGGCCGCTTCAGGGCCTGGCTGCGGAGCCTGGGCGCGGGGCCCGGGCGCGGGGCCTCAGCGGAGGGCGTCGGCGACCTCCCGGGCCGCGTCGACCACCCGCGGTCCGACCCGTTCGGGGACGGCGTCGGCGAGCATCACCACGCCCACGCTGCCCTCCAGTCCGGTGATGCCGACCAGCGGGGCCGCGGCTCCACTGGCGCCGGCTTCGAGTTCCCCGTGGGTGAGGGTGTATCCGGGCTCGGTGAGCGCACCCTGCCTGGCGGCCAGGATGGCTCGGCCCGCGGCTCCGCGGTCCAGCGCGTGCCGGAATCCGGCCCGGTAGGCGACGTGGTAGTCGGTCCAGGTCGGTTCCACGACGGCCACGGCCAGTGCCTCGGTCCCGTCGACGAGGGTCAGGTGCGCGGTGGCCCCTATGTCCTCGGCGAGGGAGCGCAGCGCGGGCAGGGCGGCCTCGCGTACGAGCGGGTGGACCTGCCGGCCCAGTCTGAGCACGCCCAGTCCCACCCGGGCCCGGCCACCCAGGTCGCGCCGGACCAGGGCGTGCTGCTCCAGGGTGGCGAGCAGGCGGTAGACGACGGTGCGGTTGACCCCGAGCCGGTTGGAGAGCTCGGTGACGGTCAGACCGTGATCGGTATCGGCGAGCAGCTTGAGGACTCTGAGCCCTCTGTCGAGAGTCTGGGAGGTTTCCGCGGTCACGACGCCTCTCCCTCTGTGGTGAGCGGCGGTGAACTCTCACGGCAAAGGCGCCGCCGGTCCCATCGGCGACGCATGGAGAGGCCGCCGGATGGGCCATGGCACCGGCTGCGCTCCCGTGGCGGCGCTGCCACGGGGCGTTTCGATGCGGGGACAGTAGCGAGCGGGTCCGCTCAGCGGAAGGCCTCGTCCAGAATCCGGGCGGCGAATCCCCGTATGTGCGGTTTGCGAGCGGCCGGATGTACCGATTCGTAACCTCAGAAACCACAGGGGTCTTTTGCCTCCCCAGGAGCACGGGGGCCGTACGAATCTCCGCACGGCCCGCGCCTTCCGGCCCGTACGAACGGCTCACCGGGCCCGGTCAGCACATTCGCACCCGCGTACGCGAGGCCGCCGCGGGCCCGTCCGGGCCTCCGCCCGTGAGCCCGCCCGTGAACCCGCCGGTACGCCCGTCAGCGCATCCGGGTGGCCCACTCCTGGACCTTCTTGATCCGCTCGCGCAGCTGTCCCGCGGTGGCCTCGGCGCTCGGCGGTCCGCCGCAGACCCGGCGCAGTTCGGTGTGGATCACCCCGTGGGGCTTGCCGCTCTGGTGGACGTAGGCGCCGACCATGGTGTTCAGCGACTTGCGGAGCTCCAGCAGCTCCTTGTGGGAGACCACCGGCCGCCGCTCGGCGGGGAGTTCCAGCAGGTCCGCCTCCGCGTCCGGCTTCTTGCGGCTGTGCGCGATCTGCCGGGCCTGCCGCTTCTGGAGCAGCATCTGCACCTGGTCGGGCTCCAGCAGCCCGGGGATGCCGAGGTAGTCCTGCTCCTCCTCGCTGCCCGGGTGGGCCTGCATGCCGAACTCGGCCCCGTCGAACAACACCCGGTCGAAGACGGCGTCGGACTCCAGTGCCTCGAAGGACATCTGCTCGTCCTCGCCGGTGTCCTCGTCCTCCAGCCGGTTCGCCTCGTCCATCTCCTTCTCGGACTCGGCGTAGGGGTCCTCGTCCTCCCCCTTCTTCTTCGGCCGGTCGAGGACGTGGTCGCGTTCGACCTCCATCTCGTTGGCGAAGCCGAGGAGGTAGGGGATGGTCGGCAGGAACACCGAGGCGGTCTCGCCGCGGCGTCGGGAGCGCACGAAACGGCCGACGGCCTGGGCGAAGAACAGCGGGGTGGAGATGGTGGTGGCGTACACGCCGACGGCGAGCCGGGGCACGTCCACGCCCTCGGACACCATCCGGACCGCGACCATCCAGCGGTCCTCGTTGGCGCTGAAGTCGTCGATCCGCTTGGAGGCCCCGGTGTCGTCGGAGAGCACCACGGTCGCCTTGCTGCCGGTGATCTCGCGCAGCAGCTTGGCGTAGGAGCGGGCCGAGTCCTGGTCGGAGGCGATGACTAGGCCGCCCGCGTCCGGAATGCCCTTGCGGACCTCGGTGAGCCGCTGGTCGGCGGCGCGCAGCACATTGGGCATCCAGTCGCCGCGCGGGTCCAGCGCGGTGCGCCAGGCCTGGCTGATGGCGTCCTTGGTCATCGGCTCGCCGAGCCGGGCGGCGATCTCGTCGCCGGCCTTGGTGCGCCAGCGCATGTTGCCGCTGTAGGAGAGGAATATGACCGGCCGGACCACCCCGTCGTTCAGGGCGTTGCCGTAGCCGTAGGTGTAGTCGGCCGAGGAGCGGCGGATCCCGTCGTTGCCCTCCTCGTACGCGACGAAGGGGATCGGGTTGGTGTCGGAGCGGAACGGGGTGCCGGTGAGGGCGAGCCGCCGGGTGGCCGGGTCGAAGGCCTCCTGGCAGGCCTCGCCCCAGGACTTGGAGTCACCGGCGTGGTGGATCTCGTCGAGGATCACCAGGGTCTTGCGCTGCTCGCAGCGGTTGCGGTGCAGCATCGGGCGCACCCCGACACCGGCGTAGGTGACGGCGACCCCGTGGTACTCCTTGCTCAGCGGGCCCGCCGAGTACTCCGGATCCAGCCGGATCCCTATCCGGGCGGCGGCCTCCGCCCACTGCTTCTTCAGGTGCTCGGTGGGCGCGACCACGGTCACCTGCTGCACCACGTGGTGGTGCAGGAGCCAGGAGGCCAGGGTCAGCGCGAAGGTGGTCTTCCCGGCGCCCGGGGTGGCGACCGCGAGGAAGTCCCGCGGCTGGGTCTGGATGTACCGGTCCAGCGCCCCCTGCTGCCAGGCACGCAGCTTGCTGGCGGTGCCCCAGGGGGCGCGGCCGGGGAAGGCGGGTGAGAGGTGGTGGGAGGCGGTAGTAGTCACGGTCTCCGGTTCAGTCGCTCTCGGCGTAGCGGGTACGCGCAGGCAGGCGGTCGTACGTAGGACAACCGGGCCACCTTACCCGTGCGGCCGCACCCCCCGCGGAGGGACAGGCCCGTGACCTCGCCGCGTGCGTCGAGCGTCACACCTGCGGTGCCTGGAGGGCCGCCAGTCCGTCGGCGATCGCCTTGAGCTCGTCCACGCGGCCGGTGGCCACGTCGATCACCAGGCGTTCGGCGGCGTCGATGTCCGGCCGCAGCTCGACCCCGTTGATCGAGAGGAAGACCATGCAGGACAGCCAGGCGGTGCGCTTGTTGCCGTCGAAGAGGGGGTGGTTGACGGCGAGCGACTGGAGCAGCGCGGCGGCCTTCCCGAAGAGGTCCGGATAGGCCTCCTGCCCGAACATCGCGGCGGACGGCCGGTGGACGGCGGACTCCAGAAGTCCGGCGTCCCGGACGACCACCTGCATGTCGTCACAAGCCGCGGCGGCGATCTCCAGGACGTCTTCGGCGGACAGGTAGACGTAGGTCACTTGAGGCGCTCCATGAGCTCGCCCCACTTGGCGGCCTGCTCCTTGGCCGTCTTACGCACCATCGCCTCGTGCGCCGTCCGGGCGAGGTAGTCGTCCACGGCCCGCAGCAGTATGGCGTGCATGCTGACACCCTCCTGCTCGGCGCGCTGCTTGAGGGCCTCGGTCTGGTCGTCACGGAGACGCAGGTTGGTTGCCATGCCAAAACGGTACCACCAGCGGTACCAACCTGGTACCGGCTACTCCCGGGCGGCAGCGGCAGCAGGCTCCGGGGCCGGATCCAGGCGGGTGGCCACCCAGGCGCCCACCAGGGCCACGCAGGCCATCGGCAGGAACACCACCACGAACGCCCCGGGGTGCGAGGCCGTCCCCTCCGCCACCGAGTGGGCGGCGCCCACCGCCCCGCCGCCCAGCGCGGCGAACGCCGCCCCGCCGCCGGCCAGCAGCACCACGTTCGCCAGCGCGTCGGAGATCTGCAGGGCGGCCGAGTTCGAGCCCGCCTCCTCCGGCGCCGACAGCTCCAGCAGCAGCACGCTGGTGGAGCCGATCACCAGGCCCATGCCCAGACAGCCCACGGCCCAGGCCAGCGCCACGCTCCACACCGGAACCCAGTCGACCAGCACCGCGGGCGCGGCGGCGATCGCCGCCGCGACCATCAGCATGCCCGTCACCATCAGCCGCTCCCGGTACGGCGCCATCCGGCCCTTCGACTGGATCCAGGACCCGAGCGCCCAGGTCACCCCGCCCGCGGCCAGCGAGAGGCCGGCCAGCGTGGGGCTCATGCCCCGCTGGGTGACCAGCATCAGCGGCACGAAGCTCTCGGCCGCGATGAACGAGCCGGCCGCCACCCCGCGCAACAGCACCACCGAGGGCAGTCCGCGCCGGGCCAGATAGGTGCCCCGCGGCAGCAGCCCGAGGACGGCCGGCACCAGCAGGGCCACCCCGGCCGCGCCCGGCAGCAGGGACAGCCAGCGCAGGTCCTGCGCGGCGAACTGCAGCAGTCCGGCGCCCAGCGAGATCCCCAGGGCCAGCCGGATCCGGCGCCGGTCGAAGGCGGCCGGCGGCCCGGACGGGTCCACCGGGCCGGACGCGGTCCGCCGGATGGCGGGCAGCGCCACCACCAGCGGCACCACCACCAGCGCCGGGATCCCCAGGAACACCCACCGCCAGCCCAGGTGCTCGGTGACCGTACCGGCGGCCAGCGGGCCCACGATGGACGGCACCACCCAGCTCGCCGCGAAGGCCGCCATGATCGCGGGCCGCAGTCGCTCGTCGTAGGCCCGGCTCACCACCACGTACAGGGCGACGATCACGAGCCCACCGCCGAAGCCCTGCACGGCCCGCCCCAGCACGAACAGCCACATCGCCCCGGCGGTCCCGGACAGCAGCAGCCCGCCCGCGAAGGAGGCGATGCCGAGGGTGAGCGGCCGCAGCGGGCCGGCCCGGTCGGACCACTGGCCGGACAGCACCATGCCGAAGAGGCTGGTGGTGAAATAGGCCGAGAAGGCGAAGGCGTAGAAGGCGATGCCGTCGAGCTCCCGGGCGGCCACCGGCATCGCGGTGCCGACGGCGGTTGCCTCGAAGGCCACCAGGAAGATCACCGAGATCATCCCGATGCTGAGCGTCCGGTGCGCGGCCCCCATGATCCCGGCGGCGGGAGGGCTCGGGACGGCGGGGGCCGCCTTCCGGGGGGTGCGGGGTTCAAGGGCGCTCATCGCCCCAGAGTAAGGCGCGCTGAATCGATTCACCCCTGTCATTTCGGCGGATCCGGTCTCCGTCCGGGGACCTAGGACCGACCCTCGACTGTGAACGCGGCATGGCGGTCCTGTTGCGTCCCCCCGGAACCCCTTCCGACCACCCGGGACCCCCGCCTAACGTCGAGTCCATCACCACCCCGCAGCCGTGTGCCCGAGTGGTTGAGGGACTCGCCTGCAAAGCGGGGCACGCCGGTTCGAATCCGGTCACGGCTTCTGGAACAGGGCCGCCGGCCGCACCCGCCAAGGTGCGGCCGACGGCCCTCAGTCGCGGCAGCCGAGGTCCTTGCGCACGGTGTCGTGGAACTTCCGCAGCAGTGCGGACAGCAGTTCCCGGGCCCGGGCGCCCTCTTCCGCCCCGAGCGTCCCGGACACCGTGAGCCGGACCTCCGACTCCCCTCCGTCACTCCGGCAGCTGAACTCGACGCGCGCACCCCGGTCGTAGACCCAGCCGTTCCGGCCGAAATCGAGTCGGGCACGATCCATCCCGGCGTACATGCCGTCGCTGAACGCCTGCCCCGCACCGAGCCGTGCCACCTGCGCGGAGAACCCGTGTTCGCCGTCGATGTAGACGAGACAGATGCCATCGGAGCCGGGGAACCCGGATGGTTCGTCGAGCTTCACCTTGGACCCGTCGCCCACGAACGGAGCGACCTCGGCACCGGTGAAGAGGCCCCCGCAGACCCGTGCCGGGATCTCGGGCGGCGCCTTCTCCTGGGAGCACCCCGCAGCGAGTCCTCCGGCCAGCAGCACGCCGAGCGCCCGGGAAGTCCACTGACCGCGCATGACCATCCCCTCACCCCTGGGCACGGGGACGCTCGCCGCGCCCGATCGCGTGCGCGTTCCCCGTCTCCGTGGCCGCCACACCGACGAGGACGCTGACGTCGCGCTCCGAGTAACCGGCCTTCTCCGCGGCCTTCCGCACAGCCTCCCCCACCGAGTCGCGCGCCCCCGATTCCGCGTCCGCGTAGTCGTAGGCCGCCTTCTTGTCGTCCTCGTCCGTCTTCTTCGCGATGTCTTCCCTCGCGCCCTCCACCGCGCTGCTCGCGATGTCCTCCTGGACCCAGCCCAGCATGTCGCCGGCGATGGGGAACAGTTCCAGGTACTTGGCGCCGGCCATGTCGATGCCCCGGTTGATCCACTTCGCCGTGTCCTCGACGCCCTTGACGTACTCCTCCTGCTCGTGGGCGCTCTCCGCGTACACCGCGTGGGCCCTCGCCTCGGAGAGGATGCCGGCGACCTCGCCGCCGGGATGGACCGCGATCTTGATGGCGCCGTCGATCTCGCTGTACTCGCCGCGGTGCGCGAACACGTCCCGGACGAGGACCTCGGTGAAGGCCCGCTGGGAGTTGGTGATCGCGCCGTACGCCTCGGGGTCCTGGGCCACGACGCCCAGGAAGTCGGTCACCTCCGCCTTCCCGAACTCGGCCATCTCGCCCGACACCTTGATCATCCCGGACTGGTTGCCCATCGCGGCCTGGATATCGGCCGCGTACTCGGCCGACATATGGCCGAAGGCCCCGGACAGGCCCGCCAGCGGCTCGCCCTGCTCCCCCGTCTTGGCGACCAGGTCGGGGTTGTCCGCGATCTTCGCGACGACCCGTTCCATCACGTCCGTCATGGGTCCGGTGTGCGGGACCGGCGGGGCGTCCTCCACGCCGGTCGGGCGGCCGCTGACCGCCGCCATCAGCGCCTCCCCCAGGGCGGCCTGGGCGGGCGTGAACTCCCCGCCGCGCCCGTCGAACCCGCTCGCCCACGCCTTCTGGTCGAGGAAGTAGTCCACCATCCCCTGGGGTTTGCCGTGCTGCCCGCCGACCGCCTTGTCCGCTGCGGTGACGATCCCGTCGCCGTCGCTGTCCTCCCGGACCGGCTCGTTGAAGAGGGCCGTGGCCGCGTCCGGGTTGTTGCCGAGCGCCTCCAGCAGGCCGGTCAGCGGATAGAACCCGGACCCGCCCTCCCGGCCGTGGTTGAGCGCCGGGTCCAGCCCGATCGGGGCGCCGTACTCCCAGCGCCGCGGATCGCTCCGGTCCATCGCGACCATGTCCCGGCCGACGGAGGTCAGGAACTCCTTGTCGTACCGTCCCTCGCGGATCAGGGCGCCGAGCGCCTGGTACCCGTAGACCTTGGTGCCCATCCCGGAGACCCGGCTGACGTCCATCTCCTTGCGGCCGGCCTTCATCAGCTCCGCCGTCCAGGAGGCGTCCAGACGGCCGGGGACGTCCTTCTGGGTGGCCAGGCCCAGCAGCGCGCCGAGATCGCTCTGGATGTTGCCGACCATGGCGACCCGGTCCCGGCCGGCCGCGCCCAGGCCCGTCGCGTCCAGGGACAGCGCGGTGTACGCCTGGAGGGTGCCCTCCGCGCCCGCGGTCCGGAAGAAGGCGGTGGCGAACTCGGGGTTCTTCCGGTTGTCGTCGAGGAGTTCCTCCAGCTCCCGCAGCTTCTCCGGATTGCGGGCGGTGCCCCCCTTGGCGAGGGTGTCGAGCAGTCCCGCCGCCCGGGCGGCCTGTTCGGCGGCCAGGCTGGTGTAGCGGGGGCCGCCGAAGTCGTGGGCGTCGGCGACGTTGGCGGCGAGAAGCCGGGCCAAGGACTGGTCGGCGTCGTCGCACTGCTCGACCAGGGCGGTGATCCGGCGCTGCCATTCACCCCGGTGCTGCTGTTCCGTGCGGATGAAGTCCGGATCGTGGCGGGCCGCGTTCTCCGTGCCCGGGTCCTCGAACGGGATACGGGACACCTGGCCGTAGGCGCTCACCCGGAACCCCGCGGCCGGCGCGTCCACATCGGCGATCCGGCGCAGTTCGTCCCTGGCCGCCTTGAACGCCGCATGGCCGCTGGCCAGCCCCTGGTGGACGCCCTTGGCCTCCTTGGCCGCGTCCTCGAACTCCTTGGCCACCTTGTCGATGAAAGGGCGGCCGGTACCGGCCGTGACCCCGCTCCACTCGGCCTTGTCCGCCTTGGCCTTCATCCCGTCCCGGGCGTCCCTGGCCAGCTCCGCCAGCTTGGTCGCCATGGCGCTCCAGTCGGCCACGGCGGTCCCGAGCCCGTCCAGGGGCGCGTTGATCACGTTCTCGTACGTCAGCACGTCTCTCCGATCCGACCCGACCCGATCCTGCGCTCGCGCCTGTGCGCGTGCCTGTTCCGTTGCCTCGCCGGCTACTTGAGGTGCTCCTCGACCGCGGTACGGGTGAGCGCCGCATGGATCCGGGCGTCCTCCCGGCCCAGGGAACGCACCGAGTAGTCGAGGGAGTTGGAGATGTGCGCGCAGCCGGAGAGCAGGGTCCGCACCTGGGAGTCCCAGCGCTCCTGAAGCGTGGTGAGCGCGGCCCCGCTGGCGAAGCCCTCGCCCTTCAGGGCGGTCGCGGCCTCGGAGGTCGCCGCCTTGGCGTGCGCGCTGTCGCGGCCGAGCCGGTCGTGCAGGACGTACGCCTCGTGGCCGACGGCCCCGATGTGGTCCTGGTTCACCAGCAGGTCGTCCCCGCCGGTCCCGGGCCCGCCGCCCGGCCCGCCGGGATCGGCGGGGAGCTGGTTGAGCCGGGTGCGGGCGTTCTGTGCGGCGGCGGCGCGCTGGGCGGACCACTCCTCGTCGAAGGACATGGGCTCAGCGGTTCCTTCCTCGCAGGGCCACGGCGGTGACACCGCCGCCGATGATCACGGCCGCGCCGATGCCGAGGGCGATCCACGGCAGGCTGCTGCCGCCGCCGTCGTCCGCCGCGGCGGCCACCGGAGTGTCGGCCACGGCCGGGGCGGACGCCTCCGGGGTCGCACCGGGCGCCGGCGCGCCCGAAGGCGCGGGCGCCGCGGCCGCCAGGTCGGGCAGCGGCCACTTGTCGGCCGGCCCCGGGTCCCCCGGATCGGTCAACGCGATCCGCGGCCGGACCACGCCGTACCCGATGTAGTCGTTCCGCTCGACCCCGTCCCGGGGCTTCCCGGCGGTGTTGAGCAGCACCCGCAGCACCTGGTTGTTGGTCCAGTCGGGATGCGCGGCCCAGATGAGGGCGGCGGAGGCGGAGGCGAGGGCGGTGGCGTCACTGGTGCCGTGCGAGTTGCAGACCCCGCTCGGCTTGGTGCACGCCGAGACGATGTCCTCCCCGGGCGCGGCCAGGTCGACCTGCGGGCCCTTCTGGGACTCGGCGGTGGCGTTGCCCTTGCTGTTGATGGCGGCGACGCCGACCACTCCGGCAGTGGCCCCCGGGTACTCCACCCCGTTCGCGGTGTCGCCCGAGTTGCCCACCGACGAGAAGATCAGCTTCCCCTTGGACAGGGCGTACTTCACTGCCGCCACGCGCGCGGGATCATCCGCGACGTTCACGCCGCCGGTCCCCTGCGAAATGTTGATGATCTTGGCTTCGGAGTCCGCGGCGTACCGGATCGCCGCGGTCCAGGTCGGCTGCTCCGAGCCGACCTCGGCCTTGACCCGCAGCGGAAGGATCTTCGCTCCGGGCGCCAGCCCAAAAGCACCGTCCCCGGACGGATGCCGTCCTGTTCCCGCGATCATCGTCGCGATCCCCGTGCCGTGGTTGCTGAAGTCGACCCGCTCGTCGCCCGGGGCGTTCGGGGCGAAGTTCTTGCCGGGCACGACCTGTCCCTCAAGTTCCGGCACCCGGCCGACCCCACTGTCGATCACCGCGACCACGATGCCCTTGCCCGTGCTGGCCTTCCACATCTGGTCGGCCTTCATGGAGTCGAGGTGCCATTGCTGGGACCTGATCGACTCCGCGTGGGCCGGAGTCGCGGCGACTCCGGCCAGCAGCAGGCCCATCAGGACAGAGGTGGCGTTCCGCATGCGCATCCGGTGCAGTGTCCGTTCGCTCAGTCGATGACCGGAGGGCCAACGCGACGGCTGCCCTGCCAGGTCTCTTCGTCCTCGACCAGATAGTCCGGCCGCTCTCCGTCGGTGTCCTCACGTCGATCGGTGCCCCGGACCAGCCCCGAGCCGCCCTGGGTGAACGGGCGGCCACCGGCCCCCGGACCCGTGCCGCCGGCGACCGGATGCCCGCCGACCACACCGCCGGGCTGGCTCGCCAGTCGGCGTCCCGACCCGGGTCCGCCTGCACCCGCGGCGCCACCTCCGGGGAGACCACCGCCACCCATGCCCGGACCGTAGCCGCCCGCGCCCGCACGGCCCGCCGGGGCATGGCCCTCGGCTCCGATCACGGTGCCGCGCGGAATACCGGCGTTCGGGCCGCCCATGGTGACCGGGCGGCCGCCGTGGATGCCCGGGTCACGGGGCGGGACCCCCGGGACCAGGCCGCCCTTGCCCAGCGGGCTGCCGGGACCACCCGGGCCGCCGGTGCCGGGCAGGTGCGGCAGCAGGCCGTTCGGCACGCCGGGGCCGGAGCGGGGGACGCCGCCCGGGGGAAGGCCGCCGAGCGGCGGACCGCCCACCGGCGGCACGAGACCGACCGGCGGCGGAACCATCGGCCCGGGGCCGGGCCCCGGTCCGGGACCCGGAACGTGCGGCACCATCGGGGTCTGGGGCTGCGGCGCAGGCAGGGTCTTGACGTTGTCCAGGTCGGTGCGCACATCGCTGTCCGGCAGCGTCGGCAGGACGGGCAGCGGACCGGGGTCCCGGTCCTGGGTGGGCGGGACCACGGGCGCCGGTGTGGTCGGACGGGTTTCCCCGGAGGGCGGCTGCCCGGGAATCAGACCGGTGTCGGAGCCCCCGCCGTCGTCACCTCTGCCCGACTGCGTTCCGCCTCGACCACTCTGATTGAGGATGTCCGGGTTCACTCCGCCCCGGACGATCTCCTCCGACCCTGACCTGTCGACCGGCACCAGCACCGCCGGCGCCGGCGGAAACGTGGGAATGGTCGCCGCGTTCATCTGCGTGGTCGAGGTCTCGTACGACTGCGCCAGCTTGTTCATCTGCTGGACCGCGTCGGCCCGGTCGCCCGACAGCTTGGAGTGGGCGTCCTGGCCGATCTGGCGGGCGTCCGGGTCGTTGCGGGCCTCGCGGGAGGCCTCCAGGTTGTCGTACGCCTTCTGGTCGTACGACGGCATGCTGGCCTTGACCTCGACGATCGTCTGGGCCGCCTGGACCATCCACTCGCCGCCGGTCTTGCTGTACTCGCCCAGTCGCAGCGTCGAGTTGCCCAGGCTGTTCACCCAGTTCTGGAAGGCCTCGGCGGCCTGGCCCTCCCAGTTCTCGACCTTGTGGTTCTTGAGGTCGTTGCCGATCTTCGTGATCTCGATCTCGGCGTCCTTGAGGAGCTGGCCGCGGGTCTTGACCTTCTC
Source organism: Streptomyces sp. NPDC033845 (assembly GCF_055576225.1). NCBI lineage: Bacteria > Bacillati > Actinomycetota > Actinomycetes > Kitasatosporales > Streptomycetaceae > Streptomyces > Streptomyces sp. NPDC033845. The sequence goes on along the minus strand of NZ_JBVIRI010000014.1, from coordinate 74,057 downwards.
GCCGTCCACCGAGGCCAGCATCGCCAGCAGTTCCTTGTGCGAGTAGCCCTCGAAGTTCGTCGCCATTACAGGTCGCCTCCGGACGTGCTCTCGTCGGTGCCGGTGCCGGTGCCGGTGCCGTTGCCAGGGCCGGTGCCGGGGCCGGTGGGTGCCTGGTCGCCGACGGAGCCGCCGCGGTGCTTGGCCTCCGGGTCGCGGGCCGGCACGTACTCCTTGTGTGCCTGCCGCTGCAACGACCGCATCCGCGCCTTGACTTCCTCGTCCATGTTCTCGTAGCCCACCCGGGAGGCCTCGACCGCGATCGCCAGCGATTCGATCTGGTTGGCGAGCGCCTTCGAGAGGTTCTCCATCTCGGTGCGGACCTTGTTGTACGCGGTGTGCAGGCCGTCCGCCTCGACGAAGCCGGTGCCCAGGTCGCGGGCCCCGAGGGTGCCCTCGGTGAACTGGCCGTGCTCGGCCTTGGAGCCCTTCAGCTGGTCGAGGAGCGCGTCCACGCGCTTCTTGTAGCTCACCATGGACTCGTGCTCGACGAAGAGGGCCGGGGCTTGCGCCGCGATCAGCCCCTTGTTCGCCAGAGCGAGCATGTCCCCGCCCGGCACGAAGGGCAGCAGTGGCCCCACCGCCCCCAGCCCGCCGTCGTCCGCCACGATGGCCTCCCCGTCTCTCCCCGTCGCCGCGGCGAGGCTGGCCCGCCGCGCCCCGTCACGTCCCCGTTCGCATACGTACCCGCAACTCTAGCGAGCCGCTCCGACACACCCAAGTCCGGGGTTGCACGTGCAATGCGGGTCAGAAGGTCACGAGTTGGTCGTACGGGATGCGGCGGCGGCCGGTGCCGCGACGGCCGCGGAGGGGCGGATCGGGAGGCGGTTGACGGGGCGGCCGGTGGCCGCCCGGACCGCGGAGGCGACCGCCGCCGGGGCGGTGACCACCGGGACGGCGCTCGCGGCCTTCGCGCCGAACGGCGCCACCACGTCCCGTTCCTCGACGAGCCGGACGATGCGGACGGCCGGGGCGTCCAGCGCGGTGGGCAGGGCGTATCCCGTCAGGTCCGGGTGCCGGACCAGCCCGGAGGCGGTGCGGAGGTTCTCGGTGAGGGCCGCTCCGACGCCCTGGACGACCCCGGCCTCGATCCGGGCCGCCAGCTGGCGCGGGTTGAGGACCCGGCCGACGTCCTGGGCCACGGCGAGTTCGACGACCCGGACGGATCCCAGCTCCACGTCCACGTCCACGACCGCGCGGACGGCGCAGAAGGCCAGGCCCACGAAGGCGTCGCCCTGGCCGTCCGCGTCCAGCGGTTCGGTGGGGTGCGGGCGGCACTGGGCGGTGGCCCAGAGCTCCTTGCCGGCCAGCGCCTCGGCGACGGTGGTGGAGAACGCCCCGTCGTAGGAGGTGATCCGGCCGTCCGCGATCTGCAGGAGTTCGGTGGACATGCCGAACTTGGCGGCCATCGGCTGGAGCAGCTGGGTGCGGACCATCTTGGCGGCCCGTTCCACGGCCCCGCCCGACACCCAGGTGTGCCGGCCGTGCGCGGACGGCCCGGCCGGCGGCTGGTCGGTGTCCACGGGGGCCAGCCGGACCTCGTCGACGCCCAGGACCTCCTGGACGATCTGGCGGGCGAGGGTGGCGAAGCCCTGCCCGGTCTCCACGGCGGCGCAGATCACGGTGGCGGTGCCGTCGGTGACCTTCACGGTGGCGGTGGAGACCTCGTCGGTGCCCTCCGCGCCGAGCATGTGGACCATGCCCAGGCCGTAGCCGACCCCGCGCCGGACCGCGCCCGGCTCCCCCGCGCCCTCCGGGCCGCCGGGCAGCAGCCATTCGTCCTCGGGGGTGTCCTTGGGAAGCGGGGGCAGTTCGAAGTCGCGGACGGCGCGCAGCAGTTCGGCGACCGGTGCGGGGCAGGTGACGGACTGGCCGGTGGGCAGCAGGTCGCCGGTGGCCAGGACGTTGCGCAGCCGCAGTTCGGCGGTGTCCAGGCCGAGTTCGGCGGCCAGCTTGTCCATCTGGCCCTCGTAGGCCGCGCACACCTGGAGGGCGCCCTCGCCCCGGACGTGCCCGGACGGGGGGTTGTTGGTGCGGACGGCCCAGCCCTCGACGAAGGCGTGCGGGACCACGTACGGGCCGCAGGCGAAGGCCACGGCCGCGGCGAGGGATTCGGCGGAGGAGTCGGCGTAGGCGCCGGAGTCCATCAGGATCTGCGCCTCGACCTTGACGAGGCGGCCCTCGGCGTCGGCGTGGTGGCGGTAGCGGAGCAGGGTGGGGTGCCGGTGGGCGTGCCCGAGGAAGGACTCCTCGCGGGTGGCGGCGAGTTTGACCGGGCAGCCGGTGCGCAGGGCGAGCAGTCCGAGCGGCAGGGTGAAGGCGGCGTCCTCGCGGTCGGCGGTGGCGCCGGGGACCCCGGTGACGACGACCTTGACGCGTTCGGGTTCCAGGCCGAGGCAGGAGGCGACGAGGTCGCGGTCGGCGTGCGGGTCGGTGGAGGCGGTGTAGAGCTCGACGCCGCCGTCGGGGCGGGGCACGGCGAGTCCGGCTTCCGCGCCGATGGGGGCGGGGTCCTGGCGGCCGATCCGGTAGAGGCCCTCGACGACCACGTCCCCGGTGGCCTCGGGGTCGCCGTAGCGGAGCGGGATGTGCCGGATCAGGTTGCCGTCGGGGTGCAGGGGCGGGGCGGCGAAGGCCTGTTCGGGGTCGGTGACCGCGTCGAGGAGCTCGTACTCGACGGTGATGGCGGCGGCGGCCAGCCGGGCCGCGTCCGGGTGGTCGGCGGCGACGGCGGCGATCGGTTCGCCGTGGTGGCGGACCACGTCGTGGGCGAAGACCGGGCGGTCGGCGATCCGCCGGCCGTGGGTGGTGGAGCCGGGGACGTCGGCCTGGGTGACCACGGCGCGTACGCCGGGCATGGCGGCGGCGGCGCTGGTGTCGATGGACCGGATCCGGGCGTGGGCGTGCGGGGAGCGCAGCACGGCCGCCCACAGGAGGCCCTCGGCCCAGAGGTCGGCGGCGTAGGGGAAGGTGCCCTCCGCCTTGGCGCGGGCGTCGGCGGGCATCACGGAGGCGCCGATCCCGCGCGGTTCCTCGGCGGTGTCCTGGCCGGTGGCGGGCCGGTCGGCGGCCGTGCCGGTCACCAGGGCGGTCGCCGCGTCGCTGGCAGTCACGCCGTGCCTCCGTGGTGGTCGGGGTGGATGCCGCCGGCGGGGTGGATGCCGCCCGCGCCGGGCGGGGCCTGGTGCGGGATGCGGGCTTCGGCGGCCTGGTCGGCGGCCGCCTCGGCGGCGGCGGTCCGCTCGGCGACGACCTCGCCGACCGCGTCGATCACCCCGTGGTAGCCGGAGCAGCGGCAGAGGTTCCCGCAGAGGGCCTGGCGGGTCTCCAGTTCGCTGGGGGCGTGGTTGCCCTCCAGCAGGTCGTGGATGGTCATGGCCATGCCCGGTACGCAGAACCCGCACTGGACGGCCCCGGACCGGCAGAGGGCCCGCTGGACGTCGGAGAGCTCGCCGTCGGTGGCGAGGCCTTCCACGGTGCGGACCTCCGAGCCGGCCGCGGTGGCGGCCGGGACCAGGCAGGAGTTGACCAGCCGGCCGTCGACCTGCACGGCGCAGGCCCCGCACTCGCCCTGCGAGCAGCCGTCCTTGGCGCCGGCCAGGCCGAGGCGCTCGCGCAGCACGTAGAGCAGCGACTCGCCGATCCAGGCGCCGGTGACGGGCCGGTCGGCGCCGTTGACCCGGAGCACGAAGGAGGCGAGCGGGTGCTCGGCGCTGTGCACGACCACGGGGGCCTCGTGGCCCGCCGCTCCGGCGGCCACCTGCCCGGCCGCCTGCCCGGCCGCGGCCTCGGCGGCGTCCGGCACGGCCGTGTCGGCCTCCGGTGCCACGGGCGCGGTGTCCGCGGCCGGCTCGGCCGCCGCCAGGTCCGTGCCCGGCTCCATGGCCGGTTCCGGGGCCGGTTCCGGGGTCTCCGGGGCCTCGGTCCGGGGCTGTTCCACATGCCCGAAGAGATTGGCGACCGGCGCGGGCTCGGCGGCCGGGACCTCGGTGCCGCCGGCGGGGGTGAAGGCGTACGGGTCCGGGCCCGGCAGCGCGACGCCCTCGGCGGGGGTCGGGTGCGGGTGGTGCGGCGGGGAGTGCGTCGGGGCCGCGGTGTGGCTGGCCTCGATGTCGGGCGCCACCGGGAACGGCTCGCCCGGCTCCGCGTGCGGCCGCCGGTCGGGGGCCTCGCCGAACAGTCCTTCCGGCGCCACCGCCCGGTACGGGTCCTCCGCCGCCGCGTGCGGCGACTCCTCGGGGGCCGCACGGAACCGGGCGTCCTCCGCACCGACGGCGAACGGCGCGCCCTCCGGGCCGGAGCGGAGGCCGGTGTCCTCCGGACCGGCGCGGAGACCGGCGTCCTCCGGACCGGCGTGGAACGCGGCGTCCTCCTGGCCGGAGCCGGCATGGAACGGCGCGTCCTCGGGACCGGCCGGGAACGGCGTGTCCTCCTGGCCGGTGCCGGTGCCGGTGCCGGGGTGGAACGGCGCCTCCGCCGGGCCGGCCGTGAACCGCGCGTCCTCCGGGGCGGCATGGAACCCGGCGTCCTCCGGACCGATGGAGAACCCGGCGCCGTCCGTGGCCGTGGTCGGGGCCTGGTGGAACCCGGCGCCGTCCGTCGCCGTGGCCGGGGCCGTCTGGAACGGGGTGTCCTCGGGGAGGGTGCCCACGCCGGGGCCGCCGAGCACCCGGCCCCGCATGGGGGCGGACGGGTCCGCGGGGGCGGCGGGCACGTAGGCGCGGGCGCCGTCGAACTCGGGGCCGGTGGCCCAGGGCGCGGCCGCCCCACCGGGCAGGGTCGCGGGGGCCTGGCTCCAGTCGGCCACCGGGATGGCCCACTGGCCGGTCTCGTGCCCGGTCGCCGGGGCGGGCGCGGGAACGTGCTCGCCGGCCCCGCCGCCGCCCCCGCCGACCTCGCCGAAGTGCCATTCGGCGGTGGCGCCCGGGTCCGGTTCGGGCAGGGTGCCCGGGTCGGCGTCCAAGGCCTGTTCCTGCAGCTGGGTCTGGGGCTGGTGGGCGGCCGGGTCGGGCCACTGGACGGGGATCGCCCAGGTGCCGGTGGTGCCGGCCGGGTCGGTGCTGACGGCGGCCACCGCGGCCATGGCCGCGCCGGGGGTCACCGGCGGGGCGGGCGGTACCGCGATCACCGGGGGCACGATCACCGGCGGCACGTAGCCGTGGCCCGGGGCGGCCAGGGGTTCGCCGGTGCCCGCGGTGCCCAGCATGTCGTCGGGGAGCTTCACGAACGCCGTCGCGTCGGGTTCGTACTCGCCCCCGTGCGGAACCGGCTCCCAGCCCCAACCCGCGTTTTCCGTACCGCCACCGCTCACGTGCCCGTGCCCGTTCTCGTGCTCGTTTCCGCTCATGAGGTCAGTGCCCTCCCCAGGGCCCTGCGTGCCAGTACGGCCACCGTGCGCCGCAGCTGGAGCACTCCGGCCGGGACCGGATCGCCCTGGTCGGGCACGCAGGCGGCGGCGACGTACTCGCCGAAGGCCTCCAGGGCCTCGGGCGCCAGCCGCCGTTCCGCGTCCCAGTCGATCAGCGAGGCCACCCACTGCTCGGCCTCCAGGGGCCGCAGCGGCATCGGGGCCACCGCGCCCACCGCGATCCGTACGCCGCGCCGCGCCGGGTCCAGGACCAGGCCGACCGAGGCGATGGCGCGCCCGGGGCCGGTCCGGCCGGTGGCCTTCAGGAAGACCTGGGGGGCGTGCAGCAGCGGCACCCGGACGAAGCCGATCAGTTCGCCGGGGCGGAGCATCTCGCGGCCGGCGAGCAGGTGCGAGACCGGGATCTCGCGGCCGGTGCCGCCGGGCCCGGCGATGACCAGGACGGCTTCGAGGGCGGCCAGCACCGGCAGGGCGTCGCCGGTCGGGGCGGCCGTGGCGATGTTGCCGCCGAGGGTGCCGGCGTTGCGGATCTGCGGGGGTCCGGCGGCGCGCGCGGCCGCGGCCAGGGCCGGGATCAGCGCGGCGAAGTCGGGGCGGCCCATCCGGGCGTGGGTGAGGCCGGCGCCGAGGAGGGCGTGGCCGTCCTGGTACTGCCAGCCGCGGATCTCGTTGATCCGGCCGAGGCCGACGAGTCCGGCGGGCCGCAGCAGGCCGGCGTTGACGGCCGCCATCAGGTCGGTGCCGCCGGCGACCGGCACGGCGGCGGGCATGGCGGCGAGTGCCTCCACCGCCTCGTCGAGCGAGGTGGGCAGCGTGACGGACTGCGTCACGGACTGCGCCGCCTGCGGTGCGTGCGTGGTCAACCCGGCTGCCCCTTCCCGATGTCCCGGTCTCGGCGCTCGCGCGCTCACGCCTGTTCCGCCGTACGGTACGTGCTCACCGCCGGGACGTGGCAACTCTGGCACATCTTCGGGGCCGCTCCGGCGCGAGGGTGGGCCGGGCGCCCCCGGCTCCGCCCCCGTCCGGCGGGCCGGGTCGCCCACAGAGAAGAAACGTCCGTTTTCGGGGGGTTTCCTTCTCTGCGGGGCGACTTGGCCGCCTTGGCGGGAGAGTTCCGCTTGGCGGTGTCACTCCGGGTTCATCCCGGGTTCATCCGGGTGCGGCGGTCCCGGGTCACACGTTCGGAGGCTGCCCCTCCAGGGGTCGGCCGGGCACTCCGGGCCGCCGCTGCCACGGCAACGGGCCGCCGGGCGGCCGGTAGTGGACGCCGAGTGCGGCGAGCCGCCGGTAGTGGCCGGCCGCCATCCGGGCCTCGAAGCCGGGGTAGTCCCGGGCTTCCGGTTCCGGGAGTTCGGACCAGACGGCCTCGGCGAAGGCGGCCAGCCTGGGGAACACCTGGTAGTCGACGCGGCCCTGGTCCTGCATCACCTCGGTCCACACGTTGGCCTGGGCGCCGAGCACGTGCCGGGCGGCCTCGGCGGACAGCTTGGGCGGCACCGGCTCGAACCGGTAGACGTCCTCCAGCGAGCGGACGTAGCCGATCGGCATCGGCTCCTCGGGGCCGCCGTCCTGACGGTGGTCCAGATAGACCTGCTGCTCCGGGCACATCACCACGTCGTGGCCGGCCTCGGCGGCGGCGATGCCCCCGGCGTAGCCGCGCCAGGAGGACACCGCGGCCCCGTCGGCGAGGCCGCCCTCCAGGATCTCGTCCCAGCCGATCAGCCGGCGGCCGCGGTCGGCGAGCCAGCGGTCGAAGTGCCGGATGAACCAGGACTGGAGCTCCTCCTCGTCCCGCAGGCCGAGTTCGGCGATCCGGGCGCGGGCGGCGGGCGAGGCCTTCCACTGCTCCTTGGGGCATTCGTCACCGCCGATGTGCACGAAGGGCGAGACCTCCACGGGGAAGAGTTCCAGGACTTCCTCGAAGACCCCTTCGTAGAACCGCAGCACCTCCTCGGTCGGGGCCAGCACGTTGGGGTTGACGCCCCAGTCCTCCCAGACGCCGAGCGCGGCCGTGTCCACCACGTCGGTGTTGCCGAGCCGGGGGTAGGCGGCGATGGCGGCCTGCGAGTGGCCCGGCAGGTCGATCTCGGGGACCAGCCGGACATGGCGTTCGGCGGCGTAGGCGACGATCTCGCGGAGGTCGTCCTGGGTGTAGAAGCCGCCGTGCGGGGTGTCGTTCCAGCGGTCCGAGGAGCCGTGCCCCCATTTGCTGCGGGCCCGCCAGGCGCCGGTCCGGGTGAGCTCGGGATGGCGCAGGATCTCGACCCGCCAGCCCTGGTCGTCCGTCAGGTGCAGGTGCAGCACGTTGAGCTTGTGGGCGGCGAGCAGGTCGATCCAGCGCAGCACCCCGTCCTTGGGGGTGAAGTGCCGGGCCACGTCGAGCATCATGCCGCGCCAGCCGAAGCGCGGGGAGTCCTCGACGGTGCCGGCCGGCAGCAGCCAGGTCCGGCCGGGCAGCGGGGCCTTGCGGTAGGCGTCCGGGCCGAGCAGCTGACGGAGCGTCTGGGCCGCCCAGAAGAGTCCCGCGGCGGAGCCGGCGGTGAGCCCGGCCCCTTCCGGTCCGGTGGTCAGCCGGTACCCCTCCGGTCCGAGCGCCTCCAGGAGGGCGGGCCGGACCTCCAGCCGCAGCACCTGCCGTACGTCCGCGCTCCCGGCCTCCGGGGCGGGCGGCAGCGCCCAGCCGGTCGCCGCCCCTATCTCGCGGCGCAGCCAGCGGGCCACGCCGTCGGCTCCGGGGCCGGTGGCGGCGAGCAGCGGATCGCGCAGCGCGCACGTCCGGTGGCCGTCTCGGGCGAACCGCTGTTCACGGGGCTTCGGAATCAGGTCGGACATGCTGTCGGTCCCTCCACGGCCAGGCGTTGCATCCTGTGCAACGCGTGTTTCGCAGAACGCATCTGACGCCGACCTTACCCGCCGGGCGGGCATACGAAAGGGCCCCCGGGGTGCTCGCGCACACCCGGGGGCCCGGTTCCCTCCGCGACGGGCCCGGAGGCCCGGCGGAGGGGAGGTGAGGGGGTGGGGGCTACTTGTCCTTGCCGCCCTTGTCCTTGTCCCCGCCCGCGCCCATGGAGTCGTAGATCTCCTTGCACATGGGGCAGACCGGGTACTTCTTCGGGTCGCGGCCCGGTACCCACACCTTGCCGCACAGCGCCACGACGGGGGTCCCGTCGAGTGCGCTCGCCATGATCTTGTCCTTCTGGACGTAGTGGGCGAAGCGCTCGTGGTCGCCGTCACCGTGGGACACCTGCGGCGTCGGCTCAACGAGGGTCCCCGTGCCAGTCCCGCGCTCGGGCTCAAGAGTGCTCATGCGCCCAAGGGTACTGAACACCCACCCGCCTAGTTGAGCGACGGGTCGTCCGGATAGGTGGCGATCATCGCGAGTTCGCTGCGCTGGCGGCGCAGCACCGCGCGCCAGAGCCGTTCGGGGTCGGGGTGGGACACGTCCCCGGGCTCGGAGTCGACCACGTACCAGGCGCCGTCGGTGAGCTCGTCCTCCAGCTGCCCGGGGCCCCAGCCCGAGTACCCGGCGAAGATCCGCAGCCCGCCGAGGGCGCCGGTGAGCAGCTCCGGCGGGGCCTCCAGGTCGACCAGCCCGATGGCACCGTGCACCCGGCGCCAGCCCAGCGGGCCCTCCTCGCCGGGGATGACGGCCACCCCGAGGGCGGAGTCCAGGGCGACCGGGCCGCCCTGGAAGACGACGCCCGGATCGCCGGCCAGCGGGGCCCAGGGCAGCAGGATGTCGCCGACGCCCACCGGGGTGGGCCGGTTGAGGACCACGCCGAGGGAGCCCTGCTCGTCGTGGTCGAGCAGCAGCACCACCGCGCGGTCGAAATTCGGGTCCGCGAGGGCGGGAGTGGCGACGAGCAGCCGCCCTGTGAGGGAGGACACCTCGGTCATGCCGCCATGATCTCGCACATTCGCCCTTCGGGGGGAGTGGACGGCGAATCGGGATCAAGGGCAGCTCAGGGCGCACGGCGGCAGTGCGGAGCGCACGGCCGTCACCCCTGCGGAACGCAACACTCCGCCATTTCGCCGGTACGCAGGGTGCTGTGGCGAATTCATGACAGTCCTACGGCCGCGTCGGCCTTACGAACGGGGGGGCACTGCCCCTTACCCTTTTCACTGGCCCCCTGCCCACCCCTCCCGGAACGCGAGATTCATGACCGGCACTGACAGCCAAGATGTACTGCTCGTCCACGGCGGTACCCCGCTGGAAGGCGAGATCCGGGTCCGCGGCGCGAAGAACCTCGTGCCCAAGGCCATGGTCGCCGCCTTGCTCGGCAGTGAACCCAGCCGGCTGCGCAACGTGCCGGACATCCGCGACGTGCGCGTCGTGCGCGGACTGCTCCAGCTGCACGGCGTAACGGTCCGCCCCGGCGACGAGCCGGGCGAGCTGGTGCTCGACCCCACCCATGTGGAGAGCGCCAACGTCGCCGACATCGACGCCCACGCGGGTTCCTCCCGGATCCCGATCCTGTTCTGCGGACCGCTGCTGCACCGCCTCGGCCACGCCTTCATCCCGGGCCTGGGCGGCTGCGACATCGGCGGCCGGCCGATCGACTTCCACTTCGACGTGCTCCGCCAGTTCGGCGCGACCATCGAGAAGCGCGAGGGCGGCCAGTACCTGGAGGCCCCTCAGCGCCTCCGCGGCTGCAAGATCCGCCTGCCGTACCCCTCCGTGGGTTCGACCGAACAGGTGCTGCTGACGGCCGTGCTGGCCGAAGGCGTCACCGAGCTGAGCAACGCGGCGGTCGAACCGGAGATCGAGGACCTCATCTGCGTGCTGCAGAAGATGGGCGCGATCATCTCCCTGGACACCGACCGGACCATCCGGATCACCGGTGTGGACCGCCTCGGCGGCTACAACCACAAGGCGATCCCGGACCGTCTGGAGGCCGCCTCCTGGGCTTCCGCGGCCCTGGCCACCGGCGGCAACATCTACGTCCGCGGCGCCCAGCAGCGGTCGATGATGACCTTCCTCAACACGTACCGGAAGGTCGGCGGCGCCTTCGAGATCGACGACCACGGCATCCGGTTCTGGCACCCGGGCGGCCCGCTCAACGCGATCGCGCTGGAGACGGACGTCCACCCCGGCTTCCAGACCGACTGGCAGCAGCCGCTGGTCGTGGCCCTCACCCAGGCCGCCGGCCTCTCGATCGTCCACGAGACGGTCTACGAGTCCCGGCTCGGGTTCACCGAGGCCCTGAACCAGATGGGCGCGCACATCCAGCTCTACCGCGAGTGCCTGGGCGGCTCCGCCTGCCGCTTCGGCCAGCGGAACTTCCTGCACTCGGCGGTCGTGTCCGGCCCGACCAAGCTGCAGGGCGCGGACCTGGTCATCCCGGACCTCCGGGGCGGGTTCTCGTACCTGATCGCGGCGCTGGCGGCCGAGGGCACCTCCCGGGTGCACGGCATCGACCTGATCAACCGCGGCTACGAGAACTTCATGGAGAAGCTCCAGGAGCTCGGCGCGAAGGTGGAGCTGCCGAACGGCGACCTCGTCTGACCGGCTGACGGTACCGAGAGCACGCGGAAGGGCGGTCACCCCGTGGGGGTGGCCGCCCTTCGCGGTACTGCCTGGCGCCTGCCTGCCGGCCGCGGGGGCCGGCGAAGGGGCTTACTTGCCCTTGGCGGCTTCCTTGAGCTTGGAGCCCGCGGAGACCTTCACGCTGTAGCCGGCCGGGATCTGGATGGGGTCGCCGGTCTGCGGGTTGCGCGCGGTGCGAGCGGCACGGTGGGTGCGCTCGAAGGTCAGGAAGCCGGGGATGGTGACCTTCTCGTCGCCCTTGGCGACGACCTCACCGATGGTCTCGGCGAGGGCGGCCAGAACGGCGTCGGCGTCCTTGCGGGTCACCTCGGCGCGCTCGGACAGAGCGGCCACCAGCTCACTGCGGTTCATGTTGTACTCCCGTGTTCAACTTGCCTATGAGGCGTGAGATCGAAGCCGATGCTGCCAGGGCCCTCGGACAGTCCCCGGACCCGGGTCTGCCGTCAGACCCTCTCGCCACGGTTACGCATCCTGCCCCCACCAGCGGCGGGAAAGCCAATCCGGCACCCTCCGGGGTCACACGAAAAGCGCCACGGTCACGCCGCGGTGACGCTCCGTCCACACTCCGTCCAGGCCCGATGGCGGACCTGGATGCGGTACCGCGGACCACGCGGGCATCCCCGCAACCCTAGAGGCGGTCCGGCGGCCCCGCATCCCGCGACGCGCCGGATCAGACGGACGTGCCGGACGCCACACCCGGGGCGGCGGCCGCGGTCGCGGCCTTGCGGACGGCGCCCGCGACGGCTCCGGCGACCTTGTCGTTGAACACCGAAGGGATGATGTAGTTCGCGTTCAGTTCGTCCTCGCCGACCACGTCGGCCAGGGCGCTGGCGGCGGCCAGCATCATCTCGGTGTTCACGGTGCGGGACTGGGCGTCCAGCAGACCGCGGAAGACGCCCGGGAAGACCAGCACGTTGTTGATCTGGTTGGGGAAGTCGGAGCGGCCGGTGGCCACCACGGCGGCCGTCTGGCGGGCGACCGCGGGGTCCACCTCGGGGTCCGGGTTCGCGAGCGCGAACACGATGGCGCCGTCGGCCATGGCGGCCACGTCCTCGCCGTTCAGGACGTTCGGGGCGGAGACGCCGATGAACACGTCGGCCCCGACCACGGCCTCCTTGAGAGTGCCGGTGTAGCCCTCGGGGTTGGTGTTGTCGGCGATCCAGCGCAGCGGGGAGTCGTCCGGGGCGTCCACCAGGTCGGGGCGGTCCGCGTGCACCACGCCGTGGATGTCGGCGCTGACCGCGTTCTTCACACCCGCCGCGAGCAGCAGCTTCAGGATGGCCGTACCGGCCGCGCCGGCGCCGGACATGACCACCTTGATGTCCCCGACGGCCTTGCCCACCACGCGCAGGGCGTTGGTGAGGGCGGCGAGCACCACGATGGCGGTGCCGTGCTGGTCGTCGTGGAAGACCGGGATGTCCAGGGCCTCGCGGAGCCGGGCCTCGATCTCGAAGCAGCGCGGGGCGGAGATGTCCTCCAGGTTGATGCCGGCGAAGCCCGGGGCGATCGCCTTGACGATCGCGACGATCTCGTCGGCGTCCTGGGTGTCCAGGCAGATCGGCCAGGCGTCGATCCCGGCGAACCGCTTGAACAGGGCCGCCTTGCCCTCCATGACGGGCAGCGCGGCCATCGGGCCGATGTTGCCGAGGCCGAGCACGGCCGAGCCGTCGGTGACCACGGCGACCGAGTTGCGCTTGATGGTGAGGCGCCGGGCGTCCTCGGGGTTCTCGGCGATCGCCATGCAGACCCGGGCCACACCCGGGGTGTAGATCATCGAGAGGTCGTCGCGGTTGCGGATGGGGTGCTTGGACGCCATCTCGATCTTGCCGCCGAGGTGCATCAGGAAGGTGCGGTCGGAGACCTTGCCGAGGGAGACCCCCTCGATCCCCCGGAGCTTCTCGACGATCTCGTCGGCGTGCGCGGTGGAGGTGGCCGCGATGGTGACGTCGATACGGAGCTTCTCGTGGCCGGATGCGGTCACGTCGAGGCCGGTGACCGACCCTCCGGAGGATTCCACCGCGGTGGTGAGCTGGGAGACCGCGGTACCGCTCGCGGGCACCTCCAGACGGACCGTCATCGAGTACGAGACGCTGGGCGCCGTTGCCATGACCGGGTTCCTCTGCTTTCCCTGTGTTCGCTGTACACGGGTCCCGCACACGGCAGGTGTGGCAGGACCTGTTGTCCGATCGTCCCACCTACCGGCTGGTACCAGGTAACCAGCTACAAAATTCGGAAAGACTCTTCCACCATACGAGATATCTCCGGGCGTCGGAAGGGTGGGTCCATACGAAACAGGTCCGCGCCCTCCACCTGTGGAGGGCGCGGACCTGGTTGAACGACTGGAAAGACTGAGACACCGACCCGCCATGCTCGCCTCGCGGCAAGTGGTCGCTCTAGGCGACTAAGGTTGGGCCCGGGGGCTTGGATCGAGCCGGTGTCGTCTCCCAGGCTAACAAAGGATCGCCGAAAACGAGCCCCCCGCCGCCGCCTTACCGCTCCTCGTCGCGCAGCAGCTCCGGCACCCCGGCCGCGTCCGGGGCGTCGCCCCGGCCGGAGACCACCGTCAGCTGCTGGGTGGCCCGGGTCAGCGCCACGTACAGCACCCGCAGACCGGCCGGGGACTCCCCGGCGATCTCCGCCGGGCCGACCACCACGGTGGCGTCGTACTCCAGGCCCTTGGCCTCCAGACTGCCCAGCGCCACCGCCCGGCCGCCCAGGTCGGCCAGCCACTCGGCGGCCTCCGCGCGGCGGTCCATGGCCACCACCACCCCGACCGTGCCGTCCACCTGGGACAGCAGCCGCCGGGTCTCCTCCCGTACGGCCTCCCGCAGCCCGGCGGGGCCCTCGCCGGCCGCGGTGAACCGGGGCTCCAGACCGGTGGAGCGGACCGCCGACGGGGGCTCCATGCCGGGCATGGCCCGCTTCAGCACGGTCGCCGCCAGCTCGGCGATCTCCGCCGGGTTGCGGTAGTTCACGGTCAGCGTGAACCGGCGGCGCGGCCGGCTGCCCAGGGCCTCGTCCCGGGCCGCGGCCGCCTCCTCCGGATCCGACCAGGAGGACTGCGCCGGATCGCCGACCACCGTCCAGGTGCCGTGCCGGCCGCGCCGGCCCACCATCCGCCACTGCATCGGGGTCAGGTCCTGGGCCTCGTCCACGATCACGTGCGCGTAGTCCACCCGCTCGGCGGCCAGCCGTTCGGCCCGCTCCCGCTGGGTCTCCTCGCGCTGCGGCATCAGCTCCTCCAGCCCGGTCAGCGCGTCCAGCGGGTCGTACTCCCGCTTCCGCTTGGGCCGGGCCGGGGCGCCCAGCAGCAGCTGGAGCTCGTCCAGCAGCGCCACGTCGTGCACCGACAGCTCCTTGCGGCGCAGCGAGCGGGCCAGCTGGCGGATCTCGCGCTGGTTGAGCACCCGGCGGGACCAGCGGCCCAGCCGGCGCTCGTCGGCCATCGCGGCCAGCACCCCGCGCGGGGTGAGCTCCGGCCACCAGGCGTTCAGGAAGTCCAGGAACACGTCCTCGGTGGAGATGTCCTCGTCGAAGGCGGACCGCAGCTCGGCGGCCAGTTCCGGGTCGGTGTGCCGACTCGCCCCGCCGGCCTTCGACCAGAGGGCGTCCAGCAGCAGCCGGCGGGCCCGCGGGCGCAGCAGGTTCACCGGGGCGGTGCCGCTGAGCACGGTCTGCCGGATCCGCTCCAGCTCGGGCGCCTCCAGCTCCTGGCGGCGCCCGAAGGCGACCACCCGCAGCCGGTCCGGGGCGGTGCCGGCGGGTCCGCCGAGTTCCAGGGCGCCGCGGACGGCGCTGCGCAGCACCTTCAGCATCCGCGCCGAGCCCTTGACCCGGGACACGGCCGGTTCGTCGTAGGCGGTGGCCTCCGCCCCGTCGACCAGGGAGCCCAGCGCCCGGATGGCGACCTGCCCCTCCTCGCCGAGGGAGGGCAGCACCCCCTCGGTGTAGGCGACCAGCAGCGGGGTGGGCGAGACGATCAGGATGCCCCCGGAGTACCGGCGCCGGTCCTGGTAGAGCAGATAGGCGGCCCGGTGCAGGGCGACGGCCGTCTTCCCGGTGCCGGGACCGCCGGCCACCTCCGCCACCGAGGCGGCGGGGGCCCGGATCACCAGGTCCTGCTCGGCCTGGATGGAGGAGACGATGTCCCGCATGGAGTGGGTGCGGGCCCGGCCCAGGGCGGCCATCAGGGCGCCGTCGCCGATGGCGGGCAGTTCCGCGCCGTCCAGGAAGGCGGTCACCTCCGGGCGCATCAGGTCGTCCTCCACCCCGAGCACCTTGCGGCCCTTGGAGCGGATCACCCGGCGGCGCACCACCCGGCCCGGCTCCTTGGGGGTGGAGCGGTAGAACGGTGCCGCGGCCGGCGCCCGCCAGTCGATGACCAGCGGGGAGTAGTCGGAGTCGAGGACCCCGATCCGCCCGATGTGCAGGGTCTCCGCGATGTCGGCCGTCAGGTCGGGCCGGATCGCCTCCTCCGCGGGCTCGATGGAGGTGTAGGCCCCGTCGGGTCCGCGTTCCCCGTCCTTTCCGAGGACCAGGTCGATGCGTCCGAAGAGGAAGTCCTCGAACTCGTTGTTCAACCGGTTCAGATGGATCCCGGCCCGGAAGACCTGCGCGTCGCGCTCGGCGAGCGCGCCGGGCGTGCCGACCTGGCCACGCTGGGCCGCGTCGTTCATCAGGAACTCGGCCTCGTCGATCTTCTCTTCGAGCCGGCGGTACACCTGGTCCAGATGAGTCTGCTCGACCGCGATCTCCCGATCGCGGACGGAATCCGCCGTGCTGTCGACAGCGGCATTCTGCGCGGCCACCAAGGCCCCCTTCTGACGTGCATGGGCGACCGTCAACCGTACGCGAACGGAGCGGGTTCCCGCACGCCGGTCCGGCCGGAAGCCGGGGCCGGTCAGCCGGGGCGGGCCGCCAGGGCGCGCCGCCGGTGCCGGGCGACCCGCTCGCGGTTGCCGCACTGCTCGCTGGAGCACCAGCGGCGGCGGTGTCCGCGGGAGGTGTCCAGGTAGACCCGGGCGCAGCCGTCCCCCTCGCAGGCGCGCAGCAGGGCGCGGTCGCCGGGGTCGGTGAGGAGCTCCACGGCGTCCCGGGCCACCGCGGCGAGCAGCGCCGCGCATTCGACCCGGCCGCACAACTCCCGTACCAGGTGGCCTTCCCCGTCCGATACCGCGCAGAGTCCGGGAGGGGGACCGGCGGCCAGCGTGTTGACGCGTCCGAGGGCGGCGCCGGGGGGCGGGCCGCCGTCGAGTTCGGCCCGCACGAGGGCTCCGAGGTCCGCGCGCAGTTCCCGGAACGCGGCGAGCCAGCCGCCGTCCGCGTCCACCCGGCCGGCCGGGGTGCCGTCGGGCACCAGCCCGGCGCCGGTCAGCCACAGCCTCAGGTCGCGTCCGTCCCGGATGCGTTCGGGCGGCCCCTGGGTGGCCACCAGATCCAGACAGACCCGCCCGGAATCGAACCACATGCCGCTCACCGGTCACCGCCTCGGTTCGCCACTCCGCCGGGGATGCCACCAGAGTGCCCCCGTCCGGTTCCGGACGGAACCCCTCCTGCGGTGGGCGGGTGCTCAGGGGGTGCCGTACTTGGTGTCGGCGGGGGTGTCGAGGGAGAGCCGGTAGCCGCGTTTGACCACGGTCTGGATCAGTTTCGGCGCCCCCAGGGCGGTCCGCAGCCGGGCCATCGCGGTCTCCACGGCGTGTTCGTCGCGGCCCGCCCCGGGCAGGGCGCGCAGCAGGTCGGCCCGGGAGACCACCCAGCCGGGCCGCCGGGCCAGGGCCCGCAGCAGGGCCATCCCGGCGGGCGGGACGGGGTGCAGCGTCCCGTCGAGCAGGACGGCGTGGCCGCGGATCTCCAGCCGGCGGCCGGCCACCGGCAGGGTCCGCGCCCGGGCGGGGAGTTCCTGGCAGAGCGACTGGACCAGCGGTCCGAGCCGGAACCGGTCGGGGGCCACCGTGTCCACCCCGCGCGCCTGGAGCGGCAGGGCGGTGACCGGGCCGACGCAGGCCGCGAGCACCCCGCCGCGCAGGGCGGCCAGGACCTCGGGCAGGATGCCGCGCTGTTCGGCGCGGGAGAGCAGGGAGGCGGCGGCGGGGGCGGAGGTGAAGGCGACCGCGTCGAGGCCGCCGGCGGCGACCGTGTCCAGCAGTCTGTCCAGGGGTGCCTGGTCGGCGGGCGGCATCCACCGGTAGACGGGTACGACGACGACCTCGGCGCCGCCGGCCCGCAGGGCCTCGACGAAGCCCGGGAGGGGTTCGCCGTGGAGTTGCAGGGCGATCCGCCGCCCGGCCACCCCGGCGGCCAGCATCCGGTCCAGGACCTCGGCGAGGGACTCCGATTCGGGGGACCAGGCCTCGACCAGTCCGGCGGCCCGGACGGCCCCCTTCACCTTGGGTCCGCGGGCGAGGAGTTCGGTGTGCCGCAGCCGGTCCAGGAGCTCCTCGCCGATCCCCCATCCGTCGGCCGCCTCGATCCAGCCGCGGAATCCGATGGCGGTGGTGGCGACGACGGTGTCGGGGGTGCGGTCGATGAGTTCCCGGGTGGCGGCCAGGAGTTCGCCGTCGTCGGCGAGCGGCACGATCCGCAGGGCGGGGGCGTGCACGACGGCGGCCCCGCGCCGCCGGAGCAGGGCGATGAGCTCGTCGGCCCGCCGGGCGGCGGTGACCCCGACGGTGAACCCGGCCAGCGGCCCGGGGGCGGCCGCGGCGGGGGTGCTGTCGTCGGTGGCTGTGCTGGTGCCCATCGTGACCTGCCTCGTGGTGCAAAGGGGGTGCGGTTCGGCGCGGCCCGAGCCTGCCAACGCGGCGTGTCAGGCTCGGTTCGCGCGGATTTCGCGGCGGTTACACGGTGCTGAGCCGGGTCTCGGGTGCGGCGCCGGGCGGGGCGGCGGCCGGGCCGGGGAGGGTGTCCCGGGCGGGCCGGCGAAGGTATACCGCCCAGGTGACGGTGCAGCACAGCGCGTAGAAGGCGAGGAAGGTGACGAAGGCGGCGGTGCCGGAGCCGGAGCTGCGGAAGGCCTCCCGGAAGACCAGGTTGATGCCGAGCCCGCCGAGGGCCCCGACGGCTCCGATGAGCCCCATGGCGGCCCCGGAGAGCCGCCGCCCGTAGGCCGCGGCGGCCTCGCCGGTCAGGCCTCGGGCGAGCGCCCGGGCGTGGAAGATGCCCGGGATCATCTTGTAGGTGGAGCCGTTGCCGAGTCCGCTGAGGACGAAGAGGGCGACGAAGCCGGTGAGGAACTCGGGCAGGGACTCCCGGACGGAGGCGTGGATCACGATCCCGGTGGCGGCCGCCATCGCGAGGAAGGCCCCCAGGGTGATCCGGGCGCCGCCCCACCGGTCGGCGAGGGCCCCGCCGACGGGCCGGATCAGCGAGCCGAGCAGCGGTCCGACGAAGGTGAGCGAGGCCGCCTCCAGCGGGGTCCGGCCGAACTGGGTCTGGAGGACCAGGCCGAAGGCGAAGCCGTAGCCGATGAAGGAGCCGAAGGTGCCGACGTACAGCAGGGCCATGATCCAGGTGTGCCGGTCGCGGAGGGATTCCAGGACGGCCCCGGTGTCGTTGGCGACCGGGGCCAGGTTGTCCATCCGCAGCCAGGCCAGGGTGGCGGCGAGCACGATCAGCGGCAGGTAGGCGGCGAGCAGCAGCCGGGGGTGTCCGGCGCCGGCGGTGCCGATGACCAGCAGTCCGGCGAGCTGGACCACGGGGACGCCGATGTTGCCGCCGCCGGCGTTGAGGCCGAGCGCCCAGCCCTTCTTCCGGAGCGGGAAGAAGGCGTTGATGTTGGTCATGGAGGAGGCGAAGTTGCCGCCGCCGACCCCGGTGAGGACGGCGACCAGCAGGAAGGTGGAGTAGGCGGTGCCGGGTTCGGTGACCAGCAGGGCGGCGAGGGTGGGGGCGAGCAGCAGGGCGGCGCTGACCACGGTCCAGTTGCGGCCGCCGAAGCGGGCCACGGCGAAGGTGTAGGGGATCCGGACGAGGGCGCCGACGAAGGTGGCGGTGGCGATCAGGAAGAACTTCCCGGCCGGGTCGACGCCGTACTCCGGGCCCATGAAGAGGACCAGGACCGACCACAGGGACCAGATGGAGAACCCGATGTGCTCGGACAGCACCGAGTAGAGGAGGTTGCGCCGTGCGGTGCGTTCCCCGGTCTCCTTCCAGAACGTCTCGTCCTCGGGGTCCCAGCGCTCGATCCAGCGGCCCCCGCTGCGGGGTGCGGTTCCGGTCATGCACGCCTCCACGGCCATCGCGTCCGTCCGTCTGTCGGTGCGACCGTAGGGAGGGCGCGTTTCGCCGCCGGTCCCCGGCGGGTGACCGCCGGGAAACCTTGCTCTCACCCGCCGCCCGGGCTGGATGTGAGCGGTTCCGGCCGCCAGCTGCCGGCCGGTACGGCGAGCCAGCCGCGGGCGGCGGCCAGTTCGGCGGCGGCGGTGCGCAGCGCGTCGGTCCCCGGGTGGCCGGATCCGCGGCGCCAGACCAGGGAGAGGGGGGACAGCGGCACGGGGTCCACCAGCGGCCGCTTCACACTGCCGGGCAGGTCCGCGAAGTCCACGGTGGCCAGCACCGGGTTGCCGGTCTTGGCCATCACCCGGCGGAACTCCTCCTTGCCCATGGCCACGGGTGCGGGCGGGGCGAGGGCGATGTCCCGGCCGGCGAACAGCCGCCGGGCGAGGTCGGTCCATTCGGCGGTCCGCGGGTTCCCGTCGCCGGCGTAGACGGTGTGGCCGGTGAGCGCGGCCACCGGTACGGCGGTCCGGGCGGCCAGCGGATGGTCCTCGGGCAGCAGCACCGCGAGGGGTTCGTACCGTACGGGCTGCCAGGCGAGCCGGGCCCGGACGGCGGGCGGGAGTCCGCCGACCCGGCCGAAGGAGGCGTCCAGCCGGCCGGCCAGGATCTCGGCGGCGGCGTGGGTGAGCCCGCTCTCGAACCGGGCCATCAGCTCGCTGCCGGGGGCGAGTTCCCGGGCCCGGTCCAGCACCGTGCGGGCGGTGCCGGGGCCGTCGGTGTTGAGGTCGACGAGCAGGGCCCGGGCGGGGTCGGGGGCGAAGGCGGCGGCGAGCTCGCGGTGCGCGGCGAGCACCCGGCGGGCGTACGGCAGCAGCCGCTGCCCGTCGGCGGTCAGTTCCACCTGCCGGGTGGTCCGGACGAACAGCTCGGTGCCCAGCTCCCGTTCCAGCCGGCGGACGTCCCGGCTGAGGGCCTGCTGGGCCAGGTAGAGCCGGGCGGCGGCCCGGGTGAAGTGGAGTTCCTCGGCCACCGCGAGGAAGCCGCGGAGCAGCCGTGGTTCGAGGTCGCGGTCGGTCACCGCAGGAGATTAACAACCGGGCCGGGTGAATGGCGGCCGGACAGGTGTTGGACCGGGCGGCCGGACCGGGCCGACGCTGGACCCATGCCCGCGACCACCACCGCCCCCGCCCCGACCGCCGCCGCTGCCCCGACCGCCGCCTCCGCCCCCGCCCGCCCGTCCCGCCGCTCCCCCGCGGCCCGGCCCGCCCCCGTCGCGTACCGTCCGCGTCCGGCGGCCGGTGGCGGCCCGCTGCTGGGGACCACCGGGCAGACCCTGGTGCTGGCGGCCACCGCCCCGCCGGACGGCCGGACCGCCGCCGGGCGCGGACCCCGCTCGCGGGGAGCCGGGCCCTACCGGCGGCTGCTGGCCACCCCCGGCGCCCGCGGGTTCACCACCGGCAACCTGATCGCCCGGCTGCCGATCGGGATGTTCGGGGTGAGCGCGGTGATGATGATCGCGGGCCAGCGCGGCTCGTACGCCCTGGCGGGGGCGGTGGCCGCCACCGGGATGGCCGCCACCGCGGTGGTCGCCCCCTGGACCGCCCGGCTGACGGACCGGCACGGGCAGGCCCGGATCGCCCTCCCCGCCACCCTGCTGTCGGTGCTGGGCGCGCTCGCCCTGGTCCTCTGCGTCCGCCGGCAGGCCCCGGACTGGACCCTGTTCGCCTGCTACGCGGCCACCTCCGCCACCCCCAACATCGGCGGGCTGTCCCGGGCCCGCTGGACCCATCTGCTGCGCGGGGACCGGGCCGCCCTGCACACCGCCATGTCCTTCGAACAGGCCGCCGACGAGGCCTGCTACATGCTGGGGCCGGTCCTCGCCGCCTTCCTGTGCTCCGCCGTGTTCCCGGAGGCCGGCACCCTGGCCGCGGCCGGCCTGCTGCTCACCGGGATGCTGGTGTTCACCGCGCAGCGGGGCACCGAGCCGCCGGTGGCCGCCGCCACCCGGCGCGGCTCCCCGCTGCGCGCCCCCGGGATCCGGCCGCTGCTGCTGCTGTTCGTGGTCCTGGGCGTGGTGTTCGGGTCGATGGAGATCGCCTCGATCGGCCGGCTGGACGCCCTGGGGCTGGGGGCGGCGGCCGGGCCGGTGCTGGCCCTGCAGGCGGCCGGGTCCTGTCTGGCCGGGCTGGTCTACGGCACCCGGCGGCCGGTGTCCCTGCGGGTCTGCGTGGCGGTGCTGGCCGGGGCGATGACCCTGCCGGCGGCCGCGGCGGCCACCGGGGCGCTGCCGCTGCTGGCGCTGGCCCTGCTGGCGGCCGGGACGGCCACCGCGCCGACGATGGTCACGGCGATGTCCCGGGTGCACCGGCTGACCCCGCCGGACCGGCTGAACGAGGGTCTGACGCTGGCGGTGACGGCGATCCTCGCGGGGATCGCGGCGGGTTCGGCGGCGGCCGGCGTCCTGGTGGAGCACGCCGGTTCCGGCACCGCCTACCTCCTTCCGGCGGCGGCCGCGCTGACGGCCCTCGCCGGGGCCCTGACAGCCACCCGGCGGAACGGGCATCCGGCGTCCGGGTGACCCGGGTCGCGTCCTCACCGGCTCGGTGTCATCATCCGCTTTTACTGGTGGAGGCCTCTCGCCCACCGGCCCGCCGCACAGCGGCCAGCGCCGGATCCATCGCCCTTTCCTCGCGGAGGAAACCCCCTTGCCTTCTTCCCGCAGCCTGCCCGCCGCCCTGGTCGTCGCCGCCGTCACCGCCACCTGTCTGGTGCCGGTGGTGCCGGCGTTCGCCGACTCGTCGAGCCTGAGGTTCTCCCAGCCGTACGTGCCGTCCATCGCCCCCGGGAACACCGGCCGGATCGTGATCGTGGCCTCCAACGGGGCCGATCAGGCGACGAGTTCCGGCTTCCGGATCATCGCTCCGGAGCGGACCACCTTCCCCGAGGCGCGGTTCTACTGGAACGGGCAGCGGGCCGCGGCACCGTGCACCCGCTCCTCGGACGCCCGGCAGCTGACCTGTGAGTCGGGCACCCGGGCCGGTTTCGCCTTCCCGTCGAACGAGCGGACCCGGCTGGGCGTGGCCCTGCGGGTGGACGCGGACGCCCCGGAGGGCACCACCCTGGACGGCGGCGAATGGGCGTCCGGTTCGGAGGGCTCCGCGCTGTTCGCGGTGGCGACTCCGGTGACCGGGCCCAAGGGCGAGAAGGGCGACAAGGGGGAGCCGGGCGGTCACGGCCACGACGGCAAGCCCGGCCAGCACGGCAAGCCGGGGCGCCCGGGCCCGAAGGGCGACCAGGGCGACAAGGGGGACAAGGGGGACCAGGGCGAGCGCGGCGAACGCGGCGAACGCGGTGAGAAGGGCGACCGCGGGGACCGGGGTCCGCGGGGCGACCGCGGTCCGGCCGGCCCGAAGGGCGACACCGGCCCGAGCGGCGGCCCGCAGGGCCCCAAGGGCGACAAGGGAGACCGCGGCCCCGCCGGTCCGCAGGGCCAGCGCGGCCCGTCCGGCCCGCAGGGCCACCAGGGCGAGAAGGGCGACCGCGGCCCACAGGGACCCAAGGGCCACAAGGGGCCCAAGGGCGACCAGGGTCCGCGCGGACCGCAGGGACCCAAGGGCCCGAAGGGCGACACCGGCAAGCCCGGCAAGCCCGGCCACTGCAAGAAGTGCGGCGGCCACCACGAGAAGCCGAAGCCGCACCCCAAGCCCCAGCCCAAGCCGCACCCCAAGGCGGGCAAGGCCAAGATCCTGGCCGGCGGGCACGGTCTGAGCATCCGCTCCGGCCCGTCCACCACCTACAAGCAGACCGGCAAGGCCAAGCCCGGCACGGTCGTCGCCGTCCAGTGCAAGGCCAACGGCCAGAAGGTCGACGGCAACGCCCTCTGGTACAAGCTGGCCGACGGCCGCGGCTGGATCACCGCCCGCTACGCCGAGAACCTCAACAAGATCCCGTATTGCTCCTGACCCGGGCCACCCCGTGACGAAGGCCCCGCGACCGGAAACCGGTCGCTGGGCCCGCACCGAGGACATCCGGTCCATCAGCGAACAGCGCCTCGTCGGCCGGCGCCCCCTCGGCCTGATCACCGACAAGGAGAAGGCCGAGGTCCGCCGATACCTCCGCCTCATGCTCGACCTCTGACCCGGGTCACCGCATGACGAAGGCCCCGCGACCGGAAACCGGTCGCGGGGCCTTCGCCCACATGGGATGAGTGGAGATGGCGGGAATCGAACCCGCGTCCAACGGTGCAGAAGCAGGGCTTCTCCGAGCGCAGTCCGCTGCGCTTTTCTCAGCCCCGGAGATCACACGGACAAGTCTCCGACGGGCTCAGTCACTGTTTGATTTCCCTCCAACCCCCGTGACCGGGGCTAGAGGTTTAGATCCCTTGTTGACGCCAGGATCCGGACCGGGACCACTTCCGGGCTGACGCTCCTCACAGAGGCTTCAGCTCACTGTTATTAGGCAGCGAGGGTGAAGCGGGAGTTATCGCTCTTGGAGTTGGCGATTATTGTTTGCGACATATGGTTAGCGAGATCATTGCCGCTTCCTCGGCTCGCTTCCCCTGCATCGACATCCGCTGTCGAAACCGATCATCCCCATGTTTTGTTAACAAGCTGCTCCCACCGCGAGCGGCGGGTGCTGACGCCATGGTACGCGACGTGGACCACCGCGTGCCAGGAGATTAGACCGTACCGCGCTGCTGGCGGCGGATCGCCGAGATCGTGCGGTTCGTCTCGCGGGTGTCCTGCTTCTCCCGCATGGTCTGCCGCTTGTCGTACTCCTTCTTGCCCTTGGCGAGCGCGATCTCCACCTTGGCCCGGCCGTCCTTGAAGTACAGGGACAGCGGCACCACCGTGTGTCCGGACTCGTCCGCCTTGCGCTCCAGCTTGTCGATCTCCTCCCGGTGCATCAGGAGCTTCCGCTTGCGCCGCGCGCTGTGGTTGGTCCAGGTGCCCTGGCTGTACTCGGGCACGTGCACGTTGTACAGCCAGGCCTCGCCGCCCTCCACCGAGATGAAGCCGTCCACCAGGGAGGCCCGGCCCTGGCGCAGGGACTTGACCTCGGTACCCGTGAGCACGATCCCGCACTCGTAGGTGTCGAGGATCGTGTAGTCGTGCCGTGCCTTCTTGTTCTGGGCGATCAGCTTGCGCCCTTTTTCCTTAGCCATAGTGCGGTCATTTTCGCACTACGGACCCACCCCGAGGCCACCCAATACCCGGACCGCCCGCTCCTCGGCCCGCTCCCCGCCCGCCGTCAGGTCCGGGGTGATCCCCCGGCCGTCCAGACTGCGCCCGCCCGGAGTGCGGTACGTGCCCACGGTCAGCTCGGCAACCGAGCCGTCCGGCAGCTCGGTGGGCAACTGCACGGCCCCCTTGCCGAAGGTGCGGCTGCCCACGGTCACGGCCCGGCCCCGGTCCTGGAGCGCCCCGGTGAGGAGTTCGGCCGCGCTCATCGTGCCGCCGTCCACCAGGGCGACCAGCGGGCGCGCGGTGTCCCCGCCCGGCTCCGCGTACAGGGCGCGCTGCGCCCCCCGTACGTCGTAGGTGGCGACCAGCCCGCCGTCGAGGAAGGCGGAGGCGGCGCGGACGGCCTCGGACACCAGCCCGCCCGGATTGCCGCGCAGGTCGAGGAGGACCCCGGCACCGGCCGGGGCGGCCGCCACCGCCTCGCGGACCCGGTCCCCCGAGCCCCGGCTGAAGGCCGCCACCTTGATCACGGTGGTGCCGCCGGCCAGCCGCCGGACGGTCACCGGCTCGGTGTGCAGCCGCTCCCGGACCAGGCTCCGGGACAGCTCCCGGCCGGACCGGCTCAGCCCCAGCACCACGGTGCTGCCCGCGTTCCCGCGCAGCAGGGTGACCACCGCGGCGGCGGGGAGCCCGGCGACCGCCTTGCCGTCCACGCTCAGCAGCCGGTCCCCGGCCCGGATCCCGGCCCGGTCGGCCGGGCCGCCGGGCTGGACCCGGTCCACCCCGACCCCGTCGGACCCCGGCCGGACCGCGCCGGCCCACAGGCCGACCCCGGTCCAGCTGCCGTCCAGGTCCGCGGCGAACCCGGCGTACTCGGTCCGGTCGTAGACCACTCCCCAGCGGTCCCCGCTGCGGCTGACCACGTCCTGGGCGGCCTTCTTCCCCGACTTCCCCTCGGCCACCGCCTCGGCGGCGGCCCGGCGGACCGCCTCCCGGTCGGCGGTCCCCGGCCGGGCCGGGGCCGCGGGACCGGCCGCGCTGGGCGCCACCACCGGCAGCAGGACCGTGCGGTCCCGCTGCCCGTCGAAGCATCCGGTGCTGGCGGCGGTCCCCAGACCGCCGAGCAGCACCAACGTCAGAACGGCCCCGCGACGCAGGTCACGGGGCCGGATACAGAACGGGGGGAGGCCCGGCATGGCGCCGAGTCTAGGACAAGCACCGCGGCCGGACGGCTGGTCCGCCGTACCGCCCACGGGGCACTTGTCACACCTTCAGGTACTTGCGCAACGCGATGAACGCGGCGAGGGAGGGCATCAGCACGCCGATGACCAGCACCAGCGGCAGCTTGGTCAGCACCGAGTCCCAGCCGATGAAGTTGATCAGCTCCATCTTGTCGCGCAGCCCGGCCCCGTGGTCGATCACGAAGTACTGACCGGCGCCCAGCATGGTGCAGGCCAGACCGGCCCCGATCAGACCGGCGAACGCGGCCTCCATGATGAACGGCACCTGGATGTAGAAGCTGGACGCGCCGACCAGCCGCATGATCCCGGTCTCCCGCCGACGGCTGAACGCCGAGACGCGCACCGTGTTGACGATCAGCAGCAGGGCCACCACCAGCATGATCAGCATGATGCCGAGGGCCGCGTAGTTCAGGTAGTTCAGCATCCGGAACAGGTTGTCCAGGTAGGACCGCTGGTCCTGCACCGAGTGGACCCCGTCACGGCCCGCGAAGGCACTGGTGATGACCTTGTACTTCTCCGGGTCCTTGAGCTTGACCCGGAAGGACTCCTGCATCTGGTCCGGGGTGATGGTGGAGGCCAGCGCGGTGTGCCCGTACTGCTCCTTGTAGTGCTTGTACGCCTCGTCGGCCGACTCGTACCGGACCGACTCGACGATGTCGAGCTTCTTCAGCTCCCCGTCGATCTGCTGCTTCTGCTCCGCGGTGACCGCGCCCTTGCCGCACAGCGCGCCGCCGCCCGAGCCGGCCGAGCCGCCGGGCGCGCCCTTGGCGCTGTCCTCGGCGTCGTTCTTGTTGCAGAGGTAGATCGTGACGTTGACCTTGTCGTACCAGTAGCCCTTCATCTGGCTGACCTGGTCGCGCATCAGCAGGGAGCCGCCGAACAGGGCCAGCGAGAGGGCGACGGAAATGATGACGGCGAAGGTCATCGTCAGGTTGCGGCGGAGGCCGACGCCGATCTCCGACATGACGAACTGGGCGCGCATGGCGTTTCCACGGGCCTTTCAGTGCTGGTAGCCGTACACGCCGCGCGACTGGTCGCGGACGAGACGGCCCTGTTCGAGTTCGATGACGCGCTTGCGCATCTGGTCGACGATCTGCTGGTCGTGCGTCGCCATGATCACGGTGGTGCCGGTGCGGTTGATCCGGTCCAGCAGCTTCATGATCCCCACGGAGGTCTGCGGGTCGAGGTTGCCGGTGGGCTCGTCCGCGATCAGCAGGGCGGGACGGTTGACGAAGGCCCGCGCGATGGCGACGCGCTGCTGCTCACCGCCGGAGAGCTCGCCGGGCATCCGCTCCTCCTTGCCGCCGAGGCCGACCAGCTCCAGCACCTGGGGGACGGCCTTGCGGATCTCGCCGCGCGGCTTGCCGATGACCTCCTGGGCGAAGGCCACGTTCTCGGCGACGGTCTTGTTGGGGAGCAGCCGGAAGTCCTGGAAGACGGTGCCGAGCTGGCGCCGCATCTGCGGGACCTTCCAGTTGGAGAGCCTGGCGAGGTCCTTGCCCAGGACGTGCACCTGGCCGTGGCTCGCCCGCTCCTCGCGGAGGATGAGTCTGAGGAAGGTGGACTTTCCGGAGCCGGAGGAGCCGACCAGGAAGACGAACTCGCCCTTCGCGATCTCCAGGGAGACATCCCTGAGTGCGGGGCGGTTCTGCTTCGGATAGGACTTGGAGACGCTGTCGAATCGGATCACGGGTGCACCACGGTCGCCGGGAGTAGGTGAGCGTGACCATACGCGAACGGGCGCGGGCCCGGGACCCGGCGTCCTGGGTTGCCCCTATATATCCCTGTTGCTCGGGGGCGCTCCGGCCGGTCCCGAGGGCGGGCTGTCGGACGGGCCGCGCCGAATGCCCTCGAAGCTGGCACAGTGGTAGGGGGAACGGATGGGTTCCCACCGGCGTTGTTCCGAGGGACGAGAGGAGGAGAGCGCGTGACGATAGACCGGCTCGTGTGCGCGAACTGCGCCGCGCCCGTCAGCCAGGGCCGCTGCCCGGTGTGCCGGGCCAACCGGGAGCGCCTCCAGCAGGAGCGTCCCTTCGCGGGCCTGAATCCCATGGCGCTGATCGCGCTGATGGTGGTCCTCGTGGCAGCTCTGGCGCTGCTGGCGCACCAGGGCGCGTAGCCCGCCGCCGCGTCCCGATCGTACGGAGAACACGGGAAGGCCCGGACCGAGGTCCGGGCCTTCCTCATGTGCGCGCGTGGGGCACTCGGCCGCTAGGAGGCCTGCTCCTGCTGCTTGCGCCAGCGGATCCCGGCCTCCAGGAAGCCGTCGATCTCGCCGTCCAGCACCGCCTGCGGGTTGCCGACCTCGAACTCCGTCCGGAGGTCCTTGACCATCTGGTAGGGGTGCAGGACGTAGGAGCGCATCTGGTTGCCCCAGGAGCTGCCGCCGTCCTTGAGGGCGTCCATCCGGGCCTGCTCCTCCTGGCGGCGCCGCTCCAGCAGCTTGGCCTGGAGGACGTTCATGGCGCTGGCCTTGTTCTGGATCTGCGAGCGCTCGTTCTGGCAGGAGACCACGATCCCGGTCGGGATGTGGGTGATGCGGACCGCCGAGTCGGTGGTGTTGACGCCCTGGCCGCCGGGGCCGGAGGCGCGGTAGACGTCCACCCGCAGCTCGGACTCGTCGATCTCGACGTGGTCGCTGGTCTCGACGACCGGGAGCACCTCGACGCCCGCGAAGGAGGTCTGCCGGCGGCCCTGGTTGTCGAAGGGCGAGATGCGGACCAGGCGGTGGGTGCCCTGCTCCACGGAGAGGGTGCCGTAGGCGTAGGGGGCCTTGACCACGAAGGTGGTCGACTTGATGCCGGCCTCTTCCGCGTACGAGGTCTCGTACACCTCGGTGGGGTAGCCGTGCCGCTCGGCCCAGCGCAGGTACATGCGCTGGAGGCGCTCGGCGAAGTCGGAGGCGTCGACGCCGCCGGCCTCGGCGCGGATGTTCACCAGGGCCTCGCGCTCGGCGTACTCGCCGGAGAGCAGGGTGCGGACCTCCATCTCGGCCAGCGCCTTGCGGACGGCGACCAGCTCGGCCTCGGCCTCCGCGAGGGTGTCCGCGTCGTCCATCTCCTGGGCGAGGTCGAACAGCACCTCCAGGTCGTCGATGCGCCCGCGCAGGGTCTCGGTCTTGCGGACCTCTGCCTGGAGGTGCGAAAGCTTGCTCGTGATCTTCTGGGCGGCTTCCGGGTCGTCCCACAGGGACGGCGCGGCGGCCTGCTCCTCAAGCACGGCGATGTCTGCCCTCAGCTTGTCGAGGTCCAGGACGGCCTCGATCGACCCCATGGTCGAGGAGAGGGACTTCAGCTCTTCGGATACGTCGACGACTGCCACGGGTCCAGCGTAGCCGGTCCCCGCACGGGGCCGACCGGCGTACCCTCGGGCTATGCCTCTTCTTCTCGTGCGACGTCGACATGTGGACTTCATGCGTGTCACGACCACGAGCTGTCCGCCGCCGGACCGAACCAGTTCCTGAACCGACTGATTCCCCCGGTCCTGTACGGCGGTCCGTGCGGCCCCGGCGCCACCCCTGCCGGCGGTCCCCTCTCCACCCGCCCTCCCACCACGACCGGGAGCAGGACCCCGTGACATCCGAAACGGAGCCGTCATGCCGTCCGCGCACACGACCTCTCTCTCCGCTCTCTCCGCACTTCCCGTGCTCGACCTCTCGCTGGCCGACGATCCCGCCCGCCGGGACGCCTTCCGGGAGGAGCTGCACGTGGCCGCCCGGGACACCGGGTTCCTGCATCTGACCGGCCACGGCATAACCCCGGCGGAGACCGCCCGCATCCTTGAGGTGACCCGGGCCTTCTTCGCGCTCCCGGAGGCCGACCGGCTGGCCGTGAGCAATCTGAACTCCCCGCACTTCCGGGGCTACACCCGGATCGGCCACGAGGTCACCGGCGGTTCCTCGGACTGGCGGGACCAGCTGGACGTGGGGGCCGAGCGGCCGGCGCCGCGGGTGGCGCCCTCGGACCCGGCCTATCTGTGGCTGGAGGGCCCCAACCAGTGGCCGGCGGCCCTGCCGGAGCTGCGGACCGTGGTCCTCGAATGGCAGCAGCGGCTGGCGGCCGTGGCGCACCGGCTGCTGCGGGAGCTGCTCGCCTCGATCGGGGCGCCCGCCGACTTCTTCGACGCCGCCTTCGCGGACCGTCCGCACCTGCACACCAAGCTGATCCGCTACCCGGGAGCCGATCCGACCGGGGGCGGGCAGGGGGTGGGCGCCCACAAGGACTACGGGTTCCTGACCCTGCTGCTCCAGGACACGGTGGGCGGGCTCCAGGTGGTGAAGGACGGCGGCTATCTGGACGTGCCGCCGCTGGACGGGGCCTTCGTGGTGAACCTGGGCGAGCTGCTGGAGATCGCGACGGAGGGCTATCTGAAGGCGACGGACCACCGGGTGGTGAGCCCGCCCGGCGCGGTGGAACGTTTCTCCGTGCCGTTCTTCTACAACCCGCGCCTGGACACCGTGGTGGAGACCGTCCCCGGCGCCTATCTGGAGCAGGCTCCCGGGCTCTCCCACGACGCCTCGAACCCGCTCCACCGGGAGTACGGGCGCAACGAGCTGAAGGGCTTCGCCCGCGCCCACCCGGCGGTGGCCCGCCGCTGGCACCCGGAGCTCGGCGCGGCCTGACCGCACGCCGCCCGGCGGTCCACCGCCCGGCGGCCAGCCGTGCGACCTCCCGCCGTGCGACCGGTCAGGGAGCGGCCGGGGTGGAGGTCTGCTGGTCCTCACGGGGCGGCGGGCTGTCGGAGGACGAGGCGAGCCAGCCGCCCACCCCGATGGCCGCGGCCACCACCACCCCGGCCGTGGTCAGCATCAGCCGGCGCCGCCGGACGGCGTCGGCCCGGTGGCGGGCCGAGCCGGGGCGGTGGCCGCCGGCCGGGCGCGGGACCCGGGCGGTGCCGAGCGCGCCGCCGGCCAGCTCCTCCGGACCGGGCACCCGCATCGAGGTGTGGGTGTCCCGGTTGGAGTCGGTGGCCGTGCCGGGCACCAGCGGGACCACGCCCCGGCGCCGCTCCGCCGGGTCCGGGGCGGGTTCCTCGGCGGGGTCGGGGGCCTCGGCGGGTTCCAGGTCGTCCGGCTCGTCCACGTCCAGTGGGGGCATTCCGGCCAGCGTCGGGAGCATGTCCCGGAGCCGGACGGACATCTCGGAGGCGCGCAGCCGGGAGGCCGGCCCCTTGGCCAGGCACTGGACGATCAGCTGCCACAGCTCGTCGGGGATGCCGGGCAGCGGCACCACGGTCTCGGTGACGTGCCGGCGCAGCACGGCCCCGGGGTGGCCGCCGCCGAACGGGGTGAACCCGGCCAGCAGCTCGTAGAGGACCGTCGCCAGGGCGTATATGTCCACGGCCGCGCGCGGCGGCAGCCCTTCGACGATCTCCGGGGCGAGGTAGTCCGGGGTGCCGATGATCCGGGTGGGCTGGGCGGAGCGCGGGGAGCCCGGCGGGGGGCCGGCCCGGCGCGGAGAGTCGATCAGTTTGGCGACGCCGAAGTCGGTGAGCAGGGCCGGGTGGGCGCCGCCCGGGCCGAGCGGGCCCTGCATGTCCAGCAGCACGTTCTCCGGCTTGACGTCCCGGTGGACCACTCCGGCGGCGTGCGCGGCGGCCAGCGCGTCGGCCACGTCGGCCACGATCGCCACGGCCGCCTCGGGGGCGAGTCTGCGTTCCCGGTCGAGTCTGGTGCGCAGGTCGGTGCCCCGGACCAGGTCCATGACCAGGGCCAGGTCGTTGCCGTCGACGACGAGGTCGCGGACGGAGACCACGTGCGGATGGTCCAGGCCGAGCAGGGCGCTGCGCTCCTGGACGAACCGGCCGACCAGCTCCTGGTCGGACGCGAGGTCCTCGCGCAGGAGCTTGACGGCGACGGGCCCGTCCGGGCCCTCACCGAGCCACACCGTGCCGGCACTGCCGCGCCCCAGGATCTGGTGGGCGGTGTACCGGCTGCCGATCTTCCGTGCCACGACTGCTCCCTCAGCGGCTGGCGTACGCCCCAAAGCTACGCGTCCGAATGAGGGTTGGAGGCCACCAGGGGCCCCGATTCGCGGCGACCTTCACTTCTGCGGGCGAAATCGTGACCCGGAAGTCGACAAATCCACTGACTCGGCGTTACGGAGTGCCGGAACCGCTGCCTCCGCCGTCTCCGCCACCGAGGTCCTTGACCGTGTTCACGGCCGAGGCGCCCCAGTCCCAGAGCTGGTCCCAGAAGCCCTTGGTG
This sequence comes from Streptomyces sp. NPDC033845, assembly GCF_055576225.1. Lineage (NCBI taxonomy): Bacteria > Bacillati > Actinomycetota > Actinomycetes > Kitasatosporales > Streptomycetaceae > Streptomyces > Streptomyces sp. NPDC033845. The sequence continues at coordinate 42,253 of NZ_JBVIRI010000014.1, read as the reverse complement.
GTCCCGATCCAGTCCTGGAGCGGGGTGAGCTCCCAGATCAGCCAGCCGGCCACGATGAACAGCAGGATCGAGAACAGACAGCCCTTGAGGCAGCCCAGACCCGGGATCCGCATGGGGTTGGCGCTGCGCCGGGGTTCGCGCGGGGCGCGCGGCTCCCGGGGGGCGGGCTGCTGGGGCGGCTGCTGCGGGGGCTGGTACTGCGGCTGGTGCGGCTGCGGCTGCGGGCGCTGCTGCTGCGGCTGCTGGTACTGCTGGGGCGGCGGCTGCGGCTGGTACTGCTGCGGCGGAGGCGCGTACTGCTGCTGAGGCTGCTGGTACGGCTGGTGCTGCGGCTGCTGGTACTGCTGCGGGGGCGGCGGGCCCTGCCGGTACTGCTGCGGCTGCTGGGGCTGCTGCGGCTGCCGGGCGGGCCGGCGGCCGGGCTCCTGGTACGGCGGCGCGGGCGGCGGGGCCTGCCGCTGCGGGCGCCGGCGGAGCGGGTCCTCGGCGGGGTCCAGGTACTGGATCTGGGTCTGCTCGTTGCGGTCCCGGGCGGCCTGCATCTGGGACTGCCACGGGTGCGGCGAGTCGGGCCGCTGCACCGGGGGCATCACGGAGGTCGGATCGGCACCCTGGGCACCGGGACCGCCGCCCGGGCCTCCGGTGCTGGGCAGCACCGAGGTGGCGTCGTTCGCGCCGACCGGGGGCAGCACGCTGGTCGCGCCGTTGGGGTCGTAGGCACCCATCGGCGCGGCCTGGAGCCCGGCGGCCAGCACCTGGGTCGGGTCGGCGGCACCCGGGGTCTCGGGCACCGGGGCCGGCGAGGGGTCCGGGGCCAGCAGCCCGCCGACCCCGAGGGCGGCCTCCACGTCGGCCGGCGAGGAGTGCACCCCGATGCCGGCCGCGACCACGCGCAGGGCACGGGCCAGGGATTCGGCGCTGGGCCGCTCGTCGGGCTCCTTGCGCAGGCAGCGCTCGATGACCGTCCACAGCGGCTCGGGCACGTTGGCCGGGCGCTGCGGCTCCTCGCTCAGATGCCGGTGCAGCACCTCCAGCGCGGTGCCGCCGGCGAACGGCGGCCGTCCGGTCACCAGCTCGTAGAGCAGGATGCCGGCGCCGTAGATGTCCACGGCGGAGGTCTGCGGGCGGCCCTCGGCGGACTCGGGCGCCACATAGGCCGGGGTGCCGACGAACTCGTGGGTGCGGGTCAGTCCCGGGGAGTCGGCGAGCCGCGCGATGCCGAAGTCGGTGAGCATCGGGCGCATCTGCCCGTCGCTCTCGTCCAGCAGGACGTTGGCGGGCTTCAGGTCGCGGTGCACCACCCCGTCGGCGTGGCTGGCGGCGAGCGCGTCCGCGATCTGGGCGGTCAGCAGGCTGCCGGCGACCGGGGTGAAGGGGCCGTTCTGCCGGATGTACCTGTGCAGGTCCGGGCCCTCTACCAGGTCCATGACCAGGGCGAGCAGATCGCCCTCGACCACCAGGTCGCGGGTGCGGACGATATTGGGGTGGGTCAGGCGGAGCAGGACCGAGCGCTCCCGCAGGAAGCGCATGACGATGTCGGCGTCGTTGGCCAGTTCTTCCTTGAGTACCTTGATGGCGACCGGCTCACCGGACCCGGCGGTGTCCTGCTGGCGCGCACGCCAGACGGTGCCCGTGGCGCCGCGTCCGAGCGGCTCCTCAAGCAGGTATTTGCTGCCGACTGGCCGCACGTCTCGCGCTCCCCTGCTGTCGCTGTTGCTGTCGACCCACTTTAGGGGGTGTCCCCCGGGTAGACGCGGGGCGAGAGAGGTTGGTTGCCGTACATGCGTGCGAAGGGTGAGGTTGAGGGGGTATGCCGGGGGCGGTTTACGTCCGTATTTGCGTGAAGGAACGATCAAGCAAGATCATTTATTGGCGGGGGTCGGGCGTGTTGTCGGTGACAGGTGCGAGGATGCACCCAGTACGGAACCGCCGGGACGGGAGCCCGGGGTTCCGGCAGACCTGACCGGACGGACGCGTCCGTGCCGGGCGGGGGCGGACCGGGCAGCCATGTCCCGAGGTCCGGGTCCCGCCCGGCGCCGGACGCGCCGCGCAGAAGGGACCGCGACGGCGATGCAGATCCGGCTGACCGTCATCGGGCCGCGCAGCGGCCACCAGCCCGCGCCCGCCACCTGTGACGTACTCGTCACCGCACCCGTCGGCACCCCGCTGTCCGCGGTGGCCTCCGGGCTCGCCGCGACCGTCGGCGGACCGGACACCGGGGGCACCGTCGTGCTCTACGCCGGCGCCGAGCGGCTCGACCCGCAGCGGCGGATCCTCGGCGAGCCGCCGCTGGTCGACGGCGCCGTCCTGGCCCTGCACACTCCCGCCCCGGACACCGCGGGCATCAGCCTGCCGGGGGCCGCGGCACAGCTCCAGGTGGTGGCCGGCCCGGACGCGGGCGGGGTCCACCTCCTCCACCCGGGCCGGCTGCGGATCGGCCGCTCCGGCGAGGCCGACGTCCCGCTCGACGACCCGGACGTCTCCCGGCTGCACTGCGCGGTGGTCGTCGGCGAGGACGGCAGGGTCGGCATCGCCGACCTCGACTCCACCAACGGCACCACCGTCGACGGCAGCACCGTCGGCCGCACCCCGGTCCTCCTCCCCCCCGGCGCGCTCCTCCGCATCGGCGAATCCACCCTCCGCCTCACCCCCACCAGCCCCACCCCCCTCCCCCTGACCCCCGACTCGGAGGGCCACCTCTCCCTCCCACCAACCGCGCGGGGCGGGGTGGAAGGCTCCGGCGGCGCCGGGTACGGGTACGGGAGTTCCGGCGCGGGCGGGCAGGCAGGCTCGGGCCCGGCGGGACAGGGGCCGAACCGCGTCAGCGCGTACGGCAGTTCGGACGCGACCGGCAGCGGCAGTTCCGGCGGCTCCGGGTACGGGAATTCCGGCGCGGCCGGGTACAGCGGCTCTGCCGCAGGCGGATACGGCGCTACGAGCGCGGACGGCAGCTCCGGGTACGGCAGTTCCGGCACGGCCGGGTCCGGAGTCTCGGGTACGGGCGGGAGCGGCAGCTCCGGCGCGTCCGGCCACGGCACTTCGGGCACGAGCCGGTCCGGCACCTCGGCCACGGCCGAGCACGGGAGTTCCGGCGCAGCCGGGAACAGCACCCCGGGCACGACCCGGCACGGCAGCTCCGGAGCGGCCGGGCGCACCGCCGCCGGCGGGTACGGCACGGACGACCCGGCCGGATCCGGAACCTCCGGCACAGCCGGGCACGGCAGGTCCGGCACAGGCGAGTACGGGCGCTCCGGCGGCGCAGCCTCGAACGGCCCCTCGGGCACCAGCGGATACGGAACCGCGGGCACGACCGGGCCGGGCACCTCGGGCACGGCCGGGTACGGAACCGCAGGCACAGCCGGGTCCGGTGCCTCGGGCAGCGCCGGGTACCGCAGCTCCGGCGCAGCCGGGAGCGACACCCCGGGCGGAAGCGGAGGCTCCGGCGCAGCCGGGCATGGCACGGGCGAGTACGGCCGTCCCGGCGCAGCCGCGAACGGCCCCTCGGGCACGGGCAGATACGAAACAGCAGGCACGACCGGCCAGCGGACGGCAGGCACAGCCGGGTCCGATACCTCGGGCACGGCCGGGTACCGCAGCTTCGGCGCAGCCGGAAGCGAGACCCCGGGCCGAAGCGGAGGCTCCGGCGCAGCCCGGCAAGGCAGTTCCGGCACGGCCGGGTACGGCACCTCGGACACGGGCCGGTACGGGAGCTCCGGCACAGTCGGCGGCACCGCCCCGGGCACGACCCGGCACGACAGCTCCGGGGCGGGCGAGTACGGCGCCTCCGGCCCGGGCCGGTACGGCAGTTCCGGCGCGGCCGGGTACGGCAACTCAGGCACGACCGACTACAGGAGCTCCGGCACAGCCGGGAACAGCACCCCGGGCACGGCCCGGCACGGCAGCGCAGGGTCGGCCGGTTACGGCGCCTCCGGCCCGGGCCGGTACGGCAGTTCCGGCGCGGCCGGGAACGGCACCCCGGGCGCGGCCGAGTACGGGAGCCCCGCCGCAGCCGGGTACGGCATCCCCGCGCCGGCGGGCGAGCACGGCGCCCCGGGCGCGGCCGGGCACGGCACCTCCGGCGGCGGGCACGGCGCGGACGCCGGGGCGGCCGGGCGGCCGTTCCCGGCGCAGGCCACGGGCCCGGGGACGTACGGCACGTCCGGCACGTACGGCGCGGGACGCGGCGCGGCGGAACACGCGGCCCCCGCCATGGGCGCGGCGGCGGCCGGCCAGGAGGCATGGCCGGCCCCGGCCGGGCACCCGGGCTGGGGCCCGACGACGGGCGCCCCCGGCGCCACGGGCGCCCATGGCGCGGCCGCACCGGCCGCACCGGCCGTCCCGGCCGCCTCCCCCCGGCCCGGCCGGCCCTGGCACAACGAGCCCCGCGAGCACAGCCGCTCCGGCGAGGACGCCGGCCCGGGCCGCCCCGGACGCCCCGGCACCACCCCGGGCCCCGGCGCGGCCTCCACCACGGCCCCCACCCAGCCCAGCGGCCACGAAGGCCCCGCAGCCCCCACCGGATCCACCGGATCCACCGAGTCCGCAGGGTCCGCAGGGCCGGAGGCCGGGCGCGGCCGCCGCAAGGGCCTCGGCGCCTGGGCCCGGAAGCTGGTCGGCCGTGAGGAGGCCGCCGAGACGGCGGCGCCCGCCGCCGCCCCGGCCGACCTCATGGCGACCCCGTCCGGGGACAACCCCGCCGCCCTGCTGATCGCCGCCCTCGGCCCCACCGAGCAGTTGTGGCCCGGCGCCCCGGCGGAGCCGCTGTCCGTGGCGCTCGGCGCGGGGGCGCCGGTATCGCTGCGGGAGGCCGGCTCGCTCGGTCTGGCCGGCCCCCGTGCCCGGCTGACCGGCCTGGCCCGGTCCGTGGTCGCCCAGCTGGCGGCCCGGCACGCCCCGGGCGAGCTGGAGATCGTGCTGCTGGCCACCGACCGGGCCCAGCCGGTACCGGAGCGGATCCGCGACTGGGGCTGGCTGGGCTGGCTCCCGCACACCCGGCCGGCGCACGGCCAGGACTGCCGTCTGCTGCTGGCGTACGACCGCGACCAGGCCGCGGCCCGCACCGCCGAGCTGACCCGGCGGCTGGACGACAGCCCGCTCGGGGCGAACTGGGCGGCCGCCGACCGTTCGGAGGTCCGCCGGCTCGCCGACGCCTACGACGGCCCGTACACCCTTCTCGTCCTGGACGGCGATCCGGGCCCGGGCGCGCTCCGGGACCTGACCGGCCGGCTGGCCTCTCACGGTCCGGCCGCCGGGATCCATCTGCTCTGCCTCGCCGAAGCCCCGGCCGCCTCGCCGGCCTCCCCGGTGGAGGAATCCTTCGGCACGGCCTGCGCGACCGTGCCGGCCTTCCGGGACTGCGGGACGGTCGCCCTGCTCAGCGGGGACGTGGCCACCGCCGTACGGAGCTTCCCGGTCGGGGCCGGCCGGCTCCTCGGGCACGGCCGGTCCGCCACCGCCGACGGCGTGTCCGCCGCCTGGGCGGAGCGTTTCGCCCGTGCGCTGGCCCCGCTGCGTCCGGAGCCGGGGGCGGCCGGCCGGCCGGCCCGGCCCGCGGCGGCCGCGGCGCTCCCGCAGACCGCCCGGCTGCTCGACGAGCTGGGGCTGGCCCGTGCCACCCCGGCATCGCTGATGGCCCGCTGGGCGGCCGCCACCGACCAGGGCCAGGGCGTCGGCGGGCTGGCCGAACTGATCCTCGGCAGCGGCCTGCGCGGCCCGGTCGGGGCCGAACTCGTCGCGGACGGGCCGCACCTGCTGATCGAGGGGCCGCCCGGCAGCGGGCGCACGGAGCTGCTCCGCTCGGTGGCCGCCTCGCTGTCCTCGGCCGCCCGGCCGGACCGGCTGGGGCTGGTGCTGCTGGACGGGGCGGGCGGCGAGCGCGGCGAGGGGCTGGCGCCCTGTACGGAGCTGCCGCACGTCTCGGCGCACTTGGTGGCCTCCGATCCGCTGCGGATGCGGGAGTTCGCGCAGGCCCTGGGCGCCGAGCTGAAGCGCCGGTCGGAGCTGCTGGACGGGGTGCCGTTCGGCGAGTGGCACGCCCACCGCGAGCTGTCCGACCGGATGGTGTCCCCGCGCCGGCCGAGCGGCGCCGAACAGCGGGGCGCCGGGACGGGGCACGGTTCGGGGGCCGGTGGCGGTCCCGGTGCCGGGACGGGCGCCGGGTCCGGGGGCGGTGCCGGGGACCTGGACTCCCAGCGGACCGGCACCCTGCGGCTGCGTTCGGGTACCCGTACCGACCAGCCGGCAGGCCCGAGCCCGCTGCCCCGGCTGGTGGTCCTGGTGGACGATTTCGACGCGCTGGTCGCGCCCGCCCTGGGCAGCACCGGCCGTCCGGCGGCCGGTTCGGTGGTCCGGGCGCTGGAGGCGGTGGCACGGGACGGCGGACGGCTGGGGGTGCACCTGGTGGCGACCAGTTCGCGCCCCGAGCGCACGGCCGGGACGGAGCCGGCCCGGCTGGCCCGGCTGCGGGTGGAGCTCGACGCGCCCGACCGGCCGGGTCCGGGGCGGGGGCTGCTGCGCTTCGCGGACGGCCGGAGCCTGCCGTTCCAGGGCGGCCGGGTGACCGGCCGGATCCCGCGGACGGCGACCCAGCGGCCCACCGTGGTGCCGGTGGAGTGGGACCGGATGGGAGATCCGCCGGCCCGTCGGCCGGTCCGCGAGCTGGGCAACGGCCCCACCGATCTGGCCCTGTTGGCGAGCGCCCTGGACCGGGCCTCGCACCTGGTCTCCGCGATACCGGTGCTGTTCCCGCCCGCCCCCTGAGAGCACCTGGGGTGGCCCCTGGGTTATCCACAGGGCGGGTAGGCGGTATTGCGGGCCCCTGGGAGTCGGCGTAGACCTGGTGACACGGAACACACCACGGGCATCGGGGGCACGACCATGCGCAGCCGCGAACGAAACCGCACGAACACCGCCAACACCTGGGTGGCGCTGGCCGCGTTGGGGGCGCTGGCGCTGACCGCTTGCGGAGGCGGCGACAAGGACGAGAAGGATCCGCCGGCCGGGGCGGAGGGTTCGCCCAGCGCCTCGGCCGGGGTCCAATTACCGTCCCTGGCCGGGGAGAAGCTTGAGGTCGCGGCGGTGTGGACGGGGCCCGAGCAGGCCAACTTCACCAAGGTGCTGAAGGAGTTCGAGAAGCGGACGGGGGCGTCGGTCAGCTTCGTGCCGGCCCAGGATCCGATCGTGAACTTCCTCGGGACCAAGGTGGCGGGCGGCCAGCCGCCGGATGTGGCGCTGCTGCCGCAGGTCGGGGCGCTGGTCGCGGCGGTGGAGCGGAAGTGGGCGCAGCCGGTGGGTCCGGAGGCCCGGGCGCAGCTGGACAAGAACTACTCGGCGGGCTGGAAGTCCCTGGGCGCGGTGGGCGGCACCCAGTACGGGGTGTACTACAAGGCCGCGAACAAGTCGCTGGTCTGGTACAACGCGAAGGCGTTCGAGGCGGCCGGGGCGCAGGTCCCGAAGACCTGGAAGGAGTTCCTGGCCACCGCGGAGACCCTGTCCGCGTCCGGTGTCCCGGCGGTGTCCGTGGGCGGTGCGGACGGCTGGACCCTGACCGACTGGTTCGAGAACGTCTATCTCTCGCAGGCCGGTCCGGAGGCGTACGACAAGCTGGCGAAGCACCAGCTGAAGTGGACGGATCCCAGCGTCGGGCAGGCGCTGACCACCCTCGGCCAGCTCTTCGGCCGGAAGGACTATCTGGCGGGCGGGCAGACGGGGGCGCTGGCCACCGAGTTCCCGAAGTCGGTGACGCAGACGTTCACCGGTGGTGACCAGCCGGCCGCCGGGATGGTCTTCGAGGGCGACTTCGTGGCGGTGAACATCGCCGAGACCGAGGCGAAGGTCGGTGAGGACGCGCTGGTGTTCCCGTTCCCGGCGGTGGGCGCGAAGGCCCCGGTGGTGTCGGGCGGTGATGTGGCGGTGGCGCTGAAGCCCTCGAAGGGGGCGCAGGCCCTGCTGACGTTCCTGGCCTCGGCGGACGCGGCGGAGATCCATGCCGGGCAGGGCGGGTTCATCTCTCCGAACCGGTCGGTGCGGCCCGAGTCCTATCCGAACGACATCCAGCGGGACATCGCGAAGGCGCTGATCGCGGCGGGTGACGACTTCCGGTTCGACATGTCGGACCAGGCTCCGGCCTCCTTCGGCGGCACCCCGGGGGCCGGTGAGTGGAAGGCCTTGCAGGACTTCCTGAAGAACCCGGCCGACGTGGCGGGTGCGCAGGCGCGGTTGGAGGCCGCGGCGGCCAAGGCGTACGGGAACTGATTCCGGTGCCGGGGACCGCTCGGCGCCGCCACCGGACGGTGGCGGTGGCCTTCCTGCTGCCCGCCCTGCTGCTGCTCGGCGCGCTGGTGGTGCAGCCCATCGGGTATTCGCTCTACCGCAGCCTCTTCGACCGGTCCGGTGACTCCTTCGTGGGGCTCGGGAACTACGGGGAGATCCTGCGGGACGACGCGATCCGCGGGGCGCTGGAGAACACGGCGGTGTGGGTGGTGCTGGCGCCGGCCACGGCGACGGCGCTGGGGCTGGTGTTCGCGGTGCTGACGGAGCGGATCCGCTGGGGCACCGCGTTCAAGATCGTGGTGTTCATGCCGATGGCCATCTCGATGCTGGCGGCGGGGATCATCTTCCGGCTGGTGTACGACCAGGATCCGGACCGGGGCGTGGCGAACGCCGTGTGGGTGGGGGTGCACGACACCTTCGCGGAGAGTTCGGCGTTCCCGAAGGCCCGGCCGGGCCGTGATTCGCCGCTGGTGGCGGCGGGTGGTGGCGCCTTTGTCACCCGTGATCCGGTGCGGGCGGGGGCGCCGGTGCTGCTGCCGCTGGTGGGGGTGGCTCCGGCGGCCCTTCCCGAGGGCACCCGGAGCGCGGCGCCGGCGGCGGCGGAGCCGGGGCGGGTGACGGGGACGGCCTGGCAGGACTTCACCCGGGGCGGCGGCGGCCGGACCAACGCGGTGGATCCGGCCGAGTCGGGCTATGCGGGGATGCGGATCGAGGCGGTGCGGGACGGGAAGGTGGTGGAGTCCACCCGGGCCCGGGCCGACGGCACGTTCAGTCTGTCGGCGAAGGCGGACGGGGCGCTGCTGCGGCTCCCGGCGGCCAACTTCCGGGAGGCGTACGCGGGGGTGGACTGGCTGGGGCCCTCGCTGGTGACCCCGGCGGTCATCGGGGCGTACATCTGGATGTGGGCCGGGTTCGCGATGGTGCTGATCGGGGCGGGGCTGGCGGCGGTGCCGCGGGAGCTGCTGGAGGCGGCCCGGGTGGACGGGGCGAACGAGTGGCAGGTGTTCCGGCGGATCACGGTCCCGGTGCTGGCTCCGGTGCTGGTGGTGGTGCTGGTCACCCTGGTGATCAATGTGATGAAGGTCTTCGACCTGGTCTTCGTGATCGCTCCCGGCTCGGTCCAGGACGACGCGAACGTGCTGGCCCTCCAGCTGTACCGGACCTCCTTCGGGACGGACGCCGATCCGGGGGTGGGCAGCGCCATCGCGGTGCTGCTGCTGCTCCTGGTGGTGCCGGTGATGCTGGTCAACATCCGTCGCCTCCGGAAGGAGCGCACCCGATGACGTCGCCGCGCGAGAACCGGAAGGGCGGGGGGCGGGGCTCCCTGGCGGGCCGGCTGGCGGCCCGGCTGTCGGGCGGGGCGGTCCGGGTGTTCCTGCTGCTGACCGGGGTGTTCTGGCTGCTGCCCACGCTGGGGCTGCTGGTGTCCTCGTTCCTGGCCCCTGCGGACCTGAACCGGGAGGGCTGGTGGCAGGTGTTCGCCGAGCCGGCCCGGCTGACCACGGAGAACTACGGGAACCTGCTGGCGGACGACACCATCACCAGTGCGCTGCTGAGCACGGTGGCGATCACCGTGCCGGCCACGGTGTTGGTGGTGGTGCTCGGCGCGTTCGCCGGATACGCCTTCGCCTGGATGGAGTTCCCCGGCCGGGACTGGCTGTTCCTGGTGGTGGTGGGCCTGTTGGTGGTGCCGGTCCAGGTGGCGCTGATCCCGGTCTCCGAACTCTTCGGGGAGATAGGCCTCTTCGAGACGACCACGGGCGTGGTCCTCTTCCACACTGCTTTCGGGCTGCCGTTCGCCGTGTTCCTGCTGCGGAACTTCTTCGCGGAGATCCCGCGCGAGCTGCTGGAGGCGGCCCGACTGGACGGGGCGGGCGAACTCCGGCTTTTCGCCCGGGTGGTGCTCCCGCTGGGCGGGCCCGCGATCGCCTCGCTGGGCATCTTCCAGTTCCTGTGGGTGTGGAACGACATGCTGGTCGCCCTGGTCTTCGCGGACTCCTCGAACCCGCCGCTGACGGTGGCGCTTCAGCAGCAGGTCCGCCAGTTCGGCAACAACATCGACGTGCTCGCGCCCGGGGCGTTCCTGTCCATGGCCGTCCCGCTGGTCGTGTTCTTCGCGTTCCAGCGCCAGTTCGTGTCGGGGGTGATGGCCGGGGCCGTGAAGTGACCGCTCCGGGATCCCACCGGCCGTGGGGTTGACGGTCCGTAACCCGAATGCCACGTCTCGCGTAACCCGATGATCGCCACACCGGTTCCTGGGCAATATGCCCGCGCCGACCCCTGGATGTGCCGTGCCCCGGTTCAGCGTCATCGTGCCCGCGTACAAGGTCCAGGCGTTCCTGCAGGAAAGTCTGGATTCGGTCCTGTCCCAGTCGTATCCGGATCTGGAACTGATCGCGGTGGACGACGCGTCCCCGGACGCCTGCGGGTCGATCGTCGACGAGTGCGCGGCCCGTGATCCCCGGGTCACGGCCGTGCACCTGGCGCACAACCTCGGCCTGGGTCCGGCCCGCAACGCCGGTCTGGCCCGGGCCACGGGCGACTATGTGCTGTTCCTGGACGGGGACGACACCCTCGTCCCGGGGGCGCTGGAGGCCATCGCCGACCGGCTGAAGGCGACCGGCTCCCCGGATGTCCTGGTGTACGACTACGCGCGCGCCTTCTGGAGCGGTGAGACGGTCCGCAACCGGCTCGCGCACCGGCTCTCGGAGGAGGGTCCGGCCAGCTTCCGGCTGGCGGACCGGCCGGCCCTGCTGGGCATGCTGATGGTGGTGTGGAACAAGGCGTACCGCCGTGAGTTCCTGGAGCGGGAGAACCTCCAGTTCCCGACGGGACTGTACGAGGACACCCCGTGGACCTATCCGGCGCTGCTGGCGGCGGAGTCGCTGGCGGTGCTGGACCGGGTGTGCGTGCACTACCGGCAGCGGCGTTCGGGGTCGATCCTGACCACGACCACGGCCCGGCACCTGGACGTCTTCGACCAGTACGACCGGGTGTTCGCGTTCCTGGCGGGCCGGCCGGAGCTGGAGCGGTGGCGGCCGGTGGTGCACCGGCGGATGGCCGAGCACTACTGCGCGCTGTTCTCGGACCGGGTCCGGCTGCCGCGGGAGGCGCGGGCGGAGTTCTTCCGCCGGGCGGCCGAGCAGCTGCGCCGGCACCGGTCGCCGGGAGCCGGGGTGCTGCCGGTGTCCCGGGTGGACCGGCTGCGGCACACCCTGATGCGGTGGGGCGTGATGCGCCTGTACCAGGGGCTGTCGCGGCTGCGGGCCGCCGCCCTGGTGGCGGCCCGGGCGCTGCGGGCCGGCAGCCGGGGCCTGCGGGAGGCCGGCGGCCGGCTGCAATACCGGGTGCAGCGGCTGCTGCCGCTCCGCTCCGACCTGGCCGTATTCAGCGCCTACTGGCACGGCGGCTACGCCTGCAATCCGGCGGCCATCGAGGCGAAGCTGCGGGAGCTGGCTCCGGGGATGCGTACGGCCTGGATCTGCGGGCCCGGCCATGCCTCCTCCCTCCCCGAGGGCACGGTCCCGCTGCGGCCGGGCTCCCCCGCGTACTGGACGGCGCTGGCCCGCGCCCGCTATCTGGTCAGCAACGTCAACTTCGACCGGTCGCTGGTCAAGCGGCGCGGCCAGGTGCTGCTCCAGACCCAGCACGGGACCCCGCTGAAGCGGGTGGGCCTGGATCTCCAGGACCGTCCGGCGGCCACCCCGACCACGGACTTCGCGGGGCTGCTGCGGGGCGCCGACCAGTGGGACTACCTGCTGTCCGCGAACCGGCACTCCACCCTGGTGTGGGAGAGGGCGCTGCCCGCCTCCTACACCACCCTCGAATACGGCTATCCGCGCAACGACGTGTTCCACCGGGCCACCGCCTCGGACGTGGCGGAGCTCCGCGAGGGGCTGGGCATCCCGGCCGGCTCGACGGTGATCCTCTACGCGCCCACGCACCGCGACTACCGGCGCAGCCGTCCGGACCACCTGGACTTCGAGCGGGTCCTGCGTGACCTCGGCCCCCGCTTCACGGTGCTGGCCCGCGCCCATCTCACCTACGGCGACGTCCCGTTGTCCAGGGATCCGCACACCCGGCTGATCGACGTCTCGGGCCACCCGTCGGTGGAGGAGCTCTGCCTGGCCTCGGACGCCCTGGTGACGGACTACTCCTCGCTGATGTTCGACTACGCCTCCCTGGACCGGCCGATCGTGATCCACGCGGACGACTGGGAGGCCTACGAGGCGGCCCGCGGCACCTACTTCGACCTGCGGGCGTTCCCGCCGGGCGCGATCGCCCGCACCGAGGACGAGCTGGTGGACATCTTCGCCACCGGGCACTGGCAGGGCTCCCGCTCGGCCCAGCTCCGTGCGGCGTTCCGGGCCCGTTTCTGCACCCTGGACGACGGCCGCGCCGCGGAACGGGTGGTCCGCCATGTCTTCCTCGGCGACCCCACCACGGTGCCGCCCTTCACCCCCCTCGAAGAGCGCACCCCCTGCCCCCCGTCCACCCCCGGCCCCCGCCGCCCCGACTCCCTCCCCCAACTGACCACCCCCCGCTGGCCCTAGTCAGGGGCGGTGGGTGGCGCGGCGGGTGGCCAGGGTGAAGGCCAGGGAGACCGCGGCCACGGCCGCGATCGCGGCGCCGGGCGACAGCCACTGCGCCACGGCCCCGGCCAGTGCGGCCCCCACCCCCTGCATGGTCATCCGCCCGGCCGATTCCACTCCCTGCACCTGCCCCCGCACCCCCTCCGGGCTCAGTTCCAGCAGCCGTTCCTGCAACGGCAGGGTCGCCGCGAAGCCGACTCCCGCGAGGAACACCCCGATCGCCGCGGCGGCCACCGGCGGGTGCAGGGCCAGCAGCGGATACGGCGCCGCCATCAGCACCCGCAGACCGAACGCGGCGCGGCGGCGCTGCCGGGCGTCGAGGAGCCGGCCGACGAGCAGGTCGCCGAGGAGCATCCCGGCGGAGGCGGCGGCCAGATAGCTGCCGGCGTGGCCGGGGTCGTAGGAGATGAGCAGTGCTTCGCAGCCGACGACGAGGCCGTTGGGGACCCACAGGTTCAGCAGCAGGGTCCGCTGTGCGCGATGGGCGAGGAGTTCCCGGTTGGCGGTCCAGGTGCGGCTCAGGCCCGGCCGCCGGGTGAGCCGGACGGACCGTTCCCGTACGGTCGCGGCCACCACCGCCAGCCCGGTCCCGATCAGCGCCGCGGAGACCGCGAACAGCCCGTACGGGCTCAGGTGCCGCAGCAGCAGGGCGCCGGCCGCGTAGCCGAGGACACCGGTGATTCCGCCGGCGATGTTCATCAGGGAGCGGGCGGTGGCGTATCCGGCGGCCGGGACGATCTCGGCGAGCAGCCCCATCCGGGTGCCCGCGCCCAGGGACTGGAGGAGGCCCAGGAGGAGCAGCAGGGCGAACCGGACGGCCAGCGGGAGTCCGGGCACGGCCTGTGCGGCGGCTCCGGCCAGGGTGAGGGTCTGGAGCGTCATCAGGGTGCGGCGCGGCCGCTTCCCGTCCGCCACCGACATCAGGGTGAGCGCTCCGAGGACGGCGGCGAAGGTTCCGCCGTACAGGGTGACGGCGGTCAGGAAGGGGGAGCCGGTGCGGTGCTGGACCAGGCTGCCGAGGGCGAACCCGGACAGGGTGCCGGCCGCGACGGTCAGGGTGAACCCGGCGCAGAGTCCGGCGAACTCCCGGTCGCGCAGCAGGCGCGCGTAGCCGGGCGGTCGGGTGCCCCTCTCGTCGGAGGTGACGGCGACGGTGACGGCCGCGGAACCGGTGGGGGACGTGGGGTGAAGTGGTTCGGAAGGCATGAAAAAAGCCTCCGGACATCACCCGGTGCCGGGTGGTTCGGAGGCCAACCCCCGTATTTTACCGTCCTCTAGGGCGCGGCCCGCAAGCCGGCCACCGTCGACTGCGCCAGGCCGTCCAGATAGCCGGCCGTGACCCGTTCGCCGACGACCACCTGTCGCCAGTAGAGCGGTCCGATGGCCAGGTCGAGGGCGCGTTCCGGGTCGGCGCCGTCGGGGAGTTCACCGCGGGCGACCGCCTCGGCCACGATGCCCTCGGCCAGTCGCCGCTGCCCTTCCAGCAGGGCCCCCCGTACCGCTTCGGCGAGTTCCGGGTTCCGGGCGGATTCGACCAGCAGGTCGGGGATCACGGCGGAGGCGACCGGGTGCCGGAGCACATGGGTCATGACCTCCAGCAGGGCTCTGACGTCGCCGTAGAGGGAGCCGGTGGCGGGGGCAGGCAGGCCGTCGGCGGCGAACACCGCGATCAGGTCGAGCACCAGATGGAGCTTGGACTTCCAGCGCCGGTAGACGGCGGTCTTGCCGACGCCCGCCCGGCGGGCGATCCCCTCGATGGACATCCGGGCGAACCCGACCGTCGCCAGTTCCTCCAGCACCGCCGCGCGGATGGCCTCGGTCACGTCCTCCCGGAGGACGGCGGCCCCGGCCGGGGCCCGTCTGGGCGCGCTGGCGGCGGGGGTGGCGGCAGGGTCCTTGGTCATGCACAGAGCATAGCCGCGCACGCCGGCACCCCGGCGTCACGACGATACGGTTGCGTTCCGACGGTCCGGGTCCTACTCTCACCGTAACGACGATACGGACCCGTCCCGACGACCGAACCGGCGAAAGCGACCCCGCGTGACCACCACCAGCCCGGCCCCATCCGCGGCACCGACCGCGGCCCCACCCGCCCCCGCGCGGCGCCCGCCCACCGCCGCGGAGCTCGCGGCCGCCCACGGCCTGACCGTCAGCGGGGCCCGCCCCACCCTCCCGCGGTACGTCCGGGAGCTGTGGGGCCGCCGTCACTTCGTGACCGCCTTCGCCACCGCCAAGATGGCCGCGCAGTACAGCACCCAGCGGCTCGGCCAGATCTGGCACCTGGCCACCCCACTGCTCAACGCCCTGGTCTACTTCTTCATCTTCGGCGTGATCATGCGGGCCAGCCACGGGGTCCCGGACTACATCCCCTTCCTGATCACCGGCGTCTTCGTCTGGGACTTCATCGGCAGCTCCG
Organism: Streptomyces sp. NPDC033845; assembly: GCF_055576225.1. NCBI lineage: Bacteria > Bacillati > Actinomycetota > Actinomycetes > Kitasatosporales > Streptomycetaceae > Streptomyces > Streptomyces sp. NPDC033845. Next base: position 26,974 of record NZ_JBVIRI010000014.1, on the reverse strand, counting down.
TCAACGCGGGCACCCGCGCCATCCACGGCAACCTCGGCCTGGTCCGCGCCCTGCACTTCCCGCGCGCCAGCCTCCCCATCGCCACCGTGGTCCAGCTCTTCCAACAGCTGCTGGTCACCATGGGCGCCCTGGTCATCCTGCTGCTGGCCTTCGGCCAGACCCCCCGCCCCGGCTGGCTGCTCGCCGTCCCCGCCCTGCTGCTGATGGCCGTCTTCTGCGCCGGCTGCGCCCTGGTCATGGCCCGGCTCGGCAGCCGCGTCCCGGACATCAGCCAGCTGATGCCGTTCGTGCTGCGCACCTGGATGTACTCCTCCGGCGTGATGTGGTCCATCGACGCCATGCTGCGCAACGACCACCTGCCCGCCTGGGTCTCGCTGGCCCTCAAGGTCAACCCGGCGGCCGTCTACATCGACCTGATGCGGTTCTCCCTGATCGACAGCTTCACCGCCCACAACCTCCCGCCGCACGTCTGGCCGATCGCCGTCGGCTGGGCCCTGCTCGCCGGGGTCGGCGGATTCCTCTACTTCTGGAAGGCCGAGGAGGCGTACGGCCGTGGCTGACACCCCCACCACCCCGGTCCCCACCGTCGTCGCCGACGGCGTCCACGTGGTCTACAAGGTGCTGGGCGCGGGCGCCGGCCGCGGCAGCGCCACCGCCGCCCTCGGCCGGATGCTGCGCCGCGGCCGGAGCGCGGCCGACCGCCCGGCCGTCCGCGAGGTGCACGCCGTCCGCGGGGTCAGCTTCACCGCGTACAAGGGCGAGGCGATCGGTCTGATCGGCTCCAACGGTTCCGGCAAGTCCACCCTGCTCAAGGCCATCGCCGGCCTCCAGCCGCTGGCGGACGGCCGGATCTACTCCCATGGCCAGCCCTCCCTGCTGGGCGTCAACGCGGCCCTGATGAACGATCTGACCGGCGAACGGAACGTCATCCTCGGCGGCCTCGCCATGGGCATGACCCGGCAGCAGATCCGCGACCGCTACGCGGAGATCGTCGACTTCTCCGGGATCAACGAGAAGGGGGACTTCATCTCCCTCCCCATGCGCACCTACTCCTCCGGCATGGGCGCCCGGCTCCGGTTCTCCATCGCCGCCGCCAGGAACCACGACGTGCTGATGATCGACGAGGCCCTCGCCACCGGCGACGCCCGCTTCCAGCGCCGCAGCCAGGCCCGCATCGAGGAACTCCGCAAGGAGGCGGGCACCGTCTTCCTGGTCAGCCACGGCATCGGCACCATCCGGGAGACCTGCGACCGGGCGATCTGGCTGGAACGCGGCGAACTCCGGATGGACGGCCCCACCGACGAGGTCTGCGAGGCCTACGAGGCCTTCACCCGCCGCTAGGCCATACCCTCCTGACCCTGACCCTGACCCTGACCCTGCCTCACCGAACGCGGTCCTGAACGCGGTCCGGCCCCCCGGAAGATCCCGGGGGGCCGGACCGCGTACGCCGTTCCGCTGGACCGCTACGCGTGCGAGCGCAGCAGGCTGCGCATCGTGCGCATGGCCACCGACAGGTTGGCCAGGTCGAAGTCGTCCGAGCCCTGGATCTCCTCCAGGGTGGTCCGGGCGCGGCCGATGATCGCCGCGTTCTTCTCCTCCCAGGCCTCGAAGCGGTCCTGGGGGGTCGCGTCGCCGTTCCCGGCCGCCAGCACGTCGGCGGTCAGGGCGGCGTGCGCGGCGAACAGGTCCTCGCGGATGGAGGCGCGGGCCATCGACTGCCAGCGGTCGGACCGCGGGAGGTCGATGATGCGGTCCATCAGCTGGGTGATGTTCAGCCGGTCGGCGAGGTCGTAGTAGACCTCGGCGACGCCCAGCGGTTCGATCCCGGTGCGGTCGGCGATGGCGACGATGTCCAGGGTCGGGAAGGCCGAGGAGAACCCGGCGACCTTCGCCGCCAGCTCCTCCGGGACCTCGGCGGCGGTCAGTTCGTCCATCACCAGGCGGTACCAGTCCTGGTCGGCGCCGCGCAGCAGCTTGGGCAGCTCGGACCACAGCTGGGCCACCCGGTCGCTGAAGAACTCGATGGTCTCGGTGATCTCCAGCGGCTGCGGGCGGTTGTTGAGCAGCCAGCGGGTGCCGCGCTCGACCAGGCGGCGGGAGTGCAGCCGGATCCGGGTCTGGACCTCGGCCGCGACCTGGTTGTCGAGGGCTTCGACGGCGTCCCAGACCTCGGCCAGGCCGAAGATCTCGCGGGCCGAGAGCTGGGCCCGGACGATCTCTTCCAGGGAGGCGCCGGTCTCCTCGCGGAGGCGGTGCAGGAAGGTCGAACCGCCGGTGTTGACGGTGTCGTTGACGAGCAGGGTGGTGACGATCTCGCGGCGCAGCGCGTGCCCGTCGATCTGCTCGGGGAACTTCTCGCGGAGGGCCGACGGGAAGTAGGCGAACAGCAGCCGGCGCAGGTAGGGGTCGTCCGGGAGGACGGTGTGGATCAGGTCGTCCGCCACCGTGATCTTGGTGTAGGCGAAGAGGACGGCGAGTTCCGGCTGGGTCAGCCCCTTGCCGTTGCCGAGGAGTTCGCGGATCTGCCGGTCGGTGGGCAGGAACTCCAGGGCGCGGTCGAGACGGCCGTCGCGCTCCAGGCGGCGCATGAACCGCTGCTGGGCGTGGAGCAGGCTGGGGGCCTGGGCGATGCCGTTGGCGAGGGCGGTGTTCTGCGCGTAGTTGTTGCGCAGGACGAGCCGGCCGACCTCGTCGGTCATCTCGGCGAGCAGCTTGTTGCGCTGCTTGACCGTCATGTCCCCGTCCGCGACCACGGCGTTGAGCAGGATCTTGATGTTCACCTCGTGGTCGGAGGTGTCCACGCCGGCGCTGTTGTCGATGGCGTCGGTGTTGACCTTGCCGCCCTGGTGGGCGAACTCGATCCGGCCGAGCTGGGTCAGGCCGAGGTTGCCGCCCTCGCCGACCACCTTGACGCGGAGGTCCTCGCCGTTGACCCGGATCGCGTCGTTGGCCTTGTCGCCGACGTCCGCGTGGGTCTCGGCGGTGGCCTTGACGTAGGTGCCGATGCCGCCGTTCCAGAGCAGGTCCACCGGGGACTTCAGGATGGCCTGCATCAGCTCGGCGGGGGTCAGCTTGGTGACCCCGTCCTCGATGCCGAGGGCCTCGCGGATCTGGGCGTTGACCGGGATGGCCTTCGCGGAGCGCGGGTGGATGCCGCCGCCCGCGGACAGCAGGGCGGTGTCGTAGTCGGCCCAGGAGGAGCGGGGCAGGTCGAACAGGCGGCGCCGCTCGGCGTAGGAGACGGCCGCGTCCGGGGTGGGGTCGATGAAGATGTGCCGGTGGTCGAAGGCGGCGACCAGGCGGATGTGCTCGGAGAGCAGCATGCCGTTGCCGAAGACGTCGCCGGACATGTCGCCGACGCCGACCACGGTGAAGTCCTGGGTCTGGGTGTCGTGGCCGAGCTCGCGGAAGTGCCGCTTGACGGACTCCCAGGCGCCGCGGGCGGTGATGCCCATGCCCTTGTGGTCGTATCCGGCGGAGCCGCCGGAGGCGAAGGCGTCGCCGAGCCAGAAGCCGTAGGCCTGGGCGACCCCGTTGGCGATGTCGGAGAAGGTGGCGGTGCCCTTGTCGGCGGCGACCACCAGATAGGTGTCGTCCTCGTCGTGCCGGACCACCTCGTGCGGCGGCACGACCTCTCCGGCGACCAGGTTGTCGGTGATGTCCAGGAGCGCCGAGATGAAGATCTTGTACGAGGCGATGCCCTCGGCGAGCCAGGCGTCGCGGTCCACCGACGGGTCGGGGAGGTTCTTCGCGACGAAGCCGCCCTTGGCGCCCACCGGCACGATGACGGTGTTCTTCACCATCTGCGCCTTGACCAGGCCGAGGATCTCGGTACGGAAGTCCTCGCGCCGGTCGGACCAGCGCAGACCGCCGCGGGCCACCTTGCCGAAGCGGAGGTGGACGCCCTCGACGCGCGGGGAGTACACCCAGATCTCGAAGGCGGGGCGGGGCGCGGGCAGGTCCGGGATGGCCTGCGGGTCGAACTTCATCGACACGTAGGAGTGCTGCTCGCCGCGGGAGTCGAGCTGGAAGAAGTTGGTGCGCAGGGTGGCCTTGATGAGGGTGAGGAAGGCGCGCAGGATGCGGTCCTCGTCGAGCGAGGCGACCTGGTCGAGGGCCCCGTCGAGTTCCTCCAGCATGGCGTCCACGAGCTCGCTGCCGGCGGACTGGCGGCTGGGCGACATCCGGGCCTCGAAGAGCGAGACCAGCAGACGGGTGGTGTGGACGTTGGTGCGGAGGGTGTCCTCCATGTAGTCCTGGCTGAAGGTGGAGCCGGCCTGCCGCAGGTACTTGGCGTACGCGCGCAGGACGACGGCCTGCCGCCAGGTGAGCCCGGCGCCGAGCACCAGGGTGTTGAAGTTGTCGTTCTCGGCCTGGCCCTGCCAGACGGCCGCGAAGGCCTCCTGGAAGCGTTCGCGGGCGTCGTCGCCGAGGTAGCTGTCGCCGTTGCCGGCGGGGGCCGGGAGGCGGAGACCGAAGTCGTAGATCCAGGCGTTGGCGCGGTCGGTGCAGCGGAGCTCGTACGGGCGCTCGTCGGTGACCTCGACGCCCAGGCGCTGGAGGACCGGGAGGACGGCGGACAGGGAGACCTGCTCGCCGGCCCGGTAGATCTTGAAGCGGCGTTCGCCGGGGCCGGCGCCGACCGGTTCGTAGAGGGAGAGGGCGAAGTCGCGGTCGCTGGCGGCCAACCGCTCCAGGTGGATCAGGTCGGCCACGGCCGCGCGCGGCGAGTGGTCGGCCTTGTAGCCCTCGGGGACGGAGGTGCCGTAGCGGCGGAGCAGCTCGGCGGCGCGCTCCTCGCCGCATTCGGCGATCAGCGCTTCCTGGAAGCCGTCGGCCCAGGAGCGGGCGGCGTCGACCAGGCGGCCTTCGATCCGCTCGACGTCGGAGTCGGTCAGCGCGGGCAGTTCGGTGCCCTGCGGGACGCGGACCACGAAATGGATGCGGGAGAGGATCGACTCGGTGTTCCAGGCGGTGAAGTCGACGCTGGTGCCGCCGAGTTCCTCCTGGAGGATGGCGATCAGGCGGAGCCGGACCCCGGTGGTGTAGCGGTCGCGGGGCAGGTAGACCAGAGCGGAGTAGTAGCGGCCGTATTCGTCCTGCCGGAGGTAGAGCCGCAGCCGGCGGCGTTCCTGGAGGTAGAGGACGGAGGTGACGATGGCCTGGAGCTGGTCGACGGGGGTCTGGAACAGCTCGTCGCGCGGGTAGGTCTCCAGGATCTGGAGGAGGTCGCGGCCGTCGTGGCTGGAGGGCGCGAATCCGGCCAGCTCCAGGACCTCGGCGACCTTGCGGCGGATGACCGGAACCCGGCGGACGGACTCGGTGTACGCGGCGGAGGAGAACAGGCCGAGGAAGCGGCGCTCGCCGACCACGTTGCCCTCGGCGTCGAACTTCTTCACGCCGACGTAGTCGAGGTAGCTGGGGCGGTGCACGGTGGCGCGGCTGTTGGCCTTGGTGAGGACGAGCAGCTTGTGCTCGCGGGCCTTGGCGCGGGCGTCGGCGGGCAGCCGGTTGAAGGAGGGCGAGACGGGGTGTGCGTCCTCCTGGCCGGTGTGCTGCGGGTCGGAGCGCAGGATGCCGAGGCCGGTGCCGGGGACGGCCGCCAGGGCGTCGCCGTCGACGAGGTTGTACTCGCGGTAGCCGAGGAAGGTGAAGTTGTCGTCGGCGAGCCAGCGCAGCAGTTCGCGGGCCTCGTCGAGCTCGTGCTCGCGCAGGTCTCCGGCGGTGGGCTCGTTCGGGAGCTCGTCGGCGATCCGGCGGGCCGCCTCGCGCATCTTCTCCCAGTCCTCGACGGCCTCGCGGACGTCGGACAGGACGCGCAGCAGGTCGGCCGTCATCTGCTTGAGGTCGGCGCGGTCGGTCTCGCGGTCGATCTCGACGTGGATCCAGGACTCGACCAGGGAGTCGTGCGGGCGGGCCGTCGCGGGGCCGTGGGCGTCGCAGTCCGGGCCGAGGATCTCGATCAGCTTGCCGGTGACGTCGCGGCGGACGACGACCTGCGGGTGGATGACCACGTGGATGCCGCGGCCCTGCCGGGACAGCTCGTTGGTGACGCTGTCGACCAGGAAGGGCATGTCGTCGGTGACGACCTCGACGACGGAGTGGCTGGAGGTCCAGCCGTTCTCCTCCACGGTGGGGGTGTGGACGCGCACGTTCGCGGTGCCCTGCGGCCGGTTCTCGGCGAGCCGGTAGTGCGACAGGGCGGCACCGAAGACGTCGACCGGATCCCGGTCGGTGAGGTCCTCGGGCGCGGTGTGCAGGTAGTAGCGCTGGAGGTAGGACAGCACGGTGTCCCGGTCGGGCTGCTGTCCCTTCTCGGACCCAGTCGGAAGTAGCCCCCCGGCCGGGCTGTTCTCAGCTACCCGGGCCGCCCGTGCGAGCAGCTCGGCCTTTGCTTCGTCCAGCTTGGTCTGCATGTCCTCATGGCTCCTGTCGCGCGCCGTTGCGTGACGTAGGTGAAGGAAGGAATCGCGGTGAACGCGGGAACGGCTGTCGCCCTCGACGCTATGTCGTCGCGACATGTCACCAGACCGGAACCAGCCAAGATCGGCACAGGGTTCGGGGTCGTCCGGTGGCGGGAATCAGCGAGGGCCCGGGCACGGAGGTACGCCGGGCGCAGGCCGGGGGCCACAGTGCCCCCGATGGCTATCGCGCTGATCACGGGTACAAGGCTATCTCGCCCCACCCCCGGCCCGTCATGAGCTGTATGTGTACAAAACCAGGGGTGGAACTTTGACACTCTGGACAGCGACGGCTGTGCGCACGGGGGTCTACCAGTGGCTATTCGGCCATGGCACGGGCCGTACGGACGGCTTCCTCCAGGGAGTCCACCACCGGGACACCAGCTGATTCCAGACTGGCTCGGCTGTGCGAACCGCCCGTGTACAGCACCGCCCGGGCCCCGACGTGGGCGGCGGCCGCCGCATCGTCCAGGGCGTCTCCGATGAGCACCGTACGCTCGGCGGTCACCCCGTCCGGTATGAGGGCCGACAGATGGCGCACCAGATGTCCGGCCTTGGTGGTGTGCGAGGGGCCCGTACGGCCGTCGACCCGGACGAAATGCTCTTCGATGCCATGCGTCCGGACGAGTGGCACCAGCCGGTCATGGGGCGCGAGGGACAGCAGGGACTGGCTGAGACCCGCCCTCTGCCAGTCGGCGAGGAGCTCGCGGGCACCGGCGGCGAGCCCGGCGCTCTCGGCGACGGCCCAGTAGTGCCGGTGGAAGGTCTCGTCCATCATCTCCCACTCCTGCTCGGTGGGCAGCCGCCCCATGACCCGCTCGTAGAACATCGGCACCGGCACCACGTAGAGGTCGCGGTAGCGCTCCAGGGTCATCGGCTCGAAGCCGAACTCCGCGAAGGAGGCGTTGGTGGCCGCTATCACGGCGTCGATGTCGTGCAGCAGGGTGCCGTTCCAGTCCCAGACGATGTGCGCGTTCATCAGCGCACCAGCCCGGGGATCTCCTGCACGCCGAACCAGAGCAGCTCGTGGTCCTCGGCGCCCTCGACGGCGGCCCGCGCCGTCTCGTCTCCGGCGTCCGCGGCGGGCAGCGCGGCGGCGGCCGCGGCCACCTCCCGCTCGGCCTCGTCCGCGTCCACGTGGACCGCGGCGGCCACCTTCAGCCGGACCGCCCCGTCCAGGGCCACCCGCCCCAGGTCCTCCTCGGCCGCTCCGGGGGCGGCCGAGACCCGCTTCTCGTCCACGTCCACGGCGAGGACCACCCGGCGGCGGGCGGCCGAAGGGTCCTCGGCGAGCAGTCTGAGCGAGGCTTCGGCGGCCCGGCCCAGGGCCGCGTACTCCAGCTCCTCGATGTCGTCCGAGACGTACCAGTCGCGCAGGCCGGGGGTGACGGCATAGGCCCGCAGGGGGGCGGGCCCCAGCTCGCCGGCCTTGTGCGCCTCGGCGAGCCCGGGGAGGGTGAGGGGGACGTACACGCGCATAGCCGGCTGCTTTCCGTAGTCGAGACCACCTCAGAATACGGCGCCCCCGCCCGCCGGGGCCGAGCGGTTCCACGGCCTGTGGACAACCGGCCGGGGAGGGGCCCGCGCGCCTCCCCGGCGTCCACCCCGCGCCGCGCCGCACCTCTTGTGCGGTCCCCCATCGGTTCCTCCGCGGGCCACCCGGATGTACCAAGGCGGCGGGCCCGCGGGACCCCTCCGGGCCCGCTACCGGGCCTCTGTTGCACGGATAGGTGAATCTACCGGGGCCCCTCCGGCACCCTCCGGGGACGTTGCACCGGCCCGCCGGGCCCCGTAGACATCCCCCACTCCATCCGATCAACGAGCAGGGGGACCCCCATGACGACCAGGCCCGGCACCACCCCCGGAGCGGCCGGCGCGCGGCGGGCCCCGGCCCGCACCGGACCGGTGGGGCGCCGCGACCCGCGCGGCCCGGCCGGTCAGCGCCGCGGCGGCGATCCCCGGCGGCTGATGGACCCGCGCCGGATCGCGGCCGCACCGCACGCCTGGTTCGCGGAGGCGCTGCTGGCCGTACTGAGCGGCCGCCGACCCGTCCACTTCCTGCTGGGGCACACCGTGGGCCCGGCCTACCAGCAGCTGGTGGACCTGACCCGGACCGGCCCACCGCACGACGGGCACCGGCCGATCCTGCGGCACTGCGGCCGATTCCGGCCCCGGCCCGGGGTGATCGAGGCCTTCGCCCGGGTGGCGGTCGGCGACCGGGTCACCGCCATGGCCTTCCGGCTGGAACGCGGAACCGACCTCCGCTGGCGCTGCGCCGCCGTGGAGATCGCCCCCCGGCCCTCCTCCCCGTAGTGCGCCGTGCCCCAGCCCACCCGGCTCCGAACCCGGACCCCGCGGGGTGCCGGAACGCCGGACGGCCGGTCCCGCCCCCGGTGCGGGGGCCGGAACCGGCCGTCGGCGTGTGCGGGCCGAAGGCCCGCCCGGTTACTTCTTGCGGCGGCGGCCGCCGGTCGCCTTCGCGGCCTTGCGGCGCTCGGCGCGGGTCAGCCCGTCGCCGTCGGAGGCCGGCCGGCCCTCCGCGTCGAAGTCTCCCTCGACGATGCCGCCCTCGCCGTCCACGGTGGGAGCGGAGAAGTGCAGCCGGTCCGGGCGCTGCGGGGCCTCCAGGCCCTTGGCCTTGATCTCCGGGCGCGGGGCGTCCGCGACGGGGACCTCCTCGACCTGCTGCTCGACCTGGACCTCCAGGTTGAACAGGTAGCCGACGGACTCCTCCTTGATGCCGTCCATCATGGCGTTGAACATGTCGAAGCCCTCCCGCTGGTACTCGACCAGCGGGTCCTTCTGGGCCATCGCCCGCAGGCCGATGCCCTCCTGCAGGTAGTCCATCTCGTAGAGGTGCTCGCGCCACTTGCGGTCCAGGACCGAGAGCACGACCCGGCGCTCCAGCTCGCGCATGATGTCGGAGCCGAGCTGCTGCTCACGTGCCTCGTACTGCTCGTGGATGTCGTCCTTGACGGACTCCGCGATGAACTCGGCCGTGATGCCGGCCCGGTCGCCGGCCGCGTCCTCCAGCTCGTCCACGGTCACCTTGACCGGGTAGAGCTGCTTGAACGCGCCCCACAGCCGCTCCAGGTCCCATTCCTCCGCGAACCCCTCGACCGTCTCGGCCTGGATGTAGGCGTCGATGGTGTCGTCCATGAAGTGACGCACCTGCTCGTGCAGGTCCTCGCCCTCCAGGACGCGGCGGCGCTCGCCGTAGATGACCTCGCGCTGCTTGTTGAGGACCTCGTCGTACTTCAGGACGTTCTTGCGGGTCTCGAAGTTCTGGGTCTCGACCTGCGACTGGGCGGAGGCGATCGCCCGGGTGACCATCTTGTTCTCGATCGGCACGTCGTCGGGGACGTTGGCCATGGCCATGACGCGCTCGACCATCTGGGCCTTGAACAGGCGCATCAGGTCGTCGCCCAGCGAGAGGTAGAACCGGGACTCGCCCGGGTCGCCCTGACGGCCGGAGCGGCCGCGCAGCTGGTTGTCGATACGGCGGGACTCGTGGCGCTCGGTGCCCAGGACATAGAGCCCGCCGAGGTCCTTGACCTCTTCGAACTCGGCCTTCACGGCCGCCTCGGCGTTCTGGAGGGCGCCGGGGAGGGCGTGTGCCCACTCCTCGATGTGCTCCTCCGGGTCGAGGCCGCGCTGGCGCAGCTCCGCCTCGGCGAGGTCGTCGGGGTTTCCGCCGAGCTTGATGTCGGTACCGCGGCCGGCCATGTTGGTGGCGACGGTGACGGCGCCCCGGCGGCCGGCCTGGGCGACGATCTGGGCCTCGCGCTCGTGCTGCTTGGCGTTGAGCACCTCGTGCGGCACACCGCGCTTGCTGAGCTGCTGCGAGAGGTACTCGGACTTCTCGACCGAGGTGGTGCCGACCAGGATCGGCTGGCCCTTCTCGTGCTTCTCCGCGATGTCGTCGACGACGGCGGCGAACTTGGCGACCTCGGTCCGGTAGATGAGGTCGGCCTGGTCCTTGCGCTGCATCGGCCGGTTCGTCGGGATCGGCACGACGCCCAGCTTGTAGATCTGGTGGAACTCGGCGGCCTCGGTCATGGCCGTACCGGTCATACCGGACAGCTTCGAGTAGAGGCGGAAGAAGTTCTGCAGGGTGATCGTGGCGAGGGTCTGGTTCTCGTCCTTGATGTCCACCCCTTCCTTCGCCTCGATCGCCTGGTGCATGCCCTCGTTGTAGCGGCGGCCGGCCAGGATGCGGCCGGTGTGCTCGTCGACGATCATGACTTCGCCGTCCATGACGACGTAGTCCTTGTCCTTCTTGAACAGCTCCTTCGCCTTGATGGCGTTGTTCAGGTAGCCGACCAGAGGGGTGTTCACCGACTCGTAGAGGTTGTCGATGCCGAGCCAGTCCTCGACCTTGGCGACACCCGCCTCGTGGATGCCGACGGTGCGCTTCTTCTCGTCGACCTCGTAGTCCCCGGTCTCCTCGATGCCCTTCAGCGGCTGGCCGGGCTCACCCTTGGTGAGGCGGGTGACCAGCTTCGCGAAGTCGCCGTACCACTTGGTGGCCTGGTCGGCGGGGCCGGAGATGATCAGCGGGGTGCGGGCCTCGTCGACGAGGATCGAGTCGACCTCGTCGACCACGGCGAAGTTGTGGCCGCGCTGCACCAGCTCGTCCTTCGACCACGCCATGTTGTCGCGCAGGTAGTCGAAACCGAACTCGTTGTTCGTTCCGTACGTGATGTCGCAGTTGTACTGTTCCCGGCGCTGCGCCGGGGTCATGTTCGCGAGGATGCAGCCGACGGACAGGCCGAGGAACTTGTGGACCCGGCCCATCATCTCGGAGTCGCGCTCGGCGAGGTAGTCGTTCACCGTGATCAGGTGGACGCCCTTGCCGGACAGCGCGTTCAGGTAGGTGGGCAGGGTGCCGACGAGGGTCTTGCCCTCACCGGTCTTCATCTCGGCGACATAGCCGAGGTGCAGGGCCGCACCGCCCATGAGCTGGACGTCGTAGTGGCGCTGGCCGAGGACGCGCTTGGCGGCCTCGCGGACCGTGGCGAAGGCCTCGGGCAGCAGGTCGTCCAGGCTCTCGCCGTCCTGGAAGCGCTGCTTGTACTCATCCGTGAGCGCCCGCAACTCGGCGTCGGAGAGGTTGACGAAGTCCTCTTCGATGGAGTTGACCTGGTCCGCAATGCGGTGCAGTTTGCGCAGGATCTTGCCTTCGCCTGCACGCATGAGCTTGTTGAAGACGGACACCGAGGTTTGTCTCCTTGCCGATCGGGCCTGGCACTGGTTCGTGACGGGCACGGCAGGTGGGCCCCACCGCAACGGCCATCGTAAGCGAGGAGGCCGCCACGTCGGGAGGTCCGCCGTAGCCCCAGGGCGGCAAGCGCCCCAATTGAGAACGTACGGGGGCCCCTGAAGGTGCCGCCCGCCCGGAAATCCGCCCCGAAAACCGTTCGCCCGGCTCCCCGGCCGACCGCAGAATCCGGGGTATGGAACCGAGCACACTGACCACCGGCCGGCTGCTGCTGCGCCCGCACCTGCCCTCCGACGCCCCCGAGGTCCACGCGGCCTGCCAGGACCCGGAGATCCAGCGGTGGATACCGGTGCCGGTCCCCTACCGCGAGGAGGACGCGGCGGCCTTCGTGGAGAAGACCCCGGCCGGCTGGCGGGACGGCACCGAGTTCAACTACGCGGTCCGGCTCGGCACCGACGGGCCCCTGGTCGGCGCCGTCGCCGTCGCCCCGCGCGGCCCGCACGCCCACGAGATCGGCTTCTGGACCGCCCCCGGGCACCGCGGCCGCGGCTATATGACCGAGGCGGTGGCGGCCGTGGCCCGCTGGGCCTTCACCGAGGCCGGCTGCGTCCGGCTGATCTGGCGCGCCGGGGTCGGCAACACCGGCTCCCGCGCCGTCGCCGAGAAGGCCGGGTTCCGGATCGAGGGGGTGCAGCGGGCCGGCATGGAACACCGCGACACCCTCCGCGACTGCTGGATCGGAGCCCTGCTCCCCTCCGACCTCGGCCTCCCCTCCCGCCTCCCCTACCTGCCCGCCCCTGTCGGCGCCACCTCCTAGGCTGCCTCCCCATGAGTACCGATTCCGTCTCCCTCTCAGCGGACGAAGCACGCCGGATCGCACTGCGCGCCCAGGGGTTCCTCGGCGCGCCCGACCGACGCGGCGGGGTGCGCGGGGTGCTCCGCCACCTCGGAGCCGTGCAACTGGACACCATCTCGGTGCTGGCCCGCTCCCACGAGCTGGTGCCCTACGCCCGGCTGGGCGCGGTGGGCCGGTCCGCGGTGGAGCGGGCGTACTGGACCGAGGGGCACTCCTTCGAGTACTGGTCGCACGCGGCCTGCATCCTGCCGATCGAGGAGTGGCCGCACTTCGCCTTCCGGCGCCGGGCCCGGCGGGCCCGCGGCCACCGCTGGCACGTGCTCCAGGACAAGGAGCGCTCCACCCGTGCGGTCCTGGACCGGCTCCGCTCCGACGGGCCGCTGACCTCCACCGAGCTGGGCGGCGCCAAGAACGGCGGGGAATGGTTCGAATGGTCCGAGAGCAAGATCGCCGTGGAGTGGCTGCTCGACACCGGTGAGGTGGTCTGCGCCCAGCGGCGCGGCTGGAAGCGGGTCTACGACCTGCCCGAGCGGGCCGTCCCCGACGCCCTGCTCCATGACGACCTGGACGACCGGGAGTGCCTGCGCCGCCTGGTCGCCCTGGCCGGGCAGTCCCTGGGTGTCGGCACCCGGGCGGACATCGCCGACTACCACCGGCTCAAGGGCGAGGAGTTCGACTCGGTGGTCGCCGACTCCGGGCTGGTCCCGGTCCGGGTGGAGGGCTGGACCAAACCGGCCTGGGCCGATCCGGCGGCCCTGGCCACCGCGCCCCGCGGCCGGCACCGCACCACCCTGCTGTCCCCGTTCGACTCACTGGTCTGGGACCGTCCGCGCACCGAGCGGATCTTCGGCTTCACCCACCGGCTGGAGGCCTACGTGCCCAAGCCGCAGCGGATCCACGGGTACTTCGCGATGCCGCTGCTGGCCGGCGGCCGGCTCCAGGGCCGGGTAGACCCGGCCCGCGAGGGCAGCACCCTGGTGGCCCGCCAGCTCTCCCTGACCTCCCCGAAGGCGGCCCCCGCCATGGCGGCCGCGCTCCGCGAGGCGGCCGGCTGGGTGGGCTGCGACACCGTCCGCGTGGACCGCGCCCGGAACCCCGCCGAGGCGGCGGCGGTCACCGCGGAACTCGCCGCGCTGGACCGCTAGCGGATCTCCAGGATCTTCTCGCGCATCGCGTAGACCACCGCCTCCATCCGGGAGTGCAGCTGCAGCTTCTCCAGGATGTTGCGCACATGGTTCTTCACGGTGTTCTCGGAGATGAACAACTCCTTGGCGATGTCACGGTTGTTCATCCCGGTGGCCACCAGCTTCAGGACCTCAAGCTCCCGGTCCGTCAGCCGCGGCGCTGGCACCAGCCGGCGCTCGTCGGTGCGCTGGATCATCGACTTGAACTCGGTGAGCAGCTTGGAGGCCATGGAAGGGCTGATCTGCGACTGCCCGTCCGCGACGGCACGGATCGCGGTGGCCACCTCGTCGGTGGAGATCTCCTTCAGCAGGTATCCGGTGGCCCCCGCCTTGATGGCCTCGTAGAGGTCGGCCTCCTCATCGCTGATGGTCAGCATGATGATCTTGGCGGAGGGGGCCACCTCCTTGATCGAGGTGCAGGCCTCGATCCCGCCGCGCCGGGGCATCCGGACGTCCATCAGCACGATGTCGGGCAGCAGGTCGGCGGCCTTGTCCACCGCCTCCGCGCCGTCCCCGGCCTCGCCGACGACCTGGATGTCCTCTTCCTGGGCGAGCACGATCTCCAGGCCTCGCCGGAACAGGGCGTGGTCGTCCACCACGAGCACCCGGATCGGCTCACGGCAGTCCTGAGCGTCCTCGCCGTGCAGAGCGTCCTCGCCGTGCAGAGCGTCCTCGCCGTGCACCGGTCCGAAGCTGTCCGCCATCGGTTCCTCCCCCTGCAGGCCCATGGACCGCCGTGACCCGAACTCCAGTTGACTGCCCGCCATGATTCCATGCCGAAGTGTCCACAAGCCGATCGCTTTCGGGCCGATTGGCTCATACGGGTGCCCCCGCGGTCCGCAGGGGCGGGCCGCGGGGGCACCGATGACGCACGACGACCGTCGTCCGGGGCGGGGCCGTCAGCCGCCGAGCGCACCGCCCGCGCCGCCGGCCTCGACCCCGCCGGAGGTCGCGGCGTCCGGGCTGAGGTGGATGACGCCGTAGTCGTAGGCGTGGCGCCGGTAGACGACGCTGGGCTGCTTGGTCTCGGAATCGACGAACAGGTAGAAGTCGTGACCGACCAGTTCCATCTCGTAGAGGGCCTGGTCCAGCGACATGGGTGCCGCCGCGTGCGTCTTCTCGCGGACGATCAGCGGGCCTTCGCCCTGCACTTCGATCGATCCGATCCGGGTCGTCGGGATCGCGTCCGCCTGCTCCTCGGAGACCACGTCTCCGTTTCCGTTCAGATGCGCGGCGTCCGGCACGACATCGGCGACCTCCGCCGCCGAGAGCCGGCCGTTGCCACGGCGGGTGTGGCGCTTGTCGTGCTGCTTGCGCAGCCGGGCTTCGAGCTTGTCCTGGGCCAGGTCCAGCGCCGCGTACGGGCTGTCGGCGGCGGCCTCCGCACGGATCACCGGTCCTCGCGAACGAAGGGTGATCTCCACTCGGTCGGAACGGTCGGCCTGGCGCGGGTTGTGCTCCTTGGACACCTCGACGTCCAGGCTGATCACCTTGGCGTCGAGCTTCTGGATCCGCTCCGGATTCAGCTTCTCGGCCACGTGCTTGCGGAACCGCTCGGGCACTTCGGTCTTGCGGCCCTTGACGACGATGTCCACGCAGAACTCCGTTCCCGGATCGCCCCGCCCCTCGTCGGGCGAGACGTCTCCCTCTTGCACCAGACTCCGGTGAGCACCGGAGTCTCGGACTTGGCGACTTTCACCTCCTCCTCCCCCATCGGCAAGATCACCACCCCACCGACTTCGGGAGTCGGGAGACACCCTGTGCACACGTGTCCCGACTGCGTCGATGCCCAAGGATCGCCAGTTCCTTACAACCGAACATAGCTCTGATGGCCGGTTGTCGGCACCCGCTACCGGGACGAACCTCCGTTCACCTGGTTACTCCCTCTTACTACCTGCAACGATGCGCGTTCCCCACCAGTTCCAAATCTATTCACGAATCGGTTGCTCCAAACGATTTCCGAGGCCCGCTCCGAGGCCGCTGTGCCACCGCCGGCCGTCCTCGAAGGACTCGGCCGGGGCCGCGACCACCGCCGCGGCCGCCACCCCGAGACCCGCCGACCGCACCGCCCTGGCCGCCTCCGCGAGGGTCGCTCCGGTGGTGATCAAGTCGTCGACCAGGACCAGGGGCGCGCCCGCCGCCACCCGGGCGCCGCCGCGCCGGACCTCCAGCGCCCCGGCCAGATTGACCCGCCTCTCCCCGGACCCCAGGCCCGACTGGTCCGCCACCGCCCGCCGCTGCCGCAGCACCGCCGCCACCCGTGCCGAGCAGCCGCCGCGGCGCAGCTCGGCCGCGGCCGCCAGGGCCGTCCTGCGGACCGGGTCCTGTCCGCGCTCTCGGACCCGCCGCCGGGCCGAGGGCACCGGCACCAGCACCACGGAGGGCCCCCGCCGGGCCGCCCGCACCGCCCCGGCCAGCGCCCGGCCCAGCGGCCCGGCCAGCCCCAGTGCCCCGCGCTCCTTGTGGGCCAGCAGCAGGGCCCGTACGGCCTCCCGGTAGGCCGCCGCCGCATACACCTCGGGCAGCCCGGCCGGTCCCGCACGCGGCCGCACCGTACCGGCCCCCGCTCCCCCGAGCGCCTCCCGGCACCCCTCGCACACCACCATCGGTCCCTCCCCGCACCCGGCGCACACCACGGGCAGGACCAGCCCGCCCAGCTCCCGCCACCATCCGTTCACGAGTCCACGGTGCCGGACCCGGCCGGCCCTCCGCGACCCCTGTGGACAACCCCGGGCCACCCGGCCCGGCCGCCCGAACAAGGGCTGGAAACCGACGCCGAACGGCCGCGTACGACACCGCTACGACGGACGGTGCACGGACGGCACGAAGGACGGGCGGGGGCGAGTACGCAGGCAGGAGCCGGCCGGCAGGCAGGCGGGCAGGAGTAGGCAGGATTAGTACGCAGGCAGGAGCCGGCAGGCAGGCCCCCGCCGGTCCTCAGCCCGGATAGACCGGAGCGCTGCCCCCCGGCGACACGGTCCGCCACTGGGCGCCCGGCGGCAGCCAGACGATCCCGTCGACCGCCGAGTAGGCGGCCACCGGATTCCGCTCGTCCTCGGAGGCGGTGATCTCGCTGAACCCGTTGGCGCCGGGCAGGCTGCCCGCCACCATCGACCCGTCGGCCTGCATGTAGCGGGCCTGCATGACTCCGCCGCTCTCCCGGCCCACCACCAGCAGCCGGCCCTTGGGGGCCCAGCTCATCGCGTTCACCTCGGCCATCTGCGGGGCCGCCGGACGCAGCTCGCGCACCGACACCGCCCCCTCGCCGACAGCCCCGTCGGGCCGTTCCACCCGTCCGATGAACAGGTTCCGGCGGGATCCGTCCTTGGACACCAGCAGGGCGATCCGGACCCCGTCGGAGGACACCTTCAGGGATTCGATCCGGCGCCCCTCCAGCCCGGACACCTCCACCTTCTCGGGGGTGCCCGTACCGTCCGGCACCCGCCACAGCCCCGGCCGCTGCGGGTCCCGGTCGGCCACCCACAGATCGCCGCGGCCGTCCCAGCTGGGTGCGGACAGGCCGTCCTTGACCCGGCTGCTCAGGATCGGCTCGGGCAGCGGCCCGCCGGTGGTCAGCGACACCACGTACAGGCGCTGCCCGTCCTCCGAAACCACCCCGGCGCGCTTCTCCTCGTAGGCGACCGCGGCCGCGCCCACCTTCAGCTGCGGTTCCCCGGCGAGCGGGCCGCCCACCGGTTCGCCCTGGTCGACGGAGTGCTCCGGATCGCTGGGCAGGGCGACGCCGAGCAGCCTGCCGTCGGCGATGAAGTACTGGTGCCGGGGGGACGGCACCCGGCCCGCCACGGTGGCCGCCATGCTCTCCTCGACCCGGCACAGCGTCGAGCCGTCGCCCCGCAGCAGCTCGACCCGGGCCAGTCGCGAGGAG
Source organism: Streptomyces sp. NPDC033845 (assembly GCF_055576225.1). NCBI lineage: Bacteria > Bacillati > Actinomycetota > Actinomycetes > Kitasatosporales > Streptomycetaceae > Streptomyces > Streptomyces sp. NPDC033845. The sequence goes on along the minus strand of NZ_JBVIRI010000014.1, from coordinate 9,366 downwards.
GTGAGGTCGCGGACCGTGTACATCACCTGGGTGGCCATCTTCCGGCACTGCGGCTCGGCGACGTCGTCGGCCTTGCCGTTCAGCGGCACCCGCAGCGTGTCCTGCGCGTCGTAGGACAGCGACTTCGTGCCCTCCTTGAGGGCCGTGCCGGTCGGGAAGCTGGAGCTGACCACCGGGTCGAGCCACTTGGAGGGCCCGGCCAGCAGCGAGGCCACCGTCTGCGTCATCTTGTCCATGCGCGAATCGGGGTCGGTGCGCTGCCGCACGTACACCGGGTCGGCGACCAGGGTGCCGGAGGCGAAGTAGTACTTGTTGACCGGCAGGAAGATCCGCTGGAAGTCGGATTCGCTGAGCACCAGCCCGTCGGGCAGCGCGGCGATCCGCCACTCGTTGTCCCGCTTGACCAGCTGCAGGTACTGCTCGAAGGGCACCCCGCCGGTCTCCGGCTGGTACGAGCCCCGCTCGTCGACGGTGGCGACCTTGTTCCCGGAGAGTTTGAACCGCGGCGCATCGGGTTCTCTGTCGTGCTCGTCCTTCGACCGGCCCAGCCCGGTGGACAGCACGGTGATCGCGGCGCCCGGCTTCCAGCTCTTGGCGGCCTCCGGGGTCAGGTACTGGCGGGCCGTGGACAGCTTCGGGTCGTCGCTGGTCATGGCCTCCAGGAAGCCGCCGACGATCTCGTAGGGGGTGGCCTTCGCGGCCGGCGGCACCCCGTAGACCCGCACCTGCGAGTCGGCGCCCTGCGAGGCCGACACCGGCCGGACCTCCCCGTGGTCGGGCATCGAGGCGCAGCCCGCCAGCAGCAGGACCGCGCCGCCCAGCACGGCCGCGCTCCGGACCCGTCCGGCACCTTCCGCCCGTCGCCTAGCCGTCACCGCGGTCACCCTCTCCTCGCACGTTCTCCGCGGGCCCGCCGCCGGCCCCGCCCGGACCGGGCCGGGCCACCACCCGGGCACCGTTGCCCGGCAGCGCCGTCGGATCGGCCGGTACCGGCATCGCGGTGCTCACCGCGGGCCGGGCCGGGATCGGCGACCGCGGGTCGGAGCCGCCGGCCGGGGCCGGGGCCGTCCCGGGGCCCGACCGGCCCGCGCTCTCCGCGGCGGCCCTGGCCCGGTTGCCCCGGGAGTCCTCCGGCTCCAGCGGGATCGGCGACCCGCGCAGCGGCTCGTCCGCCGTACGGGGCAGGGTCAGCCGGAACTGCGAGCCGCCGCCCGGTTCACCCCAGGCCTGCAGCCAGCCGCCGTGCAGCCGGGCGTCCTCCACCGCGATGGACAGGCCGAGGCCCGTGCCCCCGGTGGTGCGGGCGCGCGCCGGGTCGGCCCGCCAGAACCGGTTGAACACCCTGGTGGCCTCGCCCGGTTTCAAACCCACGCCGTAGTCGCGTACGGCCACCGCCACGGCACCGCCGGCCGAGGCGAGCCGCACCACCACGTCCCGTCCCTCGCCGTGCTCCACGGCGTTGACGACCAGGTTCCGCAGCACCCGCTCCACCCGCCGGGCGTCCGCCTCGGCTATCACCGGCTGGGAGTCGCCGAGCACCCGGATCCGGGTCCCCTTGCGCTCCGCCAGTGGCTCCGCGCCGTCGATGACCCGGCGTACGACGTCCCGCAGGTCTATCGGCTCCGCCTCCAGCGCGGCCGCGCCCGCGTCGAACCGGCTGATCTCCAGCAGGTCGGCGAGCAGCGACTCGAACCGGTCCAGCTGGCCGGCCAGCAGTTCCGCGGACCGGGCGGTGATCGGGTCGAAGTCGGCGCGGGCCTCGTGGATGACGTCCGCGGCCATCCGGACGGTGGTCAGCGGGGTCCGCAGCTCGTGCGAGACGTCCGAGACGAACCGCCGCTGCATCCGCGACAGGTCCTCCAGCTGCTGGATCTTGTTCTGGAGGTTCTGGGCCATCTTGTTGAACGCCTCGCCCAGCCGGGCGATGTCGTCCTCGCCGGTGACCTTCATCCGCTCCTGGAGCTTGCCCGCGGACAGCCGCTCGGCGATCCCGGCGGCCATCCGCACCGGGGTCACCACCTGGCGCACCACCAGCCAGGCGATCGCGCCCAGCAGGACCACCACGAACAGTCCCGCGGTGGCGATGGTGGTCTTGACCAGGTTGAGGGACTCCTCCTCCTGGGTCAGCGGGAACAGGTAGTACAGGTGGTAGGGCTCGCCGTTGATGTCGGTCAGCCGCTTGCCGATGACCAGCGCGGACTCGGCCGGGATGTCCGGGGCGCTGTAGTGGATCTTCGCGAAGGTCTGGTGCGCCCCGGCCTTGGTGTCCACGTCCTTGCGCAGCCGGTCGGGCACGCTGGCCGCCGGATCGACGTCCCCGGAGGCACGCGCCCCGCGCACCCCTCCGGTCCCGAAGTCACCGGCCTCGGCACCGGCCCCGGCACCCAGCGCGACCACCTCGAAGGCGGTCTGCCCGCCCGAGGCCAGCTGCTTGACCAGCCCGTTCATCCAGGTGCTGGCATCCTGGCCGATCTTGTTGTCGACCGGGCCCGGAACCTGCCCGTCCGTAGTGGACGGGGTGTTCGCCTTCTCCTGGGCGACCGCGAACCCGCCCGCCGCCTGGCTCTGCGCCGCCTCCTGCTTGGCGTCGAGCAGCCCGTTCTTGACCTGCCCTATGACCACCAGCCCCAGCAGCAGCACCACGCCCAGGGACATCAGCAGCGTGGCCGCGACCACCCGGAGCTGGATGTTCCGCCGCCACAGCCGGACAGTCGGAAGCAGCGGCCGTCGCACCAGTCGTGCGAGGAGCCGCAGTACGGGGCCGCCGGGCGCCCCGTCCTGGAGCAGCCGGCCGGCCCGGGGGGACCTGCCGGAGTTCATGTTCAGCTCGGTCCGGCCTTGTAGCCGACACCGCGGACGGTGACGACGATCTCGGGGCGCTCGGGATCCTTCTCGACCTTGGAGCGCAGCCGCTGGACGTGCACGTTGACCAGCCGGGTGTCCGCGGCGTGCCGGTACCCCCACACCTGCTCCAGCAGCACCTCACGGGTGAACACCTGCCAGGGCTTGCGGGCCAGCGCGACCAGCAGGTCGAACTCCAGCGGGGTCAGCGCGATCGACGCCCCCTCCCGCTTCACCGAGTGCCCGGCCACGTCGATGACCAGGTCACCGATGGCCAGCTGCTCCGGCGCGGGCTCCTCGGAGCGCCGCAGCCGGGCCCGGATCCGCGCCACCAGCTCCTTCGGCTTGAACGGCTTGACGATGTAGTCGTCGGCACCGGACTCCAGCCCCACCACCACGTCGACCGTGTCGCTCTTGGCCGTGAGCATGACGATCGGCACGCCCGACTCGGCGCGGATCAGCCGGCAGACCTCTATGCCGTCCCTCCCGGGCAGCATCAGGTCCAGCAGCACCAGGTCCGGCTTGGCCTCGCGAAAGGCAGCAAGTGCCTTGTCGCCGTCCGCGACGAACGATGGTTCAAAACCTTCTCCACGCAGCACAATGCCGAGCATCTCGGCCAGCGCGGTGTCGTCGTCGACGACTAGGACGCGTCCCTTCATGGTTGACATCATCCCATTAGCCAATCGTGACCAGGAGTGACCTGCCACACAGCCACCCTACGGAGGCACCCCGACCCCGCCCCGGACCAGGAAATACGGGGGCGGGCCGGTCCGCCCCGAGATCACTCGTGGCACGATGGCAGCCGACCAGCGCCCCCGCCCCTCCGCAAGGGCACCCCTCAAGGAGCGACAGCGACGATGAACGATTCTCCGGGCTGGGCCTCGCCCGGATCCGAACCGTCCGAGAACGACCGCGAGGACGGCCGTCCCGCCGACCCGGCCGAACCGGCGCGGCAGCCGGACGCCTCCGACCGGAAGTGGTCCGCCGAACAGCCCCCGCCCGGCCAGTGGTCCACCCCGGGCACCGGCCAGACCCCGCCCCCCGCCGCGCCGCAGCCCGGCACCGGCTGGGGAGCCGCCCCCGGCTCCTACGGGCCCCCGCAGCCCTCCGGCCCGTACGGCCACCCGGGCGCCCCCGGCGGCTGGGGCAAGCCCCCCGCCGCCAAGCCCGGCGTCATCCCGCTGCGCCCGCTCGGCCTCGGCGAGATCCTGGACGGCGCGGTCACCACCATGCGCACCCACTGGCGCTCGGTGCTGGCGATCAGCCTCACCATCGCCGTGGTCGCCCAGGTCACCATCTCCCTGATGCAGGCCAGCCTGTTCTCCGACCTGGAGACCATCGACGCCGAGGCCAGCACCGAAGAGCTCCTCGACGCCCTCGGCGGCACCGTGATGTCCGGGATCGCCGCGGTCGCCGTCCAACTCCTCGGCACCATCCTCGCCACCGCGATGCTGACGATGATCTACAGCCGGGCCGTCCTGGGCCGCCCCTCCTCGGTGGCCGACGCCTGGCGCGAGTCCCGGTCCCAGCTGCTCAGGCTGGTCGGACTCACCCTGCTCCTCGGCATCGGCGGCGCCGCCGTCATCACCGTCGCCATCCTGCCCGGCGCCCTGCTCGACAACGTCGCCCTGGTGGTCCTCCTCGGCCTGGCCGCCCTGGTACTCGTCCTCTGGCTGTCGATCAAGTTCAGCCTGGCCGCCTCCGCCCTGATGCTGGAACGCTGCGGAGTCTTCACCGCCCTGGCCCGCTCCTCCAAGCTCGTCCAGGGCAGCTGGTGGCGGATCTTCGGCATCACCGCGCTCGCCACCGTGATCGCGTTCTTCGTCGAGTTCACCATCGGCATCCCCTTCGGGATCGCCGCCCTGATCGCCGACGGCGGCTTCACCGACGACCCGGCCATGACCTGGAGCTACCTGCTCGTCGTCGGCATCGGCGCGGTCATCGCCATGACCATCACCATGCCCTTCAAGGCCGGTGTGTCCGTCCTGCTGTACATCGACCAGCGGATCCGCCGCGAGGCACTGGACCTGGAACTCGCCCGCGCGGCGGGGGTCGAGAACTACGGCGGCACCCCCGGCGGCGGCACGCCGCCGACCGGAGGCTGATGCGGTGACCGGCACGGGGGGCCTGCCCACCGGCGACACACCGCCGGTGACGACACCGCGCGAGGCGGCCCGCGAGGCCGCCGAACGCGAACTGTCCAAGTCCATGTACCACGAGAACGACCCCAGCCTCCTGGACCGGGCCTGGCGGGCGTTCCTCGACTGGGTGGACGGACTCTTCGGCGCGGCCTCCGGGGCGACCCCCGGGGGCCCGCTCGGCCTGCTGGTCGTCGTCCTGCTGATCGCCGCGGTCATCGGCCTGCTCTGGTGGCGCCTGGGCACCCCCGAACGGTCCCCCGCCACGGCCGGCACCCTCCTCGGGGCCCGGGCCCGCACCGCCGCCGAATACCGCACCACCGCCGAGACCCACGCGGCCGCCGGCCGCTGGACCGAAGCCGTCCAGGACCGGATGCGCGCCCTGGTCCGGTCCCTGGAGGAACGCACCCTGCTGGACCCCCGACCGGGCCGCACCGCCGACGAGGCCGCCGCCGAAGCCGCCGCCGCCCTGCCCGCGCACGCCCCCGGCCTGCACGCCGCCGCCCGCGCCTTCGACGAGGTCACCTACGGCGGCCGCCCCGCCGACCAGGCCATGTACGCCCGGCTCCGCGACCTCGACACCACCGTGGAACGCACCCGGCCCACCCTGGCGGGAGCCCGCCCATGACCGCACCGACGCCGCCGCCGACAACCGAGCCGCCGACAACCGAGCCGCCGACCCAGCCTCAGACCCAGCCGGTGACCCCGCCGGTGACCCAGCCCGCGGAGACAGCCCTCCCCACCACCTCCACCGCGCCCGCCCCCGCCGTCCTGTGGCGCCGCAGCCGCGGAATCCTCCTCGCCCTCGGCGTGCTCCTCACCACCGGGGCCGTCCTGGCCCTCATCGGATCCGGCACCCGGCACGGCGCCCTCGACCCCCGCTCCGCCGACCCGGCCGGCAGCCGCGCCGTCGCCGAGCTCCTCAAGGACCACGGGGTCGACACCCGGGTGGTGACCACCACCGCCGAGGCCGCCGACGCCGCCGGCCCCGACACCACCCTCCTGGTCACCTCCCCCACCCTCCTCGGCCCCGCCCAGCGCAGCGCCCTGCGCACCGCGATGGACCTGTCCGGCGGCCGCACCGTCCTCCTCGCCCCCAGGGGCGAAGCCGCCCGGGACCTGGTCCCCGGCATTCGCACCCGAGACACCACCGGCGACCCGGTCCGCTCCCCCGACTGCACACTGCCCGCCGCCGTCACCGCCGGCCCGGCCACCACCGGCGACGACCTCCGCTTCACCACCGACAGCCCGTCCGCCACCGGCTGCTATCCGGACGGCGGCGACCCCACCCTGCTGCTGCTCCCCGGCCCGTCCGGCGGCGACACCGTCCTCCTCGGCACCGGCACCCCGCTCCGCAACGAGTCCCTCGCCGAGCAGGGCAACGCCTCCCTCGCCCTCCAGCTGCTCGGCTCCCGCCCCCACCTGGTCTGGTACCTGCCCTCGGTCGCCGACCTCGCCGAATCAGGCGGCGCCGAGCAGAAGACCTTCGTGGAACTCGTCCCGGAGGGCTGGTCCTGGGCCCTGCTCCAGCTCGCCGTGGCCGCCGTCCTGGCCGCCCTGTGGCGGGCCCGCCGGCTCGGCCCCCTGGTCACCGAACGGCTGCCCGTGGTGGTCCCCGCCGCCGAGGCCACCGAGGGCCGCGCCCGCCTCTACCGCAAGGCCGGCGCCCGCGACCGGGCCGCCGAGGTGCTGCGCTCCGCCACCCGCGAGCGCCTGGCCGCGCTCCTCGGCGTACCGCCCGCCCGCGCCCACGACCCGGCCGTCCTGCTGCCCGCCGTGACGGCCGCCCGCCCCGCGGACCCCTCCCGGGACCCGGCCCGGATCCTGTTCGGCTCCACCCCCGGCGACGACGCGGCCCTCGTCGCGCTCGCCGACCACCTCGACGCCCTCGAAAGAGAGGTCCGCACCTCATGACGTCCCCGACCACCGATCCCGCCGCTGACGCGATCCGCGCCCGCGCCTCCCTGGAGGCGCTCCGCACCGAGATCGGCAAGGCCGTGGTCGGCCAGGACTCCGCCGTCACCGGCCTCGTCGTGGCCCTGCTCTGCCGGGGACACGTCCTCCTCGAAGGAGTCCCCGGCGTCGCCAAGACCCTGCTGGTCCGCGCCCTCGCCGCCTCCCTGGAACTGGAGACCCGACGCGTCCAGTTCACCCCCGACCTGATGCCGTCCGATGTCACCGGCTCCCTGGTCTACGACGCCCGCACCGCCGAGTTCTCCTTCCGCAACGGCCCGGTGTTCACCAACCTGCTGCTCGCCGACGAGATCAACCGCACCCCGCCCAAGACCCAGGCCTCCCTGCTGGAAGCCATGGAGGAGCGCCAGGTCACCGTCGACGGCACCCCCCGCGCCCTCCCCGAGCCCTTCCTGGTCGCGGCCACCCAGAACCCCGTCGAGTACGAGGGCACCTACCCCCTCCCCGAAGCCCAACTCGACCGCTTCCTGCTGAAACTGACGGTCCCGCTGCCCTCCCGCGAGGACGAGATCGGCGTACTGACCCGGCACGCCGCCGGCTTCGACCCCCGCGACCTGCACGCCGCCGGAGTACGCCCGGTCGCCGGCCCGGCCGACCTGGAGACGGCCCGACAGGCCGTGGCCCGGGTCTCCGTCTCCCCCGAGATCACCGGCTACGTGGTCGACATCTGCCGCGCCACCCGCGAATCGCCCTCCCTCACCCTGGGCGTCTCCCCGCGCGGCGCGAACGCCCTGCTCTCCACCTCCCGCGCCTGGGCCTGGCTGAGCGGCCGCGACTACGTCACCCCCGACGATGTGAAGGCCCTCGCCCTGCCGACGCTGCGGCACCGCGTCCAGCTCCGCCCGGAAGCGGAGATGGAGGGGGTCACCGCCGACTCGGTCCTGACCGCGATCCTGTCCCACGTCCTCGTTCCCCGCTGATGGCCTTCACCGGACGCGCCGCACTGCTGGCGGCCCTCGGGAGCGTTCCCGTCGGCATCCTCGAACCGAGCTGGACGGGCATCCTGGCCGTCAACGGCCCACTGGCCCTGGCCTGTGCGGTCGACTGCGCCCTCGCGGCCCCGGTCCGCACCCTGCGACTGGCCCGCTCCGGGGACACCTCGGTCCGCCTCGGCGAGACCGCCGACGTGCACCTGACCGTCACCAATCCGGGCAACCGGCCCCTGCGGGCCCGGCTGCGCGACGCCTGGCCGCCCAGCAGCTGGCTGCCGGGCACCGAGTTCGAGGCATCCCGGCACCGGCTACTGGTCCCGCCCGGCGAACGCCGCCGACTGACGACCCGGCTGCGCCCCACCCGCCGGGGCGACCGCGAAGCCGCCCGGGTCACCGTCCGCTCGTACGGTCCACTGGGGCTGTTCGCCCGGCAGGGCTCCCACACGGTTCCCTGGACGGTCCGGGTGCTGCCCCCGTTCACCAGCCGCAAGCACCTGCCGTCCCGGCTGGCCAGGCTCCGCGAGCTGGACGGCCGCACCAGCGTGCTGACCCGCGGCGAGGGCACCGAGTTCGACAGCCTCCGCGACTACGTGCCCGGCGACGACACCCGCTCCATCGACTGGCGGGCCACGGCCCGGCAGCAGAAGCTGGCCGTCCGCACCTGGCGCCCGGAACGCGACCGGCACATCCTGATCTGCCTGGACACCGGCCGCACCTCGGCCGGCCGGGTGGGGGACGCGCCCCGGCTGGACGCCGCGATGGACGCCGCCCTGCTCCTGACGGCCCTGGCCACCAGAGCCGGTGACCGGGTGGACCTACTGGCCCATGACCGGCGCACCCGCGCCCAGGTGCAGGGCCGTCCGGCGGGAGAGGTGCTGGCCGCCTTCGTGAACGCGATGGCACCGCTGGAACCGGAACTGGTGGAGACGGACGCCCGCACCCTGGTGTCGACCGTCCTCCGGAACGCCCCTCGCAGGTCCCTGGTGGTCCTTCTGACGAGTCTGGACGCCGCCCCCGTCGAACAGGGCCTGCTGCCGCTCCTGCCTCGTCTGACCCAGCGCCACACGGTTCTGCTGGCTTCGGTGGCGGATCCCCGGGTGGCGGAGATGGCGGCGTCCCGGGGTTCGGTGGACGCGGTGTACGAGGCCGCGGCCGCCACCCAGTCCCAGACCCAGCGCCGCCGCACCGCGGACGAGCTGTCGCGGCACGGGGTGACGGTGGTCGACGCGACCCCTGACTCCCTGGCTCCGGCACTCGCGGACGCCTATCTCGCCCTGAAGGCCGCCGGCCGCCTCTGACAACCGCATGCAGCAGGGAAAGGGAGGGCACCGGCCCCCTGTTCCCTGCTGCCGTTGCTGCCGTTGCTGCCGTTGCTGCCGTTCCGGCCCGTAAACGCAGAAAAGCCCCGCACCATTTAAGGTGCGGGGCTTCCCCACAATGATTGTTCGGCGGCGTCCTACTCTCCCACAGGGTCCCCCCTG